>CAZIQF010000084.1:0-1531 GCA_964541525.1 uncultured Staphylococcaceae bacterium | reverse complement strand
CTACAATCTCATCCTTAATGTTAAAAGTGATGTTTGTTTATTTTATTATTTCGAATAAATATTCAATATATTTTTTTAAACTATTATATTGATAATATTCATTTTTAATTGTATTTTTATCACCATTATAAGTTTTAATTACAATTTTATTCCTATTTATTATAATCTTTTTTTTATCATTCTTACTTATTAAAGTAACAACTGAACTATCAAAATATGAAATATTAATTTTTTTGACCTTTAATTTGCCTCTAATCTTTTCATTAGTCAAAAAATAATTACATTCATTAACGAATTTATCATAAATATTTACATTTTTCTTAAAATTTCTAAGTGTATTTTGGAACATATTAAGAATTCTTAATGGGTTATGTTTTAATACTATAAACAACAACATAGAAACTATAGAAAAAATAAATAATTTATTTTCATTAAAAAATAACAAAATAACTCCGAATATGAAACATAAATAAATTAAGCCTATTAATATTTTTCTTCCTATTGGCGTTGGACCTGAAAATGGTGCCCTATAATTTCCGTTCCAATAACTATTATTAGGTCCTTCTTCATATTCATATTTTGATATTTTTTTCAATTAAATCACCTCTTTTTAAAATGGCAAAAGACTATATAAACCTGATACCGTACCAGCCATACCATATTCTCCAACAATTTTACCTAACCAGACACTAGTGTCTTTATTTAAAAATTTTGTTATTGCTTTTGCACTGGTTCCATTTTTATTCAAGCTGAATTTTAATCCCATATTTTTCATACTATTTTTAATTTCATGACGACCTAATTTAGCTAACGAATTTCCTTTCAACTTCGATGCTAATTTACCGCCTAAATGACCAGCAACAGATGATAGTACAGTAGAAACGCCTATACTAAATAATACTTGGCCCATGTTGTCGCCGTTTAGTTCTCCACTAATCCAAGAGTCAGCAATTCCTCCGGCAACTGAAAAGACTATTTGAGCTCCAAAACCTCCACCAAGTCCACCAAATAATCCAGAAACACCGGCACCGATATATTCTCTTAACGAATGGTCAACCCCATTTCCATCAATTAAATCTCCGACAAATTCAAAAGCTAGGCTTAATCCTACAGAAATCAATAACGCAGCAATTGTAAAGTGTCCACTAGGATCAGCATACATGATTGGATTATTTTTGCAGTAGCAATATAAATTTAGTCCATTAACAGATTCTGTATCTAAATATTCAATATCATCAGGACTTATAAATCTACATAATTCGGGCGAATAATACCTTGAGGATAACCAAAATAACGAAGTCTCGACTGGACTATCCTATTGCAACTCCAATCTCCTCTTTACTATTACATCTAATATTATATCACAAGTTGTCTTAAATCCATATTAATTTGATATAGAATCATCGATGAACTTGTAATATATTTTGATAGTCCTTGGATTATCTCTGTATCCAACTTCTATCCTAGATATTAACGAATGAACTATTAGAGAATTAAGTTCTTTAAACTCTAAAAATTCATTTACTTTTTC
>CAZIQF010000083.1:0-1569 GCA_964541525.1 uncultured Staphylococcaceae bacterium | reverse complement strand
ACTGCGTTGCCGGAATAAATATTACGGCATCGCACAACCCGAAGGAATACAACGGCTACAAAGCATACTGGGAGGATGGCGCTCAGCTTCCCCCGGAGCATGCGGCAACCGTTTCGGCGGAGATAAACAAAGTCGATATTTTCGGCGGAGTTAAGATTGCAGACTATGACACGGCGGTTGCCGAAGGCAAAATCGTCATCATAGGCGAGGAAATCGACCGCGCTTATCTTGACGAGGTGGAAAAGCAGATGGTAAACCCGGACGCAGTGAAAAATGTTGCGGACGACCTCAAAATCGTCTACACTCCGCTTCACGGAACAGGCTACAAACTCGTTCCGGAAATACTCGGACGCATCGGGCTTAAGCATCTTTACACCGTCCCTGAGCAAATGGTGCTCGACGGAAACTTTCCGACCGTAAAAAAGCCCAATCCCGAATTTCCCGAGGTTTTTGAGCTTGGAATAGAAATTGCGGAAAAGGTCGGCAGCGACCTTGTAATTGCGACAGACCCGGACGCGGACAGAGTAGGCGTTGTCACCCGCACATCGGACGGCTCGTTTATGACTGTAACGGGAAATCAGATGGGCGCACTGCTGCTTGACTATATCATTTCCGCATACGAGCTGACAGGCACTATGCCCGCAGAGCCTTATGCGGTTAAAAGCATTGTTTCGACCGAGCTTGCCTCGAAAATCTGCGCTTCGCACGGCGTGAAAATGCACAATGTCCTGACCGGCTTCAAGTTCATAGGCGAGGTCATCAAAAACTATGAAAAAGAAGGACACGGGGACTTTCTGTTCGGCTTTGAGGAAAGCTACGGCTACCTGAAAGGCACATATGCGCGCGACAAAGACGCGGTTGTCGCCTCCATGCTGATAACCGAGATGACGGCATACTACAAATCAAAGAACATGACGCTTTTTGACGCGCTCGGCAGTCTTTATGCAAAATACGGCTTCTCCTCCGAGCAGAATCTTGAAGTCAACATGACGGGAACAGACGGTCCGGAAAAGATGAGCGCCCTTATGTCAAATTTCAGGAACAATCCTCCGAGAGAATTTGCCGGGGTCAAGGTTGAAACCGTCGGAGACTACATGAGAGAAACCTTCACCGACCTTTCGAGCGGCAAGGTGACGCCGACAGGTCTTCCGAAGTCGGATGTACTCTTTTACAGACTTGAAGGCGGCGACGTAATCATCGTCCGTCCTTCGGGCACAGAGCCGAAAGTCAAATTCTATTTCCTTGTGTCGGGCGAGAACAAGTCCGACACCGACAAAAAAATTGCGGCGTACAAAAGCGCTGTGGAAAATATCATCTGAGGCTCAGAAAACCGGCGCCCTATGCGGTGCGTCGTTCGCCTTTCAACGGGAGGAAACCTTTTTGAAAAAAGGGCTTCCTCCCGTGCCCTCTTTACAAAAACTTTTAACAGATGTACACCCGAAAGCCTCATTCCGAGCTTTTCGGCATGAAAATTTTCGCCCCTGCCAACGCCAAGATAAAATTTTCGCCCGCCTTTTATAAAAGGCGACGCAGTCGAGGGCGCGAAGCCCTCGTCGACGCCCGCAGGCG
>CAZIQF010000082.1:0-1594 GCA_964541525.1 uncultured Staphylococcaceae bacterium | reverse complement strand
TTAATAAAATATTTTATTATATGAATTGAATAGTATGTGTTTTGCCTTTTTATACAATAAAAATAATTTACTAATTAGTTTTTTCTTTATATTATGCTTTAAAAATAACCAATTCAGAATTTCAGCAGTATTGCATAGTTTGTTTTATACGATTAATTGCTAAATTTTTCAAAATATTTATTTTATAACTGATACTTTTTTATATCCCCACACAACCACGCAATTATTCGGATTCCAATGCTCATTCCAGCCACTAGGCTTATTATTCGCTTCACAACGGATAGTTAAATTGATGCAACCATAGAATGCATAATACCCTATACTTATGACACTATTTGGTATTTCTATGCTTGTTAAATTACTACAACCAGAAAATGCAGAGTCCCCTATACTTGTACCTTCAGTTATTTTTACTTCTTTTAAAGAGTTTGGAACATATTCTGAATTGTCAAAATGATTCCTTGCACCGAAGATGTAACCAAAATGGGTTTCATCGTTACCATTACCTATAAATGGTAAAGTTATACTTGCTAAACTACTACAACCTGAGAATGCATACCTTCCTATGCTTGTGACACTACTTGGTATTTCTATGCTTGTCAAACTACTACAACCAGAAAATGCAGAGCTTCCTATACTTGTGACACTATTTGGTATTTCTATGCTTGTTATACTACTACAACCTTTGAATGCAGATTCTCCTATACTTGTGACACTACTTGGTATTTCTATGCTTGTTAAATTACTACATCCAGAAAATGCTTCGTATCCTATACTTGTGCATCTAGTTATTTTTACTTCTTTTAAAGAGTTTGGAATATATGTTGAATTGTTAGAATAATCACTTGCACCGAAGATGTAACCTAAATGTGTTTTATCACTACCATTACCTACAAACGGTAAGGTTATACTTGTTATACTACTGCATCCAGAAAATGCAGACCATCCTATACTTGTAAGACTATTTGGTAGTTCTATGCTTGTTAAACCACTACATCCAGAAAATGCAGAATCCCCTATACTTGTGACACTATTTGGTAGTTCTATGCTTGTTAAATTACTACATCCAGAAAATGCAGATTCTCCTATGCTTGTGACACTATTTGGGATTATAGTACTCATACATCCTACAATTAATGTATTGGTTGCTGTTTCAATAATTGCATTGCAGTTGTTTCTTGAATCATATACTTTATTACCACTATTAACCTCTATGCTTGTCAAACTACTACAGTTAGAGAATGCAGCATGTCCTATACTTATGACACTATTTTTTTATTTTTCATTATTTCTCCTTTCAATGGTACTAAAAGGTATACCTTTTCAAACCAGTATAAATTATTAATAAATATTTAGATATATGTAAAAAGGTTATAGGCAAAAGCCTATAACCTTAATTATTTTAAAAATTGTTATATATATTTTAATACTATTTTGTAATTAAGATCTTTGGTTCTTTTAGATATTATAAATATATCTATAATCCAAAATATTCCTAAAATTCCAAAGGTTAAAAGTTTAATTATTCCTAATACGAAATCTCCTAAGCAGTAGGTCTATCCGTTTAGATAGGCTCAAACACTATTAGGATAGC
>CAZIQF010000081.1:0-1605 GCA_964541525.1 uncultured Staphylococcaceae bacterium | reverse complement strand
CAAATTAGAAACGGCTCTGCAAAAAACCGAGGAGATGTATATTTTGCAGTCAGAATATCCTTCGGATTTTGACGAGTAAAAAACGAACGAAATGTAGGGCGGGGACATGTCCCCAATGACCGCGCAGCGGCAGACGGTACAGACAAACAAAATGATTATGCACTTGGTAGTTCCTACACCGGCGGGGACATGTCCCCGCCCTACAAAGAGTATCATAACGATGCCCCAGTCCTGCTGAGAAGGACGCTACATACGCAGAGCGATGGTAATATAGCAATGTTGAACCCCACAGACCTCCTATTGGCGATCTGTGGGGTTTCGTTCGTTTCTCAGTAAATTTTTTGCGTGCGTCCTCTCAATCTCTATGTTGCTCCATTTCCCGCGCGATTGCATCAAGAATGAAACGATTCGTACTTTTTCCTTGCTTCGCTGCAAATTCAGCGATTTTCTTGTGCTGTCCTTTGGGTACGAAAACACTGATGCGGTCATAAGCTTTTTTATTATATCTTGCGGTTGCTTCCTTTTGCGCATCTGAATAGGACATCCTCATTCCTCGCGTTTCTCTTCTTCATAGTTTGCAAGCGCGTATTCAATGCACTGGTTCACAATTTTATTAAAAGAAACGCCGGTTTTTAGATTCAAGTCGTTGATCTTGTCAAAAGTCTCCGCTTTCATGCGAATTGTTCGGCTGACTGATGATATTTTCTCATCTTCCGTGTTAATTCTGAATGGCTTCATTGTGTTGCCTCCTGATCTGAAGTAGTATCCAGCAAGGCTGCGTAGGAAACGCCGAAGATTTGCGCTAAAGCTTTTACCTCGTAATCCGGTACAAAACGCGTGCCGTTTTCGATACGCAAGACGGTTAATTCTGTAAAATCCCAGCCCTCTAATTGCAGCTTCGTCGCAAGTGCCTTCTGGGTCAGCCCGCATTCTTTGCGAAGCGTGCGAACCTTTTGCCCAATGATATTTTTTGATTTTCCATTCCAATAGATTTTCATGGATACCCTCGCATATTTCTAAAGATGAAGTATATGCTTGATTTTATCTTTAAAGAATGCTATACTACTTCTAAAGATGAAATTTTTGGAGGGAATTATGCCAAACTACGAAAAAATGTATTTCCGCTTATTCAATGCGGTCAGCGATGCGATAGAGGAAATGGATCGGTGCAAATACTGTGCTGCTTCGGAGATACTAATCAAGGCGCAGCTTACTTGCGAAGAGCTCTACCTGCAAGCCGAGGACGATTCGAATGACGACACTGCATGTTGACACGGAGAAAAACGCCGCACCGAAAGGGGCGGCGTTTTTCTCCGTTTCCTACAAAGTTTCTCGAAAAAATTTATGAAAAATCACAAAAAAGGGCTTGACATTCACGGGCGCGTGTATTACAATAAGCGAGCGCGTGTGGGGATAGTCTGCGCGTGCAACTGCGATGATGCAGGAGATTGCGCCGTAAGGCGGTAACTTCTGCGGAGTATGTCCGGTCATCGGGCGGCTGAGGCATTTCGTGTGCGTGGCGTATATCGCCGCGAGGATGAATTGCGCGGTCGGCACAAGTCGGCCATTTTTCATGCGCGCGGAGTGATACGCACGGTTAAGCGT
>CAZIQF010000080.1:0-1610 GCA_964541525.1 uncultured Staphylococcaceae bacterium | reverse complement strand
TTAACGCACGATTACAATCTTTAACAACAATAAGTGTTCCTTTGTATTTCATATATTTATTCCTTGTTTAATCACCTCTTTGTCTCCTTCAATAGAAACCTTGTGTATTGATTTCGCCAAAGTTTTCATTGCTATATTTTCAAAACTCTCTTCTATAAACGCCATATTTACGCCTTCCCAAACAAACAAAGTCCCGCTTATATTTATTAAGTCAAACCACAAGCTCTGATCGCGAAGTATGTAACTCAAAAGCAATGTAATAGCGCCTGTGCCAATCAACGACCACCCGGCTACAAGTTTTTTAATTTTTTGTTTAAGCGTTTGATAAGCGGATAATGTTACATTTTGAATTACTATTTTTTCACATTCTTCTTTGCTGTATTCTCCGAAATCTTTTATAACTATTTGTAAGTTTAATTTATACTTTTTAGGCAACAAAGATACAACTTCTCGAATATCCGAAAACAACGTATCGTTTAGTTTTTCTATTTTGTCATCGCCGAAATTTGGATTTACTAACTCTGCAAAAGTATCATACACAAGTTTTAGCGTTGCGATATTATCTTGAATTGAAAAATAGTTTTGTAAAATTTCCATTTGTAATCCTTTACTTTTTTTCATAGCAACTCCTTAATAATTTGTAATAGTCGAACTTCCTATAAAAGCTCGCCTATACGTTTTATTGTCAAATGTTCTTTTCCACGTCCTGCCAAATAGTGTTTGATTGTATTTCGGCATTATCGCCAAAGAAAGCCTTTTGTGCTTCGCTATCGCCTTTAAGCCAATACATAAACCACGCCGTCATATATCCGTCGGCATAAGGCAGCATCTCCCCGTGATCGGTATCTACTCTGCGCGCTATTATCTTTGAAACGCCGTCGGAAATATTACTGTACTTTTCCTGCAATTCAACGAGAGGGCATATCCCCGAATTTTTCCCGTCGCCGGCGTCAACTTCTTTCGTGCCGGCAACCATAAAGCCCCAGCTGGCAAGGTGGTCGAAGATGGGCTTATATTTCGAGGCGGCTACGCCCGTTCCGTTTACCATTACCACAAGCGGATATGTATTATCTGTTGTTTCCATTTCGGTAGGATACCATTAAGATTATAATGGCGATACTGCCGATAACAGAGCCGGCAATAATCCAACCTTTTTGTTTTTTTGATAGCTTTTTCTTCTTGGGCTTTTGGGGCTCTTCTTCCATAGGGGGCGCTGCATTGTAATTTGTTCTTCTATAAATATGTTGTCTACTTTTATTACAGATTTTCTATGTAATTTAATAATTGCGCAAAACTGCCGCGCGTAAATTTCGAAATGTCTTTGCTCTCTTTATTCAAAAGGCAGTCGGTCAGCAAAAAGAAATCAACGCCAACCGACAGCGCCGCGGCGTCCTCGGTCGTATCGTTACCGACCATTAAACAATCGCTCGGCTTCACTCCTAATTTGTCGGCAATTTCTTTAAAGTAAAGCGGATTGGGCTTGCAGTAGTGGGAATTTTCATAAGAAGTGATTAACGCGAAGTCGTCGGGATTTACGCCTGCCCATAACATTCTTTTCTTTTGCGCCGTCATAGGGAATACGGGGTTAGACGCAAGCACGAGAGTATACC
>CAZIQF010000079.1:0-1676 GCA_964541525.1 uncultured Staphylococcaceae bacterium | reverse complement strand
GGTGACCATGCTGGGGCAGTTTGGCTTCACGCTGATTACGCCGCCGGTGGTGCTTCATTTAGACAGCAAGGAAGAACAGGCATTGCTTTCTTATCGGGATTATTTTACCTCCCTTGGATTTGAAATTGAGGAGTTTGGAACCGGTTCTGTGGCGATCCGCAGTATGCCGGTAGATTTATATGGCTGCGAGGAAATGGAATTCTTCCGTGAGGTATTGGATGAACTGTGTGAGAATCCCATGAAGGATCAGCCGGATGTCATCTTAAATAAACTGGCATCCATGGCATGCAAGGCAGCCGTAAAGGGAAATAACAGCCTGACTTTCGAAGAGGTTTCGGCCCTTTTGGATGAGATGCTGACACTGGACAATCCTTATCATTGTCCACATGGAAGACCGACGATTATTTCCATGAGTAAATATGAAATTGAGAAGAAGTTTAAGAGAATTGTAACGTAGGTGAAGCTATGGAGAAGAAACCACCCCTGCTTATTCTGACAGGGCCTACGGCAGTCGGAAAGACCGCGCTTTCCATCGCCCTTGCCAAAGAGGTACAGGGCGAGATTATCTCGGCAGATTCCATGCAGGTGTACCGTTATATGGACATCGGCTCTGCAAAGATCCGGAAGGAAGAAATGTGCGGCGTTCCACACTACCTGATTGACTGCCTGAATCCGGAGGAAGAATTTAATATTTATGTCTTTCAGCAGATGGCGAAGAAGGCCATGGCACAGATTTATGCAAACGGGCATATACCGATTGTGGTCGGAGGAACCGGATTTTATATTCAGTCGCTGATTTATGATATCTGCTTTGAGGAAGAAGCAGATGATGGGATCCGTCAGAAATATGAACAGCTCCTTGCTGAAAAAGGAGAGGAATATCTTCACGGGCTGCTTGAAAAGGTGGATCCCGTATCGGCTGAAAAGATTCATTTTCATAACGCCAAGCGTGTAATCCGTGCACTGGAATTTTATGAGAAGAATCATTATCCGATTTCTGAGCATAATGAAACGCAGCAACAGAAAGAATCCCCGTATGAATTCCGGTATTTTGTCTTAAACGATGACCGGGAAAAGCTTTATGAAAGAATTGAACAGCGTGTGGATGAAATGGTGCGCAACGGACTGCTTGATGAGGTGAAGCACCTTAAGGAAATGGGATATCACCGTGACATGGTTTCCATGCAGGGACTGGGCTATAAGGAAATTCTGGATTATCTGGATGAAAAGATCACCCTTGACGAAGCCATTTACCGGATTAAACGGGATACGCGGCATTTTGCCAAGCGGCAGCTGACGTGGTTCCGGAGGGAGCGGAATGTGATCTGGGTGGACAAATCGGAGATTGGAGCCGATACCGAAGCTTTATTAGCTTATATGCGCCCCTATTATCAGTCCCTTCTATAAGCGGATGAACAGATCAGAACAGATGTATGAACCGAAGAAATCAGTGGAAACGACGAAACCAATAAGAATGATTTAAAAATGAATCAGGAACAAATATAGAAGAAATTGGAAGAGGAATAAAAGAATGGATTCAAAAAGGATGTACTTATCCATGGGGATCCGTGAGGATGTCTATGTGTTTGGAGAAAAGATCTGGGCTTCTTTGGAGGAGTGTTTTAAACAGATCGATCAGGTATCGGAATATAACCAGTTAAAGGTCATTGCCGCCA
>CAZIQF010000078.1:0-1703 GCA_964541525.1 uncultured Staphylococcaceae bacterium | reverse complement strand
CAACGCGGATACCTATGACCTATATCTGAGCCTCATCGACTCCATGCTTGCGCAGAAGGCGCAGGAGGATGCCGAATTTCAGCGTCAAATCGCAGAATATGCAGCGCGAGGACAGGTCGCCTCCGTAATTGAAGATGATGCTGCAAAAGGGGCGGTATTTGCTCTTTCAAGCAATCGCAAGAACCAGTCCTTCTTCAACTATTATGGTCCGCGTAAGCTGGTGGTAAAGGATAAACCGCAGGACGGTGATGATTCTGCTCCGCCGGCTGGGGACGCTGATATTACACTGCGGAAGGTTGCCGCAGGAACCACCCGTGGTTTAGATGGTGCCCGCTTTCTGATTTATCGGGACGGACAGATCGTGGGCAGCAATGTAACGGCAAACGGCGGCATCATCGAGGTCAACGACGTCACCAAGGGCCTGTGGTCTTTTGTAGAAGTCGAAGCCCCCACAGGGTACTGCGCCGACTCTACGCCCATCAGCGTCTATGTGGATACTACGGACGGCGATAAGCAGTACACCGTTACGGCGGAAAATTACGCGCTCCCCGACATGAAGATCACCAAGCGGGACGCCATGAGCGGCAAACCGATTGCCGGCACGGTGTTTTCCATTAAGTCCGTTACCGGCAGCTATTCTACCTCCGTCACGACCGGGACGGACGGCTCCGCAACGCTCTCGGCCATTCCTGCCGGTGTCTATGTTGTGCGTGAGGAATCCGTTCCCGAGCCGTACATCGTAACCAATACCGAGCAGACCGTGGCGCTGCGCCCCGGCAAAACCTCCGAGGGCACTTTCGTTGACTATGAAAAGCCCGGTCTTGAAATTGTCAAGAAGAACATCGCCAATGGTGAGCCCATCGAGGGCGTGACCTACCGTATCGAGCAGATCGACGGCAGCTTTTCTACCAGCGCCACGACCGATAACCATGGGCGGATTTTCCTCGACTCTGTTCCTGTTGGCACATTCAAAGTAACGGAGATCAATGTCCCCAGTCATGTCATTCTCTGCCCCATTCCGCAGGAGGTAGCGCTGAAACCCGGTGAGACATCTACCGTCACCTTCTTCAACGCTCTCAAGCCCAGCTTGGAGATTCGCAAGGTGGACAGTGTCACCGGCGATCCCATCAAGGGTGCCAAGTTCCAGATCTGGTATGGCAGCAACCATACCGACACCGGCGAGCTCAATGACCTCGGCACTTACTTTTCTGACGCAAGCGGAAAAATCATTCTCCCCGAGGTCAAGGATGGCTGGTACAAAGTAACGGAATTGGAACCTGCGTCCGGGTATGCCATCAAGGAGCCTGCCACGCAGGAATGCTTCATCTCCGGTGGAGAAAGCAAAGTATTGACCTTTGAGAACACGCCTCTTTCCGCCATCATCATCCGCAAGGTGGACAGCGAAAGCGGTCAGCCGCTGGAGGGCGCGTGGTTCCGCATCCGCTACCTTGGCGGCACCTCCGGCACTGGCGGTACTGTGGTCGGAGAGATCAAAACCTCGCAAAACGGGACCGCCATTTTAACGGGCCTCGCCGCAGGCACTTACGTCTGCGAAGAGATCTCCGCGCCGGACGGGTATGTGATCACAGACGCCGCGGAAACAGTCTATCTCTCCGGTAAGGATCAGGACGTCATCCCCGTGACCTTCGGCAATGATAAAATGGGTTCTCTGCTCATTGTCAAAAAGGACGCCGTGACCGGCG
>CAZIQF010000077.1:0-1724 GCA_964541525.1 uncultured Staphylococcaceae bacterium | reverse complement strand
CTCTGTTTCAGTTTTATTCGCTGTGGTTTCCGGATTATCCGTATTTCCTGTGTCTGCGTTATTATCTCCCATACCCATTTTCTCTGGCTCAATATCTCCGAAATCATCACCGGTCGCCGCAAACTGCAAGCCAAAGCCTGCGTTACGAAGCGCAATGCCGACCGCCGCCGTCTGTGCCCATTCTCTGGGTGAAACTGACGGTTTATCTGCCTGATAAGTTCTTGACGCTGTTGCCTCGGCAAGATAGCATTCCGCACCGTCCTTGTAGCTTGGGTATACCTTAGCTGTTGCTACAAAGCAATCCTTTCCGGGTGATACCGTAATGGCAATACGCCCTTCGGGATACTTCATACGAAACCACGCCATCTGGATCATAACCGGGAGGCGCTTGCGCACCTCACCGGTTTCCAGGTCGGTATAATCTACCGCAAACGGTGTCGGATCGAATCCCTCCACCTCGTTGATTCCTTCGATTTTGGCAAGCATAGCCGCCTTATCATTCGAGTTGTTCTGACTCATTAGAAAGCCTCCTTAGAAATTGATATAGGTGTTGCGATACTGCATCCAGACGGGCAGAATCGTCTTAATGTAATTGTTGATGCAGGTTTTGTACTGTTCCTGCGTAGATGCGCTAAAGCTGGAGAAACGCTTGCGACCGTCCTGCGCTACCTGCGTAAAGGACTGCAGGGCAGTTTCACGCTTTTTCTGTCCTTCGGCATCTGTCTTGGGACCGAACTTGCGCTCGTTCAGCGTAAAGCGCACATAGGCGTCTACAAGCTGAAAATGGAATCCCATAGCTTTGGTGTCCATCGTGACCGGCGCGGATTTGCACAGGCTCTCAAAAGTCTCCAGCACACAAATGCGGTAATTCAGCTCCTGCATGATCAGCATCTGGTCAAGCGGTAAGCTGTTTGCCGCGATCTGCTCACGGATCTCATTCTGCCGTTTTCGGTACTGTTCCAAAATTGTTGCCATAGCAATTGCCTCCTTAGTTTTTGATCCCATACTCTTTTTCCGCTTCTGCCTTTGTCAGTCCGATAATAACACCAAAGGCGCGGATAAAATCTTCTCTGGTCACACGCAAAGTTGCGCCATCCTCGTATTCAAGGATAACTTTGTCATCTTCGTAGCTCCACTTTTCAAGCCAGGGTTCGTGTTTCATGATTGACTCCTTTCATTGCATAGCGGCCCGCAAGCGTTTTGCCAAACAGGTGCCGCGTTTTTCTGTGTCGGTTTTCTTGATCGCCATACACAAAGCACGGCGCTCGCCGACAATGATGACATTTTCTTTGCCGCGGGTAATGGCGGTATACACCAGAGGCCGTGTCAGCATGACATAGTGGGCACATTGCAGGTTGATGATCACAGACCTGTATTCCGAGCCTTGTGACTTATGGATGGTAGAAGCATAACCCAAGTCGAGCATATCGAGCTGACTCGTGTCATACTCTGCCGTTCGTCCGTCTCCGAAATCGATCGTGACGGTCGTTTCATCACCGGCTTTGCAGATTCTTGTGATGTACCCGATGTCGCCGTTGCTGATTTCATCGCAGTTTTTGATCTGCATTACCTTGTCACCGCAGCGAAACCTTCTCGTTCCGTGAACAACCTCAGCTTTGTCCGGCGCCGGAGGATTGATTTTCTCCCGCAGCAGCTCGTTGAGCGCATTGACGCCGGTTTCGGTTTTCTGCATCATATCCAATTCCTGTCCGCTGCCCTTTCCC
>CAZIQF010000076.1:0-1752 GCA_964541525.1 uncultured Staphylococcaceae bacterium | reverse complement strand
AACTTCCGATAATTCGAGATTATGGGAAGTTATACAAGGAGGAACGTCCATGAGTGATCTGATGAGAAAGCACGAAATGACAGAAGAGGATATCAAGCTGCAATTCATCACTCCTGCAATTGAAAACGCAGGCTGGGATAGGCAGCGTCAGATCCGTATGGAATACAACTTCACGGATGGCCGCGTCATCGTCCGTGGAAATGTTACTGCGCGCGGCAGAAGAAAGCGGACTGACTATCTGCTCTACTACAAGCCCAACCTCCCGCTGGCGATCGTTGAAGCAAAAGACAATCGTCACAGTCTCGGAGCGGGCATGCAGCAAGGCATCGAATATGCCGAGTGCCTTGATGTACCGTTTGTTTATAGCTCCAATGGCGACGGCTTCTTAGAGCATGACATGAAGCGCGGTACTGAACGCGAGTTGAAACTTGATGAGTTTCCTTCCCCGGAAGAACTGTGGGCGCGTTATAAGGGTGACACTGCCATGACGCCTGAACAGGAGCAGTTGATTACCGAGCCTTATTACTTCCAGCCCGGTGACAAGACTCCTCGCTATTATCAGCGAATCGCCATTAATAGGACGATCGATGCAATTGCTCGTGGACAGAATCGCCTCCTTCTGGTGATGGCTACCGGCACAGGCAAGACCTATACTGCGTTTCAGATTATCCATCGCCTGTGGAAGTCTGGCAGAAAAAAGAAGATACTCTTCCTTGCTGACCGAAATATTCTGGTCGATCAGACCATGCAGCAGGACTTTAAGCCTTTTGCAAAGGTAATGACGAAAATCGAAGGCAAGAAGCTGAATAGCTCCTATGAGCTCTATCTTTCGCTCTACCAGCAGTTGGCTGGAGATGAAAATGAGGAACCCTTCCGCGCCTTCACTCCTGATTTCTTCGATCTTATTGTTATTGACGAGTGTCATCGTGGCAGTGCTAAGGAAGACTCGCGCTGGCGCCGAATCCTTGAATACTTCTCGAATGCCACTCAGATCGGTCTGACTGCGACTCCGAAGGAAACGAAAGAAGTTTCGAACATCACCTATTTCGGCGAGCCGATCTACACCTACAGCCTGAAACAAGGCATCGATGATGGATTCCTTGCGCCCTATAAAGTGCTGCGTGTTGGCCTTGATAAGGATCTGGAGGGCTGGCGCCCGGTTGCCGGTCAGCGTGATATTTACGGTTATGAAATTGATGACCGCGAATACAACTCGAAGGATTATGATAAAAACCTCATCATCGATGAGCGAACTTTGGCTGTCGCCAAGCGGATCACCCGTTTCCTGAAAGAAAATGATCGTTTTGCAAAGACCATTGTTTTCTGTGTCGATATTGATCACGCAGAACGCATGCGTCAGGCATTGGTGAATGAGAATCAGGATATGGTGGCTCAGAATTCTAAGTATGTTATGCGCATCACGGGTGATAACGCCGAAGGTAAGGCCCAGCTTGATTATTTCATTGCCGAAGATAGCCCGTATCCCGTCATTGTTACTACGTCTAAACTGATGACCACCGGCGTTGACTGCAAGACCTGCAGGCTGATCGTACTGGACAACAACATCAACTCAATGACTGAATTCAAGCAGATCATTGGCCGCGGTACACGTTTGAAGCCTGATTACGGCAAAGAGTATTTTACCATTATGGATTTCAGAAATGCTTGCCGTTTGTTTGCTGACCCAGATTTCGATGGCGATCCGATTGTCGTCATTGATGATGGTGGTGATCCGCCCATTGACCCGCCGGT
>CAZIQF010000075.1:0-1872 GCA_964541525.1 uncultured Staphylococcaceae bacterium | reverse complement strand
AAGTCAAATATAGGTATATATGAATCATTATCGATAATATGAATGAAACATCCTAACTGTAAATACCATTGAAACCAATCCTTAAAGTCTAAATAATTATATGATTTTGTTAAACAAATTACATGAACCATCTATACGCTCTTTAGCAATTTTAAAATAAGTTATTTCTTTTTCTATTCCAATAAAGTTTCTATTTAAGTTTTTACATGCAACTCCAGTTGAACCGCTCCCCATACAATTATCTAATACAGTATCTCCTTCATTTGTAAATGACTTGATAAGATATTCTAATAGTTCAACCGGTTTTTGAGTTGGATGAACTATATGATGTTTATCTACTCTATTAAATCTTAATACTTGTTTTGGATAACGTGTGCCATCATCTATATATTCTGTAGGTTTGATTTGATTATCTGAAGATAACTTACCAAACTTACCTTTTACAGTATTCTTAACAAGCTTTCCTTCATGTTTATATTTCTGTGGATTGTAAGTGCATTGTTTCTTATAGAATACTGATATAGTTTCAATGTTCTTTCCAAAACGTTTCTTTAATTGTAATACGTTTGTTGGTGCTTCTTTTTCCCAATATAAATCGTATTTATAATCTTTTAAATTACTCATCCTAAGTATAGATGAGAAAGGTTCTTGTCCAAACAAAACAATAGCCGCGTTTGACTTGCAAACACGATTATATTCTTTCCATAAATCTTCAAAGGGAATTACTATATCTCATGGACATTTCGTTGTTCCATAGGGTAAATCGCATAAAACCATATCTACTGAATTATCAGCAATTGATTTCATTGCGTTTAAACAATCATCATTAAATATCATCATCTAATCTTTATAATACACTTGAGTGAACTTCTTTTCTTTCCACAAATCCAATTTTACTAATTCTTCTTTTAGTTTAGAAAATGGAACAGTAATAGGAAAAAAGAAAACATCCACTTTTTCAATAGTTGCTTCTTCAGTTTTTAAATCATATTTAATAAAATATGTATCTAAACCTTTCTTAATTTTAGTTGTTTGGAAATCATAGCCATTACATTCAATTAAACCTTCAATATTCTTGAATTTCCAAATTGCGAATATATCAGCTGTCATCATATTTCCTCATTTAATACTCGACAGAAGTCTATAAAATCATTATAGAAGTCTTCTATATTTTTATTATACGCTTCTGTCTTATTATACATTTTTGAATTTTTCTTTAATTTAGAATAATCAAAAATCTTAATGATATTACTTTTATCTTCTTTATCATCATTAAAGTGTTTACGTGCACATGGAATAAACCTTTCCAAGTTTGTGACATTTAGAAATTTCACAAAAATTTCTCGATTTTTTACGTTATCTCCTTCTACATAACATGTAATAGGAAGATTATAATTATGTGCAACCGTGTTTAATTTATACGTTAATTGTAATAATACATTATCCCAAGAATTAGACATTTTTTACTCCTGTTTTGAAAAATATAATAAAAACACTGGACTTTGTCAACCAGTGTTTTTAAAATATGATTCTAATTTTTTATTTATCAGAAATGTCGATAGTGTCCAATTTAATTACTGCATCACGAGATGTATTCAAATCATTCTTTTGGTCAGCTATATCCTGTTTGATTTCATCACGCTTTAGAATTAGTGGCTCTTTCAACTTTCTAATTAAGTAAGCACTTGTTTTAATATCCAACTTTTTACAGATATTTTCTACCAAGAAAATTGCATTCTGAACATTCTTAAATTCTAAATCTTCAGGTTTCAAGATTTTTCCATTAAAAATAAGCTCCACACATTTCTTGACTTGTTTATATTCAACTAATTGGTCTTCAGATAAAGTAGATACCAATGAAGCTGTTGCTTG
>CAZIQF010000074.1:0-1939 GCA_964541525.1 uncultured Staphylococcaceae bacterium | reverse complement strand
ACGCTTCAGCGGTGTTTTGCTATTATCAGCAGACGAAAACTCCTTGAGCGAGATGTGATGTTGCTGTTCGAGCTGTACATTTAACTTGTCAGCGTTACTCTCATTCAAATAAATAAGAGCGGTTTCGGGATTGCCTTTAATCACCTGACGCAAGCAACGGCAGGAGGTTTGCAGAACCATATTTGTGGGGCAGTCGCCTTCTTGAGAAAGGATAATACCTGTAAGACTACGGCAGTCCCAGCCTTCTTTACCTATCTGTACAAGAAGAATAATGCGAATCTTGGAAATAGACTTGTCCAAAATATCAAACTGCATTTGACTGTCGGCAGGCATTTTATACTGTTTGTTGCCTTTATGGAATTTGAGTATTGTGTCCGTGCCGAGTCCATACTCTGCAACAATACGGGATACCAAAGGATAGACCACTTCCTCTAATTTTTCGATAGTACCGCAGTAAATACCGAGTTTGGCGGTCAATCCGTCAGCATAGACAGTATCCCTGTATGTATTAAGAAATTCGCGTACACCTTTTTCGATAATCAAGCTGCTGTCAGCAATATCCGCAATCTTAACAACGGGGCGTTTCAAGAAGTTGCCTACGCCATCAATAAGTGGATAGTAGTAAACGATATTTGTAATCTCAGCCGTACCTACCGAAAGAGAATCTAAAACCTTGAACTTTTCTGATTTTTCAAGATAAGGTGTTCCGGAAAAACCGATGACGGAGTTTACGGTATGATTTTGCGCCCACTTGGTAACAACAGCACGTAGTTTTATCTCATCGCTGACAGCGTGATGTACTTCATCAATGAAGATAGAGAGCGATGGTAACTTACCGATGAGATTGCGGAGCTCGTTAGCCTGTCTGTCTTTTTCATCGTCACTTTCTTCAAACATATTGATTTGTCCGCTCTTCTCTTGAATACGGTCAAGAATTACTTTTTCGGCATTTGTAACTGCAACCAATCCGAAAAGTTCGGAAAGCGGCTGATGATTAGCAATTTTCTGAACATTCGGGTTCTTGGTTTTGTTTGATTTATTGGCAGTCTTTCCCTGATCCAATACTTCAAAGGAAATCATACGCTTAATATCTGTTGCCGCCGGTTCGGGAATGATCCACGCAGGGTTAAAGTTTTGAATCGTCTTAAGACTCGGCACAACAGAGGATTTCAAACCCGATGGTGCAAAAATGATAAAGTTGTGGGCGAAATCAGGGTTGGTAGGCTCGTTCAGAGCGAAATATAAATCAAGATAGATAAATGCTGCCATCAAATATGTTTTTCCTGCGCCCATTGGCAAGCTAAACAGATAATCGGTATAGGAAACGCCATAAAAGGCAGTACGGAAGAAAGCGTCATAGTCAATGCTTGACGGATCTTTCTTGATTTGCTTTTCGAGTTTTTCAGAAACCTGTTCGCCTTTATCGTTGGTTAAGCGAGAATACTCGAACAATGCTGTTGCTGCCGGGTTTTCTTCTAAATATTCACGAGTCGAAGCAGATAGCTCTATATTATTCAAATTGATAGAGTTAAAACAACCGTATCTGAACAAAAACTCCAATGGCTTACATTCACAACCGATTTTGAGGAACAGATACACCTTGATAGCTTCAATCTGAGCATCTCTCATTTGCCCGGTTTTCTCTATGTATTCAATTAAGTTACGAACAGTGCATTGGTCTGAGCTATACCATTCTTTGCACTTGTTCTCGATCATTTTATAGAACATACTGTTCCTCCAGTAATTAGTTTTTTGTTCTTACAGAAGCAAGTCATTATCCTTTAAGTACGCTATATAAGAATTTACGATATTATCATTACGACTCTCAATATCTTGCTCTGTAAAGTCAGTCTGTGTTTTTGATAAAGTAATCAACTCGGTAATATCAGTGCCTTTTTTGTATTGATTACGGCTATTAGTGTATCCTTGATAGTATTTG
>CAZIQF010000073.1:0-2009 GCA_964541525.1 uncultured Staphylococcaceae bacterium | reverse complement strand
GTATAATGAGATTGATTCCCAAATAATGAGAACTACTATCTTTGTTTGTGGGGTGGATTAAAACTTTATTCAGTATTATAATATTAGTGCAATTGGCTATTACAATACATTAGTTAAGGAGAAATTTATGAATTTAGGAAATAATATTAAAAGTTTAAGAACTAAAAAGAAAATGACTCAAGAAGAATTAGCTGAATTATTAGGTACCACATCAAAGTCAGTGTCAAGATGGGAACAATCATTAACATATCCAGATATTTCATTATTACCATTTATTGCAAATATTTTTGAAGTTACAGTTGATGAATTATTAGGTGTTGAAAGTATTAAGCAAGATGAGTATGTTAAAGAGTTAAAAAAACAAGCAGATCAATATGCTATGAATAATGATTATGAAAGTGAATTAAATTTATGGCAAGAGGCTTATAAGAAATTACCTAATAATGAAGAAGTAAAAATTGGTCTAATTAATGTTATGAATACAATAAACATAATTACTAATGAGATTAAGTTCTCAACTGAAATTATCAAACTTGCAGAAAGTATTTTAGAAAAATCAACAAATAACATATCAAGAATTAATGTTACTCAATGTTTAGTTGATCTATATTCACAAATGAATAATATTGAAATGGCAGAACATTCTGTAAAAAGTTGCCTAATGATTTATTATTTACAAGGAATGTAATGCGAACAAGATATTTAAAAGATGAAGGATTATTAACTTCTATTCAGATGAATATTTGTGATTTAGTAAGTGAAATAGGACGTGAATCCGAATTTGTAATTTATAATAATAGAATGAAAAATTCAAACGAATACAAAAAAGAATATCTTGAAAGACTTATCAAAATTGATGAGTTAGTATTTGTTAAAGATAATGATTTTGGTTATCATGCTGTACCAACAATTTTTAATAATATTGAACTAGCAAAATTAGAAATAAAAACAAGTAATAATAAAGAAGTAGTTATTAATTGTTTAAATAATATTGTAAAAGCAGTAGAGTATATTGTTGATTTTAAACCACATAAAATTCTATCACCTTTTATGAATAACATAGAATGTACTAACATTTGTGGATATTCAAGTGTATTAGGTAATTTGAAGAATAATATTTTAAAAGAATTAACTAAAGATTATTTTAAGCAATACGCAAATAATGAAGCTTACTTGAAGTTGTTAACTATAGTAAATAAAATTAATTTTTATAAATGTTCACAAAATTGAGAATGCTGTTGAAGACTCACTATAAAAAAGTGTAAATGTTCTTGTAAACTTCCTATTAAAAAGTGCAGCTTATTCAAGAAAACTCGTTATAAAAAGTGTAATATAATTGCAAAAACTCCCTTTTAAAAATGTATATATTTCTTGATAAAAAATTTAAAATTGAATTATTATTTTTTAATTTCCTTTATCGGCAAAATATGATACAAAATAAAACAACAAAACAATTGATAATTTGCCGATAATGTGGTATAATATTAGTAATTAGAGGTGTTAATATGAATTATTTAAGTGTAACAGAAATTGCTAAATTATGGAATTTATCAGAGCGAAGTGTTAGAAATTATTGTGCTGAAGGAAGAATCCCTGGTGCAATGCTTGTTGGTAAAACTTGGATGATACCAGATGATGCGGTTAAACCTGATAGAAAAGAAAGAGTTAGCGATAGCAAGAAAACATTACTTGATATTCTAAGATTGGAAAAGGAATCTAAACTAAAAGGTGGAATTTATCACAAACTTCAAATAGAACTTACGTATAACTCTAATCATATAGAAGGAAGCCGTCTAACGCATGATCAAACAAGATACATATATGAAACTAACACAATTGGTTTAGCGGGTGAAGTTATTAATGTGGATGATATAGTAGAAACTGCTAATCACTTTAGATGTATTGATTTAATAATAGATAAAGCTACTCTTAATATAACTGAAAATCTAATTAAACAACTTCACTTCATATTAAAAAATGGTACAACAGATAGTAGAAAAAATTGGTTT
>CAZIQF010000072.1:0-2479 GCA_964541525.1 uncultured Staphylococcaceae bacterium | reverse complement strand
TAAAATCAGAGATTTTACACAGTTCGCATTGATAAAGCCTGCTGAAATAAATATTTTGAGAGCAAAATATTTATTGAGGCTCTGCGGAAAATGTTGTGTAAGCAATATCTGACAACCTTCGACAAGGTGAAAATTACAGGTATAAGCTTAATTAAATCTGTTAATAATAACTATTGGCTTTTACCTCAAGACAGGATACGGCAATGCTGAAGAGCAACCGGAGCGGTCTTGTGGATTTTGCACTGAAACGGGCGGTGATATTTCATCGCTCGTTTCGCCCGTTTCAGGGAAAACAAATGCGTTAAACTTCGGGGTCCGGGGCAGAGCCCCGTTATGCCGTTTCATGATTATGCATGATTTCCAATTGGCTAATAACGATATCCCAGTTTTTGTACCTCTGAGTCCATTTCTTGGTAATATTCTGTGATGCAAGATATAGCATTTTTCTAAGCGAATCATCATTAGGAAATACAGATTTCGTCTTTGTTACCTTTCTGAATTGACGGTTCAAACCCTCAATGATATTTGTTGTATATATTATCTTCCGTATCTCAACCGGATATGCAAAAAATGTGGATAATATATCCCAATTGTCTTCCCATGACTTTACTGCAGATGGATATTGACTTTGCCATTTTTCCTTGAACTCAAGAAGTTTTTCAAGTGCCGTTTCTTCGTTCAGTGCACCGTAAACAAGCTTTAAATCCGCTGTAAATTCTTTAATATGCTTGTATGAAACATATTTGCAGGATGAGCGGATTTGATGAATAATACACCTCTGTATGCCTGCGAACGGATATACGGCATTAATAGCCTCTCTAAAGCCGGAAAGTCCATCAACACAGAATAAATCAACGTTTTTAACTCCTCTGCTTTTGAGTTCATTTAATACTCCAAGCCAAAATTTACTGCTTTCATTTCCGCCTACCCATATGCCTAAAATATTCTTATAGCCATCTGCATTTACTCCAAGCACCACATACGCTGCTTTGCTGATAATCTGATGATTCTCGCGAAGCTTGTAGTGAATAGCGTCCATGAAGACGAATGGATAATATTCTTCAAGAGGACGATTTTGCCATTCGTTCACTTCGGGAAGTATCTTTTCACTGATTTTTGAAACCAATTCAGATGAAATATCTATATCATACAAATCCTTTATTTGTTCCTGAATGTCACGAGTAGACATTCCGTGTGCATAAAGAGATAATATTTTATCTTCAAGTCCGTCTGCATTACGCTGATATTTGTCAATAATTTTTGGCTCATATTCACCGTTCCGGTCACGAGGTACGGAAATCTCAACTTCGCCAAGCTGGGTCTTCATTTTCCTTTTGGTAGAACCGTTCCTGTAGTTTTTCTTTTCCTCGCCGGACTCAGTGCGAGCGTGCTTATCGTAACCTAACTGTTCATCCATTTCGCATTGCAAAACCTCATTTAATACATCTGTAAACATGGATTTGATGCTTTCCATAATATCGGTTGTGTTTGTGAAGTTCTCACTTTTTACATATTCCTTGATAAGTTCCTTTGGTATTTTCATGTCGAAAAACCTCCTTGATAAAAATTATTTCTACCATAATTTTCACCAAGGAGGTTCGTCTTTATACTATTTACACAACTTTTTCCGCGCCGTCGAACGAGGATAGACATACAATTACAATCGAATAATGTTTCTTCTCAGATTAAAAGCCGGCGGTGTTAGCTTTTTTCTGTAAATTAGAATTTTCTATGATAAAATATTCTGTTCGGTATGAGCACGACTTTTAACATTGAAGTCTCTTTCGATACAGAAAAGATATATTCATCGTCCACTGTTTCTCTTTCGTTTTCGGGTATAATTTTCAAAAAAATAACCCCACAGATTTACCGTTTGGTTATTCTGTGGGGTTTTCTATACAATAGACCATTTGATTTCTGTTGGAAATGTCAATAAATGTGCAGTCAAAAAATACCCAAAATTTCTAATCACTTCTATTGCCTCAACCGCCGTAATTAACAAGGATTAATTTTCGGAATCTTGTCAAGGCCGCCGAAGGCGCTTGTTTTAGCCTTGACAAGATTTCAAAAATTAATATAATACGGTCGGGTGGTTGAGGCATCTCCTATGCCGCATCCCTTTTACTTTCGTACTGCATACGATAAATCGAAGGCGGAAAATAGCCGGGATTTCCGCTATATACACGAATCCTGTTATAGTATATATACACATATCGGAATATTTCTGTCTTTACCTCTTCTCTTGTCATCTTGTAAGTCGGTATACGGTAAAGCTTCTCTTTTTTCAATGTTGCAAAAAAACTTTCCATTCTTGCGTTATCATAGCACCGTCCGGTACCGCTTAGACTTTGAATCATTCCATATTTGCTCAATGTGCTGCGAAACGCCTCACTTGTGTATTGGCTTCCTCTATCACTATGCAATATTGTATCTTGTAGATTGCCAAATCTATTTTTTAGTTGTTTGACTGTATCTATAC
>CAZIQF010000071.1:0-2593 GCA_964541525.1 uncultured Staphylococcaceae bacterium | reverse complement strand
AAGAAAAAAAAATATCGGTAAATATGTGGGGAATAGCAAAAGAAATTGATAAAATTTTAGGAGGTAGTTATGATAATAGTAAGCCAAGATAAGATGGAAATATTTAATTTTGAGGAAATATTTAGATTATATGTAGATAATTGGTCAAATGAAGAATTTGCAACAGAATCTAATTGTTTTTGCATCAAAGCAGAAAAATCTAGTGATAATATGATTTGTGTATTTTTAGGCGAATACAAAACAGAAGAAAGAGCAAAAGAAGTATTAAAAGAGATTACTAGACAATATGAAAATTCAATGTGGAAATTAGGAAAAACAATAATTTCTTTTCAAGATGAATTTGTCTATAAAATGCCAGAGGACTAGCTTATGAAATATATAGAATTAACAGGTAAATGTAAAACTTGTTTGGGTTGTAGTTTATTAGAGCTAAAATATTTTAAAGGTAAAGAGGACTGTGTAAACTATGCAAAAGCAAACGAGAGTGGATTAGACCTATGCTGGAAAATTTTAAGAGGGGAGCAAATGAGGTTATGAGTATTAACAGTAAACAAAAAGGTAAAAGAGGAGAACTCTATGTTGTAAATAAATTTAAAGATAATGGTTTTAAATGTAATAGAACAGCACAATTTAAAGGGAATACAGGCAGAGCAGATGACATAGAAGGAATAGATTACATACATTGTGAAGTAAAGTTTGTAGAGAATTTAAACATAAGTAAGGCAATGGAACAGGCAGTAAGAGATAGTAAAGCAGGCGATAGACAAGCTTTTCCAACGGTATTTCATAAAAAGGCTAGAGAAGACTTATTGGTTAGTATGCGATTTGATGACTGGATACAACTTTACAGAGAATATTATTCGAGCATGAGACTAAAAAATTAGAAGTAATTGAATTTGAAGGGGAGAGATAGCTTATGAGGAATGAAAATAAATTTTTAAAGATACTAGTTATTATATTAACAATAATAAACTTGTTTATTTGCTTAAAAAGCATGAGATTAGAGATTGAATATAATAAGCTAAATAGGGAAAATGAGGAATTGAAAATTTTATTAATGGAGGGGGAAGAATGAAGGAATTAAGCGTAGAAAACCAGATATATTTATGCAAATATTGGGATATTGACAAAAGTTTATATACTACAATAGGTTTAAAAGAAGATGAAGTGAAAGAAACGATAAAAAAGCTAAAAGAAAATGGACTATATGAGCAATATAGAAGTTTACCAGAAGAAGAATATGAAAAAATAGTAAAGAAAGAAAAAGATAATAAAAAACATATAAACTTTGCAGAAAAAATATTAAACAAGTATAAATTTGACAAGTCTAGCCTTACATACGATGACATAACAAAAGTTTTAAATGAATATGAAAAACACAAAAATGAAGAAGGGTTAAATTTAACGGAAGTGTTTAGATGTATAGCTAAAGAAAGAAAAGTTGAACCGTATGTAATAAATAATAATTGTAAAAGAGCATTAGAAAAAGCTTACTCTAACAATAAAGAAATATTTAATGCAGAATATAAAAAGAAACCTACTTTAAAAGAGTTTTTTAACAAAGAATTAGGCTTAGAAAATAGAAATGTAATATGCAATATTACAGAAAATGAGAAGGACGTCTGTGAAAGTAAAGAAACTATGGAAAATATAAGAGAAATAGACAACACATTTGTTAAAGTTTCTGTAAAAACTGTGATGGAGTGGAGTTATTACAAAGGATATTTAGATGGAATACTTAGAAAAACAAATAATGAAGGTTAGATTAAGTCTAGCCTAGAAAGGAAAAGAAATATGATAGTTCTACCAATAAAGCGAAAATGGTTCGATATGATAAAAAGTGGCGAGAAAAAGGAAGAATATAGAGAAATAAAGCCATACTGGACTAAAAGGTTTGAAAATTATTATGAAATAGCAAAATTAAATATTGAACTAGAATGTCCAAATTTTAAAGAAATTTATTATAGGGTAGTATTTAGAAATGGATACGGAAACAATGCTCCACAAATGACCTGTGTGTGTAAATTAAGAGTAGGACAAGGCAAAGAAAAATGGGGTGCAGAGCCTAATAAAGAATACTACATATTAGAAATATTAAAGATAGTAGGAGGAGAAGATGAATAGAGAAATAAAATTTAGAGGAAAAGATAGAGAAAATTGGCATTATGGAGATTTAGTTCAAGAAATACGACATAATGATAATAAACTATTTGATGGAACAATGACATATATAAGAAATTTTGAATATAAAAATGGAGATTATATAGGAGATAGTTTTCCAGTAAATTCAGAAACAATAGGACAATACACAGGATTATACGATAAAAACGGAAAAGAAATATATGAGCGGAGATATAATAAAAATAACAGGAAGCAAAGAAATAGATATTGGAAAAGTTATTTATGAATACAATGGATTTATTGTTGATGTTATGAATATGGATAGATTTTATGGAAGAGTTCATCTTTTAGAAAAATTTACAGAAGTAATAGGCAACATATACGATAATCCAGAGTTACTAGGAGGAGAATAGATATGTGTGAATACTGTGAAAAAACAATAAATAATAAAAAAATATTAGATATAGATAAC
>CAZIQF010000070.1:0-2657 GCA_964541525.1 uncultured Staphylococcaceae bacterium | reverse complement strand
TACCCCGTAGCCAATGGCTGCGGGGTATCGCTATTTGGGCGTAGCTTTCGCGGGCGGTGGCGTATCCGATGGGGGAGGCGAATCCGCATCGAGCGGTACGCAGGGAGAAAAGCACGATTCGCGTTCGCATAGGAGCGTAAGCAAGCGACGAAGTACCTCGATCTCAATGATCTCTTCTATTGTAATGTTCTCCAGCGGATTTTGTGCCAGACTGAAGATGTCGATCGGAGCACACGTTATGCTTAGAAATTCTGCAAGGAAGCGGATCTTACAGCACAGAAGCTCTTGCAGAATATCAATCAGGGTTCCCGCGCGATCATAACGGCAGACGGCGCGCTCATAGACCTCGCGCGGAACGTGTGGCATACGGCTGACTTCTTCGGCACTGCCGACAAGTAGGCGATAGGAGCTGACGATCGAAGTATATTGCGGAACGATCGCGCCGATGTCGGCAATGATCGTATCGAGGATCGGCGTAGCCATACCAAGACCTCCTATGAGTGCATTTATTCATCGTATGCAAAAAATCGTAAACTCGCGTAAAGAAAAACAGGATTTTCTTCGATAAGGGAGTATTATATATAGAATGTAGACTGGGAAAACGGAGGAATCCATTTTGATAAAAGATGTACGATATGAAATCGGCGATGTTGTTCGCATGAAGAAGAAGCATCCGTGTGGCTCGGACGCATGGGAGATCACACGCGTTGGTATGGATTTTGGCTTGAAATGTACCGGATGCGGACGCTGGGTCATGATCCCGCGCGTGAAGTTCGAAAAAGCGGTACGCGAGATTCTTGTGAAAAAAAGCCCGGAAGAAGCATAACCAATCTTGCACAAACGAGGTTGATTCGGTACAATAGAAAAGATAGACTAACGAATAAGCAAAATTCACGAATATAAGGAGTTAAGATAACAATATGAGTAACTTAGAAGTCGGTATCGTCGGACTTCCGAACGTAGGAAAAAGCACCCTTTTTAATGCCATTACCAAAGCAGGCGCAGAAGCAGCCAACTATCCGTTCTGCACCATCGAGCCGAATGTCGGCGTCGTTGATGTACCGGATCCGCGTCTGCAAAAGCTCGAAGAAATGTACAAAACGAAACGCACCCTTCCCGCATCGGTTCGCTTCGTTGATATTGCCGGCTTGGTAAAAGGTGCGGCACAGGGCGAAGGTCTCGGCAACAAATTCTTGGCACATATCCGCCAGGTTGACGCAGTAGCACAGGTTGTTCGTTGCTTCGAGGATGAAAACATCACGCACGTAGAAGGTGGACTTGATCCGCTCCGCGATATTGCCATCATCAATACAGAGCTTTGCCTTGCTGACTTGGAAACCGTCGAAAAACGTGCAGAGCGTGTAGCCAAACTTGCCAAAAGCGGTGACAAAACAGCTCGCATGGAGCAAGAACTTCTCGGCAAACTGTCCGATATGCTCGGCGATGCTCTTCCGGCACGCCGCGTAGAAATGAACGAGGTCGAACAAGGTCTTGTACGTGACCTCAATCTCTTGACACTCAAACCGATCCTCTTCATTGCCAATGTCGGTGAAGGCGAAGTCGCAGACCCGGACAGCAATCCGCACGTAGCAAAAGTACGCGAATATGCGGCAGAAGAAGGAGCAGAAGTTATCGTTGTATCGGCAAAAGTCGAATCTGAGATTGCAGAGCTTGACGAAGAAGATGCCAAAGAATTCTTGGCAGAGCTTGGTCTTAGCGAATCGGGTCTTGATAAGCTGATCAAAGCATCGTTCAAACTGCTCGGACTGATTACCTTCCTTACGGCAGGTGTACAGGAAGTCCGTGCTTGGACGATTCGCAAGGGTACAAAAGCACCGGAAGCAGGCGGCAAAATCCACAGCGATATCGAACGCGGCTTCATTCGTGCCGAAATCGTATCGTATGATGACTTGATGGCAGCAGGTAGCATGGCAGCCGCTCGCGAAAAAGGTCAGGTTCGCCTCGAAGGCAAAGACTATGTTATGAAGGACGGCGACGTTACGTACTTCCGCTTCAACGTATAATATTTCAATAGATAATATAAGAACGAAAAGACAGCTTTTGAAAAAAAGTTGTCTTTTTTGTCGAAATCGACCATTTGACATATTGACTATTTGACCTTTCGTGCTATAATAAAATTGCAACAAGGACATAGACAGTTTGTGAGGAAGGACAATCTCGTCTGTGGGTTCATACTCCCCCCCTAATGAGACTCTACGAAGGTAGGGTCTTTTTTATTTGGCTGCTATTGACAATGAGAATTAAAATCATTATACTAGAATCGTTCTTTGCATACGCAAGAAGCGAAGTTAATGAGAGAGCCATGAGCTCCGTGATAAACACTGGTCACGGGGCTTTCTTTTTACCTCGCTTATGAGAATTATTATCAATTATAAGGGGCGATTGTAATTATGGATAGCTTTGGTTTGGTAAGTTGGTTTATTAAAGGTGGCATAGTCATGTATCCGCTGCTATTTTGTTCGCTGCTCGTTGTAGCAATCGCAATAGAGCGGTTCCGATATTATCAGAAGGATGCAAAAGAAGGTCGGAGAGTCAGCCATGAGGTTATGAAGTCGATTGATGAAGGCAACTGGCATATGGCGTCTGATGTGTGCAGTGCATCGGACTCATCGACTGGACGGATTTTGGCATCGGGG
>CAZIQF010000069.1:0-2690 GCA_964541525.1 uncultured Staphylococcaceae bacterium | reverse complement strand
GCAATGGTAGCTGCCGGTGCTTTCCAAAACGGCACGAACCTCTTCGCCGCTGCTGCGCAGCAGCGATACGAGCTCCGACATTCCTTCCCTTGTGTGCTGAACTTCAAACGGAGCGTACACGATTTCTCCCTCTGGCTTCATTCCGCACACGGTGCTTTTTCCTTTGGACACATCGATCCCGATACTGAGCATGGGCATTCCTTCTTTCCTGATAAAATATTGCAATGCTTTCGCACCGGCTTATTACGATTCAATTTGGTTCGTGACGCGCACGCGGCATAGCCGGAGCAACCTGCTCAATCGAATCTTTATAACAAGAGGGCGGAGGACTGTTTACAGCTCGAACGCTTAGCTCACCAAAGAAACCGTCCATCCATTGCCCTCCCATTATAACAAAAATAAGCATAGCCTCCGAGGCTTCCTATCCGCTTCGGGTGCTATGCTTATTTTGTACCAATCAAAGAAGAATCCCTTACACCGCAGCCACAACTCGCACCACAAACAAAATCACAACAGTCACGTTAACAAATTTTTCTCTCTGCCCTTCGTCGCAGCGATTGCACCCCTCCGAGGCTCGCCGGTGCAATACAAGAACCGGCAGGGGCAACGCGGCCCCGCGAGGCCGCGGCGCCTCGGAACGGAGACGCGCACCGTGCGCGTCTCCGTTCCGAAGGCTCTCTGCTTCTCTCCGACGTTCCCTCGGTCCATGCAAAGATGGCAAAGAATGCTCTTCTGACCGCTGCGCGCGCAGAGGTTCCGGTCCACGCAGCGCACGTTGAGGGTACGGATACCACCCCCATCTGAAACACGCCCTGTTTGCGCGTGTGAGCCGGTGTGTGCGCTCCTACCGATAGGGGCAGGGTGGAGATACCCTTGAACGATAGTGGCAACGACTTTTAGCGGTGTCTGTGAGTAGTTTTCCTCTACTGTACAGTGGATGGTTTTCAGCGTATTTCGGGCAGATCGGGTGGTTATCGGAGGATTTTATCTATAGCAGGATAAAGCCATCTTTTTCCCAGTACAAGCCCTTGATTCGGTCTCGCCGCCGTCCGCAGAACAAAAATAATGTGTTGGTAAATGGATCCAGTTCAAACTGCTGCTGGACGAGCCGCGCCAGGCCATCTATGCCTTTACGCAGATCCGTGTAGCCACAGGCAATATAGACTTTATCTGCACCAGTGAAGTCATTCAACATAGGCGCAGAAGCTCCACCAGCATTTTCAGCTGTTCTGCATCGCATCCCGAGTAAATGTCCAGACTGGCACTGCCAATATGCAGCGTGGCGCAATGTTCCGAAACATTGCGAGACACCTGCTTCGGCGCCGGCAGCTCCGCAAAGGTCACGGTCGTTGATGGCGGTGTTCCGTTTCTCCGCACTCCCGTCAGAAGTTCCCGCTCCCAACGGTAATAGGTGGTTGTTGTAACGCCCCGCTGCTGGCACCATTCGCTTACGGAGAGACCGCTGCCCCGGCATTCCTGTATAGCTATGTTCCATTCCTGCTTCTTGGCTTCATGTTTCAGCTCATTGCTCGTCATTTACTGTACACCCCTGAACGTTATAGTGGTGAGAAGTTTCGCAACTTCCCACCACTATTGTCCCATGTCTGTCCAGCCGCCCTCAGCTTTGACGGTTACGTGTGGTTGCCGTTGAAGTACCACTGTACGCTGCCGCTGTTCCACGTCATGTTCATGGTGTAGTTGCTGCCGCCGAGGAGCAGCTGCCCTCTGGCCACATTTCCTGCGGCGAGCAGTACGCCCTCGCCTGCTGCGGCAAGCACGCACAGCAGCAGCGGAACGCCGGAGCAGGCGATGGTGTTTTTGCCGTCCTCGCCCCAGGTCCACGTGCCGGTGTAGCTGCCCGCCTGAATGCGGCAGTTGCCCTTTGCCGCGAGCGCGGCGGTCATGCCGTTGAAGTCGTCCATCAGGATGCGGTCGGTCTTTTCCCACCTGGGGAGCTGGTAGTTCGTTGTTTTCTGCATATCGTTTCCTTTCGTCGGTCGGTGAATTTCAGGGCCTCGCGGCTCCCGCCGCGAAGTCATTACACCGTTTGCGGTGTAATGTCCCCGCGTTGCACGCGCGAGCGCAACCGCCGGAAAATTCCCCTTGCCGTCGCGAACCGAAACGGACAGCAAAAAGCCTTGAAACTTAGTCGTTTCAAGGCTTTCGCGTTTACTTTACAGCCGTGCGCGGCACGTAAGTCCCGTGGGGTACGGGGTCCTTTTCCTGATAAAGCGCCTGTCGGCTCTCGCAGCCGTTCACAAAAGTGTACACCGGCCAGCCGCGCATCTTCTTCCCCTGATAGATGTTGTAGTCCGCGTTGGAGAACTCGACGGGAACCTCCTTGACCTGATCAAGGCTGACCACCGTCAGATCGGCAACCGCGCCGGCCTTCACGCTGCCGCGTCCCTCCATGCCAAAGATCTCGGCGGGATTGGCGCTGCACAGCTGTGCAATGCGGTTGAGGGACAGTCCGCGCTTGTGGTACCCCTCCTCCAGCAACACGGGCAGCAGCGTTGCACAGCCCGGAAATCCGGCGTTGACCGAGAAGATCGATCCTGTTTTCTTTGCCAACGGACGAGCGACATGGTCCGACGCGACGACGGACACGAAGCCCTCTTCGATGGCGGCCCACAGTGCCTCCACGTCGGACTGTTTACGCAGCGGCGGGTTGACCTTTCCAACGTTCCCCC
>CAZIQF010000068.1:0-2846 GCA_964541525.1 uncultured Staphylococcaceae bacterium | reverse complement strand
GGGCTCTATGGCCTCGCCCGCTTTTTTAACGTGCATCTTTCAACGCAAAACGTGCGTTAGGTATCGCGCTCGTGCGTTATAACGCCTTTAATGATTGCGTATAGCTTTTTCACGCCGATAGCTCCGTACTTGAACATGAGATAATATATCTTGTAGAGCGCATAAAGCATAAAATATAAAATCCACCCGCAAGCAATCACGGAATACCAGCAAAGATAAAAACAGCCATAGAGCAACAACGCGAAAAGAAAATACCAGCAATTATTTTTTGTGAGCCGGAGGCCGACTCCGAGCCGGAAACCGCCCATTGCTTTTAGCCGTTTGGAAAAGCCGATAAACATAGCGTTACCTCCGCTTTGCTTTCAGATAAGGCACAAGTCCCCACGCGACCAGCGCGGCGGCGACGGCGAGCCCGCAGAGGAAAGCGGAGATATTTCCTTGTGCGGCGAGCGGGAACGAACAGAGGAGAAACGCGATACCGGCGATAATCTTTGCGAGCATGGCGGTTTTCGATTGCCGCATACCCGTTCGCTCCTCTCGCTCGTTGGCTCTCGCCTCGCGCTCCTCGGCCTTGCGAGCCTTGCTCGCCTCTGCCTGTTTTGCCTTTTGCTTATCAACGCAGTTTTTGCAAGCGTATCTATGCGACTCGGGGTAATACAAACCGCCCTCGTTCGCGTCGAACTGCCGCCCGCACTTCACGCAAGTAACAATGTGTTTGCTCATGGTATGAGTAACTCCCTCCGTATTTATTTCGGTCGTGCTGACCTTTAACACAATTATCGCCCGAGAGCGTGTTAAAGTCAAGAAAATTGCAGACCATTAGCACACGGAGGCGGTATTATTGAAGATATACGACTACGAGGGAAAGAAAAATATTTGCGGCGAACGCATCCGAGAGGCACGGTTAAAGCGCCGCCTCACACAAAGCGACCTCGCGGCGCGGGTACAGGTCGAGGGCGTTACAATGGAGCGGGACTCGATAAGCCGTATAGAAATCGGGACGAGGTTCGTTCCTGATTATGAGATACCCGTCTTTGCCCGCGTCCTCGGCGTGTCCGCCCTCTGGCTCCTCGGTATAGAATGAAGAAAATCCCCGGCTCACCCGCCGGGGATTGCTTTTTGTCTTAATATTTTTGCGACTATTTGCAACTTTGCTATTGACATACTACAAGCAGTATGCTATAATAAGAGACAGAAAGGAGGTAAAACACATTGAGCAAGCGAAAGCGCAAAAAGAAAAGCGACAATCAGAAAGAGAGCCTCGCAAGCACATTCAATCTGATAGCCGCAATTCTAAACCTCATTACAATAGTCCTCGTTGTGATTGAGAAGCTACTCGAATAGAGGGCGGGGGAGAGAAATCTCCCCTTGCCCTCAAAGGATAACACGAAAAACGCTCAATGTCAAACTGCTATGACAACGGTTATCTATATTTTATGCGGAGTTAGCGCGACTCTATCCGTAATTTCAATCATTATCAGCGTCAAAGGGAGGCGGAACAATGGCAGAGGTAAAAAGAAAGACTAAAACCTCGTCGGCGGTCAAACAACGGTATAACGAAAAGGTTTACGACAATATCTCGGCTCGTGTTCCGAAAGAACTCGCGGCGGCTTTCAAAGAGAAATGCGCCGCCGAGGGGATACCGCAAGCGCAGATTATCAAAAAAGCGATAGAAGATTTCTTGTCGCAGTAGCGAGAGGGCGGGACTTTCCCGCCCTTTTTTCTATCTTTAGGGAGGTCGCATAATGGGAAAGCGGTCGTATAAACAACTGAATTGGACGAGCCGTATCAAGCTCGAGACTATGCTCAAACACGGACACTCAAAGAAAGAAATCGCCGAGGAGCTCGGCGTACATATCAGCACCGTTTACCGCGAACTCAAGCGCGGGACGTATGAGCATCTCAATTCCGATTATACGACCGAGACACGGTATAGCCCGGAAAAGGCAGAGGCACATTATCAAGAGGGACTCGCCGCGAAAGGTGCGCCGCTCAAGATTGGCAAAAACCACGCCGCCGCACAATTCATCGAGGAGAAAATCGGGAACGAGGATTACTCCCCGGCGGCGGTATGCGCTCTCTTGCGCTCGCCGGAGTACGAGTATCTCGGTATCACCTTTTGCCGCGCAACGCTCTACAAGTACGTCGAGGAGGGCGTTTTTCTCACGCTCACAAACGCAGACCTCCCGGAAAAGGGCGACCGAAAGAAACCGCACAAGAAAGTACGCCGGAAACAGGCTCGCGCATCCAGCGGCACAAGCATAGAGCAGAGGCCGGAATACGTCAACGAGCGGCAAGAGCCGGGACATTGGGAAATGGATACCGTTGTCGGAAAGAAACGCACGAAAGCCCGCCTCCTCGTCCTCTCCGAACGTGTCACCCGGCGGGAGATTATCATACGCATAAAGGACGGACGCGCCGAGACGGTCGTTGCGGCATTAGACCGCCTCGAGCGTCTTTACGGCGCGGCGTTCTATGAGATTTTCAAAACGATAACCGTAGACAACGGCTCCGAGTTCGCGGACGCTGACGGCATCGAGCGGAGCGCCCGCCGGAAGAACGCAAAGAGGACGACTGTCTATTATTGCCACGCTTATAGCTCTTGCGAGCGAGGCACGAACGAAAATATTAACCGCATGATACGCCGACAGTTTCCGAAAGGGACGGACTTCGATAAAGTCACGGCGGCGGACGTGCGCCGCGTTGAGACGTGGCTCAATAACTACCCGAGGGAAATTCTCGGCTTTTTGTCGTCGGCGCAAGCGTTCGAGCTCGCTTTCAGCCGGGCGGCATAGCCTCTCAAAAAATTATTCTATCTTTTTCGCACAAATTACTTGACATTTGCG
>CAZIQF010000067.1:0-2934 GCA_964541525.1 uncultured Staphylococcaceae bacterium | reverse complement strand
CTCTGGTGCTGGCGCTGGTCATGTCCATGTCCCTCGTCACCATCAGCAACGCGGCGTATTCTGACGCTGCCGACATCGACTACAAGGAAGCAGTCGACGTCATGAGCGCTATCGGCGTCCTGCAGGGCTCCGACGGCAAGTTCAATCCCGATGGTATCCTCACCCGTGCTGAGGCCTGCACCATCATCACCAAGATGCTCGGCATGGCTGACTATGTCGGCACCACCAACTTTGCTGACGCGAAGGGTCACTGGGGCGAAAGCGCCATCGCCTTCTGCGCCGGCGAGGGCATCGTCAACGGCACCAGCGCCACCACCTTCGATCCCAACGGCAAGCTGACCGGCTACGCGTTCGCCAAGATGCTGCTCGTCACGCTCGGTTATGACGCCAGCATCGAGAAGATGACCGGTACCGACTGGACCATCGGCGTTGCCAAGCTCATCAAGAGCACCGACCTCAACGACGGTATCTCCGGCTTTGTCGGTTCCGCCAACCTGTCCCGTCAGGTTGCCGCCAAGATGGCTCTGAACGCCCTGCAGACCGAGGAGGTCGAGTACAACAAGCGTCAGTCTGTCTCTGACAATGGCAGCACCTCCATCTCCACCGACCTGACTGCCAGCAGTAAGAATTACACGTTTGCCAGCGATTATTTCGCTGATCTGGCCCTGACGAATCCCCCCGATGATTACGGCCGTCCTGCTAACAAGTGGACCTGGAAGAATCAGGCTGTCGGCACCTATCCCAAGACCGCGACCAAGATCTACACCGCTGATATGGACAGCACCTCCGGCAAGAAGACCGTCAAGGCTGACCTGAACGGCTATACCATTGATGACACTCTGACCAGCTATATCACCAACAACAAGCTCGACACCGATAAGATCGCCGCGGCTACCGCGAACGGCAAGGTCGTTGAGATCTTCGTCACCAAGAACGTCATTAAGGCTGTTGCTGCTTATGAGTACGACCTGGTCACCATCTCCAAGGTCGAGAAGGACAAGGTCACTCTGTCTAACAGACTGACCATCGACGACAGCGAGGACCTCTTTGCCACCGTTAAGGGCATGGCCAAGGGCGACAAGCTGATGGTTTACGTGAACGGTTCCACCGTCGTTGAGGCTTATGCTCCCACCACGGTCACCGGCACCTACACCTCCAACAAGTCCGACAAGTACACCGTCGGCGGCGAGGCCTATGAGGCTCAGAACAATTACACCAGCATTGCCACGGATCTGGCTGACAGCGACATCGGCGACGTCTTCACCCTGACTCTCGACAAGTTCGGTTACGTTGTTGACGTTGAGGACGGCATCTCCGCCGATTCCAAGACCTACGCTCTCGTTCTCGATACCGACGAGGCTTCCAACCGCGGCGACCGCAACTGGGGCGCCAAGCTCCTGCTCACCGACGGCACCACCGTTTGGGCTGACGTTGCTGCCATCGGCGGCGACAAGGTTGCTGATCTGAACACCGGCGACCTGAACAACCTCAAGAACGACTTCGTCTCCTACGAGGTCAAGGACGGCAAGTATGAGCTGACCGACATGACCTCCGATACCAAGACCGATGTTACCGCCATCACCAAGGGCAACAGCACTCTGACCGGCGGTTCCTACACCGCTTCCAACAAGACCATCTTCGTGATGAAGAACGCCGACAAGACCTACACCGTCTACACCGGCATCAAGAACGTTCCTTCCGTGACCAACGCCACCACCAAGACTTTGGTTAGCAGCGGCGTCGCTCTGGTCGTCGTGGTCGACACCTTCTCCACCACCGGCGCCAAGGATCAGGTCTTCATCTACAAGACTGCTGCTGAGGGCACCCGCAAGGATCGCTCCAATGTCATCAAGTCCTACAAGGCCATCGTGAACGGCGAGGACACCACCATTGAGGTCAAGGTTGGCACTTCCAACATCCTCTCCAGCGATGATGCGGTTCAGGGTCTGTACATCGACGCCGGCTACACCAAGGGCTACATCACCAACGCTAACGCGGCTGTCTCCACCACTGCCGGCTCTGCCATCTATGTGGCTCTGAGCGCCGGAAAGGACCTCACGCTGAAGAACGGCATCCTGACCGTTGATGGTACCAGCTATGTCGTTGCTGACAGCTTCAATTCTTGGTACATCACCGGCGGTGCTGCGGCTGCCGACATGAAGGCTGATACGCTCACCGTCGACAAGACCAGCACGGTCACCGACCTCGGCATCACCCTTGCTTCCGGCGACTATGTTGTCATGGTCAAGGATAGCGACAACTACATCACCGACCTGTATCTGTTCAACGCTGTCAAGTAAGGCATCTGCGCAAAAACAGAATGCAAGTAAAAAGCAGCCCCCGCTCGAAAAGAGCGGGGGCTGCTTTCACGCGATTGCAAGGTAGAGGTAATTGTCGCCGTTGGTATTGCTGTTTGCCGCATAGTTTTTGCTGAAATAGGTGATGCTTTCCTTGGTGACGATGAACCCATTTTCGGTAACGGACACAACCGGCAGGCGGGTATCGTCACAGGCATAGACAGGATGGCCGGTCAATGCAAGACCTCCGTATCGTGTGGTGTTGTCCGTCGACGCGAGCAGGTATTTTGCGCTCAGCACCAGCACGGCCTTTGGCGTAAAGTCAAGGTCAATGGTGCGGGAGGTTGTGCCGTCGCCTGTGTAGACACCGCAGGCGACACGGCTTTTCGCCGCCAGCGCGGCGTCGATCTTGGCGTTGTCGGCGTTGAAGTCGTCCATCATCACGCGGTCGGACTTTGCCCATTGGTTGAGCTGGTAGTTGGTGGTTTTTGTCATGCTTCCTCCTGTGTTTTACGCACTACGATCAGGGCAAGGTTTGTTTTCAAGCCGTCCTGCCGGGGCGACCGATGGTGTATGATTCAGTTTTCGTGTAAAATTCCGAGGTTTCCGCCGGTTTTATGATTTTTTCTTACGGCGA
>CAZIQF010000066.1:0-2939 GCA_964541525.1 uncultured Staphylococcaceae bacterium | reverse complement strand
AGTCGACTTTGAAGAGTTTGGAATAATCGCTCTACTCGGCCTTTTACTTGTGCAAGAGAGCTAGTTTGTAAAGCTATTCCTAAACGATGACACATGAAACCAATCTTGCGTTGGTATCCTCACGTTACTATTCGCCTGAATTGTGTCGTTGGATTTCACCAGATTCAATCGAATATTTAGACCCTCAAGTATCAATGGATTAAATTTATATGCGTACTGCAACAACGATCCCGTAAATTATTATGACCCTACAGGACATAGTGCTATTTTAATTGGATTAATTATTGGTGCTGTCATTGGTGCCGCTGTTGGATTTGGTACCGCTGCATACATCGATTACCAAGATGATGGTCAAGTCTTTAATGGAAGTGTTGCTTGGTATTATTATTTAGGCGCAACTGTACTTGGTGGAGCAATTGGAGCTGGCATAGGTGCTGGAATTGGATATATTGCTCCTCAAATTGGTAGTGCTTTAAGTTCATTTGCGGCACAACAATTTACATTCGGTGCAGGAACTTATCTTACTGCAAGTGGAGAGTTAGCAATGACTGCGGGATTAACTATTACTGGAGCTCAAATATTACAAGGTGCGGGCATATTATCTGGAATCACTATTATGGCTTCTATTATCGGAAAAAGCGGAGGCTATACTGTTAAAAAATTCCCAAATGATCATGATCCTACACACGTTCATATTTTCGGAGATGACATTGCAGATAAAGCGCATGGCATTAGAATTGGATTAGATGGTAATCCGTTGCCAGGTCAAGGAAAATTGCCATCTGGTGCAAGAAAAGCATTAAAAAAATTGTGGGAATTAATTTTAAAAGCATTATCAAAATAGAGGTGAATACAATGGATAGTATTTTCAAACAATTATTTCAATATGGATTTCATGATACAGAAATAACTTCAATCGATTGTGAAGGTTTAGAAGTCAAATTAAACTTTGATAAAGGAATCTATTTGTTAGATGAAAATGGAAAAGAAACGGTTTTATCTAAACCAATGCAAGTTGTTTTAAAAATCGATTCTTATTTTGATTCTTTTGAAGAAGCATTTGAAATTAAAGAATATGGAAAAAAAGTAAAATATATAGAATATCTAACATTAAATAAATATTTACAAAAAGAATCTTTTGGAATATCTATGTGTTATTATAGTAATTTTAATAGTTGCATATTATTCGATGGCGGAATTTCAAAAAGAAATATTATGTTTTCTATTGAAGGTGTTAACGAAATTATTATTCAAGAACTTTAAAAAATAGGAGTAGACTATAATGAAGAGACAAAAAGGTAATGAAGGAGAAAAATATATTAATTCTTTTCCTAAATTAAAAAAGTGGATTAATGAATGTTTATGTTGTCATGAGAAAGGTTATAATCCTGCTATGCCTGAAAAGATAACAATAGTAGAAGGATCTTTGGAAGTTTACAACATAAAAAGACTTTTTAAGCCTTTGTCATTAAATCAAGATGGTTTATGTCCACAATGCGAAAAAGTTTTAAAAAATAGAAAATAGCAAATTACTTTCACAAGCAAAACTAGGTGAGTTTACCTTTGAAGTGAACCCCTTAAGTTGGACTAGAGAAATCTAGAAAGACTTAGGGGGTTTTTATTATGAAGTTAAAAAACGAAGATTTTTACGAAATAGCAAATTTAGTAGATAAAGGATTAAGTTACAAAAAAATCACACAGCTTTATAATGTTGGAAAAACAAACATACACAATCATAATATGTTATTTAACTATAATGAGTTTAATGAATTAACAGAAATTTGTTTTTTAGACAACTTAGGAAATATCATAAATAAAAATATCATTCAATATAACAAAAAAGGACAAATGAATGTTTTAAAAGATGAAAATAATGTAGCATATGGATATCTATATAATGCATTGTCTGAAGTATGTGAAGTATATTGTAACTCTGACATATTGGAAAAATATGCAGAAGATCAAGTAATATTATATCAAGATGAAAACAAGAAATATATCCATAAATCTCAATATGATCAATATGGAAAGATATTAGAATATAAAATAGAAAATAATACTAGTGCACAAACAATAAAATATATATATGAGAATAATAATGCGTTATCATATAGTAGAATCTCAAAAATAGAAGATCCATTTACAAATGGGGAAATAACATATGAATATACAGAAGATCCGGAATATGGAACTGATACAATTATTACTGATACATTAAATCATTTTCAAATCACCAATAAAGCAGAAGGATCAAATAAATATAATATTGAAAATGATTCTATAGCAAATAAATTAGTAGTTAAAATTGATAATGAGAATAATAATAATATAAAATATAGTTACAACTATCTGTGTGATAAAGAAAATGGAGAAGAGAACCAACTCAAATATTATTCGTTTGATTATGATTATGACCATATAGGAAGATTAAAAGTAAAAAAATATCAACCAGATGAATATGCCCAAGCCATCATCAACATTAGTAAAAACTTTGAATACAAACCAAATACCAATTTAGTAAAAACAATCTCATATAAAGTAAATTCAAGATTAAAAGAAGAAACAAATACAGAAGCAACAGCTGAGTTAATTTATGAAAATACATCCAGCAATGGAAATGTTATTAAAATTATTGAAAGAGGCAACCGCTTTATTACAAATCCCAAAAATGAAGCATCACTAGGAATAACATCATTTGGTGAAAAAATAACAGAATATGAATATGATGAATGTAACAGATTAACAAAAGAAGTAAGACCAAATGGAGATATCTATGAATATGTTTATGGTGATACTTCACATATGATAGAAAATATAAAGAAAAATGATACAATTATTAAAAGCTTTGAGTATGATCATAATAGATTGATAAGAATCAATGAAAATGGTATAACCGGAGTTTGCCAGTAAAAAGACATAAAAAAAGACCAAATTAAAAA
>CAZIQF010000065.1:0-2971 GCA_964541525.1 uncultured Staphylococcaceae bacterium | reverse complement strand
TACTGCTTCATTTGCTCCAGTGTAATGCCATAGCTGTCTTTTCGGATCTTCGCCATGATCCGCGCTTCCTCTTGTGCTGTTAACATTTTTTCTCCTTTACATCGTTGCCGCCCGGCTCAGGAGGGAATCGTCCACTCCCTTGTAGGCGGGATTCCATGTGTACTTTGAATAGCGAATGCCCGGTATCTTCTGCACTTCCCTCCGCATGGCAAGGACGGCCTTCCGCACATTGGGGTTGGTCATCTGATCCATGTCCATTGCCTCGACGACCTCTCGGACGCCAAGCGCCCGAATGGTATCGGTCAGCCCGTGCAGCGCGTTTACGCCGCCAATGCAGATGAACAGCTCGTCCCTTGCGAGGAAGCTGGCCACATCGCCTTTGAGCGGTCCCTCGGTCAGAAAAGCACATTTCCTCGAACGGTCGCCAGTCACATGGACCCAGGAATAGCTGCGCGTACCGTTCGGAAGCCCACGGCTGGAGAGCCAGCGGTACTTCCGGCTTGGAGCGTCCGCTTCATCCAGCCGTATTTTCAGCCCTTGTATGAGCCCGTCCTTATTCCGAACCGGAATAAGAAAGCCGTTGGGACCGGAGAGCGTCCACTCGCCGTAATAGGTGCGAAAGCCGGGGAGTCCGCTCAGCTCATGCCCGCAGGAGCGGAGCAGGTCGGCTATCAGCCGGCGGCCGCGCTCCGTTTCGGGCATACTCTTATATCCGTTCTCTCGGATGCGTTCCTCGGATAAGCCGCGTTCCAGCAGGTTTTCACCGTGCCGGTCAAGGAGCGTTAAGTGCTCCAGCATATCCGAATACGCGGCATGGCGCTGCTGCAACGCAGCAGGCTGCCGCTCCTGTGTTTGGGGAGATGATGTCTGAGGCATGGGATATACCTTTGTCTCCGCCACCAGCTCCAGATAAGCCTCCTTGTTGCTCATCCCTTTGAGCCTTGCATACAGACTTACGCTATTGCCATGCGCGCCGCAGAGATTGCAGCGGTATTGGTCTGTATCCGTATTGAGGCTCAGATGATGTTTTCCCACGCCGCGGTCACCGCAGAAGGGGCAGCTTGCCTCGACCTCCGTCCGCCGCAGCGTTCGGGAGTCGAGGACAAGCCCGCACCGTCTGGCCGTTTCCACGATGGGAATTTTATCGAATTGTCTGACGGCCAAACGGGATCACCCTCCCGTCAGGCGGCTTGCTGTCCCACGCAGACGACAGGCTTTATCGGCCGCACCTGCAAGGGTGCATTGCTCACGCACTTTGCCATGATGACCTGTCCCGTGGGACGGACGTTGGCAAGGTCGTCTACCGACTCCATATTGTCCACGAAGGTCGGATAGTTGCGCCCAGTGAGCCGCTTCATCAGCTCCGACACCTCCATGCCCGCCCGAATCTTCTCGGAAAGGGAGAGCCGGTCATACCGGCGCCCGCCGTAGGTGAATTTGAAGGTATCCTTTACCTCACCGGTAGACTTCACCACATCATAAAGGGATATTTCGACCTTATTCATCCTCAGCTGCGAGAAGGTCAGCTCCGCGCGCTTGCTGATATAGGCAATCACATTGGTCATGATCCGCTTGATCTCACCGATGCGATCCTGCGCCTGACGGATTTCGCCGTCGAGATCGGACGGCTCCTCCGCCGTCATGCTCTCAAGAGCAGACAGCTTTGCTTCGACCTCGCGGCACTCCTCGCGGCACGCGCTGAGGCGGTCATACTCCGCCTGCGTGAGCTTGCCATATTCCAGCTCCGTCGTGAGGCTTTGGATCTCGTTGCGGATCAAACTGCTCTCTGCGGCGCCGCTGCGGGATCGCTCCGCGCAGCTTTGCTCCAGCACAGAGATCTCGGCCTCCCGCCTGCGAAGGTCTTCGCCCTTGAATTGTTCAAAGGTCTCCATGGCCTTCCTGTCCAGTTCCTGAAGCTCGGTGAGCTGATTTCTCTGCTCCGTTCCCGCGGCGTACAGCTCAGAGAGCGTCTTTTTGATCGCGGCCTGCACCTCCGGCAAGGTCTGCTCCGTCACGCTGCGGTGACAGGTGGGACACTCCATGCCGGCGTGAAATGCCTTGTAGATCGCGCTCTCCCGCTGATAGTGTGCGCCCAGCTCCCGAACCTTGGCGGAAAGCTCCGCCAAGGGCTTCGTGTATTTCGACTGGTATTGCTCCGCCTGTCTGCGGACGAGCTTCTCACGCAGTGCGTGAAGCTCCTTCTGCTGCTCGGCAGCTTCTCCCCGCGCGTCCTGAGCCGTCTCGTCGTAGCGCCTGCTCAGCTCTACGAGCTGCTCCTGCATACGCTCAACATCAAGACCGGCAAACTGCTTTGCCTCCAGTGCCGCGGCTTCTTCCTTGAGAGCCTTTTGCTGATCGGTCAGCTCCTGCCATGCCTTGTCGCGCTTTTCCGACTGCGATACCGCCATGTCCTTCTGACCGTTTAGGTAGGTGATGCGCTCCTCCAAACCGCGGATCTCCTCACGACGGCGCTTGAGATAAGCGTCCGGGGAGAGAAGAAACTCGTCCTTCAAGGTTTCCCGCACCGACTCGGAAAGCTGTGCAAGGATCGTTTCCTGCGGGATATGCGGCAGATACCGCTCCAGCAGGTTCTTGCCGTCCTCACCCAACTCCTCGATGAAGTACAGGGGGTTGAGAATGGAGAGAAACACATCCCGCTCACCAAAAAGGTCGGTGAGATCGAGCTGGCGGATCTCATAGCCGTCGTAGGAGATGGTCATGCGGTTTTTTCTTCTCGTGCGCGTCAGCTCATGGGCCGCGCCTCTCTCATCCACAAAGCGCATCTGAATGGAAACATCAGGGTTGCTCTCGTTGTGGAGCCGGTCGATCCCACGCTCCCCGAAGAAGGGAAGCCCGGTCACGACAAAGGCGATGGCATCGGCAATGCTGGTCTTGCCGCGCCCATTTCCGCCGGTGGTGACGGTGGGATCGCCAAAGGTCAGCTCCGTGGGGCCCTCGTAGGATTTGAAGC
>CAZIQF010000064.1:0-2978 GCA_964541525.1 uncultured Staphylococcaceae bacterium | reverse complement strand
CGCTCGTGCCGAGGCGGACAACGACGGCGCGAGCTTTTCGGAGGAGGAAACGGAATGAAGCATATTAGACGATTGGCCGAATTGGCATTGACAATCATAACGATGGCGGCGCTGTCTGTCGGAGCCTTTGCCGCGGAATACTGCTTTGAGACAGGGGCAGGAACGGAATATTATCCTGCGACCTCTTATGGAGACACCTACGGCACCGCATACAACTTCGGCGGCCCCAATCCCGTGGACTATCAGATCCCCGAATTGCCCTACGGTGTGTCCGGCACGACGCAGATCGGCATTATGGAGAAAGGGTATTTGCCTGGCTTGCAGCAAAATGCCGGAATTTCCATTTCCGGCGAGTACGGTATCTCTGGCGGACTCTATGATTTTCCGGCAGCAGCTGCCCCTCCTGTACTGAGTGTTCCCGCGTATACCGGCGTTGACGGCATGGAGCGTAAGGACGGAAGTATCGGCACGCTGAAAATCCCATCTCTGAATATCAATATGAAGGTTTGGGAGGGTGAGACCCGCGCCAGCATGGCAAAGGGATTGGGACATTACAGATCCACCTCCGGATGGGACGGCAACATCGGTGTCTGCGGTCATAACCGGGGCGCGAAATACAATATTGGCAGCATCAGAAATCTTGAGATCGGCGACAACATCACCTATTCGACGGTCTACGGAACACGGACCTATGCGGTCATTTTGGTAAAGACGATCTCAGATTCCGACTGGAGTTATTTGCAGGCGACCGCTGATAACCGCATCACCATCACCACCTGTCTTGCCAACCAGCCCTCCAAGAGAGTGTGCGTTCAGGCCGTGGAAGTGAGCCGATGAAATCGGAGTAACGTGTTATTTTTGTGCAACTTTTTTTAGCGGCGTAAGCATTTAAAATAAACCTTTGACAAGCCATTACTTCTGTATTATGCTCAAACCACTCCGGAGAATAAAATCATAAAGGAAGTATCAGATTGATACAGCAATTCAGATCAAAGAGGAAGGACGATGAGATCAGAGTAAAAATGGACATCACCGTTGACCTTCCTGCAGAAGTAGCTGAACAGGCTGAGCAGCTTGGCATTTACGAGTTTGAGCGGTGCATTTATGATCCCGACACTCGCCGTATGACTGCCAGCGTGACCACCACGTTTTATCGGAAGGGAGCGTGATGCAATGAAGAAGATTTTGTATTTGTTTATCGGGCTTGCGTTAGGATTTGCCCTTAGTTCGCCTACGGCACAGGCGGTAGAGGGCATTCTCGCACAACGCTGCACCTCGCCCATTCTCCTCAACGGTGCTCCCGTTGAGATCGAAGCGTACACCATCAACGGACACAACTACTTCAAGCTCCGTGACATTGGTAAGGCAGTTGGCTTTAATGTTTATTGGATTGCCGAGGACAGAACGGTACAAATCGAAACGGGTCAACCGTACACCGGCGAGGCACCCATTAGAACCGAAGATGTTGAGTCAGATTTACAGTCAGAACCAAACGCTTCCACTGTTGATGTGGACGCTATGAAGAAGGATATCGTGGAGCGTACCAATGTGCTCCGCACCGAGAGAGGTATCGCATCGCTGACCACCAATGACAAGCTCATGCAGGCAGCACAGGTTCGCGCCGACGAAATGGCGGCAAACACCGTCTACTCCCATACCCGCCCAGACGGGAGGAAGTATAATACTGTTACGAACTGTCCATACATGGCTGAGAACATTCATCGTGTTGCGGACTGGACGATTACCGACTGCTCGCTTGCGGAACTACTCATAGCGGATTGGAGCGCCTCGACAGGACACATGAAAAACATGACCAACTCCCAATTATCCGAAATTGGCATAGGGCTTGCGCGAGGTGTCAACGACAATGGAGATGAGTGCTGGTACTGTGTCCAGCTATTCCTCCGGGATGGATGCCATATCACATGGGTGGATACGCCGGCAAAGGGGTAACTTATTTGCATATTTCAGTTGACTTCTGTTTATACTTTGTATATACTTAGTGTAAAAAAAGGAGGCGATCATCATGTACGCAACAATTCAGAAATGGGGAAACAGCAATGGACTGCGGGTTCCCAAAGCACTGCTGGATGCTGTTGGACTGAGGGAAAATGATCGTGTGGAGTTGATCCAGAGTGCTGATGCGATCACGATTAAAAAGGCAAGCCCCGTGTCGCACAAGACCTTAGAGGAACGTTTGACCGCGTTTTACGGGAAGCCGATTGAACAGATTGGCCGCATTCCATCTGAGGAAATGGAGTGGGGCAAGGCAGAGGGCAGTGAAGCATGGTAACCGTGTTTGAACAAGGAGACATTGTTTATATGGACTTTGACCCGCAGGCAGGGCATGAACAGAGGGGGCGCCGTCCAGCATTGGTCATCAGCAATGACCTGTTCAACCGCGTCAACAGCCTGACGATGGTTTGCCCCATCACCCACACAGACCGCGGAAGCCCATTTCATATCCATCTGGACAGCAGAACAAAAACAGATGGCATCGTAATGTGCGATCAAGTTCGTATGTTGGATCTGAACAGCCGGAAAGCAGCTTTCGAAGAAAAGGCACCCGATGATATCTTGGCGGAGGCGATCGACATTATCCGTGCGATCATCGAGACAAATTGACTGGCTGTGATCCCCACAGCCAATACGATTATATTATCAAGCGAAGCAGACCGAGACACTTCTCGGCCTGCTTTTCTTATGCAAAAATTGCAGGAGGTATCACATTGAAAACGATCAAAGCAAGGCTCATTTCGACACTTCTGGTTGTCATGACGCTGCTCAGCCTGCTGCCCACCACGGCCTTTGCCGCGACCGGTACGGGCAAGGGTATTACGATCACGACCAATCAAGTGTACTGGTCCACGCGCATACTGGCCAACGGCACACCGTACAGCTACCGCCCGCCGGAGGCGGCGGGGCGGCTGCTCTACTGCCTCGACAGCGGACTCGGCTACCACAACGCTACGCCGTCA
>CAZIQF010000063.1:0-3012 GCA_964541525.1 uncultured Staphylococcaceae bacterium | reverse complement strand
AGATTTATTAATTTATCTTAAAAGATTTATTAATTTATCTTAAAATCTTAAAATCTCAAAATCTCAAAAGATTTTACAGAACCTAAGTCTTCTAGTAAGGCTTATTTTTTTGCATTTTATAGGGTATTTTAGCTATTTTTAGTTAGAATACCTTATTTTTTTATACATTTATGAAACATTTAGATTTAAAGAGTAGGTGAGACTGACTACGGACTCGAACCATTAACTTATGGGTGTCAACCTTTAGTTTTAACGGGACTCGAACCCATAAGGGATAATGGTGGAAATAAAGTAGAAAATGTGATAAAATATTAATGTAAAGAAAACCTTACAAAAAAAGTGTAGTTTGTTTGGTGGAGTTGATAAAATAAATTTAGTATAATATTGATGAACATGGATGTTCATTGTAATTGGCCGTTGCAAACAATATTAAGGAGAAACTAAAATGAATTTTGGAAAAAATTTGACAATGATTAGAAAACAAAAAAATATTATTCAGGAAGAGCTTGCATTTATTGTAGGCGTTTCAAGACAAACTATTTATACCTGGGAAGCCGATATTGCAACTCCTAATGTGGTAATGCTTAAAAAACTTTCTAAGGCATTAGATGTATCGATAGATGAACTAGTATTAGGTCCAAGTATCGATACTTTGCCAAACAAGATGAAAAAATACTCACTAGAATATTTATCGGAACATGAACCAATAAGTGTTACGGGGCTTTTAGATTGGTTTATAAAACTTGAAATAGGTAATGAAATATGTTTTGGGTTATATGATGATGGAATTAAAGACTATTCATACCATTTAACTGTTTTAAATGAAATAATTATTCATGATAAGAAGGGATATGAAGTTTTAGTTGAACAGTATAATAAGGCTATGATAAAAAATAAATGTTACTCACTTGTTGCAAGACACGAAGATGATGTTATGGAGTTTCTTGCTAAAATTGATCTAGTAGATGGAATAAAGAAAATTCAAACATATAAATATAAAGAGTTTATCAAAAACTGGGGTGGTCACACTAAAACATATTTTGAACGGCCTAAAACTTATTTATTAAAATATGGTGATAAAGAGTATAAAACAATTCAAATAACATACTTTGTAAATGATGATATTTATATTGAATGTTACTTAAATGAGGATTTTGAAGCATTGTTAGAAAGAAGATTTGATAAAGATAGACCATCCAGTGAAATAAGAAAAATTAATGACCAAGCATTTGGTTATTATTATGAAACAATAACTGATAGATTAAAATAATTGTATAAATATAATTATTTTGCATATAATAAATTGAAAAGAAAAGATTATATGTCTTGACTTTTCGCGATAAATACTGTATAATTGTATTGATCATTGGGTTGGTGTACCGGTGGGTGTTGGTCTTTGGACTTCATCGGAGCCAACTCTTTTTATTTAGGAGATTTGAGTATGTTTTCAGATATTAATAAACAAATAACTATCCTTCAATCTAGGGGATTAAAAATAGATAACAACAGTAAAACAAGAAATTTATTGATAGACCATAATTATTATAATGTAATAAATGGATTTAAAGAACCATTTCTTGATAAATCACAATCTACAGAAGTTTATAAAACTGGAACAACTTTTGAAGAAATTTTTGCATTATATGAATTTGATAGAAAACTTAGGAATTTAATTTTGGATTATACATTATTAATTGAAAATAGTTTAAAGACAAAAATAGCATATGAATTTGCTAAGAAATATGGAGAATATGCATATTTAAATTCAAGTAGTTATACTTTCAAAACCCATCAACAAAAGAATAATACGATTAAACTTTTAGCTAGAATAATGGATAAAATTGAAAAAGAATCTAATAGTGGAATTTACTTACACTTTATTTCATTAGGAAGAGAAATTCCTGTTTGGGCTGCAACAAGTTTTTTTGATTTCGGGACAGTGAGAACCTTTTATTCATGCTTAGAAGATTCACTAGCTTTTGATATTGCTAATTATTACTCTATTAACAAAACTGAATTGATTTCTTTTTTGTCCAATATAAATATGTATCGTAATGTATGTGCACATGATAATAGAATAATGAGATATATGATATTTAAGAAAGAATTTAGTATTAGTAATACAAAAATACATAGCAATATGAATTTAAATACTGATTCTAAAAATGAATATATAGTTGGAAAGAGAGATTTATTTGCATTACTTATTTCATTTAAATATTTGTTAAGAGAGGAAATTTTTACAGCATTTTTTAACAAAATAAATAGTTTATTTCAAGAATTAAAAAGTAAATTAAACACTATTCCAATTGAAGATATTTATAAAGAATATAGATTACCTTTAAATGATGTTAGCACAGGACAAAAAGATTGGAAAGAGATTGCTACTATTTCTAAGCAATAGTTTTTGTTTATTATAAATTAAATATCATAAAAAAATTGTAGGAACTAGTACAATACATGCTAGTTCCTTTTTTGCGTTCATCGATATAAAAGACTTATAGATTATTAATAAAATTATAGTGATGAACAAAAAGATTCATTATAAAACTTTTTGTTTAGTAAAACCTTAATATGCAACATTTCGTACACCACACACATTTTTTGAAATCTACAGGTCTTCTGAAAAGAGGATCTATTTTTTATTTTTATAGGGTATTTTAGTCAATAATGGTTAGAATATCTTATTTTTTTATGCAAATATGAAACATTTAGATTTAAATACCTAAGGAGACGTGCCACGGACTCGACCATTAACTTACGGGTGTCGAACCTGCACCTCTTACGGGACTCGAACCAATAAATAAAATCCCACCATGCCAATTTATGCATAGTGGTTTTAATGTTATTTATATAATTTAGAATATTTAAGAAACGTTCCGCGTGTCATATTAAGCATTTTAGCAGCATTAACATTTGTTATTTCTTTATTATGAAACATACGTACAACATCTTCGAAGTTATCAGGAAGCTTATATTTAGGACGTCCCATATGAACACCATTAGCTTTAG
>CAZIQF010000062.1:0-3114 GCA_964541525.1 uncultured Staphylococcaceae bacterium | reverse complement strand
CCGAAACGGCGGAATATCTTAAAAATTTAGGAATCAGAGAAGAAAACATTTTCTATCTCGACAAATCCAGCAACTGGTGGGAATTGGAAGGCACTGTGGGAACGCCGTGCGGACCCGATAACGAATGGTTCTATCCACGTTACGATTTAGAAAAAGACAGTTCGGACTTTTTAACTTCCGACAGATACGTAGAAGTCGGCAACGACGTTTATATGCAGTATAAAAAGGGTCCGAACAATACGTATACCGAGTTGGAGAATAAAAACGTAGACACGGGGTTTGGTTTGGATAGACTTTTAGTGTTCCTTAACGGACTTGACGACGGGTATAAAACCGACCTTTTCATAGACAGCGTTAAATATCTGGAAAAGGTTTCCGGAAAGAGTTACGATAACGACGAAAAGGCTAGAAAAGCGATAAGGATAATTGCAGACCACGTGAGAACCGCAACTATGCTTATAGGCGACGTAAACGGAATAACGCCGTCCAACACGGGCGCCGGATATATTTTAAGAAGACTTTTGCGCCGTGCGATAAGGTATTGCAAGTCGCTTGAAATAAATTCCGCCGAAATGTGCAACGTTGCGAAAATTTTTATAGAAGAAGTTTACGATAAAGCCTATCCGATTCTTAAAGAAAAGGAAAATTATATTCTCGACGAAATCGAAAAAGAGATAAAGAAGTTTGAAGCGACGCTTGTTTCGGGCATGAAAGAATTCGATAAGTGCGTTACAGGCATAGAGAGAAAGAACGCGTTTATGAAAGAAAAGAACGCGGACTACGTTCCCGAAACGGAAATGAGCGGAAAACAGGCGTTCAGATTATACGATACGTTCGGCTTCCCGTTGGAACTCACGAAAGAATTGCTTACGGAAAGGGGATTGACGGTAGACGAAAAAGGGTTTGACGAAGCGTTCAAAGCACATCAGGAAATATCCAAAGCGCAGGCACAGAGCGCGAAAGGCGGTCTTACCGAAAGAACGGAAATCACAACTAATTACCACACTGCAACGCATATTATGCTTGCGGGGCTTAGAAAAATGTTCGGCGAAAAAACCCAGCAAAAAGGCTCTAATATAACCGAAGAAAGAATGAGATTCGACTTTAACTGCGACCATAAGATGACCGAAGACGAGTTGAAACAGTTGGAAAATTTCGTAAACGACGTTATCGCTCGAAAGATAGACGTTGTGAGAACGGAGATTCCGTATAATCAGGCTATAAAAGAAGGGGCTTACGGCGTGTTTACCCCCACTTCCGAAGACCAGATAGTATCGGTTTATACGATAGCGGGCGTTGACAAACAGATTTGCGGCGGACCGCACGCAAAAAATACGGGCGATTTAGGTAGGCTTGAAATTATAAAGGAAGAAAGTTCCGCGTCCGGAATAAGAAGAATCAAAGCGGTACTTAAATAATAGAGATTTTACTATAAAGCGGTTGACAAATAAAAAAATAAAGTATAAAATAATTAAGCGTTCAGAAGAGAACATAAAATTTTATATTTTATTTGCGCCATTAGCTCAACTGGATAGAGCGTTGGTCTACGGAACCAAAGGCTAGGGATTCGAATTCCTTATGGCGCACCAACAAAAAAAGACGGAATTACCTTCCGCCTTTTTTTGTTAGAACAAAGTAAGAATAAGGAATTCGAATGAGAGCGCCGCAGGGCGGGAAAAGTTGCCTGTGGCAAGTTTTCAGCGATGACCGAAGTCATTTGCAAAGCAACGAAAAGGGGATTTAGCAAAATGCTTTGCAAATGGCAAGAACGAATTCCTTATGGCGCACCAACAAAAAAAGACGGAATTACCTTCCGCCTTTTTTTGTTAGAACAAAGTAAGAATAAGGAATTCGAATGAGAGCGCCGCAGGGCGGGAAAAGTTGCCTGTGGCAAGTTTTCAGCGATGACCGAAGTCATTTGCAAAGCAACGAAAAGGGGATTTAGCAAAATGCTTTGCAAATGGCAAGAACGAATTCCTTATGGCGCACCATAAATAAATATCCACCAGCTAGGCTAGTGGATATTTATTATTTATCTTTTATTAATTTTTTACTATTTCGTCTTTATAATCAAGTATTCCGCCAATATCTTTTACGTTTGTATATCCCATTTTTTTCAAGACAGCAACCGCTTTTGCACTTCTTACACCACTACGACAATAAACGAATAACGGTTTCTTTTTATCGGATATTATGCTCGTTGCCATTTCAATCTTTTGTAATGGAAGATTTGTGCTACCATCAATGTGTGTTTCACTATATTCTTCTTCAGTTCTAACGTCTAAAAGAATAGCATTAGGTGTTTGACGAAACTTTTTAACTCCTTCATTTATATTTAGTTTGCTAAAAATATTAAATACTCCCATATTTCACCTTTATAGAAAAACCTTGGACTGTTATCCAAGGTTTTCATTAGTTATATTAGTAATTTTTTGCGTGTACTTCAAAGAAACTCTTTGCAAAACCACAAGCAGGACATACATCAGGAGCTTCTACACCTTCAACAATATGTCCGCAGTTGCGACATTCCCAAACTGTTTTTTCGGGTTTTGCAAACACAAGAGCTTCTTGAACGTTTTTAAGCAATGCACGATAACGTTCTTCGTGATGTTTTTCTACTTCTGCAACGTAACGGAATCTTGCGGCAAGTTCAGGGAAACCTTCTTTTTCTGCCGTTTGAGCGAACTTATAATACATATCAGTCCATTCGTAATTTTCGCCCTCTGCTGCATGTAAAAGATTTTCAGCAGTATCGCCCACGCCGTTAAGTTCCTTAAACCACATATAAGCGTGTGAACGTTCATTTTCAGCAGTCTTTAAGAATAAATCTGCAATTTGTTCATAGCCTTGATTTTTTGCAACAGCCGAATAGAAAGTATATTTATTACGAGCCATTGATTCGCCTGCAAATGCAGTTTCTAAATTCTTTTCAGTTTCCGTTCCTGCATATTTGCTTGCACCCGTTTTTGGTGTTTCTATTTTTTCAAAAGCACTTGCCGGTTGTTTACATATAGGGCAAACAAAATCACTTGTTAATTCACCCTCGTGAATATATCCACATACTTTACATTTGAATTTTTCCATTTTAGTTTCTCCTCTTCTTAAATCATCGCT
>CAZIQF010000061.1:0-3272 GCA_964541525.1 uncultured Staphylococcaceae bacterium | reverse complement strand
AGAGTCTATGTTATAAAATAAATAAAATAATTGTATTGTTGGTGGCAAACTCGGGATGATACAATTATTAAAAGCTTTGAGTATGATCATAATAGATTGATAAGAATCAATGAAAATGGTATAATAACTAATATAAGATACGATAAATATGGAAATACAATCCAAACAAATAAAGCAACGATTACATATAATTCTAGAAATCTGATGGAATCATATATAACTAATAACAATGAAAAATATATATTCACATATAATTATCAAGGAATAAGATGTAGAAAAGAAAAAGAAAACGGATATAAAGTAAACTACTATTTAGATGGGACAAGAATCATCGGAGAAGATTTAATAGATAATGATAATCATCTAATTAGAAAATTCAGATATTACTATGATATCGAAGGAATATGTGGAATCGATTATATTGTAGATGATAACAATGATGGAAAGTTAGAAAGTCATTATTATAATTTAATAAAAGATTCAAGTGGGAATATAGCAAAAATCATGTATCGAGGAAAGTATATCGGTGAATATACTTATGATGCATGGGGAAATTGTGAAATCAATTACTTATCATCAGCAAATGAATTAGATGAATATGTTATTAATAATAACCCATTTAGATATAAAGGATATTATTATGATGTTGAAATTAACCTCTTTCTTGTAACCTCACGCTATTATAGCCCTGAACTAGGAAGATTCATCCAACCTGCGGATGTTTATAGTTTAAATCCACAATCTATTAATGGACTAAATCTTTATACTTGTGCTTTCAATAACCCAATTGGAGTAAATTATAATAGTTCAGCTAGTAATGGAGGAAATATAATTGATTCAGTTAAATCCTCTAATAATATAGGAATTCCTACTAATAAGCATAATAATATAAACTCTACTGGATTTGGTTTCGATCCTAATTTCTTAGGAAATGTATTCTCGCATCATGAAAATATATTTGCTGGAATTGCAGGTGTATTTGAAGTTCATAGGACATATCACAATCTACCTCAAATTGAAACGTTAGCTAAAATTAGTAAAGTTTTAATGCATGCTGGATTTTGGTTAAATATCGTATTAAGTGCTTATAATAATTATCATGATAATTCGTTAACAAAACAAGAAAAATGGGTTAGTTTTATCGTTGATTCTATTCATACAACAGGACAAACTGTTGGATCATATTTCTTGGGAGGTATTCCTTATGCTGGCCCTTTTTTAGCAATTTGTGTTCCAATAGTTGTAGATTATTTGTGGTCTGGAGAATTATCTATTATTGGGTTTGATATTAACGTTAAGCCAATTTTGTTCGAAGGGAAAACACTTGAAGAATGGGTGAAATATTGGGTTAATTCATGGTTTGATTAAAAAAGGAGAATAAAATGAAAAAATATTATTTTCAATCAATATTTAAAAGTTTAATTTATTTAGGAATTGCACTATTTTTAATTTGCTGCATTGTGTTATGTTGTTTTTCAGATGAAATTCATTCTGGAGTAATTTTTGTTATTACTTTTTTGTCAATTTCAGTGGTCACAATAATTTTTTGGTTTGGTTTTAGTCTTTCAATGAGAATACAAATTGATTATAATAAGCAAGAACTTTATATAAGACAACCATATTTTATAAAAAGGATAAGTTTTAAAGAAGTAATATCAGTAAAAATAATTGAATATACTGATACTGCTTTTGAGTTTATTATTGTAACAAAAACATTTACAAAAAAGCTACCATACGCAAGGTATTTAAAGAAGCGTCCTAATGAAAAAATCAAATTTATATTAAATGAATTAAAACAAGATTTATTAAATATTCAAAATAATAAAAAATAAAAATATGCAAAACTTTATCTAGCAATAAGAACAGGTATATCTTAACGGGTATATCTGTTTTTTTACATTAATATAAAAAATTACAATATAATTGTGTAATTGTATTAATTTTGCTTATAGTGTGTTATAATGATAAGTGTTAAACTATAAACTCTATTTTAAAGATGTATGTTATTTGTAGGAGGTACAAAGTGAATAAAAAAGTATTTGATGTTGTTCTTGAATGGATACCAAGAAAAAAAGGAGAAATAGGTGAGCCAATTCCTATTGAAGAAATGAGATATGCTCCACATATTGGTATAAATGGTGAAAGAGTTATTGATGGTAGTGGGTGGTCTATTTTATGTTACGTTTATGATTATTTGGATTTGGAACCTCTAAAAACAAAAGCATACATTAGATTTTTAAATACTGATGATGACCCAGATATTTTAGCTATAGGCATGAATATTGAATTATATGAAGGAGTCAAAAAAGTAGCAATTGGAACAATTGTAGATAATTCGAATTTTGAATTTATTTTAAATTGAATCTTAAGGAATAAACATCATTTTGCATGGAAATTGACAAGAAGCAAAAGCTGGGTATCCCAGTTGCGCAAGTATTTCAAAAATACTAGCGTAGTGTTGTATTTTTCTTATCCTGCCTTAATATTAAGGCAGGATACAACAATTAAATAATAAATAAACAATAGATATGTCATGTAAGGTGGCATATCTTTTTTTGTAATATTTTGACTTTCGTTCGACAAATCATATAAAAACGTAAAACTTTTTACTCCTAACTTTCCATATATAGTGTAGGGAGTATTTTTATTTTTCTTTAATAATGATTGTGGAAGAAAAAATATTTTAATAAGTTTTGTAAAACACCCGTACAAAACACAATAAACTTTCCATATATAGTGTGGGGAGATTTTTCATCCACAAGAAATTAAATATGAAAAGTTAGAAAAAAGGAGTTGATGTTTATGATTTAAATATCTAATTTATTTTATTAAAATGTAGTATTATACGAAGTAAATATATTTCAGCCACAAGCAAACATACAAGGAAATAAAGATTTAATTAAGATAGAAGGTGTGGCATATTGTCTTATTTTATAGGCAGGATAAGTCGTTGCCACAACTGATGTTACCAGTTATGACAACTCGACTGTTGCGAGAACTGGGATACCCAGCTTTCGCCTTTAACCATTTAAAAGAAAGAGAGGATAAGATTATAGGTAAAAAAGAGGTTAAAACAATTTATAAAGAAGATAATTCTAAAATAACATATTTTATTATTGAAGAAGTGGAAGAGAAATCAGTAGTTAAATTAATAGAGAAAATGTTAGTTAATATTATTTTAACTGGTTGTAAAAGCTTTGAGTATGATCATAATAGATGTCAATAACTTTGCAAATTTACAAAAAAATTAAGAAACATAAGCATAATTATTT
>CAZIQF010000060.1:0-3567 GCA_964541525.1 uncultured Staphylococcaceae bacterium | reverse complement strand
ATCAATATGTTAAATATTATCGTAAAGAATTACAAAATAATTATGCTTATGTTTCCTAATTTTTTTGTAAAATTGCAAAGTTATTGACATGGTTTAGACTGATTAAAAACAGAATTTACACTACAAAATGTTTCATATTTGAGTTTTACGCTACAAAATGTTTCACGATGCAACTTTTAGTAGTTATATAAAAATAATTTTCTATATGAAATGTTTTATACTCCATAAACGCAAAAGAAAGCCAGGTAGAATAGTCTATCTGGCATTTATAATTTTTCTATGATATTTATGTTGCAGTGGAATTGGAATTCTACATTATGTTTATCGATTACCTTAATGCAGTTTAGTAGTGTTCTCATAATTTGAGAATCTAGCAGGTCAACTGACTCATCACTTAAGATGTTATTAATTTTCTTTAACTGTTCTTTTCTCATGTAGTCTGTTGTGTTGCTATCTTCTAGGTTTTTCTGTTATTCTTCTAGTTGTTTAACCATCTTTGATAGTTCATCATATTCTTTTGTTGCATCAACAAACCCTATTGTTGTGTCACTATACACTTTTTCCCTGTGGCCTAGATTATGTTTTTCTTTGTTAGCATTATAATACTCTTCTAGTTCTTCAAGTGATTCTATTACATAAGTATTTCCATGTGTTTCACTTACATAGTTTGTTCTTATTAGTTTAGTGGTTTTATCTTGCGATTTAAACGCTACTAGCATTGTGCATGCAAGGAGTATTCCTATTATTGATATTATCCTTATTGTTCTGTTCATATTCCCTTCCTTTGGTTGGTTGTTTGTAATAATTATACCACATTTCCTCATTTATTTCTACTAATAAAAAACTAGCTAACCTTTTTTGTTATAGGTTAACTAGCTTGATAATTATTTTAATCATATTGTTCTACTACTATAATTTCACCATTGCTTTCATCTCTAAATAACCATCTCCCTAATTCACCATCACTTTTACCTTTTCCAATATAAGTTGCTGGTTTACCATCTTTTCCTAGTGGCCATTCTGATGATTGATACCATCTTGGATATCCTTTTTCAGTTTTAAATTCTTCTTTTATTTTTTGTTTTACTGCTTTTATTCTTAATGTCTTTTTCATAGAAGTAGGAAACAAAGGTATTATATGTTCTTGAATATAAATTTCTGCATCTCCACCTTCAAGATATTCAGGTATTACTTGTAATGCAAAGTCATGTTCATCTGAATATTTTTCTGTTGGTATTACAGTTTTATCTATTTGATAATATATGACTAATACTTCATTAAAAAATGTTAATGCACCTGATGCTGTTCTTACATTAGTAGTATAACTATTCCACTTATAGTTCAACATTTGTTTTACTGAATTATATTGTGGTGGACAACCATATTTTAAAGATGGATCAGTCTCTGGTGCTAATAAATACCTAACACATTCATCGCTATAATGGACACCTTCTGGTGAAGAATCCGAAGGGAATGGATATTTATCTATTTTATCATTATTTTCTTTAATCTCATCAATTATTTTTTGTAAGAAATCATATATACTATCATCTCTGTCACAAAATTCTTTAAACTCAATAATATCAATTTTACCTTCTAAAAAATATTTTATTAAATTCTTTATATTATCCATTATTATCTCCAATCTCAAATACATAATCTTCTGCAATAATTTCAAAGACTTCATCATATGTTTTTAATCTATAATGTTTTAATGATTTAATATCTAACTCATCGTTAGCAGCAATTATTTTTAAATATTTACTATCTTCAACTTTTTCAAAACTATATACACTATTTGTGTTTATAGCATCATAACTATCCACTTCACAAGTAAACATACTTACTACATTTTTAAATTCAAGTTTATATTTAATAAAACTATCTTTACCATTATTTAAAAGTCTACCATTAATTTCACCCTCAAATAAGTATGATCTATCTTTTTTATAAACCTTATCTAAATAAATGCAATCCCTACCTTTTAGAATACCTAATGATGTTTCAATTGGTTTGGTAGTTTTATTGTGTTTTTTTATAATTGCCATAAATTATTCCTTTTCTACTTTAGTATTGAGAATCACAAATCTTTCTAGCCCTTTCATACCACTAATAGTTTTTAAATTCTTACATTTATCAATAACTAGAACTTTTAATTTTGGTAATAAAGAAATCGTGTTTTCATCTATAAAAGATAGATCACATTTTTCTAACCATAACTCTTCTAGTTGTTTTAACTGTCCAATTACTTCGTTATTTATACTTGATGTGTCACAACTACATAAGCTTAAATAATTTAAATCTAACAAATTATCAAGATTAAATATTAGTTTCTTAGTTTTATCAACCGATAAACTTTTTATATTTTCAGCTTTAATATTACGTATATCAAGAGTAGTATAATTCATGAATGTAATTTTTTCAACTTTATTCATATCTATTTTATAGTCGAAACTACTCTTTTTAAATTTCCAAAATACAATATTCTTAATTTTATCATTTAAAATAGTACTTTCAAAATTATTATTGTATCCAGTTATAACTACACTATCTAAATTATTAAATTGATTGATATTAACATTTTTATAATTATGTAAATAAATCCCTAATTGTTTTATATTTTTAAATTTATATATTTCATCATTAAACTTAATATATAAATATAATTCTTCAATTAAATCCTTATTTAGAAAATCAAATAATTTAGGCCAATAATCTATATTTTCATTTTTAGTTAAAAGAGTCTGAATTACAATACTTTTTATTCCTTTATTATTTATTTCTTCTGCAAGTGTTTTGTGAATAGTATCATCACTATCAATCAAATATTCAACAAAGATTTGGATTTCTTTTCTTTCATCAAAATATCTAGGTTTCATATCTATTATATTATTCATATCGTTAATCCATCCTTTGTAATATTATACCACATTTCCTCATTTATTTCTACTATTTAAAAAGCCAGCTAACTTTTTTGGTTAACTAGCTTTAAAGTTTATTTATTTTCTCTTTTTGTGTTTAGAAGTTCTCATTTCCCAAAAATCATCTGGATGTAATAATCTCCCTATATTAACAAATTCACTAACAATTTTATAATAATCTTCTACATCAAGAAAACCACCATCCATATAGTCACCATACACACTTAGCATATAGAAATCATTCCAAGGTTCTTCTTCCCATTTTTCAGATTTTATAGCAAATCCACATAAACTATTCGCCGCCTCTTCATATGATATTTCACCTTTATCAATTTTTTCTTTTATGAATAATCTTAATCTATCACAAAGACCTTTATCATCAATTTTATTGTTGCCTATATAACTATGTAAACAAGATATTAGTTCATTCAAATGATTTTGGTTACATACTAAATCTAGGTATATTCCCTCAAGCACATCATTATTTGTTTCTATACTATCAATCCACTCATTAACTTCTTGATGAAAACCATCTTGCAATATTAGTTTATAAAAATATGCATCTTCATATGATAACAACATTGTTGGATACCTCCTCGTATAATATAAATTGTTCATAAATATTTTAATTGATAATGAACTAATA
>CAZIQF010000059.1:0-3613 GCA_964541525.1 uncultured Staphylococcaceae bacterium | reverse complement strand
TAGGATATTTATTTGATGTGTACTATGAAATCTGCATACCCCAGCGCAATTTCCTGAAATTTGCGCTGTACGGGTTTTATTTTCCGGTTATGATCTCGGGGCCGATCATCCGCTACCGGGATGTGGAAGGGCAGCTCTATGCAGGGCATAAGGCGGACTACCAACAGATTACCTACGGCTTCCAGAGGATTTTGTGGGGCTTTTTCAAAAAGCTGGTGATTGCAGAAAGAATGGCAGTGCTTGTAAACACGGTTTACGGGGATTACACTGCTTATCCGGGAATGTATGTGTTCATTGCGACGGTCTGTTTCGCTTTTCAGCTGTATGCGGATTTTTCCGGCGGGATGGATATCGTGATCGGCATTTCCGAAACCTTTGGAATCAAGATCGCAGAAAATTTCAATACCCCCTTTTTTTCCAGGTCCATACAGGAATTTTGGAGAAGATGGCATATTACCCTGGGAGAGTGGCTGAAGGATTATTTGTTTTATCCCTTGCTGCGGACACAGCGCTTTTCCAGGCTTCAGGACAAGCTAAAGAAAAAATGCGGGAAGAAAAAAGGAAAGAAGCTTGCCACCTTTATGGCGATGTTCGTACTGTGGTTTGCCGTAGGCATGTGGCATGGAGGTGCCTGGAAATTCATCATCGGTTCGGGGCTTCTGCACTGGGGCTATATTGTCTTTGGAGATATGCTGGAGCCGGTGTGGAAAAAGCTTCGCGGGCTTTTTAAGATAAAAGAAGACAGCCGCGGCTTTGCTGCATTCCGGCAGCTTAGGACCTTTCTGTTAGTATGTGCAGGCTTTGTATTTTTCAGGGCGTCCGGCTTTATTGACGGCTGCAAAATATACAAAAGTCTGTTTTCTGCTTGGAATCCCCAGGTGCTGTGGAACGGCTCCCTGCTTACGCTGGGGCTGGATGCGGTTGAACTGGCAATCGCAGTCATAGCGCTTGTCTGCCTTCTGACAGTATCTGTCTTACAGCAGAAGGAGCAGGTAAGGGACAGAATAGCCCGTAAGAACATCGTTTTCCGCTGGGCGGTATGGTATGCGCTGCTGTTTTGCGTGATATTGTGGGGATATTATGGTCCCGGCTACAGTGCGAGAGAATGTATTTATCAGGGGTTCTAGGAGGCTGCTATGAACAGAAAACAGGCTGTTAAGGCAATTTTGTTTGTGCTTATATTCTTATTCCTATTGCGGTCCGTCACTTATATGCTGCGCACCAACGGCGATATCAAAGAAATCTTCCTGGGCTTCTATGCGGAGCCGGAGGATACCCTGGATGTGGTCATGATAGGCTCCAGTCCGGTATATCCTTTTTATGCCGCACCCAAAATGTGGGGAGAATATGGGTTCACCATGTACCCGCTTTCCAGCAATGTACAGAGGCCTAAGGCTGCAACATACCTTGTAGAGGAAGCTTTGAAAACGCAGTCCCCCGAATTGTTCGTGTTTGAACTGCGCATGTATGCCTATGAGGACGGCTCCATGGCGGAAAATATGGCCTACACCAGGGGAGTCACTGACAATTTAAAATATTCCCTTAACAGGATCCGGCTGATCAACAGCATGGTGCCGGAGGTATCCGAACGGTATACCTACTATTTTGATATTTTCAAATACCATTCCAACTGGAAGACCCTGATCCTGCCTGACCAGTATACGGCTTTCCGGTATGAAAGACTGCACCCTTTAAAAGGATATGTCATGAACGAAGCTGTGGTGCCGGGAGAGGGCGCCGACTACAGCCAGGTTACGGAAACCATGCCGATACCGGCGGAGCAGGAAGAAAATCTGCGCGCCCTGCTTGCGTACCTGGAGGAAAATAACCTGAATGCGTTGTTTATCGTCTCTCCCATGGTGCTGAACGAAGAATTGCAGATGAAATTCAACTATATGGAAGACATCATTGCTTCCTGCGGCTATGGCTATCTGAATCTGAACGACTATTATGACGAAATCAGCATTGACTTTGCCACGGATTACTATGACGGTGGCAGCCACACAAACGCTTTGGGAGCAGAAAAGTGCACGGATTTTCTGGGTGACTATCTGGCACGGAACTATCAATTTACAGACAAGCGCGGCGAAAAAGGCTACAGTACATGGGATACTGCATACGCATACTGGAAAGCCTGTCAGGAGGAAGCAATCCAGAATATATCCGGTAAAATAGCACGCGGTGAGTATGATGAGGTGGGAGCGCAGGAATGAACAGATACAGCTTTGATGAAATGAAAGTGGGAATGGAAGAGTCCTTTCAGGTTACCGTTACCCCCAAAATGCTGGAACGGTTCCGGGAGATCACAGGAGATGTAAATCCCCTGCATACGGATGAGGCGTTTGCTAAGGCAAAGGGCTATGACAGCTGTGTAGTATATGGCATGCTGACGGCTTCTTTCTTATCCACCCTAGCCGGGGTATATCTGCCGGGGGAGAAGAGCCTGATCCATAGTGTGGAAACCAAGTTCGTGAAGCCGGTCTTTGCCGGTGATACGCTGACGATAAAGGGAAAGGTTACGGAGAAAAATGATCTTTTTCCGGTATTCACCTTAAAAGTGGTGATCACGAACCAGAAAAACGAAAAGGTGTTAAGAGGCAGTATGCAGATAGGAGTCATGGCAGATGGAGAATAAGGTTTATTTTGTTACGGGAGCGTCCTCAGATGTGGGCATTGCATTTTTGCAAAGCTTGAATCAAAGGCTGGAAGAAAACAACGAGAGAGCTGTGGTAATGGCGCACTACGCTGCACATGCCGGGCAGCTTTCGGCATTAAAGGAAGAATGTAAGGCATTGGAGCTGATATTGCTGCAGGCGGATCTGTCAAAGCCTCAGGAGGCGGAGCGGCTGGCTGCACAGGCAGCGGAGTGCTGCGCCTGTCCGGATTATGTGCTGCATCTGCCTGCATCAAAGCTGGTTTATAACCGCATCAAACAGCTGGACTGGCAGGCTGTTTTGAGAGAAATGGAGATACAGGTGCATTCCCTTGCCGAGATAGGCAGATGCTTTCTTCCTAAGATGGGTAAGCGGGGAAAGGGAAAGGTGGTAGTCATGCTGACTGCCTGCACCGTAGGAATGCCCCCCAGATTCATGTCCCAGTATGTGATAACAAAGTATGCCTTGCTGGGGCTTATGAAGAGCATGGCGATCGAGTTTGCCGACAAGGGGGTAAATGTAAACGGCATATCCCCCAACATGATGGAAACCAAATTCCTGGACGCCATAGACGACAAAATCATCGAGATGAACAGGGAGTCCTGCACGATGAAGCGGAATGTAAAGGTGGAGGAAGTGGTGTCCGCCATCCACTTTTTATTGTCGGAGGGTTCTGACTATATGAACGGCGTCAACCTGAACCTGACGGGCGGCGACAGGTAGACAATTTGTTGTAAAGAAAAAACAACTGTGCTATACTATGCAAAGGCAAATATGGGAATAAAGGATGATTTGAGTGAGGATGAACAGGTGAAGGTGAATATATCACTGAAACGGGCAATACAATCCACTATTTTTTTTATGATGGCTGTAGCGATTGCAGTAGTATGGCCGCTTAAGCTTCTGCGTCCGTGGCAGTATGTGGGTGAAATAGATGCGGGTTCAGACAGCATCGTGCA
>CAZIQF010000058.1:0-3809 GCA_964541525.1 uncultured Staphylococcaceae bacterium | reverse complement strand
GAAAATCGTATAATAATGTTGATTTCAACTTTATTATACGAATAAACATAAGTATAGGAATTAGTGAGATCGAAAATTAAAAGTATAATTAAAACTATGAAAGTTCATAGGTATATTACATAAAGTTGGGATGTGAAAAAATGAAGTATTTAGCAAAAGGATATATAATTTCAATCATATGTATGTTTATAACATATATTTGTACCTTTATTTTAGCAGCTGTTTTTGGCAATATATTACTTGCAGGTATAATAACAATTGCATTTGAGGTTATAATTTCAATATTATATGCTAAGTTAAAAGAATGGTACCCTAAAAGAATAAAAAAATTATCTCATAAAAAATTTAAAGAATTTGAAGAAAAACCAAATATAAATTTATTTGAAGAATTATACGTCAAAGCTTATAATGATACAGCTATTGAAATATTAGAAAATGTATTTAATTATAATAGTATTGATGATGTAAAGAATATTGATTTTGATTCCTCATATGATAAAAAATATATTACATTTTGTTTTGAATATAAGAAACATAAAGTTTATTATCATATATATGAACATAAAATTGAGTATTATATAGATTCTCCTGAAAAGTATGATAATTTAGATATTAATAAAGAGTATGAGAAAATTAGTATGATTAATATTTCTATTAATGATTTTAATTCATTAGAAATATTTTTAAATTCTCTTGTTGATATATATCATAAAAATATTGATTCCATAGATAAATTCGAAGATGAAATAGATGCTTTCATTATTGATAAAAAAACTATGGATGAAATATTAGATTATAAGGACTTTAATAAATCAATGAATGTTTTTCTAAATGTATTATGTTTGGTCACAGCATTCCCTATAGGGTTTGCACTTACTTTTTATTTAATTAAAGACTTTAATGGTATGATTGAACAGGATGGTCTTGCACAAACAATAATTGGAATAAGCGCATTAGCTTTTTTAGATATCTTTTTTGTGTTTAGTTATATTTATAGTGTTTATTGCTTAGTGAAAGTCAAAATTATCGATACGGATATTAAAAAGCAAAATATTGAATATATTAATGGAAAACCAATAAAAGTTAAGTTTATTAAAACAAGTGTGGGGTACAGACATAGTGTTCATAAATTTTGTAGTGGAATAATGTTGTATTTTGATAGCCCAAAGAAAGTTAAACTATTATTTGCACATTATTTTGATATACCATCTAAAGAAAAACAAAATAAAATAAAAGAGTTAATAATAAATAAAAATTATGAATTAACATATTATAAACGATCAAAATTGATAGTTAAGGGAATGGAAAGAGATAGAAAAAAATTAAAAGGATAGTTTTTCTATAATTTCATATAATTTTCAATGACATTATTGGAGTTTCAAGGTGAGGATTTGAATTTTCCAATTTTCCGTACAATGCTAAAGCAATCCCGTTTCAATAGTTTAAAAACCCCGTAATATTTAAAAATTTCGGGATTTTATTGATTTTTTAAGGTTCCGGACACGGGTATCGTAGGGTACGCCCCTAGTCCACCATTAGAATACACGTCACTTTATTAAAAAATGAAGTGACTTTTTTATTTTATAAAAGATTCACTTTTTGTATTGACAATATAGTGACAATGTTGTATAATAAAAGTGTTATGGAGGTATTGTTATGAGCTATATACAAATTAGAATTAATGACGAATTAAAAGATGAAGCTGTAAAATTATTTAATGAATTAGGTTTAGATTTATCTACAGCTATTCGTCTTTTTTTAAAGAAAAGCATAGAGGATAAAAAAATGCCTTTTAAATTAAAAGGCAAGGGACGTGACGATTCTAAAGATGTTAAATACCGATTAAGAGCAGATGTAATGGTACCACCTAATACTAATCCGTTTGAAGTAATGGATGAATTTATTAGGGTATGTGAAGAAAATGAATGGCACTGTTTAGGTGGTGGAGTTCAATACCCAAATAAAATCCTGACACTATCAAAGCAAGATGAAGGAATCTATTATCATGGATCTCCATATAAAATAGACACATTAAAAGAAGGATTTGATTTTACACCATTTAAAGAACTTGCAATAGCATTTGGAAGTAAGCCATCACATATATCTATTAATGAGGGAAAAGTTAGCCATGATGGCATTAAATATCCTGTATATTTATATCAAATTGATGAAGATATAAAACTCGAAGAAGATTTTATTAATCATCCTAATTCAGCGTTTGATAAAGGAATGGAATTCCGTTCTAAACGTGATTTAAAATTAAAGTTAATAGATGTTATTAATGAGTAGGTGAACATTAAGGAAAAACAATATGGTCAAATCATCATATATAAGACACCTGATGGCAATACAAAATTAGAAGTTAAATTTTATGAAGATACTGTTTGGTTATCACAAGAACAACTTGTAGAACTTTACGGGTCTAGTAAATCTAATATTAGTGAACACATAAAACACATATTTGAAGAAGGTGAATTGGATGAAAATTCAACTGTTCGGAATTTCCGAACAGTTGCTAGTAACGGAAAAACATATAATATAAAGTATTATAATCTTGAAATGATTATAGCTATTGGTTATAGAGTAAGAAGTAATATCGGAACAAATTTTAGAAAATGGGCGACAAACACGTTAAATGAGTATATAGTTAAAGGTTTCGCAATAAACGATGATTTATTAAAACGTGCTGGTGGCGGAAGATATTTTAAAGAACTTCTTGCAAGAATTAGAGATATTAGATCAAGTGAGAGAGTATTTTGGAGACAAGTTCTTGATATATTTGCAACATCAATAGATTATGATCCTAAACTTGAAGTATCACAAGAGTTTTTTAAAACTATACAAAATAAAATGCACTGGGCAACTCATGGTCATACTGCTGCTGAGATAATAGTAGAAAGAGCAAATGCTAAAAGAGATTTTATGGGTTTGACTTCATTTGATGGAGATTACCCAACAAAAGAAGATGCTGAAATTGCTAAGAATTATTTATCTAAAGATGAACTAGATACACTAAACAGAATTGTTTCATTATATTTAGATTTTGCTGAACTTATGGCAAAAGAAGAGAAACCAATGACAATGAACGATTGGATAGAACAACTTGATTATTTTCTAAAAATGAGTAGAAAAGATATATTAACAGGAAGTGGAACTGTATCGCATATTAAAGCATTATAACATGCTAGAAAAGAATATAATGATTTTAGTAAGAGGATTTTAACAAATCCAACTGAAAATGAAAAATTATATTTTAATAAATTACAACAGTTAATGTTAATTGATAAAAAAGATTAGTTTTCTGATTTTTAAATATTTATGCTAATATCAAAAGAGTTTTTGTATTATCCTAAAACATTCCGTTTCAATAATTAAAATTCCCGGTTTTTAGATAGAAACCGGGATTTATTTGTAAGTTTAATAAAAGTGACGCGTATACAGTCAGAAACTCCTCAGATCCACCATAAGAAAAGCAAAGGTTTGATACAAAAGTATTAAACCTTTTTTCTTTGCATATAGGGAATTTTGCTCTATCTTCCAAGTTGGAAGTCAGCCTTGTAGAAGTGCCGCTAGGTGCTTTTGCAGGGCTTTTTTATTTTTTGAGTATAACTACGGAACGATAGATACTACTGCGGAACGAAAGCCTTATCAACGGAACGATATGTACTACTACGGAGCGAAAGGGTTTGCCGATAAAAATTATTTTAGAAGAATATGGAAATATTCAGTATTAACATTATCGAATACACATGAGAATGTTAGATTCACATCTTGACAAAAACTAAAAAAAGTGTATAATACTAATACAT
>CAZIQF010000057.1:0-3921 GCA_964541525.1 uncultured Staphylococcaceae bacterium | reverse complement strand
GCAAATTATACAAAAACCCGCTCGGGAGAGATCCCGGGCGGGCTTTTTCTGTTTTATAGGACCCCGCGCTGCTTTAGGTCAGCGGCGACCGCTTTATAGATCTTCGTGCCTCTGTTCGGCCCGGCGAAGTCGTAGACGTCCCGATGCTCCAGCGACTTCATCAGAGCCGGATCTTCGGCGACGGCAACCTCGCAGGCACGCAGGGCATCGTACACAGGCAGCCGGCGCGGATCGCTGAAGCTGCCGCTCTTTTCCTGACGATACACCGCGTAGGCGTAAAGCTCGGCCCGGGCTGCGCTCTGCAACTGGCCGACCATATACCCGAGCAGAGCCTTCGCACCGACGAAGCGGGAAAACTTACGCCGCAGGCGTGCGCGTACCGCGACAAGCTCGGATCCGGCGCCTCCTCGTCCTCGTCCGCGATCCTGCTGATGATCGCGCTGACGTCGTCCTTGCATACGCCGTCCGGGATCATGACCTCAAGCTCGAGCGCATAGTCCATCTGCCGGTCGGCCGGCGGGATCTGCTGCTCTGCCTGAACGGCCAGAGGATCCACGAGGCCGTCGGCCGCTACACGCGAAGTAAAAAAACGACCGGCTGACGAACAAAAACGAGGCACAAACAAAACAAGGACAACCGGCGGTCGACCGCAGTACATCCGAAAAAACACAAAGCGGTCAGAATTGAGCTGTTTCCTCGCTGTACCTGCACAAATTAGGACAGCCTTCGGGAGTCCCGGAGGCTGTCCTTGCGTCGGCGTGGGTATGGTGGATTAGAAGTCGTAGACCTCAATGATGAAGTAAATCGTGCCAGTATAGGTGCCAGCAGTATGGCACTCACTGGCCGTGGAGACTCTGACCGAGCCGAACAAATCCGGCGTTGTTCCGTGCGTCGAGTTGAAAACGGCGACTGAAGCATTTTGCTGGCTGGTGATAGTCTCCCAGTATGCTGTCGAAGCATACCCCTTCGAGATCATGCAGGGAATACGAAGCGCGGCATTCTCGGTGTTACTGAGATAGAAGTAGCCGTCCGACGCGAATGTGCGGTCGTAATCGACCATAACGTGAAGCTCCTGCCTGCTGTCAAGCTCCATTTTCGAGGCTGTGATCTCAAAGGAGTCGCCGGTGTCAAGCGATAGTGTCGCCGGTATGCTGATTTCATAGGAGGGAACGTTCACAGGGTACGGATCTGGATCGGAGTCGGAGCTTGAGCCGCTATCTGGCTGTGCTTCGATGGTTTTAGTGACGACCGTGTTACCTGCCTCTGTACTGGCTGCTGACGCGGGAGCGGTCAGAGCTGCCAGCACGGCAAGGCACAGGGCGAGGGAGAGGACTTTCTTTTTCATGGCAATACCTCCAAAGTAAAGGACGACTCTGCTCCGTTTAGTTCCTGCGGCACATCTTCGAGTGTGTAGCATGAATAGCGGAGGACAGCCTTTTCATAGATTGCTGGATCGAGAGGATCCGAGATCTCGATCGCGTCAATCGACTCACCCGGCAGGAGCTCGTTGGAGCGATAGATCTCTTTCCCCGAAGGGAGCACGATGGAAACAATAAATGCGCAGTCATTTCCGGCGGGATTGTAGAGTGTAACCGGCTGTTCCTTCTGCCCAGCCTTGAAACTCATACGCTCATAGCCCGGAACGGTTATAGCCCCCACGGCGCCGACTGTAATGCCCTCGGGCATCTCTGACGGCGTAGCGTGTGGCGCTCCGATTGTCATATATTCGGAACGCTGGCCGACTGTGTAGCCAACTACTCCTCCGGCAATAGAGACCGAGCAGATTGCTGCAATAATTGCGATGGCCTTGTTTTTTCTCATGGTGTACCTCCTTCACGCCGACGCAAGGCTCATTTTACGCCGGTAGTATCTTCAGTTACAGGCAAAGCAGGTAGAGCCTCGGCCTTTTTCCACCGCCGGATCGTGGAATCGTCAGCCGGGCAACTTTCGCCACCTCCGATCTGGACGTCGCGGATCGTCTCGGCCTCATAGTGGCGCCGCGGGGCCATGAAGTCCGGGAGCTCGAGGTGAAAGCTCTGACAGGCTGGGCACCGCCATCGACGCAGCAGATACCAGTGAGACACGCCAGCCGAGTCGATCGCATGACGCCGTCTGATCCCATGGCCGCACATGATAGCCCCGCAAACAGGGCAGCGCGGCACTTCTGAGCTCAGGATCGCATAGGCATCCCGCTCGGCGTCGTATGTAACAGCGTAGTGCTTCGTCACGATCACACAGCCACCTCCCGGATCGGGAGGCCGCCGGCGTACAGAGTGAGGCACTGTGCAGCAGTGGGCTCCTCATTTTCTCCGGGATCTCCGGCGTTGCTGGCTCATGCCGATATACTTTCCGTTCCAGATACGGCCGTCCTCTGGCTTCGGAGCGTCGTCCGGGATCAGCCAGATACCGCCGATCTTTCCGGCCCCGGGGACTCGGCCCTGCTTGCAGAGCTGACTGACCCACATAGAGCTCACACCCCACCGCTTGCCGGCTTCCTTCGTCGTTTCGTACCCTCTCCAGCTCATAGCTGCACCCCCGTCTCAATACTCGTCAGGGAGAAGGACGGTCGTGGCAGCTCTCTGGCCGTGGTCGTCTGCTGCTTCAGTGATGATCCAGATCTTCCCGCCCCGCTTCGTAGCATACGCACCCATGAACCGGGCGCCAGTCCTGAGCGCTGCCTCGTTGAGCTGCATATCCTCGGGGCAGAGATCGCCCCAGTCGCCGAGCTGGTACCTGCGAAGGCACTCGAGGATCTCTGACAAGAAGCCGACGTCATCGCGGGCGGCCTGAGCGATCCCTGCCGTGATGAAAAGCGGCCCGAAGTCCATTGACAGCGCCTCCCTTTGCTTTGATGACTTAATCATAGCGCCGAGATCCTAAAAGGAACAGGCAAACCGGGTAGAGCACATAGGACGCAAAGAGCCCCGCCCCTCAAATTGAGAGGCGGGGCTCTGTATTCGGATGCTGCCCAGCATTTCAGAGGCCGAGCTCTATGGTGGCGATCCTACGCGTCTCTGGATCGGCGTGTCGCAGCCGATAGCGGAGCTCCTCGCGGGCTATCACATAATCCTCGACGTTATACGGGCTCCAGAGACTTCGAGGAATGTCTTTGCCGTCCTCGTCGTCGCGGAGGACTGGTGCCTCGAGGCTTACCACCTCAGCAGCGTGCTGTTTTTTACAGAATTTGAGGGCACTGTAATGGAGTGAAACCTTCACACAAGCTCGAAGGGCGGTAATGACCTCAGCATCCTTTTGGGGCTTTTTGAAGCCATTAAGAACATCCCAGAAAACAAGCAGGGCTTCGCTGAGGCCCTCCTCAAAATCCCCGCCCCATAATGCGATATCTTCGTTTACAAAGAAACGCACGAGCCCAAAAAGTTCCTCCGCATAGCGCTCTTTTTCGGCAGATGTTAGTTTTCGAGCAAGGCCTTCCTCGAACTCAGCTTTTCGATCGTCATAGTCAGGAAACAGGTCGCATACATTACAACCCAGCGCAGAGGCTATTTTTGCAGCCTTGTCGCCGCTGGCCCTCTTGACTTCTTCCCTCTCATAGGAGCAGTAGACATTGTTTGATATTCCTGCCTTGTATGCAACCATCCACGGCTTGTACCCGGCATTCTCGCGTGCTGCCTTGATCGCTGCGGCATCATAACTGCAATAAAAGTCATTTCTCGATCTGGACATATTTTCCTCCTTTTGTCCACTTGCCCACGCAAGGCAAACCGGGTAGAAAGTGGCCCATTCTGGCCTTTTTGCGCGGTGCTCGTTTGGTGCTTGTTTGGTGCTTATGAACACCAGACCAGACTTTCGCACCTATTCGTAGACTTTGAGGAAAACGCCGCAAACCCGCATGAAATCAGGCTTTTCGTGTGTAGCCGCTTGTAGACTTTTCGAGCGGATTATAATTCGTAATCAGCAGGT
>CAZIQF010000056.1:0-4221 GCA_964541525.1 uncultured Staphylococcaceae bacterium | reverse complement strand
CTGATAACTTTGAAGAAGTTGTACGTATGTTTCATAATAAAGAAATAACAAATGTGAATGCGGCTAAAATGCTTAATATGACACGTGGAACATTCCTTAAATATTCCAAATTGTATAAATAAATTCATACCACTATGTATAATTTTGCATGGTGGTGTTATTTAATAGATTCGAGTCCCATCAAAAGCAAACATTCGAATCCCATAAGTTAATGGTTCGAGTCCGTGTTCAGTCTCACCTAGTCTTTAAATCTAAATGTTTCATATTTATATAAAAAAAGAAGGTATTCTAACCTATATTGCCTAAAATACCCTATAGAAATCAAAAAATAGATCCTCTTTTCAGAAGACCTATAGATTTCAAAAAATGGAGCAGGTGACGGGAATCGAACCCGCATGACCAGCTTGGAAGGCTGGGGTTCTGCCATTGAACTACACCTGCTTATCAATAATGGTCGGGACTGCAGGATTCGAACCTGTGACCCTCTGGTCCCAAACCAGATGCTCTACCAAGCTGAGCTAAGTCCCGTTAATACTTTTTATATTTAATTTTCTTATTTGAAGAATGGCACGCCCGAGAGGATTCGAACCCCCAACCCCTTGATCCGTAGTCAAGTATTCTATCCAATTGAACTACGGGCGCATCATAATGGCGGTCCCAACGGGACTCGAACCCGCGATCTCCAGTGTGACAGACTGACATGTTAACCAACTACACCATAGGACCAAAAAATGGTGCGGGTGACAGGACTTGAACCTGCACTCGTGAGAACTAGATCCTAAGTCTAGCGCGTCTGCCAATTTCGCCACACCCGCATATTCACGCATAATTCTTTAATGCCTTAATAGTATACCATATTTTATAATACGCGTCAAGCAATATGACACTTTTTTTGTAAAAAATTATGATTAACATATGATATATTCAAAAATATTAATATATGAATTTTACAAAATAACTATGATTATGATTCAATAATACCGAAAGGCTGTATCATGAAAGATTAAGATTCAGTAACAACATTTACTGATACCAATGTAATTAAACTTTAAATAATTGAATTAAGGAAGAATTAGATATATATTTTAAAATATATTTGTTAGATAATATTAGTATGGCAATACGAGAGCGGATCAATTATTTTATTATAGAAATGCTAGCATATTACTAAAAATAAACTCTAGTTCAGTATGAAACTGGGCTAGAGTTTATATAAGTATTTGATATTTACATTTACTTGAGTATTTTAGTTTTTATTTTAATCTCTTTGTTTTATTATTTATTTTCTTTTTCTTAGAATTATTCCTAATACTGATATTAAAGAAATATTAGCTATGATTAATTCTGAACACTTCTTACCACATTTTTTTGTTTCCTCTGGTTTAGGAGTTGGCTCTGGTTCTGGGATTAATTCACTAATTTCATATATTTCAGTGATATTTTCAGCATGTGAAGAATTAACATTATACACAAGATGAATTGTAAATTTAGGATCTTTAACATTAGCCACAGGAATGTATACAACTTCTTGGTTCACTGCAATTCTTTCTACTTTTTTATCATATTTTATCATTGAACTAATTAAAATATTATTTGGATCTTCAAGTTTAAAATGTAAAATATAATTATCGCCTAAAAGTTCATAATAACAATCACTAATAGTTGGCCTTGCAACACCTGTTTTAATCTTTAATCCTGTTGATGTCATTTCTGTTGTTGTTCCTTTGTAATTCAAAGTATAACTATAACTAACATCATATTCAGTGTTTGGTTGTAAATTACTCCACTTATAATTTTCGGTATTAGTAATTTCTGTACTTGAACTTGCTTCTGTTTGAATTACTTTAGTTTCTTGGAAACCTAAACTATTAGATAATGTAACTCTAATATTACTGATATTAATATCTTTTGCTTTATTAATATACGAAAATTCAAATTCCGTATCTGTTACCTCTGTTACATTTAAACTCATTTCTGGTGCAACAATTAACAATGCGTTTGAATCGCTTCTTTCACTACCATCTGATGGTGAATTCATTACATCAAATTCCCCTTGGGCATTTCGAATAATCATAGTGGTCGAACCACCACCATCTAAATTATAAGCTTTTGTACAGCCATAGTAAAGCATCATTGCTGACATTTCTTCATAACTCATTCCATACATACCACTAGTTTGTTGGCGTCCATCAACAGTTAAGAAGACAATGGTTCCATCTGCTTGTTGACCAACGATTGTTCTAGGATGACGATAATCTGTCATTTCGGAAATATTAGGATTTGCTTCACCATTATCAACTAAAGTTACACCACCACCAGTAATATTATCACAAGCTGCATATACGCCAGTTACATCTTGTTGAACTCGAATTTTTACATCCTTGTCTAGTAGTGCTTGAACTTCTTTATTTGCTGTAACTACTGCGAAATCACCAATTGCAAGTTGTTGTTCAACATTTATATCTGATATAACGCCTTTTCCAAACATATGATCTTTATTATTTGCATAACTTCTAATTGGAAAATCAACTAAATAACTATTACTAGCAGGAACAGTATTGTATTCAACATAAGTAACCTTTACTGCATCATCACCTTCACCTTCAGTTCTAAAGGCATTGTATGAAAAATATACAGAAATTTCATCATCTACTGGAGCAACATTTAATTTATCGACTTTGAATGTTGCAATAATATCATCATTTTCATCATATACAGCAAGTACATGATATTCAGTATATGTTAATTCTTCATTTCCGATTAATGAATTACTAGTTCCATCATTGGTAAAACCTACTTGTGTTCCAGATACTGCTCTTAATACATCACCATTCGTAACTGCAGTTCCACTAGTTTGGTATGGCAATGCTTGCTTACCATTAATATCAAAAAAGTCACCATTAACTCCGGCCAATACTACCCAACCAGGATTGTTGGCCTCAAAATCTTTGGCAAGAACTTTTACTGTTTGTTTAGTCCAAGAAGCTGGTGATGAATATGTCCAATTAACAACTTTTGCATTAGTATTAATTGGCATTTCTAAAACATTAACGACTTGCGGATCAAACTCTTGTGTTCCACCAATTTGATTCATACTTTGGCTTACAGCAATATCTCTTGTGTAAACAATATTATAAAATAATTGTTCATGATTTGTTCGATTAGTAACTTGATATGTTCCACCACCGGCAACTACTGGTTCAGAATTAAAATCGAGATTGGAAGTACTGTCAGCAGCATAAACTTGCATATTCATACCAATCAATAGTAATAAAATTAAACTAAAAGTAATTATTATTTTTTTCATTATAACTTTTTAAATATAACCATTAAAATTATATTTTTCTCCTTTCACATATCTATTATAACATAATTTTCTTACTTTGTTTTATTTTTATATAATTAATTTTAAACTAAAAAAGTATTAAACCGATTATCAGCTTAATACTTTCATTTTATCAACCTTTACAACTATATTTACCATCAAATGTTGTAACAACGATTTTTTCACCTTGTTCAATGAACATTGGGACTTTAACTACAAGTCCTGTTTCAATTGTTACTTCTTTTAACGCATTAGTTGCAGTATTACCAGACACAGCAGGTGCTGCTTCAGTAACGACAAAAGTCATTTTTTCAGGTAAGTTAACACCAAGAATTTCTTGACCATAGAAAACAATTTCAATAATTTGTCCTTCTAGTAAGAATTTCTTTTCCCATTCTAGACGTTCTTCAGGAATTTCAACTTGGTCATATGTTTCCATATCCATGAAACAATATGTTTCTCCACCATAAAGATATTGCATTTTCTTCTTTTCAACTAATGCTTGCTCCATTTTTTCACCAGCGGTAAATGTAATATCATTTACCGAACCTGTTCTTAAATTACGCAATTTAGTTCTAACAAATGCTCCACCTTTACCAGGTTTTACATGTTGGAATTCGATAATTTGATAAATTGCATTGTTATACAAAATTGTCATACCTGTCTTAAAATCAGCAGTAGAAATCGACATTTTTTAATCCTCCATTTATTTTATAATTTCATACTTTCATATTATACCAAAATATAAGTTTTTTTTCAAGTTATATATTTCTTTTTTAATTAATTATTTGATATAATATACGTATAAGTTAATTATAAGGAGACATTTTAATGAATTCACCCCGAGTTTGCCACCAACAATACAATTATTTTATTTATTTTATAACATAGACTCT
>CAZIQF010000055.1:0-4425 GCA_964541525.1 uncultured Staphylococcaceae bacterium | reverse complement strand
ATACGGAGATGAAGAAAACTCTTGAAAACGAGAAAAATATAACTATTAGGCAAGCAGAAGTTGACAGTGTAAAAATTGTGGGCGTTGGTGAAAAAATTGTAACAACCCATCTCGGACTTAAATATCAGGCAAAGAGCGTTGTGTTTGCAACTGGAGTTTATTTGCAAAGTGAAACCATTGTGGGGCCATGCAGAGAAAAAAATGGGCCAAATGGTTTTAAAAGAAGCACAAATTTGTCAGACAGTTTGAGGGCTCTTGGAATAAAGCTCCTTCGTTTTAAAACGGGGACCCCTGTTAGAATTCATGCGAGAAGTGTTGATTTTGAAAAAATGGAAGTTCAAAAAGGTGATGAAAACATTTTTCCATTTTCATATATGACGGACAAGAAAATTGAGAATAAAGCAGATTGCTACTTGACTTATACAACAAAAGAAACACACAAAATCATAAGAGACAATCTTGATAAAGCCCCTGCGATTTCTGGGGAGATAAAAGGCATAGGGCCAAGATATTGCCCTTCTATTGAAACAAAAGTTGTTAGATTTGCCGATAGAGAAAGGCACCAGTTGTTTTTGGAACCAGAATCTTTGGATACACAAGAAATGTATTTGCAAGGATTTAGCACTTCAATGCCGGCTGATATACAAAAAGAAATGGTGAATTCGGTTATTGGTCTTGAAAATGCGGAGATTATGAGAGATGCTTATGCAATAGAATATGACTGCATCGAACCGACTCAACTCAAACCGACATTGGAACTGAAAACTGTTGAAGGACTGTTTTTTGCAGGACAAATCAACGGAACTAGCGGATATGAAGAAGCCGCTGCACAAGGTATTATCGCAGGAATAAATGCTAGTCTTTACAATCAAGGAAAAGAACAACTTATTTTAAAAAGAAGTGATGGATATATTGGTGTCTTGATTGATGACATAGTTACAAAGGGGACAAATGAGCCTTATAGAATGATGACAAGTCGTGCAGAATATCGTTTGCTTTTAAGACAAGACAATGCTGATATGAGATTGACTGATATAGGAAGAAGAGTTGGACTTGTTGATGATGAAAGATATTCAAGATTTTTGGCTAAGAAAGAAAAGTTAAAACAACTTGAAGACAGATTGCAAGAGAAAGTAAAAGTCGATGATAAATTAAAAGCGCTCTTTGAAGGAAATGGTGAAAACTTGCCACGAGAAAGCATGCTTTTGCGTGATATTTTAAAGAGAAACAATATAGATATCTTTAAAATCAATGACACATATCATATATTTGATGGAGAAGACAAACTTTTGCTTGATTTGATAAATATTAAAATAAAATATGAAGGATATTTAAAACAACAACAAGAAGATATAGAAAAGATGCTTAGAAATGAAAGTAAGATTATACCTGAAGATTTTGATTATTCCAAAGCGCAAGGTTTGAGAGAAGAAGCAAAAGAAAAGCTTGCTCAAATCAGACCGTTAAACCTTGGACAGGCTTCAAGAATTTCTGGTGTGTCCCCTGCTGATGTTTCTATATTGTCTATTTTGATTAAGAGAAAATAAAATATGAAAAATTTAAAAGATTTGTTTAAGAAATACAATATAAATCTTAATGATTTTCAAATTGAACAATTTGAGAAATATTTTTCTATGCTTATTGAAACTAACAAGGTTATGAATTTAACCGCAATAACAGAAGAAGATGATGTTGCAGTTAAGCATTTTTTGGATAGTGCTTTGCCAGAAAAATTTTTCCCACAAAATGCAGCTGTAATAGACATAGGAAGCGGTGCTGGCTTTCCAGCTTTGCCACTCAAGATTGTTCGCCCAGATTTAAAAATTACTATGGTTGATTCTTTGAATAAAAGAATTGGATTTTTGAATGACGTAATTGAAAAATTAAACATTGAAGGTGCAAATGCAGTTCATTCAAGAGCGGAAGATTTTGCAAAAAACAATAGGGAAAAATTTGATGTTGCTGTCGCTCGTGCTGTGGCACCCTTAAACACGTTGGTTGAATATTTGCTTCCTTTTGTTAAAGTTGGTGGTGTGTGTATTATATATAAATCTTCAAAATTGGCAGAAGAGTTGAAAGATTCTCAAAAAGCAATTGAAATTTTGGGTGCAAAAGTTGAAAGGATTGAAAAATATTATATTGCAGAAAAAGAACTTGAACGCGAAATATTGATTTTGAAGAAAATAAAAAATACTCCACAAAAATACCCAAGAGATAAAAACAAACCAAAATTAAATCCAATTGTTTAAAATATTGTTAAAAATAAGTAAAATTTATAGATTTTGCTTATTTTTTCTTTATTTTTTTTATTTTTTTATGTATAATTTGTGTAAAGGGAAATATTATGGGAAAAATTATTGCTTTTGCAAATCAAAAAGGTGGTGTTGGAAAGACGACAACCTGCGTAAATGTTGCTACATACATGGCACTTATGGGTAAAAAAATTTTGATTTTGGATATTGACCCACAAGGTAATGCTACTACAGCTGTTGGAATAAATAAAACAAAAGATTTGAAAACGGTTTATGATTTGATTGATGGTGCTTCTTCTTATGAAGATGTAATTCAGCCTACTATCGTTGACAATTTGTATATAATTCCTTCAACTGTTGATTTGGCTGGTGCAGAAGTTGAATTAATACAAATTCCACAGCGTGAAAAGGTTATTAAACGCATTTTGGATGAAATTAAAGTAAGTTATGACTTTATTTTGATTGATTGCCCTCCATCATTGGGACTTATTACTGTAAATGCACTGACTGCAGCAGACAGTGTACTTATTCCTATGCAATGTGAATTCTTCTCAATGGAAGGAATTACTCAACTTATGAATACAATTCGTCTTATCAAATATCACCTCAATCCAGATTTGGATATTGAAGGTGTTGTTATGACGATGAAAGATAAGAGATCAAACTTTACTAACCAAGTAAGTAATGAAATTATAAAATTTTTCAATAAAAAAGTTTATATAACAACTATTCCTAGAAATATTAGACTTGCAGAAGCTCCAAGTCATGGATTACCAGTAGCATTGTATGATGCTAATTCTAAAGGTGCAGAAGCATATTTGAGCCTTGCTGAAGAAATTATGAAAAGAAATAATACTACATTTACAAAGATTTCAAAGTTGAGAAAGATTAAGTTTAAAGGAGAGAACAATGAATAATAATAAAGGTTTGGGCAGAGGGCTTGAAGCCTTGTTTGGAGCTTTTGATAACAATGATAATTATAAAAACATAACTACTCAAAAGAAAGGAAATGATACCGGCGTTTTGGAAATTGACATAAATAAAATTAAGCCAAATCCAAATCAACCACGTAAAAATTTTGATCAAGATGCTTTAAATGAACTCGCAGCCTCAATTAAAGTGCATGGGATTGTTCAACCTATAGTTCTTAACCAGCAACCTGATGGGCAATATCTTATTATCGCTGGCGAAAGAAGATGGAGAGCTGCCAACATTTGTGGACTTAAGACCGTTCCTGCTGTTATTAAGAATTATACCGATAAACAGATTAAAGAAATTAGTATTATTGAAAACTTGCAAAGAGAGGATTTGAATCCAATTGAAGCGGCAAAAGCTATTAAAGAATTGATGGATGAATATGGGCTTACTCAAGAAACTGTTTCTGACAGAATTGGCAAGAGTCGTTCAAATGTTGCAAATACATTGCGTTTGTTATCTCTTTATCCAGATGTTATGGAAATGGTTGAGAAAGGTAAGATTTCCTCTGGACATGCTAGGTGTTTAGTTGTTATAGAAGATCCAAAAGAGCAAATTAGACTGGCGCAAATGGTTGTTTCAAAGAATTTAAGCGTAAGAGACCTTGAAAAAGCGGTAAAAGCATATACAAATCCAACAAAAAAGGTTGTAGTGAAAGAAGAACAATCTCTTGAACTCAAAGAATTGATAAATCAAATGCAAAAAACTTTTGCTACAAAGGTATCTGCAATCGGTAATGACAGTAAAGGCAGAATTTATATTGATTATTATACAAGAGATGATCTTGATAGAATAGCAGAATTACTTGAATTGTTAAATAAAAAAGAAATGACATTACAAGACTTACAAAATTACAATAAAAGACATAAATAATATTTGAAATAAAAAATGTTTCACGTGAAACATTTTTTTATTAAGTTTTTGTCAAATATATTGATTTTTACTAACAGCGCTATTAAATTTTGCTTTTTTCTAGCAAAATTACATATAAATTTAACAGGCTTAAATGTTTCACGTGAAACATTTTAAAATAAGTTTCTTATTGAAAAAAGTAGAAATAAATTTAATAGTAAAAGATTGACAGATGTTTGACTGATTTGATATAATATAGTGAAACTATTAATGGAGGTATATAATGAAAAGTTTGAAAGGAACAAAAACAGAGAAAAATCTTATGGATGCATTTGCTGGCGAAAGC
>CAZIQF010000054.1:0-4432 GCA_964541525.1 uncultured Staphylococcaceae bacterium | reverse complement strand
AACAGCATGGACGCCTTTTTCTCCGGAAAGGATGATAGGGACGAGTGCTCCACGGGGCTCTACCTTGTCCTCGGAAGGCTCGATCATTTCTACCCAGAGATCAAGGCCCGCATCTTCTGCGGCGACAGCTTTGTTCCCATTGACCCCGATACGGTCGTCGAAGGGTTGGAGCGCCAGTTTCCGAGAGAGTGGCTGGAGCAGGTCAGCATCCGCAGAAAAGAGAGTATAAGAGTGGAAAAGAAGCGCAGCTTCATGGATCGTCTCGCGGAGGTGAAGTGGTGAAATTCCCGATGGATCGTCCGGTCAAGATCGTGATGCTGGGCGCGGGAGGGACCGGCGGCTATGTCGCGCCCTATCTCTTTCGCCTGCTGCACATGCTTGATAGGCCGGCACGTTTCGTCATCTGCGCTGGGGACATTGTGGAGCTGAAGAACCTTGACCGGCAAAATTTTGTCCCGGCGGATCTCGGAGAAAACAAAGCCCGTATTCTGGCAGAACGCTATTCCACAGTCCTTGGTATGGAAACAGAATACGTCCCCAATTTCATCGAGACGCTCCCGGAGCTGATGGCGCTGATTGCGCCGAACTTGTGGGAGACCGACGGATTTCGGAATCGGTACGCTGCGGAAATGGTGATCCTGCTCGGCTGCGTGGACAACAATCGGACACGCCAGCTCTGCCACGAGGCGTTCCGCCAAAGCGAGGATCTCGTCTACATCGACAGTGGCAACGGCAGCTACACCGGTCAAGTGGTCTGCGGCGTGCGGCGGAACGGCCATACCATGCGAAAGCCCATCGGCAGCGTCCATCCGGAAATGCTGAGGATCACGGATAAGTTTCCGTCGGAGCTAAGCTGCGCCGAAGCGGCGCAGGCGGACCCGCAGAGCATCGTCGCCAATGTCACGGCGGCCACGGCCGTTTTGACAATGGTATATAACATCCTGACGCACGGAGAGAATATCGCACTTCAAACAGATTTCTCAACGAGGACGATCCGCATGCAGACGGTATTGGAAAAGCAGTCGAGGAGGAACGCCGCATGAAGAAGATCACAGTGGACGCGAAAGCGTTTGCAGAGGCAATGAACAAGGTCAGCAGGGTGCTGAAAAAGAGTGCGCTCCCCATGCTGGAGGAGATCGCCGTCAGTGTCAAGGACGGATGCTGCACGCTGGCCGCGACAGACATGGACACATGGCTCGCAGCAGAGCTTCCGGTCTGCGGCGATGATCTATCCTTCGTTTTTCAGAGGACAAAGGATGTAATGAAAGCCTGCGCCCATTTTGAGGGGGAATTGGCACTTACCCTTGATACGGAGGACAAAAAGAATTGGAAGCTGGAACTGCACTGTGGGCAAAGGGCTGCGACATTCACCGCTGCCTCCCATGAAAATTATCCGGAGTGCAGGACCGTAGAGAATAATGCATCCCTGCGTGTGAACGCCGCAGAGCTTTTTCGCAGCGTCGAGCGTGTGCGCTATGCTGTGCAGAGAGCCGATCCGAGCACAAATCCGAAGGCCGCCTGTATTCAGTTCCGCGGTAACCGGATCTTTTCGCTGGATGGGCGCCGCATGGCCTGTGACACGCAGCCGGATACTGCCTTTCCCCTTCCGTGTCTGCTTTCGGGCGATGCGCTTGTGCACCTGAAGGCATTTGGGGATTGTGAGGTCACGATGCAGGTCGATGAACGTGCCGTCTGCTTTTCGAGCGGCACGCTGAAATTGTATGCCCGCAGGTATGGCGCGGACACCTATGATCCCGATACCGCGATCCCCAAAAAGTATCAGGAAGTGATCACGGTGCGAACGGATGAGCTGATTCGTGAGCTTACCTATCTCAAAGAGTGCGCCGGTGTCTGTGCATATCCGTATGTACGCTTTGCGGGGGAAGAGCTTTCCATGGACGCGTCCTCCGGCCATTTGGCGACCCATGTCTCCATGTCCGGACGGGGCGATATGGTCGTAGGCTTTGATCTTCGCTATATGCTCGAGGCGCTAAAACAATTTCGGAATGAACCGGAGGTGCGCCTCAAGCTCAGCGGCATCTACACCCCCATCGTGATCGAGGCGGAGGAACGCAGCGATTTTGCGCTGGTACTGCCCGTCCGTCTGCGTGAGGAGAGGGCCGCCTGAGTACCAAAAGAAAAATGGGAGGCACACGCTGCCCATATAAGGAAAAGGAGAAATGCAATATGAAAACCGTCTACATTCCCAAGGGAGAAATCGTCCGCTATGAGTCGCTCATGACGGAGCATCTGGTCGTTCACGGCTGCCTTCAGGTGTCCAACGGCATCAAAGCCAGAACGATCACGGGCCAGGGGACGATCAGCGCCGGAACCATCGACGCGGATGTGATCCGCGTCGATGATGTGGAAGCCGGCAGCATCGTCTGCAAGCGCCTGCTCGCCAAGCGCGTGCAGTCCCCGGAGGTTTTCGCCTCAGAGAGCGCCACCGTGTCCTGCTTCCTCTCCGCAGCTTATGTGGAGACCGGAAGGCTGACAGTGACACTCAGCGAGATCGACGAGGTGAAGGCCGAGGAGGTCGTCAACCTGACGCCGAAAAAGCGTACGCTTTTCGGTACGCTCCTCGCTTCCCTGCTCCGCTCGTTTTGGACAGCCTTGACCGTCCACGGTCAAAAGGAGCCGACGGTCATGACCGACGCCTGCGAAGCGATGCCGGAGGGTGTTACCGAATCGACGCAGGAGGCAACACAGGAGCCCGAGGCGGAACAGGCCGCGCCGTGTGAGGAAGAGAACGCCGTCGAGCCGGAAGCCGTGGATGAAGAGCTTAACCGCATCGTCGGCATCTTCAAGCTGGCGCGCGAGCAGGGCTACACCCTCAAGCTCATTCCCGGCACACCGGAGGAGAACGCGCCCGCGTTCGACTTTGAAAACGAGCGCATCCTCCGTCCCGCCGCGTAAGAACCTATGCGGGAGATCAGAATGGAAAGCCGAACGCAGATCAGCGAAAACGGCAATGTCATTCTCTATGAAAAGCGCTATCGCGGCGTTCTGACCGAGAACGGCAGCGTCCGGCTGAAGGCATACTGCGCCAAGCGTATCCCACTTGGCACGGTAACCGAAGCCAAAGCATCTGCGCAGACCGCAAGAAATTGGAAGGGCGCGGCATGAGCCGCGCGAGCAGAAGGCAAGGAGCAAAGCGTTCCTTGCCCTTCTTCTATCTTTAAGAATGGAGGAACCATTATGTCAGTGAAATCGCAGGAGAGCAATATGCGGCGCTTGTCCATGCTGCTCAGTCATGACCTCAGCTTCATCGGCGGCGAAAGGGAATGCGGTCCCAACGGCAGCAAGAAGGCTTTTCTCAATACAGGGAAGGCTTTTCTGCGAGCCCTCGCAAGGGATCTTGGGCTTCATGATGTGACCGTCAGCGCGAATAGCGGCGGCATCGCCGTATCGGGAGAGTGTACCCTGATCGGGATGTGGGAGACAGGCGGCATTTATGTCTGCCTTTACCAGCGCGCCGGTGGCGGCAATGATGTGCTTCTCTACCGCACCGTCCGCCACTGTCGGGACTATAAGGGCGGCTATAACCGCTTCCTCTCCCGCAGAGACCTTGAAGGAGGCTCCTATGCGCATTTGCTGGAGACTCTGAGCAGGCTGAGAAAGGATCGGGTGGATAATGAGCGAGCCGCTTGAATTGCAGGCGCAAAGGCCCTACGCCCTCGATCAGCTCACCATGCTTCAGTCGCAGATCATGCAGACGATACAGGGCATGGTCGTGCTGCGGGCAAGGATCGAAAAGCAGCGCCGTAGCAATATAGAAGCGGCGCGGGACACCTACACGGAGCTTGACCGCGCCCGCGGGCGTTTGATCGAGCAGCTCTCCAAGTCTGAGCTGTTCCTGCTGGAGATGGAGGAGTATCCTCTCGCATCGGCAGCCGATCAGCTTCGGCACGGGCTTGCGGGCTTTAACCTAATGAGCATGGGCTATAAGCCGATCTATGAAGCGCTCGCCAAGTTTACCGCGTCGTTTCCTACGGGGCAGAAAACCAACGCCGCGATCATCGGTCGGCTCATGAACAATATTAAGCTCGGGTACTATCCCACCGATCCCGACCACATCTCACTGATCCTGCGCGGCATCCGATTTCCGGAGGGCGTCACCACGAACCTTTTCGACCCCTGCTGCGGCTGCGGCAAGGCCCTGCGTCAGTTGGCGCAGGGGAATAACTGCTACGCCTACGGCGTGGAGCTGGACGAGAGCCGCGCAGAGGAAGCGCAGACAAGGCTGCACCGAGTCGGCTTCGGCAGCTTCTTTCACAGCCGCATCAGTCACGAGGCGTTTCACCTGCTTTTTTTGAACCCGCCGTATCTGTCGGTCATCAACGAAAGCGGTGGACGTTCCCGGCACGAGAAAAGGTTTCTGATCGAAAGCATCCCCACGCTGATGTACGGCGGGCTGCTGGTCTATGTTATC
>CAZIQF010000053.1:0-4468 GCA_964541525.1 uncultured Staphylococcaceae bacterium | reverse complement strand
AAGATAGGTTCTTATTTTATCTCAAAATCTCAAAAGATTTTACAGAACCACTCATCTACTTAGTTTTTTAAATTATAAAATGATTTAATTCCATCATAAACTGCTACTTCACCAAGTTCATCTTCAATTCTTAATAACTGATTATATTTAGCGATTCGATCACTTCTTGATAAAGATCCCGTTTTAATTTGTCCTGTATTTAATCCTACTGCAATATCAGCGATAGTTGTATCTTCACTTTCACCACTTCGGTGGGAAATAATCGCTGTATAGCCAGCACGTTTAGCCATTTCAATTGCTTCAAATGTTTCTTTTAAGGTTCCAATTTGATTGATTTTGATTAAAATCGCATTTGCCATTCCTTCTTTGATCCCTTTTTCTAAACGTTTGCAATTGGTTACAAATAAGTCATCACCAACCAATTGAACTTTTTTACCTAAACGCTTAGTTAAAGTTTTCCATCCTTCAAAATCATTTTCATCTAAACCATCTTCAATGGAAATAATTGGATACTTTTTAATCAATTCTTCATAATAATTAATCAATTCAACAGCATTTAGTTTGCGGTTTTCACTTTTTAAAATATATTTTTTTTCAGCTTCAATGTATAATTCAGAAGCAGCTACATCTAAAGCAAGATAGATATCTTTACCGGGAATATACCCAGCTTTTTTGATTGCATTAACAACACATTCAATCGCTTTTTCATTGCTTTCTAATTTAGGAGCATATCCTCCTTCATCACCAACAGCTGTTGATAAATTTAATTCTTTTAAAATTCCCTTTAAACTATGAAATACTTCTGCTCCCATTCTTAATGCTTCTTTAAAACTTGGGGCATTAAGTGGCATAATCATTATTTCTTGAAAATCTATACACCAATCAGCATGAGCTCCACCATTTAAAATGTTCATCATTGGTGATGGCATCACGTGAGCTGAAAAACCACCAAAGTATTGATATAATGGAACATCATTGTATTTAGCTGCTGCTTTAGCACATGCAAGGGAAACAGCCAAGCAAGCATTAGCCCCTAAATTAGCTTTATTCGGTGTACCATCTAATTCAATCATCTTTTTATCTAATAATAGTTGTTCTCTAACATCATAGCCAATTAGTTCAGGTGCAATCACTTCATTAACATTTTCAACTGCTTTTAGGACACCTAATCCATTATAACGTTTTTCTTTACGATCACGAAGTTCAATTGCTTCATAACTACCAGTTGATGCCCCACTAGGAACAATCGCCCGGCCAAATGATCCATTTTCTGTTGTTACTTCGACTTCAACAGTTGGATTTCCTCGTGAATCTAAGACTTCACGAGCATAAATATCTACAATATAAGGCATAATCTATAATCTCCTTTTTTCTTATTTTATGCATTATTTTTGATTTTATTAAAAATATTAATTAATTCTTGATTAGTTAAAAACTTAGGAACTGGATATAGCGGAATTACTTCTTGGTTGATATGGTTAATTAAAGCTTTATAATCACTTTCTTTAATCATATCTAATTTATTATTAATTTCTAATTTTTGATTAAGTTCTTTAATTTGTTTGATTAGAACAGCACTGGCTTGATTGTTATCTACTTCTAGATTAAATACTTCTTTAATTAAAACTTTCGCCTTCTTAGCAATCGATGGTCCATATGCTTCTAAGACATAAGGTAAGATGACTGCATTTAAATAACCATGTTGTAAGTGATAATAAGCCGCAAAAGCATGAGCAATCGCATGCACATAACCAACATAACCTTGATTAATTACCAGTCCACCTAAATATGATGCCTTCTGCATTGCTGAAGCAGCTTCGGCTAGCTCTTGATTATGGTAGAGTTTTGGTAAAGTTTGAAAAGTTAACTTACAACCCTCGATACATTGTTGTTTCGATTTTAAAGTATTGGAACAACCAAAATATGCTTCAAGCAAATGCGATAAAGTATCCATTCCACAATAAGCAGTTAAATGATTAGGGAGAGTTTTTAAGACACTAGGATTTAATAAAGCATAACTCGGGATTAATTTTGGATCATTAATTGCATATTTCTTATTATGATCTAAATCACTAACCACCGCGGCTACAGTACATTCGGAACCGGTTCCCGCAGTAGTAGGAATGACAATTAATGGTAATATCGGTTTTTTTACTTTTAACAGCCCTTTCATTCTTGCAATACTTTGCTTAGGGTTAGTAATTCTCGCCGCTAAAACTTTTCCAGCATCCATTGTTGAACCGCCACCTACTGCAATAATAACATCAATATAATTACTTACTGCAAACGCTCTTGCTGTTTCGATGGCCGTAATCGATGGGTCCGATGGAATCTTTGAATAATTAAAGACATTAAAGTGTTCATTTAAACACAAATTAAGTTCTCGATAAAAGTCAGTTTGTTTAACTTTTTCACCCGATAATAATAGGATATTTTGATAATTTTTCGTTTTGATTACTTCGACTAATTCAGCTTGTTCATTAATAATGATTGGTTCATTAAATTTCATCAACAACCTAACAAAATATAATACCTTTTGAAAACATCTAGAAAAACACTTTTTAATTAACATTAATTACTACCTTCTTGAAATTTCCAGATTACTGCATCTCTGATATAATCATCTAGATATGTTGCTTCTAGCCCTGCAAAGAAATTAGCATATGTTGGATAAGTGTAAACATAATCAATTACCGATACGGTATAGGTTGACTTAGTTAAATTATTAAGATCTAAATTACTAGAATAATACATATATCCATCGCTAAGATTACAGAACCTAATTAATTCATTCTTAGTCATTGTAACATTAATAATGCGATTATCAAATGGAAATACCTCATATACTTCTTTAATTAAGATTTCACCTTGATCAATTGTCGCTCTTACCCCACCAGTATTGATAAATGCTAAGTCACTTTTTACATAATCTTTAATCGCATTAGCAGCAAATACTCCCAGTTCTGATCTAGACATTTCCGTATTAGTGTTACCAATTACCCGATTTCCCTCTTCAATAATATTTTGATATTGATTGATTACGCTTAAAATTTCTGCATTTGACTCATAGTCCATTGGATAATAATGATTAATTTTCGCATTGGTAATTTCTTGTTCAGCAACATCTAAACTAATGGAACCAACGGTATAATTCTTAGTATTACTTTGAAGAACAGGAATTAAATATGCATCTGATCTTCGAACATACTCATTAATTTTTTGGTGGGTATGAGCGCATAGAATTGCATCAATTCTCGCATCATTTTTTAATTCAGCAAGTTCCTCATTCGTTGATGATGAATATTCATGATTCGCCACAATCACAAAATCACAATCTTCCTTCGTCCTTAGTTCGGTTGCGAGATTTTCAACAATGGGAATTGGATTTAAGAAAACATAGTCTTTCACTTGCTCACCAGAAATTGAACTCGTTAAATATTCACCAATAATGCCAATGACTCCCACCCGATAACCATTGTTTTCAACAATGGTATATGGTTCTAACCAGCTAGGTGATGAATAATCATTTTTATAAACAATATTAGCCGATAAAAATGGAAAGTCCGCCTCACCATTGCTTAAATCTCCATCTTTATATTTACTAATTTCATCTAATCCCCAGTCAAATTCATGATTACCGATAACAAAACAGTCAAAATCCATCGCATTTAATGTATCAATAAAGATTTCACCATGAGTCACATTAGAAGCATATCCACCTTGAAAAATATCACCATTGGCTACTTTAATATATTCACTTGAAGTTTCTAAATTATTAATAACGGTTGCCACTTTTTCCATTCCTGGTATATCACCATCAGTAATAATCGCACCATGCGTATCATTGATTGCAAAAATATTAACTTTTCCTAGTTTGTTATAAGTTTTAGAATATGTAACAACATTACTTGCTTTACTACGAATACCATTTTTACCCAAAGCAATGATATAAATATCATATTCACCTTCAGGCAATGATAGTTCATAATAGCAATTTTTAACTTTAGTATAGAGACTATTATTAAGATAAATTTCATACTCAACTGCATTATCAATTTCATTCCACGATAATACTCCATCATTTAATTGAAGTTTAGGAACAGCTAATAATTCCACACCAGATACTTCATATACAACGACATTACTAAAATCACTATATGTTCCATCTAAAACTGCTCGTATTTTAATGTTGTAAACACCATCATCAAGTACTAATTCATAGCTAGTAGTAGTCACTTGTTCATAATATGTGTTATCAATGTAAATGATGTAGGATTTCGCCCCGGCATATTCATTCCATTCTAATCTACTACCTTCAATTTCTAAGTTTAAACTACTTGGAGTTGTACAACTTCCGACGCAGAAAAAACTAATTAACAAAACAATTAAACTTACAATTTTTCTCATATTATGCCTTGTATAATATAAACGTATAATTTAGTTTATAAGTTTATATTAAATCCTTTCT
>CAZIQF010000052.1:0-4588 GCA_964541525.1 uncultured Staphylococcaceae bacterium | reverse complement strand
TTAAATTACCATAACAGCATAAAAGCACAAAACCATAAAAGATTTTACAGAGCCACTAAATGTTGATATGTGAAGCAGAGTGAAGCACGATTTATCCTGTGCACAATTTTTTAAACTTTTTTATATTTTGACCCCGACACTTTGGCTCATAAATGTCCGTTACTATTGAAGGAGGAATTTTATGAGTAAAGACAAAGTTATAGAAATTGAAATAAACGATGTTACTTATATTGTGTCTGAATTAAATAGAAATGATGATCACTTAAAAGAAATAATTAAAGATATACTCATAGAAATATTAAAATATGAGCAAAAAGATTAATAATATGATAAAATATAGATGTCTAGTTCTATGTTTTATTTTACAAGAGGTAAAATGAAACAAAAAGAATTATATAAGACAGCAATTTATTGTCGTTTATCATTAGATGATGAAAGTGATGGTGATTCATCAAGTATTCATACACAAAAGATGTTACTAGAAAAACATTGTAAAGATAATGGATATGAAATATATAATTATTATATTGATGATGGCTATTCAGGACTTAATTATAATCGACCTAATTTTCAAAGAATGTTACAAGATATTGAAAATGGAAAGATAGATTTAGTTATTACTAAAGATTTATCTAGACTTGGTAGGGATTATATTATGACAGGTTATTACACTGAGATATACTTTAATGAAAAAGGTGTTAGATATATTGCAGTAAATGATAATATAGACACAATTAATGATAATAATGATATAGCTCCATTTAAAAACATCTTAAATGATATGTATTCCAAAGATATTTCAAGGAAAGTAAAAAGTGCTAAAAGATTAAGAATGCACAAAGGATACTATATATCTTGTCAACCACCATATGGTTATAAGGTAAATCCTAATGATTCTAATCAATTAGTTATAGATGAAGAAGTTGTTGATATTGTTAAATTAATTTTTAGATTGGCTTTAAATAATAATGGTGTAGTAAAAATAGTTCAAGAATTAAATAAAAGAGGAATTGATACACCAAGTATTTATAAAGCTAAAAAAGGCGATAAAAGATGTTTAACATCAATTAGACAAAGAAAATCTAAATTTACTTATGATGAAATAAATAAATGGAATACAAATACAGTAGGTAAAATCTTAAGAGATGTAGTTTATATTGGTGATATGGAAAATCACAAATATGAAGTAAAAAACTATAAGACCAAGAAAAGAACAAGAGTATCTAAAGAAGAACACATAATAGTTCAAAATACCCATGAAGCAATAATATCTAGAAATGACTTTAATAAAGTTCAAGACTTAATTAAAGGAAGACAAAGACCTAGTAAATATGATTTTCCAAACATATTTAAAGGAATACTTAGATGTGCTAATTGTGGAAGAAAGTTAACTATAGGATATCATTTAAGAAAATCAGGAAGAAGAGCTTATTCATATCAATGTTATGATAGATATTTAAAACATCCAACTGATACAGAAGCTAATAGTATTAGATATGAAGTAATCTATCAAATAGTAGATGAAAGAATAAAAGATTTATTTAATAATATAAATGTGTATGGAGAGGAGTTTCTACTTAGTGTAATTAATAGTGTAGAAATCACTGATGGATTAAATGAACTTAAAAATCAAAAAGAAAAGATTAATCAAAGATTAAACGTATTATCTAATTTAGTTAGTAAAGTATTTGAAGATTACGCATCTAACTTAATGAGTTTTGAAAACTATCAATTCTTACTAAATAAATATCAAGATGAACAAAAATCACTTAACCTGAAATTAATAGAAATAGATAATAAATTGACTGAAAATTTAGACAAGCCACTAGAAAAGATAAAGAAATTTATGGAAGTGGCTAAAAATTATTTAAATTATGAAGAATTAACTAAAGAATTAATTAGTAATCTTATTGACCATATTATAGTCGGTAATGTTAAAATAGTAGATGGAAAGAAGACTAGAGATATAAGAATAGTTTATAGATTTCTAAGTTAATTCTTAAGAGGTTATATAAAAGAGTGATGTCGAAACTGGACTTGCGATGGTGGGACAAAGATACTATACCCCTGAACTTTGTAGATTTATTCAGCCAGCAGATGTTTCTAGTCTTAATCCACAATCTATTAATGGGTTAAATTTATATGCTTATGCAAATAATAATCCAATTGGTAAAGCAAAATTATCAAGTATTACAAATGTAGGAACATTAAGTGACTTTAGTACAAACATGATGATTTCGTCTTTCAATATACCAAAAGTCAGTTCAAAAGCAGGAAATGATAATTATTGGAATCCGCATTGGGAAAATAAATGGTTTGATACTGATTGGCCAACATTTCTTTCTTTATCAAATGATGGATTTGAAGTGGTTAACTGGGGGTTATCAATTTATAAGGGAGGTTTGTATTTTGATAATAATGAAAATCACTCTTTATATGTTTCACTGGGAAATATAGGTGTTTTTGCTGGACTAGTGTTCCTTAAAGATTCATATAAAGATAATAAAGTAAGATTGGGCTTTGACGCATCGGCTAATGTTATTGAAATAGGATATGATGGAAGAATTATTGATGCAAGTGTATCGGGATTATCTATAGGTGCAACGTATTTGTTAAAAAATGGTAAATTTAAATTAGAACATGGATATGGCTGGTGGGGATGGTCTGTCTCAATAGATTTTGTCGAATTATTTAAATTGTTGTTTGGAGGAGAATAAAATGGGTTGGAGAGGTTATAAAGGAACCATAGATGTAGGTATGTTATTTAGAAAAATGTATTGCCACAAATGTGGTGTAAAATTAAAGATTAAAAAGAATATTGATATTGTTAGTAAAGGTGATGAAGGTTATTCTAATAGAATGCCGGGAATGGGTAATGCTTTAGGAATGAGTTCTTATTACGATGTTTCATACATTTATTGTTGCCCTACTTGTGGTTTAGAAATAACTTATGACAAACAATGCATTGTGGCAAAAAAACAAAAACTTTCAAAAAAGAAAATACTTAATGAAAATGATTAAAATATATTAATTTATTAACTAAATTGTAAACAGGATAAGACGTGCATCACTCTGCATCACAAAGTGAATTTACGCCAAAGTTTAGTAACTGGGATACCCAGCTTACATTTTAATTTTAAGAAAAAAGGAAGACAAATTTATAGAGTTAAAATTAATAGAAAATAAAGGATTAAAAAGAATAATTATTGAAGGAGTTAGTAATGATAGATTACTTACTTCAAATGAATTTATTATGAAGTTTAATAAACTTCAAGAAGAAATAGAATTAACTAATTATAAATGTGTTGATAATAAAATGGTATTTATAGTTAGTAGAACTTATAACGGAAAAAGAAATTTAAAAGACATAATCTCACAATACCTACTTAAAGAAATAGATGCTCAAAATGCTAGATTTTACCGAGAATATCCTGATATTGAAATTGTGCAGTCAGTGACTGCCCAAATTACATGGACGCATAATATTGAAATTTTACGTGTAGAATCTAAAGAACAAAGATTATGGTACATTAATAAAACTATTGAAAATGGTTGGTCAGTAAATGTATTAGCTCATCAAATTGATACTAATTTGTATGCTAGACAAATTGAACAAAAGAAAGTGTCAAATTTTCCAACAAACCTTCCTAGTCCACAAAGTGAATTAGCACTAGAAACTATGAAAGATCCTTATGTGTTTGATTTTATAGAATTAAAAGAAGATGCAGGGGAAAAAGATTTAGAAGAAGCTTTAATAAAAAATATAACAAAAGTTTTATTAGAATTTGGAAAAGGATTTGCTTACGTTGGTCATCAATATCATTTAGAAGTTGCTGGTGAAGATTACTATATAGATTTATTATTCTATAATATTAAATTAAAATGTTATGTTGTTATAGAACTGAAAGTTGGTGAATTTAAACCTGAATATGCTTGTAAGTTAAGTTTTTACTTAACTGCAATTGATGAACAAGTTAAAGAAAAAAATGATAATCCAACAATTGGTTTACTACTATGTAGACATAAAAATAATGTTATTGCTGAATACACTCTAAGAGATATGAATAAACCAATGGGAGTAAGTGAATATAGAATTAAAGATTACTTACCAGAAAACTTACAAAATGAATTGCCTTCAATTGAAGAATTAATTACAATTGTAAAAAAAGAAGTGTGATAGTTATTTGAGGATACTCGTGAGAGACCCGTCGAAACAGAACTTTTCTATTGCAACTCTAGATATTATTCACCTGAACTTTGTCGTTGGATTTCACCAGATGATATTGAATATTTAGATCCAGAATCAGTAAATGGACTAAATTTATACTGCTATTGCATGAACAATCCAATCATGTATGTAGATCCAACAGGGCATTTTGCAATATGGGTATTTTTAGGAGTTGTTGCAATATCAGCGATTGCTGGTGCTATTGATGGAGGAGTAACCGCTGCAATGTCAGGACAAAACTTTTGGAAAGGATTTGCAGCAGGAGCAGTTGGTGGTGCAATCAATTATTTCTTGCCTGGAGCAGGTAATTTATTGGGAAGAGCAGCTAGTACAATGATTTATGATATAACAAATGAAATA
>CAZIQF010000051.1:0-4651 GCA_964541525.1 uncultured Staphylococcaceae bacterium | reverse complement strand
TTTGTAAAATTCATAAGTTAACATTTTTGAATATATCATAAGTTAATCAGAAGTTATCTAAAAAATTTAGGATAATCACTTGTTTTTTTTTTCATTTTGTGGTAAGATAAATAAGCAACAAAAAGAAGGGAGAAACTTTTGATGAAGAACAATAAACCAAAAAAGAAAAAAGAGTATTATATTCACCAAATTGTGAGGAATGAACAAAATAATGAAGTAAATAGTAATCATAATTCCAATCAAAAGGTAAATATTTCTATTTATTCTGGTGTTAAGAATGCTCCTAATTATGCTGAAAATGTTGGCTATCATTTAGATCCGAGCCATTATGATAAACTTCGTGTTTCTCCAAGATCTAAAAAGATTGAAGAAGAAAATATTAACAAGCAAGATATCAAGCCAGAAATCGTTATTAAGCAAAATGAACCTAAAGTAGTTCAATCTGATAGTGATGAAGATTATTACAGTAATTTAGCTGAACAATATATTGAAAATAATGAAACAATTATTTATGATGTAATTGATGAAAATCAAATGATTGAAGAACAAGAAGAAGCGATTATTGAGGGAAAAAATCATCATGAACCAGAAGTTAAACCTGATGTTAAAGTAGCTGCACCGAAGGTAGAACCAGTGAAAAAAACAACTAAACATCGCAAATATGTAATGCCTAGTCTGGATTTATTAGAAAGAGGTAATGGTACTACCGATAAAGATATTAGTCTTGCTGAAATGCAAAAAGAAAAGATTAATGAGTTGCTTACAACTTCGGGGATTAAAGCTCATGTTGCTAAATATATTTTCGCTCCGACAGTTATTCTACATTTAATTGAACTTGAAAGTTTAAAAGAAGATGTTACTAATGTTAGAAAGATTGAAAAAAATCTATTAATGGTATTAGCATGTAGCAATGTTCGAATATTAACCCCAATTCCCAATCGTAGTTATGCTGGAATTGAAATTCCAAGACCTGCCGATAATCGTGGTATTGTCTATCTAGGCGATATGCTTGCAGCTAAAGAATTTAAAAATAGCTCACTTGCATTACCAGTAGCAGTGGGAATTAACACTTTTGGTGAAAAGAAGTATATTGATATTGCCGATATGCCACATGGTTTATGTGCAGGTGCGACTAAATCAGGTAAAAGTGTTAGTTTAAATACCTTTATTTTAAGTTTAATTTATCATTTTTCGCCTGATGATGTTCGTTTAATGTTATTAGACCCGAAACTTGTTGAATTTGGTAAGTATGCTGATATGCCACATCTTGCGATGCCGGTTATTACAGAAGAAGCTTATTTTGAACCAGCAGTGCTTTGGCTTACTGATGAAATGGAAAAACGATATAAGATTCTAAATAAATATGGAGCAGTAGAACTTGCGGAATTAAATGAAGAATTAGTTGCAAGAGGGGAAACCAAAATTCCTTATATAGTTATGATTATGGATGAATTTAATGACTGGTTTATCAATGCTTCTGCTACTGTTAATGATTGCATTACTAGATTAATGCAGAAGGCTCGTGCTGCTGGAATTCACATTATTCTTGCAACACAACGACCTAGTGCTGATGTAATTAAAGGGGCGATTAAGGCTAATATTACCACACGTCTTGCGTTTAGAGTTTCTTCACCAGCTGATTCAATTGTTATTCTTGGTCAATCAGCAGCGGAAAAATTAGAAGGTAGAGGGGATGTAATCTTAAGATATCCAGGTATGGAAGATATGAGATTACAAGGTGCTCTTGTTACAAATAAAGAAATTAAAAATGTTGTTGAATTTTTAAGAACTAATAATGAAGTTGATTATATTGTAACCCTTGAAGAATTACAACAAAGTAGTGTATCTCGTGGTCCTGGTAATGGTAGTTTTGATCCAAAATTAGGACGTAATGATGAATATTTTACGGAAGTTTGTTATTATGTTGTTCGTAATCAAAATGCTTCGGTTAATCAACTCCAAAAAATCTTTGGTACTAACTTTAATCGTATGGATAATATCTTTAAAGATATGGAATCTTTGGGAATTGTTAGCCCAACTCAACCTGGTACTAAACGTAAAGTCTTAATTAATGAAATGGAATTAGAAGAAATTTTAGGAAATTTATAAAATTGAAAGAAAGTGAGGATAATTATGGCTGATCATAAAAGTTATCTTGAAAAAATTAACGAAGAAACTAGTAGTGTCAAAGCATCGCTAGTTGTCAATAAAAAGATCTTAAAAAGATTACTTGTTTTTGAAATTTGTACAATTTTGTATATGATTATCGCTTTTGTTACTGCTAATAATGGTTCTCATGATATTCAAACCCAATTTATTAATTCATTTATCAATATCATCATGATTATCAGTTTGATTATTATGCTTGATGGTAATATCATTTATATTTTAATCTTAGTATCATCTAAAGTTAAACAGAAGTTAGATGCGTTAAAGTTTAAGTTTAAGAAGATTTTATTCTTTATTCTCGATTGGTTATCTATTTTTCCGATTTGTGCGGTTATTGCATCATTTTGTTTTGGCTTCATTTTTACATTTGCTGAAGTTAATGGTGAAAGTATGTATCCAACAATTAAACACGAATCAACAGTATTTTTATCGTATTTAGAACCGGTTGAACGCTTTGATATTGTCGTTGCCTATATCACAGTTGAAGATAATGTGGTTGAAGATCTTTCAAGTTATCAACAAAATCAATATCCAGAATACTATATAAAAAGAGTAATAGGTCTTCCTGGTGATAGTTTAACTTGGATTAATGGTATTCTTACGATTAATGGTGAAGAAGTTAGGGAAGATTATTTTGATTCCGATACAATTGAAGATCATATTCGGACCTGGAATACTTATAATGGCTTTTTTGGTGAGTTTAAATATAAAAAGGATGGCATAACTTGTGATAATTGTTATGTGATTCCCGATGGTTATTATTTTGTTATGGGAGATCATCGTGATAATAGTATTGATTCCAGAAAAATTGGCTTAATCCCTGAAAAAAATATTGAAGGCGTTGTTAAATTCTTTTTTGAAACAACAAGTAATAAGGGGAATTAATATGGTTCAATGGTTTCCTGGCCATATGGCCAAAGCATTAAGAGAAATGGAAGAAAAAGTGAAATTAGTTGATTTAATTATGATTTTAATTGATTCAAGAATTCCGTATTCTTCAGTTAACCCTAAACTAATTTCATTATTTAATAATAAAAAAGTTCTATATGTTTTAACAAAAATGGATAAAGCTGATAATGAACTAACGAATAAATGGATAAAACATTATCAAGGCGATAATTTAACTGCGATTGCCGTCGATTCAAGAAATAATCAAACTAGTAAAGTGATTCTAAAGGAAGCACTTGAACTAATGAAGGAAAAGCGATTAAAAGATGCAAAAAAAGGCTTAAAACCACGACCAATTAAGACAATGATTGTTGGTATTCCGAATGTTGGTAAATCAACGCTAATTAATACTTTAGTTGGAAAAAAAGTTGCAAGTGTTGGTGATAAACCAGGTGTAACTAAATCACAACAATGGATTAGAATTAATCAGAATTTTGAATTACTTGATACTCCAGGTGTATTATGGCCTAAATTTGAAGAAGAACAAGTTGGATTAAATTTGGCAATAACCGGGGCAATTAAAGCGGATATTTTACATAATGATGATATTGCTTTATACTTTATTGATTTTTTGAAACAATACTATCCTAATCGATTAAATGAACGTTATCAAGTTGATGAAAGTAAAACATCATTAGAAATCTTAATGGCAATTGGTGAAAAAATGCATTATTACTTGAGTAGTAAAGATATTGATATTGATAAAACGGCTTTGTTCTTGCTTCAAGAATATCGTAATGATTATTTAGGAAAGATTACATTAGATAGGTTATAAAATGAAAAGTTATGATAATTATCAAATTGAGGAAGCTTTATATCTTCAAGGTTATGAAAAAATAGCTGGTACTGATGAAGTTGGCAGAGGACCATTGGCTGGACCGGTTGTAGCTGCTTGTGTCATTATGCCAAAAGGTTGTCGAATTGAAGGTGTTACCGATTCTAAAAAAATTTCCGAAAAGAATCGTAAAATATTAGAAAAAGAAATCAAGGCTAAAGCATTAGCTTATTCGGTGATTTTTATTGATGAGCAAATAATTGATGAGATTAATATTTATGAAGCAAGCAGAAAAGCAATGTTAGATGGAATCGCTAGTTTAAAGATTAAACCTGATTATGTGCTAACTGATGCAATGCCACTTTCAATAGATATTAAAACTGAAGCAATTATTAAAGGTGATGAAAAATCGTTTACGATTGGTTGTGCAAGTATCTTAGCTAAAGTTGCAAGAGATGAATATATGGTTGAACTTGATCAAAAATATCCGATATACGGATTTAAACAACATAAAGGCTATCCAACGAAAATGCATTTAGAGGCGATTAAGCAATATGGTATTTTAGATCAACATCATCGAAAAAGTTATGCTCCAGTTAAAGTCGAGGCATTAAAGAATCATTTTTTTGATCGATAATAAGTAAAATTCTTTCTAACGAACAATTAGAAAGAATTTTTTATTTTTAAAAAATAATTAATTTTAGTGTCAATAACTTTGCAATTTTACAAAAAAATTAAGAAACATAAGCATAATTATTT
>CAZIQF010000050.1:0-5132 GCA_964541525.1 uncultured Staphylococcaceae bacterium | reverse complement strand
TTTAAGATAGGTTCTTATTTTATCTCAAAATCTCAAAAGATTTTACAGAACCTCAGTTTAAAGCTACTTCTCATTTATTATTTAACTACTTCACCTAATAGATGCCATGAATAAGCTTTAACAATTAAAACATTAATTAAATCGCCTACTTTGGCATCTGGTGCTTCAAAATTAACTAACATATTATGTTTAGTATATCCAGTCATCATTGATGGATTATTTTTACTTGGTCCTTCAACTAAAACTTCAACAACTTGATTTTCAAATCTCACTCTTCCTTTTAAGAAATACGCATTGATTAATTCATTTAATTTTTCAAGTCGTGCATGTTTTTCTGCCTCAGTTAAATCATTTTGATAAGTTGCAGCTGGAGTTCCTTCACGTGGTGAGTAAATAAAGGTATAAGCACCTTCAAATTCAACGGCTGATACAAGCGATAGTGTTTCACTAAAATCTTCTTCAGTTTCACCAGGAAAGGCTACAATAATATCAGTTGTAATACTGATTCCTGGAATCTTTGCTTTTAATTTATTAATCTTTTCTAAATATTCTTCCTTCGTATATTTCCGATTCATTTTCTTTAACACTTGATTGCTACCAGATTGAACTGGAAGATGCAAATGTGGCATAATATTTCCACCTAGTGCCATTGCATCAATTGTTGCATCATCTAAATCACGAGGATGAGATGTCGTGAAGCGAACTCGTTTAATCGCTTTCTGATGCAAGTCCTTTAATAAATCAGCAAATGTATAATCTAAATCTTTAAAATCTTTACCATATGCGTTAACATTTTGGCCAAGTAAACAAATTTCAATGTATCCCGCTTCAATTAACTCATCTACTTCTTTTAAAATTGCTTCTGGTCGACGTGATCTTTCTTTACCTCTTGTGTAAGGCACGATACAATAAGTACAGAATTCATCACAGCCATACATGATATTAACCCATGCTTTTTTAGGATGATCTCTTTTGATTGGAACATTTTCATATATATCACCTTCAATTGATAATACTTCTAATGAATTTGCTTCTTGTTTCATCGCATCATACAAATATTCTGGAAGTGATGTAATATTATGTGTTCCAAAAATAATATTAATTTGTGGATAACTACTTTTAATTTTATTAACTGTATGTTCTTCTTGAGGCATACAGCCACAAATTCCAATTAACATTTTTGGATTTTGTTTTCTAAACTTTTCGAATCTACCAATTTCGCCAAATACTCGCTCTTCCGCATTTTCTCTGATTGCACAAGTATTAAATAAAACAAAATCAGCTTCTAGTTCGGTAGTTGCTTCTTCATATCCCATCATTTCTAAGATTCCTGCAATCTTCTCACTATCAGCAAGATTACCTTGACAACCATATGTCTTAATTAAGTATTTTAATCCTAAACCTAAATTTATATATTTTGGTTCTAGAATAAATTCATTAATTGAAACATTATTACCTAGTCTTTTTCTTGCTTCCCTAATTGATGGTTCAACTTGTTTTATATAGTTTAATTTTTTCTTCATTTTTTAAGATCTTTCTAATTTTTCTAAATGTTGATAAAATTCTTCATTCGTGATTCCATACATTATTTTATCAAAAATAATGCCATCATAACGAATATACCCATTTCGTGCAATCCCTTCTTTAATCATTCCTAATTTTTCACAAACACGTTGACTTTGAAAATTATCAATGAACGTGCCTGCTTCAATTCGTTTTAATTCTAATACTGAAAAGCCATAATCAAGTACTTTTAAACCTGCTTCAAATACAATTCCTTGTCCCCAATAATTAGGATTAAGTGCATAACCAAGTTCAGCTTTAAAACCTGGTATATAGTTATACAATTCAATTGTTCCAATCATTTTATGGTTTGATCGATCAACAATTGCCCAATTACCTAATTCATATTGTGGTTTAAATACCACCATACTTCTTAAAATTTGAATTGTTTCTTGAATATTTTGATGAGGTGCCCAACCTGCTTTAGGACCAACTAAAGGTGTTTGAGCATATTCAAACATATCTTCAGCATCACTTACTGCAAGTGGTCTAATCATTAATCTTTTAGTATAAAGAATTGGTAAATTCATCGGTATTCCCTCTTTTTAAAAATTGACTTTGCAGATGCAAAGCCAACTAACTTATTTTCTTGATTCTACAATAAGTTTAATCGCTGTGCGTTCTTCACCATCAATAATGATATCACTAAATGCTGGAACGCAAACCAAATCCTTTCCGGTTGGTGCTACATACCCTCTTGCAATGGCAATTGCTTTAATTGCTTGATTTAATGATCCTGCTCCCACTGCTTGAATTTCAACAGTTGGACGTTCGCGAAATGCATTCGCAAGTGCACCAGCTACTGAGCTTGGTTTTGATTTTGATGAAACTTTTAATACTTCCATTTTTATGGTACCCCCTAGTAAATTTATTTTGCATTACATTCTATGATAATAGAATTTTGATTATGCCTTACATTTACTATTCTACCATATTAATAATGTCATATCCTGTCACTTTTTGTGTTTTATCATTAATTTCTACTACTAAACCACAAAATTGTTTTAAACCGGTTTCCATTGGATTATGTCTAACGGGAAGTCCAGTTAAAAATTTCTTAATAATACCACTTGGCTCTACGCCAATTACACCATCAAGTGATCCAGTCATGCCAAGATCAGTCATATACATTGTTCCATTTTTTAAAATTCTAGCATCGTTTGTTTGAACATGAGTATGTGTACCCACTATAATATTAACTCTGCCATCAAAATGATATCCATATGCAATTTTTTCTGAAGTTGCTTCACCATGAAAATCACAAATATAAATATCACTTTTTACTTCTTTTAGTAATTTTTCTGTTGCTGCAAATGGGCAATCTAGTGCTGTGTTCATAAAAGTTCTACCCATTACTTGGAAAACAGTGATTTTGGTTTGATTATAATTAATCGTTACATAACCAACACCTGGTGTTCCTTCGGGCATATTAAGTGGTCTAACAATGTTTCTTGCATCATTAATAAAGTTGAAAATATCACTATTCCCCCAGGCATGATTGCCTAATGTTACAACATTAATTTTTTGTTCCAGTAAGAAATGATAATATCGCTCATTGATACCATTACCATGAGCGATATTTTCTCCATTTGCAACAATGAAATTGATATTGTACTTTTCTCTCACTTTAGGTACATATTTTTCAACCATCAATCGACCACTACTTGAATAGATGTCCCCAATGATTAAAATTTTCATTTGTTTTAATTCTTTCTAACGAGCTACTTCTTGAACTCTTGTTTCTCTGATGACTGTTACTTTAATTGTACCAGGATAATTCATTGTTTGCTCGATTTTATTTTTAATGTTACGTGCTAATAAACATGCTTCAGCGTCAGTAATTTCTTCTGGTTTAACAATAATTCTAACTTCTCTACCTGCTTGTAAAGCATATGTCTTATCAACACCTTTAAATTCATTAGATAATGCTTCTAGTTGTTCTAGACGTTTAATATAATTATCCAATGATTCGCTTCTTGCTCCCGGACGAGCGGCACTTAATGTGTCAGCGGCTGCAACTAAATGAGCAATAACAGTAGTTGCTTCTTGATCGCCATGATGTGATGCAATTGCATCAATGATTGTTGCATGTTCTCTAAATTTTGTTGCAATTTCAACACCTATTTCAACATGACTTCCATCTTGTTCATGGTCTGTTGCTTTTCCAATATCATGTAATAGACCAGCACGACGTGCAAGAATTTCATCTTCACCAATTTCCGCAGCCATCTTTCCTGCAAGGAAAGCCACTTCTTTTGAGTGAACTAATACATTTTGGCCATAACTTGTTCTAAAATGCATTTTACCAATTAGTTTCACTAATTCAGGGTGAATTTTACCAATTCCAACTTCAAATACGGCTTTTTCACCTTCTTCACGAATTTCATTTTCAATGTCTTTAGTACAACGTTGAAATACCTCTTCAATTCTTGGTGGTTGAATTCTTCCATCTGTTACTAAGATTTCTAATGTTCTTCGTGCAATTTCTCTTCTAATTGGATCGAAACAAGAGATTACTACTGAATCAGGTGTATCATCAATAATCAAATCAACACCAGTAACTTGTTCAATAGTTCTAATATTTCTACCTTCACGTCCAATAATTCGACCTTTCATTTCATCATTTGGTAATGCAATGACCGATACAGTCTTTTCTTGGATTGTTTCATTCGCATATTGTTGAATTGCATTAGCTAAAATCATTTGTGATTTTCGATTAGCCTCATATTTAGCTTTTTCTACTTCTTCCTTAACATACATTGCCATTTCTAAATGCATTTCATCTTCTAATTTCTTCATCACAACATTGCGAGCTTCTTCTAGTGTATAACCACTGATTTCCATTAATTTCTTTTCTTGTTCAGCAATTAATTCTTCTATCTTATCACTTCGTTTTTCTATGTCAATAATACGTTGTTCTAATTTATTTTCTTTTTGTTCTAAATTATTTTCACGCTTATCTAAGTTAACTGAACGATTATCTAAACTAGTTTCACGACGTTCTAATTTTTTAGCTTCTTCTTGTAATTCTAGTTTCTTTTCACGTACTTCTTTTTCATGTTCTTGTTTTAAAGATGCAATTTCCGCTTTTCCTTCAGCAATTAATTCTTTCTTTCTTAATTCACCTTCATGTTTTGCATCTTCAATAATCTTATCAGCATCTTTTCCAAGTTGAATATATTTTTGTTCAACTTTTTCTTGTCCATCTTTTTCTCCTTTTTGGAACATTAGATAGCCTGATACAAGCACACCAACGGCAAGTGATAATACAATAGATAGAATTAATACCCCAATAGGTACATTCATAATTCTTTCTCCTTTCGTATTATACCTTTATTATGTATTTAAATTATTTATATTGACAGTATTAAAATAATACTAATAATTTCTATACGTTTCTTATTATACCACAAATTGATTAAATATGCAAGTAATGATATTAGAAAACTACAATTCTTATGATTATGGTGAATTGTAACATCAATTTCAACAAAATAAGAAACAGATATACCCGTTAAGATATACCTGTTCTTATTGCTAGATAAAGTTTTGCATATTTTTATTTTATT
>CAZIQF010000049.1:0-6015 GCA_964541525.1 uncultured Staphylococcaceae bacterium | reverse complement strand
AGTTATCTCAAAATCTTAAAATCTCAAAATCTCAAAAGATTTTATTGAACCAAAATTATTCACTATTTACTTTAGAGGCATTTTTAAAAAACTTTTACACTTATTTCATCTGCTTTAAAAAAATAAGGCTACTATTAGTGAAAATCAATAACACAAGGGTTAAAAAACCAGTTAAAGTTTTTGCATATATTCATGGAACAATTGGTGTTCTATTACTTGGAATTGGGATATATGCCTCGATAAGGCAATTACCTATATCTATTTTAAATAATATTGATAATTCTAGGTATAGTTATTGGCTTATGGTTAACGTTTATTTTAGAATGGATATGGTATTAACATCAATGTTCATCCTATCCATAAGTTATACTTTTAAACAAATTTAAATGTATTGATGAAATATTAGGAATTTCTAAACAATTACTAAATTATAATGAAGAGAAATAACTTAAACGTTATCTTTTTATATTATTTGTTTTTTATGCAGATATTATAATATTTTTAGAAATATTGTTCACTTGTATTGATAAAAGTTGTTTTACTTGCTATAATAATAATATTGGAGGCATTCTATGGGTTCATTTAATGCTAATAGCATATATGAATAAAGATATCAACAATCTTGATGATGATAAAGAATATAACAAACATAGGATCTGATTGCTATTTCGTCCAGTGGCGATAAATGAATCAACAACTATTTCTGATTCATCACTATTAAAAGATGCTCAAAATCAAGATTTTGAATCAATGAGTAGAAATAGAATTATAAAATATCTAGAAACTTTTAATTGTTTATTCTGTTTCTATAATCAACCACCATTCTCACCTAATCTTCACTGATTACTTAGAGTAAAATAATCATCGAAAAGTCATTTTTCTGATCAAAAAATGTCTTGTGCACTGCTTAATATTACTGCTGGTAAGTTAATGGTTGATTTGAATGCTTTTGGTTTATTGTTTGAAGCGTTAGTGGAACACGATAATCAAATTAATGAAGGTACTGATAATCTTATTAAAGTGTCTGCAGACATTGTAGCAAATGGAGAAAAAACTCTGAAGACAACGGGGGTAATCTGTTGACTTTCAAATGCTGCAGATCTGACCTGATTGAACGTTTTAGTACCGATTACTATATTAAAAGATTACAAGAATATATATAAATTATAGGAGAAAAGATTATATGAAAGATAAATTTAAAGATTTAAGAATTGTTGATAATTTTTATCAAACATCATCGTTCTTTCCCATGCCACTTACATTAATAGGTACTTTAGATGAAAATGATCAAACTTCGTTTGGAGCATATTCATTAGTTTTCCCATATTATATTGCAGGGAAAGATTACTACGCAATGGTATTAGAATGTAGAAATTCTTCTAATACTTGTAAAGGATTATTAAGAACAGGTAAATGTACAATTAACTTCCTACCTCACTCAAGGAAGAACTTTAAAGAACATGTTCGTTTAGGTTTCCCTGGGGATACACCTGCCGAAAAGATGAAAGACTTTATGTTTAATTTAGAAGATGGATTATCGTGTAAGGATCATCCAAATGAAGTATTTCCTAAAGTTATTAGTGAGGCATATCAAGTATTTGAATGTACTTGGGTAAAAGAATTAGATAATGCTCAAGATGATCAAATTTTAGAGGAATACAATCCACCATATCATAATTTTAATGGGATTACATCTAAATATGGTGCACACTTTATCTTAAAAATTGATCATATCTTAATGAAAGAACAATATTATGATGCAATCATCAATGGAGTAACACCAAATAAATTTTGTCCTATTCCAACTAACTGGGGATATCGTGATTCGAAAAACTTCTTTTCATCTGGTTTTAAAAAACCACGTGCTGAAGGAGTTCTCTCAAAAGAAGTGGATATTACATCAGTTAGATATGCAGCTGATCGGATTGATGATGTAGTTAAATTTAGTGATGATGCTTTACAAATGTTAGTTAAAGTTCCTCGTCCATTCTTAAAATTAGTATTAAAAGGATGCGTTGATTGGGCTAAAGAAAACAATTGTACATATATTACTGAAAAAGAAATGCAAATTATTAATGATAAAAGAGCCAAAGAAAAAAATAAAAAATAGGTGATAGGATGACCATTCGTAAAGCAAAAAGTAAAGATATTGAAATGATATCGAAATTATTGTATGAGGTTCATGATCTTCATGCAAGTAATCGTGAGGATATCTTTAAAAAAGGAAAAAAGAAATATCAAGATGAAGAATTAGTAGCAATTATTGATAATCCTAATACACCAGTTTATGTTGCAGAAGAAAAAAATCAAGTGGTAGGATATATCTTTTGTATCTATCAAGAAATAAGTAATCATCAATCATTACAAAATCAAAAGACATTATATATTGATGATCTATGTGTAGATTGTAATTATCGTGGAAAACATATTGGTACATCTTTATATAACTATGCCAAAATGATCGGAAAAGCCAATGGTTGTACGCAAATAACACTGAATGTTTGGAACTTTAACGCTGCAGCTATGAAGTTCTATGAAAAATTAGGACTTACCCCCTTGAAAGTCCTAATGGAAGAAAAACTATAATTTCCAATATTTACCAAAAAATAAATTGTGTAGATTTGGTATAATTAATAAAAAGAAAGGAACGTGAAAATGAAAAAAATTATTTGTTTATTTCTAGTTTTAATTTCATTATTTCCACTTACTGCATGTTTTAATTCTCCTGATGAAACTAACCCAGTAGATGAAGTAATCGAATTAATCGAAAAATTACCAACCGAAATTACATTAGATGATGAACAACAAGTTGTTAATGTTCAAAATAAATATAATGAGTTAAGTAAAGATGATCAAAGTATGGTTACTAATTATCAAAAATTAGTACAAGCAATTGAACGCCTAGGGGAACTAAAACAAGAAGCAAGTGACAAAGATCAAGCCCAAACAGTGATTGATTTAATTAGTGCTTTACCAAGTATAACTAACTTAAAGTTATCTGATGAATCTAAAGTAGTTTCAGCAAGACAAGCATATGAAAGTTTAAGTGCTAGTTCTAAACCATATGTCAATAATTTATCTATACTAGAAGCTTTAGAATCAAGATTATTAGAGTTAAAACAAGAAGCAAGTGACAAAGATCAAGCCCAAACAGTGATTGATTTAATTAGTGCTTTACCAAGTATAACTAACTTAAAGTTATCTGATGAATCTAAAGTAGTTTCAGCAAGACAAGCATATGAAAGTTTAAGTGCTAGTTCTAAACCATATGTCAATAATTTATCTATACTAGAAGCCTTAGAATCAAGATTATTAGAGTTAAAACAAGAAGCAAGTGACAAAGACCAAGCCCAAACAGTGATTGATTTAATTAGTGCTTTACCAAGTATAACTAACTTAAAGTTATCTGATGAATCTAAAGTAGTTTCAGCAAGACAAGCATATGAAAGTTTAAGTGCTAGTTCTAAACCATATGTCAATAATTTATCTATACTAGAAGCCTTAGAATCAAGATTATTAGAGTTAAAACAAGAAGCAAGTGACAAAGACCAAGCCCAAATAGTGATTGATTTAATTAATGAGCTCCCAACTGTTGATGAATTAACATTGGAAGATCAAACAGCGGTAATGACGGCACTTAATGCTTATAATATGTTAACAAATAGTCAAAAACAATATGTAACAAATTATAGTGATTTAGAAGCATTAATTGAACAATTAAATAAGCTTCTAAATAGTAAAAAATATCCAGTATACTTTCATTTAAATGGTGGATTTATGGAAGGTTTAACTGAAGTTTCTAGTACGCAAAAGGTGTTAGACTTTAATGTTAATTATTATTCAACTGATTTCTTTAAATATTATTTAACTGATATCTTTATCTATAAAACATCGCTACTTGATGACTCAACTTACAAATATGCCCATAAGGTTGGTTTTTCATATAATCAATCAGTAGGTGCTTATGTTGTCGATCAAATTATTCCAGTTGAAACTGAATTAAATAGCAGCAATAAAACGAGTGAATATTTTATCTTTGTTTATACATCTTATAATGGTGGATTAGATCAAATTAAAACCATTAGAGTAGGTCAATATATATCTTTTAACCAAGAATTACCAGCAGCACCAACAACAAATCTTAACGCAATATGTACAGTTTATGAAACAGTTAATGATGCATACTATATGAAAGAATACCAAGGTATTAATACGTTGGAAGTACCAGTAAGAGATGGTTATGTATTTGTTGGTTGGTATTTAACTAGTGATTTATCAGGTGAAAAAATTACTGAAGTAAGTGATACAATTACAGTTTATGCCAAATGGGTCATTGATAAAGGCGAAATAACAACATCAACGATTCTTAATTGTGTTAGTGATATTGTTACTTCCAATACTGAAGATTTATTAATCTTAAAAAATGATGATGCGACATTTACTTGGAGTTCATCCGATGATAAATTATATTGTATTAATGGTAATATTGGTAGTACTTCAAAGATCTATCAAACGCATAAGACGCAAAAAGTTACGGTTTCGGTTTTAGTTAAGTATAATAATGGTGATCAAATTAATTTATCTAAAGAAATTACGATTGCTCCAGTATTATACAATAACATTTCTACAACGCCAGTTGCAACATATTTCTATACTGGTGCTGTTACTGCATATCAAAGCTATAATGAGCGTTATCTAAAAGAAAAAACTTATTTCTCAGAAGATACAAAAGCAACATTAGATATTGTTTATTATGCTTTTATCGTACCTCAAGAAGATGGAACAGTTAGTTTTCAAACTACAGCTTATTTAGATGTTGTTAAAGAACTTAAAGCTAATGATGTTCGCATTTTAGGGTGTGTTAATGGAGTAGGTACTACTACTTCACAAGCATTTAAAACTATTACTGCTGATCCTACTTTACGTAAGACTTTTATTAATAATCTAATGGATTTAGTTGAAAAGTATAATTTAGATGGCCTAGATATTGACTGGGAAGCAATTAGTAGTACACTTAAGCCTATTGCTTCACAAGTAAATGCATTAGTTACAGAATTAAGAGCTGAAATGAATCTTCGCCAAGCAGAAGGTGGAAGTCCTTATTTGATTACAATGGCAGTTCCTGCAAGTTCGTATGGTACTGCAAGTGATCGTTTTGATTTTGTTACTTTAAATCAATATGTTGACTATATTAATATTATGTCTTATGATCTAAATAAGTCAGATATAACATCACATTTATCACCTTTATATAAATCTTCAAAAGATAATGGTTATGGTTTCGGTTGTGATTATGGTGTGAACCGATTAGTTAGTCTAGGAATGTCAAGAAGTAAATTAATTATTGGTAGTGCTGGGTATGGGAAAGCTTATAAGGTTACTGGTGCTATTTCGGCAACTTATCCAGGTTTAGGTGTATCAGGTAGACTTACACAGATTTCTGGAATTAGTGGATCATTTGCATCAGGAACTGTCTATGGAAGTGCAATTAATATCTTAATTCAATCGGGTAATTATATTCAATATACAGAAACAAATTCTAGTGGTCAAGTGGTTGGTTCTTATCTATTCAATAGTAATGATAAAATCTTTATTACTTTTGATAGTAGAGAAGCTATTATTGCGAAGTATAACTATGCTGCAGCTAATCAAGGTGTTGGTATTATGTGTTGGGCATATACTGAAGATACATCCGATACGGTTATCAACGCAATTACTGAAGCTAAAAAAGCTATTTATAATTAATTAAGAATAAATATTCAAAGTACCCTATTTAAATTGGGTGCTTTGCTTTTATTTAGATTAAAATATTGAAAGAGATTCTTCAAAGTCAAGGATGTCATTAATTTTGCAATTTTACAAAAAATGAAGAAACATAAGCATAGTTATTTTGTAATAATCATAAGTTAACATTTTTGAATATATCATCTGTTAATCATAATAAAAAATCTTTTTTAGAATTTTACTGTCAATAACTTTGCAATTTTACAAAAAAATTAAGAAACATAAGCATAA
>CAZIQF010000048.1:0-6230 GCA_964541525.1 uncultured Staphylococcaceae bacterium | reverse complement strand
CAAAAAAGAAATGGAATTAAACATGTTAATTTAATGGAATACTTAAAAACAGGAAATTTATTCTAAAATAATAGATTAGTGCAGCAGATGTTGCACTAATTTTGTTATTTGAGATGAATCTTTTTGTATTGTTGTTTAATTTTATATTACTACTAAAAGTTGCATCGTGAAACATTTTGTAGCGTAAAACCCAAATATGAAACATTTAGATTTAATAACTAGGGGAGACTGACCACGGACTCGAACTATTAACTTACGGGATTCGAATGTTATGTTTTAACGGGACTCGAACCTATAAGAGAATTATAATTTGACATGCTATATTTATAAATGGTATAATATATATGAAGATATACAACTTTTTGTCACCTTTTACTATATTAAATTGTTATATATATGAAAATTCAAAAAAACTTTATAGTTATTTGGAATAAAATTAGGAGGTAAATTTATATGAAGAAAATATTAGTCAGTATGCTTTTATTAGTATTTGGATTATGTTTAGCAGGATGTTCAGTTCCGCCAGAACCATTAGATCCAACAACTCTGGGAGATTTATTTACCGATTATGGATTTGAAAGTGTATATTTAGATCAAGATACAGTTAATAAAATTTCAGTAGAGTCACTTCAACAAGAAGAGTTTTATCAAGAATTATCCTCTTTAAAAGTAGAGTTAAGAAAAGGTGTTGTAGATGAATTAGATTTATATCATACAGTTTATTTTTGGTCATATGTTTCAAAAGGAAAGTATTATATTAATTTTTTTGGTCAAGACGATAAAATAATGTATGCAACAGTTTATTTTAATGATAAAGTTTTTGAAGTTGAGACGAATGTTGAACTTTTTGATACATTTATTAAAGTACTACAAAATGTAAATTTAGATTATGAAAATTTAAGCGATGAACAATTCTTGTCTATTATTAATATTTATGAAAATGATATTTTTAATTCTTTATTTATTTTAGATGGGAAAAAGTATGGAAGGATAATTTCTTCATCTAATTCTATAGAAGATGCAATTAGAGTTTGTACAAGACATTTTACTGATACTAGATATGCAGTTGCGATAAACACAGTGGTTGAGTGCAATGTAATATATGAATCTGAAATCTTATATGGGATTTATGTTAAATGGGAAGTAAATGGTTCTTATTATGAAGAAAATGTAATATCATTTAAAAAAAATATTGCAGATATTACAGTACGTAATGTTATTTATGATGATGTAGAATCGTTTAATATTTATACTAATGATGAGAAAATTATAAATAAAATATTACTATATTTATCAAGCTATAAAGCAAGTCTTTGTACAATATTTGATTATGAAGTATTTGACGAAGATGATTTTATAAAAATGAGTGTTTATTCATTTATTATTGTTGGTGGAGATTGGGATATGAGTGATACTGGATATTTACATGTCACAAATATTCTTTTATTTAAAACTACTCGTGAAGTTATGTTTAATGAATCTTTACTTTTAAAAACAATATCAATTAATTAAGTATTGTTGTATGATAATTTTAAAATAAATAGTAATTTCTTAAGTAGCTATAATAATAAAACACAGAGTCCAATCAAACTTTTTGTCTACAAACACATTTAAAACCAAAAGACCACTAAAGCTATTATTAGCCTTAATGGTCTTTTATTTTACTAGAATATTTACTTTCTTTCCTATGTGCTATACCATACTCATCGTATGAAACATTAGAACGACGCTTAATTTCTTGTATGACTTCTTCAAACTGTTCAGCACTTATAATTGCTGGGTGATTATTCATGACTTGATATTGTGGATTGTAGAGATTTGGAATATTCTCAATATAAACTTGAGTACTAATTTCGTTAATGGTTTTAAGCAAAATTACATTACCTGCGTATTTTTCATTCTTAAGCATTTTCTCAATAGTGCGTTTTGACCATTGTGGAAGCCCTGTAGGAGATGGTATTTTCAGATTATATAAATAGTCAATAATGCCAATAATACTATAACCTTCTAAATACTTGTCAAATATCATTTTTACCACATTAGCTTTTTGATGATTAATAACTAGTTCACCTGTATCATCCTTCTTATAACCATAACAAGGTTTTGTGTAAAGTGGTGATGTGCCATTTCTGATTTGTTCACGAATTGCCCAAGTGATGTTTTCGTGTCTTTCTTTAACCTGACCTTCAGCAACAGCAGTTGCAACAGTTATATAGACTCTTGTAGATGGATCATCAGACCACATTTGTTCTGCTTCAAAATACATACGAATGCCTAGATCAACTAATGTTTGAAGTGTAGTAAGAACATCAATTGTGTTTCTACCAAACCTACTAACACTTTTAGTAATAATGATATCAAGTTGTTTTGCTTTGCACATATCAATCATTCTATTAAATTCTTCGCGTTTAGTAGTCGTACCAGATTTATAATCCATAAAGACATCAGTAAGTACCCATTTTGGATTATTATTAATCACTTGAATTAAACCATTCACTTGATTAGACATACTCTTAAGTTGTTCAACTTTAGTAGAACTAACACGAGCATATATTCCAACACAGTATTTTTCTTTTTTAACACCTGGGATTATAGTGACATTTGACATATAAAACACTTCCTTAGTATATTTAATAACTAGGGGAGGGAGACTGACCACGGACTCGAACCATTAACTTACGGGATTCGAATGTTATGTTTTAACGGGACTCGAACCTATAAGAGAATTATAATTTGACATGCTTTATTTATAAATGGTATAATATATATGAATATATACAACTTTTTGTCACCTTTTACTATATTAAATTGTTATATATATTAAAGGATAAAATCTCTCTTAAAAAGAGATAGCATTTTAGTGCTGATTTTAAAATTATATACTATAATTTAAATAAGTAAAATTGTTCCAAAAAAAAATGAGGATTTATTTGTTATATTAATAGGAGGTAAATTTATATGAAGAAAATATTAGTTAGTATATTTTTATTAGTATTTGGACTATGTTTAGTTGGGTGTGTTGACACACCTAATGGACCGGGTTCTGCACAACCACTAGGAGAATATGATAACAATAAATTATATAGTATGTATCCTCTATTTGTTTCTCAAAATCAATATGGTTCTAAATTTGAAATCAATCATACTTTTGAAACAGGAATATTTTCAACAGTTGAAGATTTAGAAGATATTAAATGTGAAAGTTTATCAAATTTATTTAATTGTAAATTTAATGAAGAATATTTAAAAGAAAACTTTGTGGCATTATATTTTGAAAGAGTAGAAGGAATGTGGAATAAAAGTTTGAGTTGTGTAAGTTATTATGACTTGTTTATTGAAAGTGGTCAAATATATGTAACTATTTCATATGATGATTATCAAGAAGAAGGAGATAGTGTTATTTCATATTTTCATGAACTAATCTTAATTCCAAAAGAATGGCAACAAAAATTATCTAAAACTAGTAATTTTGAAGTTAATTTCAATGTCAAATTTAATAATTCAAATAAAAAAAATAAATATATAATGCGATACCCTAAAATGCAAGAATTTAAAGCTTCATTTAGAAATCAAGTATTAAACACTAAGTATGATGACCAAATGTATAGAGAAATTTATATGTTCGATGTATATGGTGAATATGGAGATTGCTTAGTTGCTACAGTCAAATGGGATGGTTATGTGCATACTGATGTATATATTCCATTAACAGAAACATTTGGAGACATAAGTATTACATATGATGCCCATTATCCGATATATGTGTATTATAATGCTAAAATTTATTCCTTGACTGAAGCATATAATAATGGATATTTAACAATTGATGATATTAGAGATATTGCAGGAAAATTATAACTAATCATAGCTAGTTAACTAATAAACAAAAAGGTTAGCTGGCTTTTTTCTTATAAAACACGTATCATTTATGATGTAATGACACATTTTTTGAAATCTATAGGTCTTCTGAAAAGAGGATCTATTTTTTATTTTTATAGGGTATTTTAGCTAGTTTTAGTTAAAATACCTTATTTTTTTATACATTTATGAAACATTTAGATTTAAAGACCTAAGGAGACTGACCACGGACTCGAACCATTAACTTACGGGATTCGAATGTAAGGTTCTTATGGGACTCGAACCAATAAGAGATAATGGGACTCGAACCAATAAGAGATAATGGTGGAAATAAAATTAGTTTTAGTGTATAATAGTACTATAAGGTAAGTAGCATATGAGTTTTAACAGGTATAAACAATTTGATTAAACATTACAAATGTTATATATTGTGGAATTGAGTTATAGATATTTTAAGGAGGTAGTATGAAAATCTTTGCAGCATTATTTATGATTTTTTGTATTATTGCATTACCCATATTTATGCAAAGAACAGCGCATCAGAATATTGATGAAGATAAATTCAAATTATATAAAATAAAACATTTAAGATTTTTATTTGTAGGTATGCAAGGTAGTTCAGCATCACTTCATGGTGTCATTTTACCAATGTTAATAATTCAAATTCAAGGATATGTTTTAGGATTAATTTCAATAATTTTATTAATATGCGGGATAATATTTAATTTTTTAACTATTGCAGTTATCATAATTATTGTAACATTATTTATTCATGCGATTATATCGATTGCGATTAGTATAATAGCTGGATATATAAGTAATAAAAGATAGCAGATAACCTAAAATTTTTGTCACCTTTTACTATGTTAAATTGTTTTATATATGAAAGAATAAAAGTTCTCTTAAAAAGAGACAACATTCTAGTGCAGATTTTAAAATTATATATTATAATGTAAATAAGTAAAATAGTTCCAACAAAAATGAGCTTTTATTTGTTATATTAATAGGAGGTAAATTTATATGAAGAAAATTAGTTTTGTACTGTTATTTGTAATAAGTCTAGTTTGCCTTACAGGATGTTATAAACAAGAAAAATATGAATTTCAAGAAGGAAGATATGCATATAATGGAGAAAAAGTAAATTTCTATGAGGATATTATTATTAGTAATGTATTTGTAGATTTGGAATTATTAACTGATATTAATAAAAATGTAATAACTAATCGTAAAACTAATACAAATTATAATATTGATTTTATAATAGTTACTAGTGATGGTTTAACTCATAATTGTGATTTTACTTTAGGTGGTAAAAATGGTAAAGTTGGTGACCAAGTTGATAGATACCATGCTAAATTAAATATTTCAGAAATTTTAGGTAAAGAAAACGCAGTTCTTATATTAGTACTAGAATTTAGAAATCCAGATTATTACAGTGATAGCACAAAGACTAATGCAACTGAAGTTAGGATTCAATTAAAATATTTTAGAATTGGAGAAGAATATATTGATTCTACTTTATATGATTTTCCAAATAAATTATATTACATTGAAGAAACTTATGATGGTAATAATTTCATTGATGGATTATGTGAATGTGGTGAATTTGATATTAGTTGGTTGAATGAAAACTTTAGATTATCAGATGAACAAATATTATTTAAAGGTAGTGTAGATGATGAATTTAATTGTGATGTTATTTTATTAACTTTAAAACATACAACAACATATATTGAACTATCAAAAAGACATTTTAAAATAGATGAAATAACTAAAGTTAGTTATATTAGTTCAACTCCACCAAGCCACTTTTTTGAATCAGGTAATGAGGATAAACTAGATAATTTTAATCAAATTGTATTTTTATACGTAGATGTTGAAAGTAAAGAAGATATTATTGAATTAATTAAAGAATTAGAGAAATTGCCTTTTGTTAGAAGTGTAGGTCCTAATTCTATTGAACATGGAGAATAACCAATCATAGTCAGTTAACCAAACAACAATAAAGGTTAGCTAGCTTTTTTTATACAAAATAATAAATGTGTTAATACTTGTGTTATTATGGTCCCGTCACCTGCATCATTTTTTGAAATCTATAAGTCTTCTGAAAAGAGGATTTATTTTTTATTTTATATGGTATTTTAGCCAAATATGGTTAGAATATCCTATTTTTTTATATATTTATGAAACATTTAGATTTAAAGACCTAAGGAGACTGACCACGGACTCGAACCATTAACTTACGGGATTCGAATGTAAGGTTCTTATGGGACTCGAAACTATAAGAGATATTGGTGGAAATAAATAGGGCATTGTAGTATAATGAGATTGATTCCCAAATAATGAGAACTACTATCTTTGTTTGTGGGGTG
>CAZIQF010000047.1:0-6720 GCA_964541525.1 uncultured Staphylococcaceae bacterium | reverse complement strand
TATCACAAAATGAAAATCGTATAATAATGTTGATTTCAACTTTATTATACGAATATTGAAAAGAAAGGTGATTTTATGTTTGCAAGTATTGTAGTTAATGTTAAAAGTTCTAATGTTGACCAAATGTTTGAATACTTAATTCCTAAAGAATTAGAAGAATTTGCTGCGATTGGCTCACGTGTTAATGTTGCCTTTGGGATTGGTAACAGACTGGTGATGGGGTATATCCTAGATTTATATGATGAAAAACGCTTTGAAGGTGAAAATCGAACAGTTGTTGAAATTCTTGATTTAAAACCATTAATTACTAAAACACAACTACAAATGGCTAATTTTTTAAAGGATGATACCATTTGTCCGCTAGCTACTATTCTTAATATGATGATCCCCAAAGCATTATTACTTAAAACATACAAATATATTGTTGTAAAAAATGCTACGATGTTGGATGCAACGTTAGTTAATGCTTTTGGAGGAAAGCAAATTCTTGAACTAAATTCATCGCTAAATGAATATCAACATAAAATCAAGAAAGAACTGGCAAATGGTAATTTAACAATAAATTACGAAATGAAACAACCAACTAATTATAAATATCTAAAACAATATAGTGTAAATATGCCGATGTATTTTCAGTATCGAGATACCATTAAAAACCCACTAAAAAAAGAATTTCTAGACTTGTATAAAGATAGTGAGTATTTAACTGAAACAGAAATAATTGATCATTATGATGTTTCTCTATATATGATTAAAAGTTTAATTAAGGATGGATTCTTAGAAACCAAAAAAACAAGAGTGTTAAGAATTAAAAAAGCAAGTGTTGCTTACACAAAGCCTTCACTTACTAGTGTTTTACCAAAAGATGATCAAACTTTAGAAAAACTATTAAATTCAACTATTCCTTCATTATATATGCCATCATCTACTGATGAAAAAAATGAAATACTTTTAAAATTAATCGGTCAAATGCTTGAGCAGAATAAGAATACCGTTGTTCTTTGTGCAGATATATTAAGTAGTTTCAAATATGCGAGTTTAATCCGAAAGACATTAGGAGTGTCTGTTGCTTGTTTGAATTCGAATTTATCGGCTGCTGAAGAATTAGATTATTATACGGAAATCTTAGAAAATAATTATCAAGTGGTAGTAACTACGCCAAAATGTGCTTTTTTTCCGTATCAAAACGTTGGAATGTATTTTATGATGAATGAAGAAAGTGATAATTATTTTAATGACCAAAGTCCTAGATATGATTTACATAAAGCAATTTATTATCTAGCAAAATTAACTAATGCGTTGTTTATTATGGAATCAATTTCTCCATCTGTAGCCAACTATTGTTATGCATTAAAGGGGACATATAAGATTGTTGATAATACCAAAGATGTTACACCAGCACTAACAACAGTTGTCAATATGATTGATGAACTAAAAAGAGGAAATAATACATATCTTTCAAAACGATTAGAAGATGTAATTATTAATAATTACAAGCAAAATAAGCAATCGTTATTAATTGTAAATAATAAGAATTATAGTAATTATCTTGTGTGTCTGGGATGTGGTGATGTTCCTAAATGTAACAATTGCAACATTAGTTTGAATTATAATGAAAAAACAGAAATGCTTGTTTGCCCGGCTTGTGGTAAACGGATGCCATATTCTGAACAATGTAATAAATGTGGCAGTACTAAAAAGCGCTTTGGTGGGATAGGAATTGAACGAATTAAAAAACAACTTGACGAAAAACTACCAATGCTGAAAACTTTAGTAATTGATCAAAATGATTCACTAGATACTTTTGCTGAACAAATGAGTCAAATTGAAGATCAATTAGTTGATGTGATTGTGACAACTGAAAACTATGCTAAAGCGATTGTTAATCATCATTTAGGGTTAGTTGCGATTATTAATTTTGATTCAGTTTTAAAAACCCCTAGTTATGATGCGATGAGTAGAGCATATAATATGCTTAAATCTTGTGGCGAATTGGTAAAAAAACAAGAAGGTATGATGATTGTACAAACAACTGATATCAATAATTATCCATTAGTAAATTATATTAGTGGTGAATATCATGAATTTTTAAAAACAGAAATTGCTAATCGTAAATTAATGCATAATATACCTTTCTATCATATTAACCGAATTATTGTTAAGGCTAATTATGAAGAAATGTTTGTTGTTGCGAATAATATTAAAAATATGCTAAAAAATTTAGCTGGATCAAAAATATTTATTATTGGTCCGACTTATTCTAAAAAATATAGTGGAGCTGTAATTATTATTAAACATAATTATAGCGGTATTAATCAACTTTATAAAACAATATATGAATATTATCAATCATCACAAGCAGTGATTATTTTTGATAAATATCCAAGAAAATTATAGGTGAATCAATGTTGAAAATTATTTTTATGGGAACACCAGAATTTAGTGTTCCAATCTTAGAAGCACTCAATCAAAAGTATGAAGTTGTTGGCGTTGTGACCCAACCAGATAAAGAAGTTGGTAGGCATCGAGTATTAACGCCATCACCAGTTAAGGTATATGCTTTATCCCATGGACTTAAAGTATACCAACCAGAACATATTAAAGAAGAATATGATAATTTAATTAATTTAAATGCTGATTTAATTGTTACTGCTGCTTATGGTCAATTTGTTGGTATGCGTCTTCTAAATGCGCCTCGTTATAAAGCAATCAATTGTCATGCATCATTACTACCTAAATATCGTGGTGGTGCGCCGATTCATCAAGCAATTAAAAATGGTGAAATCGAAACAGGCGTATCCATTATGTATATGGAAAAGAAAATGGATGCAGGAGATATTTTATCAGTAGTTAAAGTACCGATTTTAGATACTGATACTAGTGGAACAATGTTTGAAAAATTAAGTTATGCCGCTAGAGATTTATTATTAGATACGATTCCTAATTTAGTTGCTGGTAAAATTACACCGATTCCACAAGATGAAAGTCTAGCAACATTTGCATATAACATTACAAATGAAGAAAAGGAATTGAATTTTAATCAAACTGCTCGCGAAGTGTTTAATCATATTAGAGCGTATAATCCAACTCCTACGGCATTTATGACTTTAAAAGGTGATCAAATTAAGGTTTATGCATCAAGCGTTATCGACGAAACCACAAGTGAGAAACCAGGAACAATCTTACTTCACCATAAAAATCGTTTATTAATCGCTTGTGGTAATCATACCGTATTAGAATTACTAGTAGTCCAACCAGTTGGTAAAAAACCGATGAGTGGTCGTGATTTTATTAATGGTGGATTAAGAAAATATTTATAGGAGGTTAACACTATGAAACCAAAACTTTATTATTCTCGTGAAGAAATGACAAACCTTAATATTCAAAAATTAACTGAACGTGGAGTTAAAATTGATGATATTGCGTTAATTGCATATAATCAACAAATGAAATATAATAAAAATGTTTCATATCAAGATTGTGTTGATAGTGTTATCAAAATTTTATCGTTAAGAGATACGTTTCACTTATTACAATTAGGAGCAGAAATTGATCGTTTAGCAGAAGAAGGATTATTTAAAGGACCAATTCAAGATATCATTGCGAATGATTTGGGTGTATTTGGTATTGATGAAATCTTTGGCTTAGATATTGCAAGATTATATGGAGCAATTGGTCAAACAAATTTTGGTGATATTGATGTTAATAAACCTGGAATCGTTAAAGAATTAAATGAACTAGGAAAAGCTGGAAATCAAAGTTGCCATACTTTTTTAGATGATATCGTAGGTGCAATTGCAGCAGCAGCTACTACAAGAGTATCACAAATAGTATCTGAAGAAAATGCTAAAAATCAAGAAAAATAATTATGGAATCATTAATAGAATTATATAAAATCGGTAATGGACCATCTAGTTCGCATACAATGGGTCCTGCCAAAGCTGCAAAAATTTTTAAAACAAAAAATCCGAATGCCAATCGATTTGTAGTAACTTTATATGGAAGTCTTGCTGCAACAGGTAAAGGTCATCTAACTGATAAAATCTTGTATGATGTATTAGGAATTACCCAAACAACAATTCTTTTTGATTATAATAAAACGTTTGAATATCATCCGAACGGCTTAAAACTCGAGGCATATGTTGATCAAAAAAAGATTGATGAATGGTTAGTATTTAGCGTTGGTGGTGGTAGCTTAAAAAATTTGAATGAGCCAAGAGGTACTTTTACTAAAGAAGTATATCCACACAAATCAATGGAAGCAATTATTGAGTATTGTACATCAAATAAGATAGATTTATACGACTATGTCTTAAAATTTGAAAATGAAGCGATAATTGTACCCTATTTGAATCAAATTTATGAAGCAATGGAAAAAGCGATTAATAGAGGGCTTTTTACATCGGGTGTATTACCTGGTGGATTAAATATTGAGAAAAGGGCAAGTAGCTTTTATCAAAAATATTTAGCTAAACCACGTCTAAATTCATTGGTGTATGCTTATGCATTAGCAGTAGCAGAAGAAAATGCTAGTGGTGGAGTTATTGTTACAGCTCCAACTTGTGGTGCATCGGCTGTTGTTCCAGCAGTATTATTTGCTGAAAAAACGATTAATCATAGAAGCAAGGAACAATTAATAAAAGCCTTAGCAGTTGGGGGAATTATTGGGAACTTAGTAAAAACGAATGGATCAATCTCTGGTGCCGAAGTTGGATGTCAAGGCGAAGTTGGTGTTGCTTGTGCGATGGCGGCCAGTATGATTGTTTATTTAAATAATGGAACATTAAGAGAAATTGAATATGCTGCAGAAATAGGATTAGAACATCATTTAGGTATGACATGTGATCCGATTAATGGTTTGGTTCAAATTCCATGTATTGAGCGAAATGCGATTTCATCTATGGAGGCTTATAATTGTGCTAGTTATGCGATATTAGCAGAAGGAAATCACATAATTAAATTAGATGGTACAATTGAAGTAATGGAAAGAACAGGGAGAGATTTGAAAGCAGATTATAAAGAAACATCACTAGGTGGTCTTGCTTATCAAAATGGTAATAGTTATGGAAATAAAAAATAATAATATAACAACAAATCCAAAAGAAAAATATATTGAAGTTGGTGAACGTTTTAAAGTTGCCTTTAGTGGTTATACTCATGATGGTCTTGCAATTGCTAAAATTAGTGGTAAGGATCGTAAAGGCTGTGAATATATAAACTTTCCCTTATTCGTTTTTGGTGCTTTAGATAATGAATTTGGTTTTGTTGAAATTACAAAAATGAATAAAACATATGCTTATGCCAAAATGTTGCGATTATTTGATGAAAATCATTCACTTAATCGTAATAAACCGATTTGTTCACATTATACTGAATGTGGTGGTTGCAATTTAATGCATATGACATATAAAGGACAATTAGAGTTTAAACAAAAAATGGTTGAGGATACACTTAAAAAAATTGGTGGATTTGAAAATCAAAATGTTGAACCAATTGTTGGTAATCCTCAAAATGCTATGTACTATCGTAATAAAGTACAAGTACCAGTAGCGAGTGTTAATCATAAAACTCTTTGTGGATTTTATAAGCGTGAGACTCATCATATTATTCCACTAGAAGAATGTTATATTCAACCGCTAGAATCAACTAAACTTGTAAAGTTTGTTAAAAATGTTTGTCATGAATGTGGCGTAAAGGGGATTACATATAAAGAAGAAGCAGGTACGTTAAAACATATTTTAGTTAGAAAAAACCATAATCAAACGGAATATATGGTTGTTTTAGTGGTTAATAATCGTGAATTTACAACGAAAGAGAATATTAAATTAATTACTGATAAAATTATTCGAAAATTTCCGTCGGTTGTTTCGATTATTGCGAATGTTAATCCTAAAATTGGTAATACCATTTTAGGTGATGAATGTATCACTTTGTATGGAAAAGATACGATTACAGATACTTTATGTGGATTAAAATTTAACATTGGAGCAAAGTCATTCTATCAAGTAAATCATGATATGTGTGAACTATTATATCAAAATGCAATTGCAACAGCAAAATTAAAATCAACAGATGTTATTATTGATGCATATTGTGGAATTGGGACCATTGGGTTAATTGCAGCTAAGCAAGTTGCAAAAGTATATGGTGTCGAAATAATCGATGAAGCGGTAAAAAATGCGAAAAGTAATGCTAAATTAAATAAAATTAATAATGCTAATTTTGTTTGTGAAAAAGCGGAAATTCAAATTGCAAAATGGATGGAAGAAGAAATAAAACCAAGCGTAATTTTTGTTGATCCGCCACGCAAAGGTTTAGAGCGTTCATTAATTGATACCATTACAACAATGAAAATTGCTAAAATTGTATATATTTCATGTGATCCAGCAACATTAGCTAGAGACTTAAAATTATTTGTAATGGAAGGATATCAACTAAATTATGTTAGACCATTTGATTTATTCCCACAAACTAATCATGTGGAGACGATTGCTTTTTTAAGTATAAAGAAATAGCGTAAGAACTATAAAAAGTTAATTACATATGTGATATGATGGCTCTAAAGTAGAGAGTGATTAAGAATAAAGTTATTCACTATTTGGAAGTATCAGTTCAATGTGGTTAACTTTTTTGTTTGCTTTATTGATGGAGTAGTGGTATAATATATAATAAGCCTACTATAAATAAGTCAAGTAAATTAATAAAATAATTTATTCGATA
>CAZIQF010000046.1:0-6901 GCA_964541525.1 uncultured Staphylococcaceae bacterium | reverse complement strand
ATCACCACCGATAATATTATATAGCATTTTAGTGATAAAGTCAATTATACTGTACCACTTTTTTATTTTTATCAAAACTGGTATCATATAACTGTATTTATTGTATAATTTTGACGATTTTTATCAATTTAACAATTGATTTTACTTCAATTAATGTTAGTTCATTATTATATCTAGTAACAAAATCAATTTCTATACCACTAGCTTGGTTTTATCAAAATCTATTTATTCCTTATCACAGCAATATTCAATATATTCAAATAACAATTCAAAAAAAGTTTCTAGAGCAACTCTTTTATTCCAACTATAAAAAGTAATTAATTTCACCCAACCAATTGTTGTATTATTATCATAATGGTTTTGTACAAATTCATCAAAACTTATGTTATTATCAACATTCAATATATCGATATCAGATTTAACTGAATTTAATGTTTTATATAAATTATATCCACAAATCCAGCCATGCAAAATATTTAAATCAGCATCACCTAAAAACGTTTCTGGTTTTTCTTTAACTTTGATTAATAATTGATATAATTTATCATTTTCTATTCTCTCTCTTAAATTCATAGTAATCCCTTTCTAAATTATTTTATTTATTAATGATATTATTCTTCATCTTTCTTCTACTACATTTATATCTGTAATTTTGAACAACTTCTATTTCTCCATCATATACATCAACTTTAAAGGGAGTTTTTCCTTTTAATAAATAAATACTAATTAATGTATCATCATTACAGTTAATTGGTTTTATTTCTAATAAGCCTTTTGTTCTAATTAGTGGAGCAAGAAAAAATGATGCAAGTTTCTTGTCCTCAAGATATTTTTTGTATTGTAAATCTCTAATTTCACTATCCAACCAATGATTCATTCTTAGTAATGCAAAGACTAATCTGCAAAATCTTGAATTAATATATTCCATAACAAAAAAATTAGATTCATTTGAAACATCATATACTTCACATACATCTTTCAAACCCTTATTATCTATAGGTTGTTCAAGCAATTCTTTTTTATCTTGAATACATATAGAAAATGAACTACAAAAAACCATGACTTTCATATTAATAATCCACCTTTATATTTTTATAATGTAATTTCAAATGCTTTAATTTTTTCATTTGCTTAAACACATCTACATTACAATCAAATTCATATTTCGTTTGGCCTAAATTATTTCTACTATCAAAAGTTATATATTCTATATTAGTATTAACCAAATCTTCAATCTTTGATAATTTGCTAATACGGTCAAATGATAGTACTTTTAAATTTATATTATTACTCATATCCCATAATGATTCTAGTCTATTATTCCAATCAATATGCAAACATTCTAAATTATGGCAGTTACTTAATTTTGATAAATCATTAATTTTGTTACATTTAAACAAATATAGTATTTTAACATCTTTTATATAATCTATTATATAATCAAACTGTTCTTGGTCAAATCCATCAAGTAGTACTGCTTGTGGATTCTTTTTTATTACATAGCCCTTTAACTCATTTATATCTTTAGTACCATATCTTTGTTTGTAATCATTAAATTGATCTGCTATTTCATTTTCTTCAGTTGCAAGTAATCTGACATCATAATTAACTTCATAATATTCAGGATAATAATCATCTAACTTATGATCTAGTGTAATTCGTGGATTGCTCAATGCAGTTTGATCAAACCAATCATCATTATAAATGTATATACTTTTTTTATTCATATAAATCTCTCCTTATGCTTGCACTATTTTACAAACAATTAAAACTAATCCATATTTTTCTAGTCTTTGATAATCAGCAATTATATAACTTGTATCCTTTAATGCATCAATCGATTGTTCTTTTGTTTCTTCTTTAGTAACACATGAATAATATAATTCTCCACTATCATTTAACAATGATGTAGCTTTTTTGAATATTTCTTTATAATCCCCTATTTCTTGTACTATAGATCCAACCATTGTTACTATATCAAATTTATCTTTTGGATTGTATTAAAATATATCTTTATTTATTACTTCAATATTTCGATTGTTTTGCTCATTTTCTAGACATAATCTAAATGTTTCAGTAATATCAGTATCTATATCAATACTTATTAATCTACACTCTTCATTCATATGATATGATAAATATCTATCCCAATGTCCTGGTCCTATCCCAATATTACAAATAGACTTTGCCCCTTTAAAATTAAAGTTTTCTTCAAAATATTCAGTTATTTTATAATCATACCATTTTGACTTAAGTGATGTGTTCCACTTACCTCATTCTTCATTGTTGAATTCACTATAATATTCTAATATATAATCTTTCTCTTTTTGGTTTAATAAATTTTCCATTTTTTTAGCAATGCACTTTAAATCTTCTCTATCTAAAAGCCACTCCTCAGTGACATTAAACAACTTACATAAAGCATCAATATTTATATCACTAGGTATTCCATTGCCAAGTTCCCATTTCTTACAGCACTTCTAGATGCAAATATTTTTTCTCCTAATTCTTTTTGAGTTAAATTAGCATTTTCTCTTAACATTCTTAATTTATCTTTGAACATAATATTACCTCAGGTAATTACATTATATCATATAAATTTATATTCAGCGTGATACTTTTTGTGTTGCTTTGCTACTTTTATTATACCACATTTCCTTATTTATTTCTACTATTTAAAAAGCCAGCTAACTTTGTTGGTTAACTGGCTTAATATATTATTTTATAATTCCTAGTTCAATTAATTTAGCTTTAGCATATTCATAATCATCTTTGATTTTGGGATGAACTTCATTTAAATCTACTTTTTCTATATATCCAAAATCTATATGACTATGGCAATCTAAATAATTTACATATTGTAATTCATTTAATCCTATTGATCTAAAATGTACATATTGATTAGATAGATTCAAAAAAAAGCAAACATCATTATCTAATTGGTTTTGATTAAAACCCACTATACCAAAAATTTTCTCTTTTGTTATTTCATAATAATAATTTATATCCCTATCGATATGAGTTTTTGTTTTACTTTTATCAATTAAAACCAAATCTCCTGCTTTATATATGGTTGGATACTTAATTGAATTCATATCTAACTCATAATCTTCAGGGTCAATGTAATCACTGTTATCATAAATAACTTCAATTTCTAAATTTGTATTTAAATAAACAACTATTTCATTTGGCTCATCGATTTCTTCTGGACTATCCCATAAAGATATTTTCCTTTTAACTATCTCAATATGTCTCAAATTTTCTTCTAAATAATTTTTATAGTTTTCAATATAATTTTTTATAACTATTAAGATAGACTCATATGTGGGGCATAAATATCTTTCACTATTTTCACTTCTACAATCCATAATTACATCATATACATACTCTTCTTCATTTTTAATAAAATCATTATAAGCATTCATTTCACATCTGACGTATGATTCAATATAATCTATTAAATTTTTATTGTTTGTATTATCTTTTATGCAATTTAATAAATTTAATTTATTTTTCCATGATGTAGAAAATTCTAATACAAGCTTAGTATATTCTATGTCTGTAAATTTATGATTGTTTTCTTTTATTGCGTTCTTCATTGTCTGAGACGGAATTAATTCAATAATTTGTTTTTGTAAATAAATATTGTTCATAACAAATACCTCGCATTAATATTATACACTAAAACTAATTTAATTTCCACCATTACCTCTTATAGGTTCGAGTCCCATCAAAACTAAAGGTTCGAAACCCGTAAGTTAATGGTTCGAGTCCGTGGTCAGTCTCACCTATTGTTTAAATCTAAATGTTTCATAAATAGGTAAAAAAAGAGACTATTTCACTATATTTCAAGCAAAATAGTCTATAAAATTAAAAATCATTTAAGTCAAATAGAGATATTTGATTGTTTTTTTCATTTGATAACTTATTTTCTAATTCAGTACATCTTTTAATAAGTCTTTTATTTTCTTCAATAAGTGTCTCAAAATTAAACGATGGCTCACCTATAGGATCATTTAATAAGTTTTCCTTTGTATCAACCAATATTACATCATAAGCATTTCCAAAAAGTACTTTATTTATATTGAACATTAATTCCTCTGGAGATTTAAAATTTTTTAAAAAATCTATATTAAATACTAAATCTTCAAATGTTACTTCTCCACAGCCAAAACTAGTTATCCTTATAAATGCACAATTATCATTTCTAACATTTACAAAAGAACATAATTTATACTTTTCCTCTATTTTTCTTATGTCAGAAATTGAAACTCTCTTTCCTGAAAATTTGCATCTTATTTCTGCTATTAACTCATGAATCGGACTATCTAACATTAATTATTCTCCTTTATTTTAACTAGGTCATATATTATTTTAGCCCCTTTTCTGCTATTGCATTCTCTACATAACAACTGAGCATTTGAGTCATCAGTTTTTCCTCCTAAAATCCAGGGAATAATATGATCTACGGTGGTTTCTTCTTTCTTTATCCATTTTCCACAACCACACTCAGTAACTCCATCATTCATCATCCCTTTACACTTGACTTGAAGAGTCGTTGAATCAAAGGTAGTGTTAGAAACAAATAATCTTTCCTTATCTTCTTTTGTATAGAAACGTTTTGTATCATGTGTAGTTCTAAAATTAGTTTCTAAAATGTATGCAGTTGGTAATATAATTTCTTCAAAGTATTTCTTATGATTATCATTTACATGTTTTAAATCCGAATTAATATATTGTGTAATCAAGTAATGTAAGTTTGTTTTCTTAACATCATCATTTAAAAACTCTTCTCTATGTTTATTAAAAAAAGTCATCTTATCGATATTAAAACATATTTCCTTTAAAACTCCTAAGTTACTTAAATCCTTAAAAAGTTCATAGAATAAGTCTAATTTTTCTATTAGCTGTTTTGCAAATTCCTCGAATTTTTTATCTAAATTAGTTTCAACAAATCTGCATAATTTATTGTAGTTTTTTTGATTAATTTGTATTCCATCAACAATTTCATAAGGCCTATCATCAAGATTACCTCCATACATAACAAATAATTTTTCAAGAATCTTTTGATACAATTCCCCTCTATTAATTTCGTGTGTGCCAAAATATTTTTCGAACTTTTTTACTCGTGAAAAATTAGAATCAAGAGAAACTGAATTCGTTGCAACTTTTTCATTAAAATAATTAATTCTCATATCTGCTAGGACACCAGTTGGGTATCTACCACTTACTAATTCCCATACATTTAATGGAACTCCAGTAGTATTAATAACATTAAATAAAGTAAGTCTTTCATCATTTGTCATTTCTGAATAAATAACTATTGGAAAAGTAAAACGCAAGATTGTTGCCGCACCTGATATATCATTATCATCGATTTCAGTTCTAATTACGTCGGGGCTTCTGTATCTATCAGCTCTATCTACTCTATCATTTCTATAAATATCCTCAAAATATATCCCCTCTACATCAAACGCATGGTTAATAAAACCTATAATTGAATTTATTCTTTGCTTACCATCTAACAACACATATTTCCCATTATTATCTTTTTCTATCACTAATGATGACGCAATAAATCCTTTCTTAATAGACATAATAACTTGTTGTTGTTGAGTAACACTGTAAACAAATTGTCTTTGAATACTCGGTTTATAATTTAATTCACCATTTGACAGCAAATTTATTATTTTTTGAACTGTCCAATATTCTATTATTCTATTCATAAACATTTAACTCCTTAATACCTAACAAATGTTTACACGCATCAAACACTTCACTAGGCTTTTTACCTTTTGTGACTTCTATAATTTCTGGTCTAACTTTTACAATATAAGAACAAATTTTCTTAAGTCCTGGAATTTTATTTTGTAACCCAAATCCACTAGGTATCATTTTAAAATTACCAATACTTCTACAAGGTTCAGTAACTGAAGTGCATGCAAAAATCTCAAAGACTCTTGGATTATAATAATCAATACACGTTATAGGTACAGCTTGATAACCTGGATAATCATAATATAAATTTTTAAATTCACTATGAAGCAAAATTGGTAATCCATCAGAGGCACAAGCGTATCCATTTTCATCTCTAGGTGCATCATCTCTATATAAAAGTTCATTAAAATATGAATGTAATTTTTCAACAACTGAATGCTGAGGCACAAAATAATTATTATCTACAGTCGGAAAATTCATATCTAAATCAGTAATCCAATATATTGCAACTAAACGAGGTTTTCCTTTATCATTTAAAATAGGATTTTTATTAATGTCTAAAAAAGACAAATTAATATGTTTTCCCCACCCAGGAAAAGCTTTCTTCTCTACAAAGAAATTTGAAAGTTTATTTCCTAATGTTTGCCAAGGTATCATAATAATAAAATGAAATGGTCTTTTAGTATTTTTTCTTTTTTCCACTTCATCACTCAAAATTTTCAGATAATCTGTAACAAAGCTAAATGGTGGATTAGTAATTACCCAATCAAATTTCGAATAATCTACATCCATACAGCTTAAGTTATTAGGATTACTTGGATTATTTGGATTATAACCTGAAGTATATAATTCAACATTGTTTTCTTGATATTTTGCATATGTTTCCCAAAAGTATTTAACAAAGTTACATTTTGGGATATCAGCATTTGGTATTATGTTAATTATTTTATTAATTTTATTATGTGTTTCAAATTGTATTTGATCTCCACAATTATATATTGCATCCCAATCGCAAGGGAACAATATTTTTTTACCTATAAAAAGTTCCTCTGGATAATGATCTAATTCATTTACAATATCATTATACTGAGTATACATTTCATCTGTTTCTTTACCTATAAATAATTCTTCTGCCATTTTTAAGCCAAACCTTTCATCTAAAAAATTTAGTTGCTAAAGGTAC
>CAZIQF010000045.1:0-7292 GCA_964541525.1 uncultured Staphylococcaceae bacterium | reverse complement strand
CGATTGATTTAATCTGTCTATGAAGTAAAGTATTAGGTCTAGGACAATAATCTTTATTTCTCATATAAGTTGTACATTTATACGTATGACTTACTGCACCATATTTTCTTTTTTGATAAACTAGAGCCATTCTATTACCACAATGAGCACAATAAATAATTCCTTTAAATAAGTTTTCATGATTGTGTACCCAAGGATGAGTTCGTGATGCTATCATAGATTGTACTGCATCAAAATCACTTTGAGATATAATTGCTTCATGAGTGTTCTTAACTATTAGATGTCTTTCTTTAGGTACTGGAACATATTTCTTTGTTTTATAGTTTATTACTTCATATTTATTAGATTCAATGTGTCCTAGATATACAGCATCTCCAAGAATCTTTCTTACTGTTACATAAGTCCAACCTTTATTCTTAAATCTAGCAAACCTAATATCGCCTTTAAGACGTTTATAATAACCTGGAGTATAAATACCTTTTTCAGTTAAAATAGACGCAATTTTAGGGCAACCATGACCTTCTAATGCTAATCTATAGATAAGTTTAATAATAGGTCTTATTTCTTCATCCACGATTAGATGATTATTATCAAGTGGATCTTTTTTATATCCATAAGGTACTTGAGCTGCAGTATATAATCCTCTTTGATTTCTACTTTTCTTAGCTGCTTTTACTTTTCTAGATAAGTCTTTTGAATACATATCATTTAAGATGTTTTTAAATGGTGCGATATCGTTGTTATCATTAATGGTATCAATACCATCATTAATAGCAATATATCTAACTCCTACATCTTTAAAATAATGTTCTGTATAATAACCAGTTTCAATATAATTTCTTCCAAGTCTTGATAAGTCTTTAGTAATAACTAGATTAATCTTACCGCCTTGAATATCTTGAATCATTCTTTGAAATCCTGGTCTATTAAAGTTAAGACCTGAATATCCATCATCTACATAAACATCATAAATCTTAAATCCATGCATTTTAGCATATTCTTCTAAAATAATCTTTTGTGTTTGAATACTTCCTGATTCTCCTACACTTCCATCATCTAGTGATAGTCTACAATATAAAGCTGTGTTGTAAATTTTATTATCTTTCAATTTTTCCTCCTTTTCCAACACAAACTTGCATCATGATGATACCACAAGTTTATGTTTACATCCATCTATTTGTTTATAAATTTTGTAAGCTGGGTATCCCAGTTACAACACCTAGGCGTGAGACAAGTGATGCAGAGTGATTCACGCCTTATCCTGTTCACGAAAATGATATATTTCTACCTACTTTAGTTATAATTAGTTAACATCAATTCACCTCCTATTTCTTTATTTGAAGAAATATTCTCTTCAATAGTTACTGGAAACTTAGCACCTCTTTTATGGACCTATTTATTGAAATTTTAGTAACAAGTCAAAATATCCCTTCAATAGTAACAGACTTTTAGACGCTAAAGTGTCGGGGTCCAAAGTAAAATTTTTTTATATTTCTTCAATAGTAACGGACATTAACGCATTCAAATGAGAGGGTGAAAAATAAAAAAAGATGAAGATTTTACTCTTCATCTAAATAATCCATCACTTTCTACAATGAATATTTATCAATTAATTTTTGCAAGATTCCTTTTATTTCTTCTATGTCGTCAGTTTCTAAGACTTCTAATTGATTATTCCAATCTCCATCTTTATATACAGTTAAATAGAACTTTTGATCAGACTTTATATATCCTAAATCTATTGTTATATCCTTAGGTAAATATACAACCGCAATATCTTCATCTAATTCATAAGTAATTATAAATAATTTACCATAAGGTATTTTTAGAGTTTTTTCTAATTCATAAAAATACTTTTGATTCCCGTCAAAAAATTCTTTTAATAAGTCAACTTTCTCTTTTGTTTGAAATTCAAAATCGATAGATGATATTTTAAATATAACTTTATTGTTATTAATAAAATTAAAAACATAATCATTTGGCAACGTTGTTTTACCTTTACAATAGTAGATTTTAACATCATTGAATTTGTATACTTTTGTTTTTCTAAAATATGCAGTATACATTATTTCACTTTTTTTATAGTCAAAAGTTATACAAAATCTATTAATTACAAAAAGTACGAACACAAATATTAATAAAATGATGGAAAACATAAAGACAAAAGGCCATAGTTCATTGAACCCTCTTTTGATGATTTCACTGACCAATAAAATAAACAATGGAATAAAAATAATCAAACAAACTATTAAAAGTGTTTTGATTTCGACTCTATTTTTAAATTTGATAATCTTATCATCCATGATGTTTCCTCCTCTATAATTTTTATTTTTCTATCCATCCTTTTATTTCAGCGTTAATATCTTTTAGTAAATCGTCAATATTTTCATAAAAAGATACTCCACCACCGCCAAATATAGGTTCCCAAAAAGCATGGTTACCACACCAATATATTTCTTCACCTTCTAATATTGTTAGCTTTTCAACATGGTATGAATAACTTCCTATATTATTTTTCGAAACAATTAATCTTTTAACCTTATCTGGTGAATAAAATACCTTTTCATATTGTTCTTTAATTGGCTCGTTAAACATTAGCTCAATTATTTCTTCTTTAGATAGATTACTTATTTTTCTAGAAAAGATAACTTCTTTATTATCAAAGATTAATTCTATGTCTTTTTTGTGTTTTAACTTTTCAAAAGAGTATTTTGATCTTTTTATTTCTTTAAAATAACCAGAATGACCAAAATGGAAACCAAAATGATAATGCTTATACTGAACATAAATAGTATCATTATCTTCAACAAAACCACATAAACTATCTAATAAATCTTGTTCTTCAATATCATAATAAAATTTATCGTTTAAATAAGTATAATTACCTTTATGTTTAACTATAAAATCATCGTGTATTTTTAAAGTAATTTCATAATTATTGAAAGCAACTTTTCCTTTTAAGGTTTCGTTTTCTTCAAAATCTTTAAAATAATCTTTCATATCAAAATAAATAATAATTCTTCTTGCAATATCATTGCACTTTTTCATTGAAATAGCTTCATCAAATTGCTTTTTAAATACTTCTTGAATATATTTACCCTTTACAAAATTAGCTTTCTTAATTTTAATTTGTTTAGCAATAATTGTTGCTTCTTGAATGTATTCATCTTTCGGACAATTAATCTCTAACAATCCCATTGGATCAACTTCATCAATAGCTTTTTTAATAATTTGAACTTTATCATTGAAAGTAAAATGGCGATTATATACATATGCACAATTAATAGAAATAGGTCCAAATGAAATTAAAAAGTATTCTTCTTCAGTATCTAATAAAGGATATCTTTCTTTTGAACAAGTTGAAAGTTTTATTCCACTTATTTCTTTTTCAATGTTTTCTTGAGAGTTTCCAAAAACAACATAAGCACAATCAAAATATTCTATTCTTTTATCTTTTTCAAAATAAACAGACATTAACTCAAATGGTTTTAATGGATTAATACCTAGTGTTCTTAAATATTCGCATAGTTCTGGTTTTTCAGTTTCAATATGCTTTATGAAATATCTACAATTTTCACAATTGCAAGGAATATAATTTTCATAATACTTATCTGTAAGTTCTTTATTAATTTGCATATTTTCACCACCTTCTACCTTTAAATTTATTTTAACATATATTTAATTTTATTTCATTTATAAAGAAAGAGGATGTATCCACCCACTTGGATAGACACACCCTCTGCAAGTTTGTGTTATTTTAAATTTTTAATATTAAGTGATTTTGTTTAACCTTATTAATCATCACAATGATTATTAGATAACATACTCTTATTAACTATAAAAATAAAATTATTATTGCTATCTAATACTCCATAAGGATCTGAAATATCAATTTTATAGCTGTTTTCATACTCCTCTAAAATTCTACACTTTAACAAATAATCGTTAAGTGGTAGATTATTTTTTCTAATATTTTTACTCGTTAATATATCTAATTTTTCTGTGATAGAAATAACTTTTTCATTCAAATCCAAAAAATTACAATATGCAACAGATGGATATTTAGAATCGTCAATATTAATAACTATAAGCTTTAAATATTTATACATATTCTTTTCTCCTTAAATACCAATTAAAACTACTTTATCTAATAATGTTTGATATTGGCTCAATGACAAAACTTTATTTGGAATTATTTCAAAATGACTTAAATTCTTTCCTTGTTGAACAATCTTTAATCCTCTAGGAATCCTTTTAACACGGTATGCTCCACCAAAATTTTGTACTTGAGTAGGATTAGTGTTAACAGAAATACCTCTTTTTGTTCCGTTAGAAAGAATTTTATACTCACTTGTTTTTACTTGCATACTATTCCCACCACGATATACTGGCACTCTTTGACCATCGACCACTACCGTCGATCTTAAGTATGATGCATAATTTATTGAACCACCAACTACAAATCCAACGATTGCTCCAATTCCAAAACCAGTTAAAGCACCACCTAGTATTCCATCAACACCACCAACAGCATATCCAATAGCACCACCTACGACTGCTCCTCCAGCTCCTACAGCTATAGAACCTATAAACGCACCCATTCCGAAAGCTGCAACTCCACCTGTTCCAAGGAAAGCCATACCTGCAGCTACTGCAACCAACGCAATTCCCACTCCTGCTAGAGCCCATTGCCACCATTCTGGTGAATGTCCGCTAGGATCGCTATAAGAAATTGGATTATTAAAACAATAGCAATATAAGTTTAATCCATTAATACTTTCTGGGTCTAAATATTCAATTGAATCTGGACTTATGAACCTGCAAAGTTCAGGTGAATAATATCTAGAGTTGCAATAGAATAACTGAGTTTCATCATCATAAATATATCCTTTATATAAGAAGATATTTAATGATTTTAATTGATTTCCTAAATATCTAATTGCATCATTATATGTTACATCTTCTGGTGTTATTACTTCTTTTTGATATATACTTGCTGATGGTTTTCCATATGCATTGTATGTGTATTTTACCACACATATATTATTTTTGTCAAGAATTCCATTAATGTTTCCTAATATGTCTTTTTGATATACATATATTTCATTATTGTACTTAAATCCAGTTACTTCATCAAATTCATTATATAAATATATTACTAATTGATTATCTTTTACTATTGATACTACTTTGTTTCCTTCTACATAGTATCTTGTTATTACTCCATTATATTCTTTTTCAATTCTTACATCGTTTTCATCATATTTGAAGTTTACATTCCCTATGCTTTTTATTTGATTTCCTACATATGTAATATTTTTATTATTTGTTTGTTCTTGAATATTTGTTAATTTTGTATTTTCATATGTTAATGTTTTAATTATGCTTCCTTGGTAGTATACTTTATCTAATAAATATGGATTATCTACTGTATATGTAAATATATATTCTTGTTCTTCGATTGTACCTGGATTGTATGTTATTTTTTCGATATTTCCATATTGATCATATTCATATACAATATGAGTTGTTTGTATACCAATTAAACAATAATCAAATTTATTAAATAATTCGAGAGATTATACTTAACTACTGAAATTAAAAAGTGTTGCAACTTTGCTTATTTTATAGGCAGGATAAGAAAAATGCAACAAGTCGCATTTTCGACTATTACGACAACTGGGATACCCAGATTTCGCTTCTTTACCACTAAATGTAAGAAAGGATGAAACTGAAATGATCCAGCTCCACCCTTAATGTTAAAAGTGATATTTGTTTTATTTTATTTTAATTTCAGATATTATTTTACTAAATAATTTAGGATCATTCATCTCTGTCGTTGCAACAACATATAAAGAATTTTCTTTAATAAGACATTTTTTCGTTAATATATCTTGTATTTCCGTAAATGATTGTATTTCTTCATTGTCTATAAATACTTTCTTATTTACAAATGGGCCATTTCTTTTTTCTACTTCATAACTTACTTCGATAATTAAATTCCCAATATTATCTTTTCTTTTAACATATATTGTGTCAGGAATACTTGCATACTCAAGCCAATACAGTATATCTTGAAGTGAATATAGTATGGGAGAAAAATTAAATTTTAGTTTTCCATTTTTTATTTTTATATCCTTATTATAATCAATAATAGAAAGAATACGAAACATACACGGTATAAAAAGTAATATCCATTGCAGCAAAATTATTATCCCCAATATTCTATTAATTGTTTTAGATAATTCAAAACAATTTGAAGCAATGACCACAATTAAAGTTGTTATTATCAAATAACACAACAATAATATCTCATTAACATATCTTTTACTTATAGACTTCAGAGAAAAAATCCACTTTAATAATTTCATTATCTTATCCTCTCATATTTAAAATTGTAAATGCACTATTAATTGTGGTAAATGGTAATGAATATAAGAAATTTAAAGCAAACATTTTACCTATAGTTTTCTCACTTACATTATTAATTGTACCATTAATCAACTTGGTATTTATTTGTTTTGAAATTGCATTCAAGCTATTTCTACCAGCATTTAATTTAGGTATTTTAATATTATCAACATTACCCGCTGTTAATCCGGAAATCATTCCAATCAAAAGTGAAGAAGCTACAATTTCGCCGAATCCATAACTTGTCTCTCCTGTTGCATTAGATAGTCCCATTGTTATTGCAGTAGATGCTGTTCCAGTAATAAGTCCAACAGCAACTGCCCCCAAAAATGGAGAAAACATCCCTCCTATAGCACCACTCAATCCTGCACCAACATAAGATTGCCAAGAAGACATTTGCCATTCAGAAAAATTTAATCCATTTTCCCATACGTTTGCTACAACATCGGACACAACTTGCGATGCTAATCCAGCAGCCAATCCAATTCCTGCACCTATCAGCATTGCTAATATAACACTATGTCCACTAGGATCGGCATACATGATTGGATTATTTTTGGAGTAGCAGTATAAATTTAATCCATTTACACTTTTTGGATCAAGATATTCTACATCATCTGGACTTATAAATCTACATAACTCCAGCGAATAGTAACGTGAGGATACCCAATAAAGCTCTGTCTCTACATCATAATCTTGATTATCCCTAAATATTATCTAACATCAAAATCTATAGATAATATTAATTTATTTAAATTATTATTCTTTCAAATTGAGTTTTTGTATTATTAAATTTATTAGTATTTTTTACATTTTATAATTTATAAAATATTATAAACAAAATGTCATATATGACGGGATACAAATAATTTTTTCATTTA
>CAZIQF010000044.1:0-7521 GCA_964541525.1 uncultured Staphylococcaceae bacterium | reverse complement strand
TATTTTGTAAAATTCATAAGTTAACATTTTTGAATATATCATAAGTTAATCAGATAAAAGCTTTGAGTATGATCATAATAGATTGACAAGAATCAATGAAAATGGTATAATAACTAATATAAGATACGATAAATATGGAAATACAATCCAAACAAATAAAGCAACGATTACATATAATTCTAGAAATCTGATGGAATCATATATAACTAATAACAATGAAAAATATATATTCACATATAATTATCAAGGAATAAGATGTAGAAAAGAAAAAGAAAACGGATATAAAGTAAACTACTATTTAGATGGGACAAGAATCATCGGAGAAGATTTAATAGATAATGATAATCATCTAATTAGAAAATTCAGATATTACTATGATATCGAAGGAATATGTGGAATCGATTATATTGTAGATGATAACAATGATGGAAAGTTAGAAAGTCATTATTATAATTTAATAAAAGATTCAAGTGGGAATATAGCAAAAATCATGTATCGAGGAAAGTATATCGGTGAATATACTTATGATGCATGGGGAAATTGTGAAATCAATTACTTATCATCAGCAAATGAATTAGATGAATATGTTATTAATAATAACCCATTTAGATATAAAGGATATTATTATGATGTTGAAACCAATCTTGCGCTAGTATCCTCAAGATACTATTCTCCAGAACTTGGAAGATTTATCCAACCTGCAGATGTTTCTAGTCTTAATCCACAATCTATTAATGGTCTAAATCTTTATACGTATGCTGTTAATAATCCTATTTCTATTAAATATGATAGTTCTGTTTCTAGTTATGGTAGCGGAATGGTTAGTTCTATAGATTTTGGTGCTTTATCTACTGGAACTTCAAGTATTTCTAATCAAGCTGCACCAGAATGGCTTAAATTACTTGTCGGTGCAATTCCTGATTTGAAAGTTGGGCTTGATTATTTAACAGCTCATGGAACAAAATCTAGCTTTGCCTATGCTACTGCAAAAACATACAGATTTCCAATTTTGGGTGGAACTCACTCTGCTTTTACAAAAGGAAAATATTCATATGGTGATTTAGTAGGAGCAAGTTTTAGAAAAATTGCAACCGATAGTGCAAGAGGTGGATTTGGAGCGTTTGCAAAAAACTTTGCAAAAACATCTGTTTATACTTTAGGTGTTAATTTTGCATTTAATTTATATGAAAATAATTGGCAAATTGATGATGCAATGATCCAAGATACTTTAATTGATACTGCTATAGGTGTGAGTTCGTATTATATGGCTGCTGGAACAATGTCATTATTAACAGCCGGAGCTTTAGTTGCATTTGGTTGGAATGTTCCGGGTCTTATTGTTGTTGGTGGAGTTGTAGTACTAAGTATTGCATATGATGCTTTGATTAGATGGATAACTGGATATGATGAATAATTAAAATAGCGAGGTAAACTATGAACAAAAATAAGATAATTCAATATTTAAATAGTAAAAAAAATGATGAATATAATTATTTAGATATTTTATTAGAAAAATATTGTAATGGTGAATTGACTCAATTATTATCTAAATATAAGTTTACAAAAATAGAAATTTTTCCACAGATATCAAAAAATGGAAATTCAATTGAAATGTGTTTAACATATCAAAATATTGCTGCTAATATTTCTCTAACAGATGATGAAATTGAATATAGCATATATCAATTATATGCAACTGCTGACGAAGTTAATAAAAATACGTTTAACTTAAAATGTAATGTAGAATTCTAATTTGAAGATTTATTGAATTCAATATATGAAAAAATGCTTAATCATTATAAATTAAAAGATTTAGACATTACAACAAAAAGTAAAAAAATATATAATGCTATATCTATTATATTTTTGTTAGTTCCAGTTATATTTATTGGTATTATGGTATTAATAGTATTAGGATTTAATTATTCAATTAAGTTAAATTTTTGGTGGGTATTATTCTTTATAATTATTCCATTATTTCTATATACTTTTTTGAATCGTAAATCACATAAAAAATAAAAATATGCAAAACTTTATCTAGCAATAAGAACAGGTATATCTATATAGGTATATCTGTTTTTTCTTTCTTGCCAAGAAGCAAAAGCTGGGTATCCCAGTTGCGCAAGTGTTTCAAAAATGCAAACGAATGCTGTATTTTTCTTATCCTGCCTTAATATTAAGGCAGAATACAACAATTAAATAATAAATAAAAGATAGATATGTCATATTATTTGACATATCTTTTTTTGTAATATTTTGGCTTTCGTTCGACAAATCATATAAAAACGTAAAACTTTTTACTCCTAACTCTCCATATATAGTGTAGGGAGTATTTTTATTTTTCTTTAATAATGATTGTGGAAGAAAAAATATTTTAATAAATTTTTCTAAAACACCCGTACAAAATATAGTTTTCTTTCCATATATAGTGAGGACAGTTTTTAAATTTTTAAAAATATTTTCTAAAAACACCCCTACAAAACACGTTAAACTTTCCATATATAGTGAGAGGATATTTTTTATCCACAAGTAACTTATATGTGAAAAGTTAGAAATAAGGAGTTGATGTTAATGATTTAATTAAAAAAAATTTAATTAAAACGAAGCAATACACAAAGCAAATATATTTTACCCACTAGCAAACATACAAGCAAATGTAGATTTAATTAATAAAGAAGGTGTGGCATATTGTCTTATTTTTAAGGCAGGATAAGGAGTTGCCACAACTGATGTTACCAGTTATGACAACTCGACTATTGCGAGAACTGGGATACCCAGCTTACAAAATTTACAAATAGATGGATGTAAACATAAACTTGTGGTATCATCATGATGTAAGTTTGTGTTGGAAAAGGAGGAATAATTGAAAGATAATAAAATTTACAACACAGCTTTATATTGTAGACTATCTTTAGATGATGGAAGTATTGGTGAATCAGGAAGTATTCAAACACAAAAGATTATTTTAGAAGAATATGCTAAGATGCATGGATTTAAGATTTATGATGTTTATGTAGATGATGGATATTCAGGTCTTAACTTTAATAGACCAGGATTTCAAAGAATGATTCAAGATATTCAAGGCGGTAAGATTAATCTAGTTATTACTAAAGACTTATCAAGACTTGGAAGAAATTATATTGAAACTGGTTATTATACAGAACATTATTTTAAAGATGTAGGAGTTAGATATATTGCTATTAATGATGGTATTGATACCATTAATGATAACAACGATATCGCACCATTTAAAAACATCTTAAATGATATGTATTCAAAAGACTTATCTAGAAAAGTAAAAGCTGCTAAAAGAAGTAGAAATCAAAAAGGATTATATACTGCAGCTCAAGTCCTTTATGGATATAAAAAAGATCCACTAGACAATAATCATCTAATCGTGGATGAAGAAATAAGACCTATTATTAAACTTATCTTTAGATTAGCATTAGAAGGTCATGGTTGCCCTAAAATTGCGTCTATTTTAACCGAGAAAGGTATTTATACTCCAGGTTATTATAAACGTCTTAATGGCGATATTATGTTTGCTAGATTTAAGAATAAAGGTTGGACTTATGTGACAGCAAGAAAAATACTTGGAGATGTCGTATATCTAGGACACATTGAATCTAATAAATATGAAGTAATTAACTATAAAACAAAGAAATGTGTCCCTGTACCAAAAGAAATACATCTAATAGTTAAGAACACTCATGAAGCAATTATATCTCAAAGTGATTTTGATGCAGTTCAATCTATGATAGCATCACGAACTCATCCTTGGGTACATAATCATGAAAACTTATTTAAAGGAATAATTTATTGTGCTCATTGTGGTAATAGAATGGCTTTAGTTTATCAAAAAAGAAAATATGGTACAGTAAGTCATACATATAAATATACAACTTATATGAGAAACAAAGATTATTGTCCTAGACCTAATACTTTACTTCATAGACAGATTAAATCAATCGTAGAACAAGAACTAAGAGATTTAACAAAAACATTAATAGAGAAGAATTCTTAACTAAACTATTAGAAAGAAAAAAAAGAATCATCTAATATTGATATTGGATCTAAAATAAGTAAGTTAGAGGCAAGAAAAGATAAGTTATATCAATTAACTAAGAAAGTATATGATGATGCATTAAACGAAATAATTGATAGTGAAACTTCATCTAAAATGATTAAAGAATATCAAGAAGAACAAAAGAAAATAACAAGTGAAATAGAAACACTTAAGAATCTTAAACAAGAAGAAGAGTCTACAATAGAAAATTACAAATTATTAAAAGAAAAAGTAAATGAATTTTTAGAGTTTAAAGAACTTAATTCTCTAATAGTTCATTTGTTAATATCTAGAATAGAAGTTGGATATAGAGATAATCCAAGGACTATTAAAATATATTACAAGTTCATAGATGATACGTTATAAAACATTCAAACTTTATTCGCACGCATTTGAACGTATAAAACTTGAAAACAAGGAAAATCAGGTAAATATTTTCGTGATTTATTTTCGTAATTAATATATTATTTTCGTAATTTAAAAAATATTTTCCTAATTAATTGATATTTTAATTCTTTCGTAGTATAATAATAGCAGAAAGGGATTTGATTAATATGCAAACTAAAGAGTTAATTAATTTAATAGATAATATTGTTTCTTTAAAAACTGAAACTAATAATATTGAGTTTAAAAAAGCTAAAGATGGCGTTCCTGAAAATTTGTATGATACTTTTTCAAGTTTTTCTAATACATCAGGAGGTATTATAATTTTCGGTGTTGATGAAAAAAACAATTATGACATTTGCGGAATTACTAATCCTGATGTTTTTCAGAAGAAAATAACTGAACAGTCATTAATGATGGAACCCAAAATTAGACCAATAATAACGATATGTGAATATAATGAAAAAATTGTTGCTTCCGCCGAAATTCCGGAATTGGATGTTTTTAATAAACCGTGCTATTATTCCGGGAAAGGTAAAATGAAAGGTTCATATATTCGTGTTGGGGATGCCGATTTACCAATGACAGATTATGAAATATATAGTTTTGATGCCTTTAAGTATAAAACAGAAGATGAATTGCGTAGTAAGGAAAGAATTGAAAAAGATATATTTAACGAAATATCTATAAATGCTTTTTTAGATAAAATTATATCAATAAAACCTAATTTAATTAATTTAGATAAAGATACTATATTAAAAATGAATGGAATAATTGATAAAAATAATTATCCGACAGTTTGTGGTATATTAAATTTTGGTAAATATCCACAAATATTCTCTCCTAATTTAGATATTGTGGCCGTAAGATGTTCAACTAATGATTATGGTGTTGAAGATCAAAATGGAATAAGATTCTTAGATAATAAAAGGTTAGATGGCACAATAAGCGAAATGTTAAAATTAGCAATTTCTTTTGTTATTAACAATATCAAAAAAGCTACAAGGATTAATGATAGCGGCGTTCGTGAAGATGTATTAGAATATCCTATTAAAGCAATCAGAGAAATTATTTTAAATGCATTAATTCATAGAGATTATAGTATACATACAGAAAATGAACCAATAAGATTAACCATTTTTGATGATAGAATTGAAATATCAAATCCTGGTGGTTTATATGGAAGACTTTCACTTGATGAACTAGGAAAAGTGCATTCAGATATTAGAAATCCATTTATTGCATCTATATTAGAAATATTAGAGGTGACTGAAAATAGATATTCTGGAATACCTACGATTTATGCAGAAATGAAAAAAGCTGGATTAATGGAACCAAAATTCGAAAGTGTAAGAGGAACATTTAAAGTTACTCTATATAATTCTAAAAAAACAGATATTATTAATGAAGATTTTGTATCTAAAATAAAAGCGTATTGTAAAACGCCTAGAACAAAAGAATCTTTAGCAAAATTCTTTGGATATGATAAAAAACACCCTGCATATTTCATAAATTCATATGTAATACCATTAATTGAACAAGGAATACTTGCTTATACTATTCCAAATAAACCAAGAAGTAAAAATCAAAAAATTTATACTGTTGAGTAATTAGACTGACAACATCTGGCCAAATATAAAATAATTTTGTTGGAGTTGCAATAGGATAGTCCAGTTGAAACTAACCTCTTTCTTGTAACCTCACGCTATTATAGCCCTGAACTAGGAAGATTCATCAAACCTGCAGATGTATCTAGTTTAACCCCATCAAGCATTAATGGACTTAACTTATATAGTTATGCGAATAATAATCCAATTAGTATTGCGTATAGTAGTTCTAATGTTAGCTTTGGCACTGGTGGAGGAATGGTTGATTCATTAGCATTAGGTAGTTCTCTTGGTTGTGGAACTATTGGAGGAGATTCATCTTCTTGGTTTACAACTTTACCCGCAGTTCCAAATGCATTAAAACATATATCAAAAGCTAATGATGTATTTTCTGCAGTTTCTCATTCATTTATGATTGGAAAATATTTGTTTGGAAATGGTAGACTACATACATTAAGCTATTTGGATGATATGAGAATGTTAGGGGTAAATCCTGCAAAGGGTCTAAGTTCTCTGCCAAAAGCTTCGTGGCTTAATAAACTTGGTTATGTTTTTTCTGCTATTGATGGCATTGTTACAATTTATGATAATTTACAACAAGGAAATTCTTGGGGACAAGCTTTGTTAGATGGAGCTTTATCATTTGGAAAAAGTGCTGCCTCTGCATGGGTTGGTGGCTTTGTGGGAGCAAATGTTGGCGGAATGATAGGAGCTGCTTTAGGTTCAATAATTCCGATTCCTGGCGTTGGTACATTCGTTGGTTTTGTTGTAGGCACAGGAGTTGGTATTGTTGTTTCTTGGTTTGTAGATGATGTCTTAGGATTGTTAAAAGATGGATTATTAGATTTAATTTTTGACTAGGAGGATCGAAATGAAAATATTTGGTTTGAAATACAAAGTTTTATTAGGTATCATATCCATTTTACTTTTAAGTATAGACTTGTTCTTAATTGCATTTTATGGATTTGAAGGTCAATTATTAATATTTTTATATATTATGATTGGACTTGTTCCATTATGGGGTGTTTTTGCGCTAAGCTCTAATACATTTATACCATCTATATCTTTCAATTATAATGCTAAAACTATCATCACTGATTTTGTTGCTAATGAACTATATAAAAATGATAGGCATTTTAGAAATCAAGGTGATGTGTTTCACTTTGATGAAATTATTAACTGTGAAATTGATCATAAAAAAGTTATTTTAACATTGAAATATGGTCAAGTGAAAACCTTATATTTAAGTTTTTTTACAAAAAGTCAAATTCACAAAATTTATAATGAAATTCAGAAAATGAAATTATTAAACAATAAATAAAACATAGAATTTAGACACTAACCACTTTGTTGGGTAACACCAATGAGGTGGTTTTTATATGTGAGCTAGGTTTCATAGTTACTAAATGGGTTCTGTAAAATCTCTTATGGTTTTATGGTAAAAACGATTTATTAACCATAAAA
>CAZIQF010000043.1:0-7610 GCA_964541525.1 uncultured Staphylococcaceae bacterium | reverse complement strand
GAAATAGAAGAGTATATGAATCTTTTTGTATAGTAAATGATTTTTATATTACTACTAAAAGTTGCATCGTGAAACATTTTGTAGTGTAAATGCTTAAAATGATACATTTCGTAGTAATGACACATTTTTTGAAATCTATAGGTCTTCTGAATGAAGGCTTATTTTTTTATTTATGTAGGCTATTTTGCTTGAAATATAGTGAAATAGTCTCTTTTTTTACGCCTTTATGAAACATTTAGATTTACAGACTAGGTGAGACTAGCCATGGACTCGAACCATTAACTTACGGGATTCGTGCCTTTAGTTCTAACGGGACTCAAATCAACAAAATAAAACACAACCATGCAATAATAAGCATAGTGGTGTGAATTTATTTATACAATTTAGAATATTTAAGAAATGTTCCACGCGTCATATTTAGCATTTTAGCTGCATTTACATTTGTTATTTCTTTATTATGAAACATACGTACAACTTCTTCAAAGTTATCAGGAAGCTTATATTTAGGACGTCCCATATGAACACCATTAGCTTTAGCAATTTTTATTCCTTCAGCTTGGCGCTTTCTAATATTCTCTCTTTCATTTTGTGCCACAAAACTTAAAACTTGTAGCACAATGTCAGATATAAATTTGCCAACTAAGTTCTTACCTTCAACCCTTGTATCAAGTAAAGGAAAATCAATAACAAATATATCAGCATCAATAACCTTTGTTATATCTTGCCACTCATTAATAATCATATCATAATTTCGACCTAACCTATCGATTGATTTGATGATAAGTAGATCACCTTGTTTTAGTCTAGACTTTAGTATTTTATAACTAGTTCTATCAAAGTCCTTACCACTTTGCCTATCAACAAATATAACATCATCAGTTAAACCTAGTTTATACATTTTTTCAATTTGTCTTGCGATATTTTGTGTTTGTGTTGATACTCTTACATAACCATATTTCATAACTAACCTCCTATGAATAAGAACATTATAGCAAAATGTCCCTCATTTGTTTTGTTTAAAAAATGTCACCCAATTCTGGATGACACTAGTATTATGGTTTGTAAAGGTACACCTTTAAGTACTAAATTTTACACTAATATGTTACAATAAATTTCTGAAAAAGTCAAATGAATTACTTATTTTTCCTCATTTAGACATAAAATTATAAAAAGAAATAAAAATTTTACAGAGTAGTTAAATGTGTACTTTTGCGTACTCTTATACGATGGTAATTAAATATGATTACATAAATGGGAGGTGATATTTTTGGATTGTTCTAATATCTTTATTGATTTATTTATAGGTATTGTCGCCGGCATAATATCAGGTTTAATTGTATCAATTATTATGTATTATTTCATTGAACATAGATTAAAGAAAAGAGAAGAATATAAGTCAAAGCTATTATTATCATTCTTGTTCTTTGAAACACTTGAAACGAAAATGTCAGGCTTTTGTTTTGAAAAGATAAATAATCGTTTAGTTGAATATAGAAATCTTTACGAAAATGATATTGAATTAAAAAAAGCATTTAATAATGTTGATGTTTCTTTATGTGCTGTGATTCATACTAATAAAAATGGTGGCTCTGCTTCATATGATTTTAATGGTGAAGATTATTTTAATTTTAAAAATATTTTAGAGAGGAGAATTAAGAGATAGCGTGAAAAGGATATTATTTACTTTAACATTAATATTTACATTTGCTTTTTTGCTAGCTGGTTGCACAACTACAAACAATTCAAGCAATAACAATAATCCAAATACACAGGAAAAGCATGTCCATTCATATTCAACAACTGTTGTTGATGCAACATGTGCAACTGATGGGTATATATATCATTATTGTAGTGGTTGTGGTGATAATTATAAGGATAATATTATAAAGGCATTTGGTCATAACTACGTTGAAAGAGAACAAAATTACAAATGTTCAAGATGTGAGAGATATGAAGATGAAGGATTTAGTTTTGAAATAATTACATCTGAAATGGCTAGATACAATGATAATTATAAAGGCAGAATTAATACATATGAAATAAAGTCAGCAAATAGTAAATCCGTAGATGGAGATACTGTTACTCTTCCTAGAAAACATATGGGGGTACCTGTTACTGGAATATATAGAGGAGCTTTATATAATGTTAGATCTGCTATAAAAAAATTAGTAATAAATGATAATATCAAATTTATTGGTTCAAATTTATTTTGCTATGATGGTCAAATGAACAACCCTAATGGAGGTATTTCTCTAGAAATAATATCATTCAGTAATTTATGTACTGGTATAAATATTTCTCATAGTGCTTTCCAGTTTTGTAAAAATGTTAATGAAATTTCAATGCCAAATAATTGTATTTCTTTGTTTAATCATGATGATAACATAGGGAATCATTTTCTATTTGAAGATACTGCATATTATAAGAGCAATCGAATAGAAGAAAATGGTCTTTATTATTTATTCGATATGTTGCTTGAAAGCGATAAAAGTAAAGTTAATTCTAATGTTGTTGTTAAATCAGGAACTAGAATAATTGCAAATCAAGTATTTGCTGGAAATACAAACATTAAAACTATAGAGTTACCGAATTCTATAATATATATTGGTAAAAAATCATTTGCACAGTGTGTAAGCTTGACTACAATTAAATACAATGGTACTATAACACAATATAATTCAATTTTGATTGAAGATAATTCGTTCAAAGATTGTAAAAACATCTCATATCAATTTGGTTAGGAGGGGGTAAAAAGTGAAAAAAATATTAGTTGAATTTATTAGCTTATTATTGTGTGTAACAATGCTTGTTGGTTGTTCATCTGAAAAGAGTTATGGAGGCGGTAATGGAGGAGAAACTCAACATACTCATTCGTATAGTTCAGAAGTTGTTGTAGCAACATGTACACAAGAAGGCTATACTTATCATAAGTGCTCTTGTGGAGATTCTTATACTGACAGTAAGACCGCTGCATTTGGACATAAATGGGTTGAAGGTGATAAAAATTATTATTGTAGCACATGTAATCAATCTGAGGCGGAAGGATTTACTTTTAAATTGGCAACAATGGATGGTGAATCGTGCTATGCAGTAACAGGGGTTAAATCATCAGCAGTTGTTAATGGAGTGTTAGAAGTACCTAGAAAATATGAATCTCTACCAGTTAGAGGAATAATGAGTTGGTCATTTTCATCTATTACTAAACAAGTAAAAAAGATTATTATTCATGATAATATCAAAAATATATATAGCGATTTATGGCATGGAACAAGTATATGGACACCTGATTGGGATACAATGAGTACACTTGAAGAAATCGTATTTGATAGCACATGCTCTGGAATGAGAATAGAGGGTGGTGCTTTTAATAACTGTCCTAATCTTTCAAAAGCCAACATCAAAAAATGAATGATAAAATATGTTCCAGTTGATGCTGTAACAACTCCAAATGGAGGAACTGCTGAATATATATTTAAGGGTACACCATATTTCAATACTAATGCGACAAAGAAAAATGGATTATATTATATTGCAGATTTATTACTTTATGCAGATTTAAATGACATAAGTAGTAATGTTACAATAGATAACGGAACAGTATGGATTAATCCATGTTTATTTAATAAATGTACATTTATAAAAACTGTAACTATCCCTAATAGTGTATTGGTAATTGGCCAATCAGCATTTAAAGGATGCTCAAACCTAGAAACTATTACATATAATGGAACAGTTGCAGAATTTAATAAAATAACTTTTGCATCAAATGTATTTAGTGGTACGAAAGCGAAATCAGTTATATGTACTGATGGAACGGTTACAAGTTATAGATATAATGGCTATACATATCAAATCGGTTCATAGGTACAAATAAACAGCATCAGTAAACAATGCTAGTTCCCTTTTTCCTTTTTAAGGTGTATTTAACTTTTTGCATAGTAAATAAATTTTATATTACTACTAAAAGTTGCATCGTGAAACATTTTGTAGCGTAAAACTTAAATATGAAACATTTCGTAGTAATGACACATTTTTTGAAATCTATTAGTCTTCTGATAAAGAGGACTAATTTATAATTTTATAGACTATTTTGCTTGAAATATGGTGAAATAGCCTCTTTTTTTATGCACTTATGAAACATTTAGATTTAAACACCTAAGGAGACTTACCAATGACTTGAACCATTAACTTATGGGTGTCGAACCTTTAGTTCTGATGGGACTCGAACTTATAAGAGATAATGGTGGAAATAAAGTAGAAAATGTTGTATAATAAGTGTAAAATAAATAAAATTAGTAGGCGAGTTTAATGAGCAAATTAACATATAATAGAATGATGAGTCAAGAAGATAATGATATTTTTTTATAAATAAAATAACTTCAAAACCTGAAATAAAAAAGTATATGAGCGATAACTATTTTAATTATGTGACTACTACTGAAAATGTATTTTTTTATAAAGTTTATCAAGATAAAAATTTAGTTGGAACAATTCATTTTGAAAAAAATAATAATATTATATATATGGATATTTTAATTTTTCCCGAATTTTAAAAGGATTGGTTAGGTGCTAAAGTTATTGGTGTTATTAAGAATGATATTTTAAATCTTGATTTCAAAAAAATTGAAGTTTTTATTGATGAGAGTAATATTCCTTCATTAAGAATTTTTGGAAAATCAGGCTTTAAATTTGTATCACAAGAAGATGAATTAAAAAGATGAATATTCAAAAAATAATTAATTTTATATATAAATCCAAATACATATTAAAATATAAAATTGAAAAATAGAGAACAAATAAAGAAAAATAAGGAACGAATAAGGAACGAAATTATTGACTTTTGTTCCTTATTTTGTTATAATATATGTGGAGATGATTACCATGAAATTAGAGTTTAAATATACAAATGAACTTGTTAGTTATTTGTTAAATATTGAAAAGTATAAAACTGCTTTAGAATATTTATATTTGCCAACGAGAACAAAACAAAAATTAATGTATGATGCTAAACTAAAAAAAACACATTTTTCTACAAGCATTGAAGGTAATGTGTTATCTTTAAAACAGGTTGAAAATGTAATTAACCAAAAGAATCAAAGTAACAAACTTTCTGCGGAAGTAGAGGTGCAAAATTACTGGGATGCACTTTCATTTTTAGAAGAGGAAAAAACAAAAAATACACCATTATCAAAAGAATTAATTTTTAAATTACACGATATAATTGAAAAAAATGGAAAATTAAAGAGAATAGAATTTAGAGGTCCTACACCTCCAGGTGTTTTGTTTGCAGTGTATGATGATAAAACAAAACGTGCAGAATATATTCCCCCAGAATGGTGTGATGTTGAACATTTAATTGATGAACTTATCACTTGGTATTATAATAATCAGCACCTACCTGTTCCAATTTTGGCTGCAATAACGAGTTATGCATTTGTAAGTATTCATCCATTTGCTAATGGTAATGGACGTACATCAAGAGCTCTTGCTACTTATATTTTAATGATTAAAGATTACGATTTTAAAGGATTTAACTCTTTTGAAGAATATTATATGAATGATCTTGATGGATATTATAATTCATTACAAATGGGGCTTCCTGCGTTATTTTATGATGGGAGAGAGAATCCACCACATTTAGAAATTTGGATTGAATATTTTTGTAAAATTATGTCTTTAAATTCTGAAAATATATATTATCAAGCTAAAGAAGCATCAAATAAAGATACAAGTAATGTATTAAATGGATTGTCAAAAAAAGATTTGGTATTGATAAGGTATTGTTTAGAAAACAATATAACAATATTAAAAAACAAAGAATTAGCATCTTTATTTGGTGTAACTTCAAGAGCTATTTCTAAATGGATGGTAGAATGGGTTAATAAAGGATTATTGATACCTAATGGTGGAACAACTAGAATAACTAGTTATAAATTATCTGATAAATATTCTAGTTTAAAAGTGTCAGATATTGGGTTTACTGATTAAATAATAAAAGTGTTATTATTTGTGTTATTCTGATCCCATGACCTGCTCCATAGTTGATGTTCATTTTGTCTCTTCCTATATAATAGAAAAATCAGTTAAAATGTATCAAAATATGGTCTAAATAGATTAAATCATTAAAAAACACTCTAAAATAGTTAATTTTCGTTAAAAATGAGTACAAATGAAAAAGAGACTTTTTGTCTTTCAAACTCTATGATAGTAATACAAAAGGTATGTGATAGAACAACATGTTTGTTATGGTATAGATTGTAGAAAAATATTGTAAAAGGTAGTATAATATTCTTAAATAGGAGATGAAAATATGAAATTACAATTGTTAGAAAAAAGTAAAATATTTTATCATGGTTCTCCATATAAACTAGAATACTTAAAAGTGGGGTGTTATTTTACACCATATAAAGAAGTTGCCATAGCTTTTGGTAGTAAACCGATAAGTTTATCAGTTGATGATAATAATATATATTTTAATCCAACAATAAAAACTATATACTTATATCAAGTTGATGAAGCAATTGTGTATAATGAAGATTATTGTGAAAGACCTCGCTCATCATTTGAAAAAGGGTATGAATTGAGAGCCACAAGAAACCTTAAACTTAAATTAATACAGATAATTCATGATATAAACGAATATGTTCAAGAAGTATCAAATAAGAATAATTGAAATTAAAATTTAAACAACTTATAGATCCACTTGCTGGAACTGGAACATTTGTTGCTAATTATTAAAGATTAGTAAAATATGCACTAACATTAATTATATCTAGAACTATTAAACTATAATAGGAGTTGCTATATGACATTAATTGAATTCTTAATAGAAGCTAAAACACGTACTTATGCTGACGGAACAAAATATAAAGTCCATCAACTAAATTTAATTCTATAGATTATCACTATAAAGAAGGTGACTGTATTTATCATGATACTTATTTTGGTAGTAAAGAATTTTATGGAAGAGAATTAGTATATAGAAATAATAAATCTATATGGTATATGGAATATAAAGGTGGAGTTTTAGGTGATGAAACTACCGATATTTATGATAAAGTATTAAAGCCAGCTCTTAAAAAAATTGATAATGAAATGCCATTAAGAGGTCCATTAAAGTAAATCTATTAGTCTTCTGTGAAGTGAACCCCATTTAGTTCACACTCATAAAAGGTCTTTTAAATAATAAATAGGAAGAGATTATTTTCTCTTCCTGTTTTTAATTCTTGTAGTATTATAAAATTCTATCCAATCTTCTACAATTGCTATATAATTGTCTAAATTTGTGATATAATTGTTATACAAAGTCTCTTTTTTTATGTTTATTTATAATATGTCATAAATTAGTTAAATAAAATACCGCAAATCTCTAAAATTAAATATTAAAAAAGAAAATGTGATAATAATATATTTAAAAAAGTGCAAATATTGTCGAAAACTCCCTATAAAAAAGTGCACACTTTACTTGAAACTCCCTATAAAAAAGTGTATAATATAGTCAGAGGTGGTTATTGTGTTTGAAAGAAAAATTTACAATGATATCGTTTCTTGGCATGAATCTTTAAAAATTAAAAAAAGAGCTCTAATTATAAAAGGTTTAAGACAAATTG
>CAZIQF010000042.1:0-9417 GCA_964541525.1 uncultured Staphylococcaceae bacterium | reverse complement strand
GAAGTCGTAACAAGGTAGCAGTATCGGAAGGTGCGGCTGGATCACCTCCTTTTAAAGAGAGATGTCGATGAGAGGACGAAAGTTCTCAAGAGTGACGATAGGTCACAGGAACAAGATAACTGTTCAAACAAAACTATTTAATTAATAAAGAAAGCAGAGAGTAACATCTCTGTTTTTTTTATTGTTTTTTGCTTGAAAGATTTTTCGTTTGCAATGTTTAAGATTGTTAAAATCATCTAGGCACAAAATTCTTAAGTTTATGGTGTTGACAAACTATCTTTTCTATGCTATACTTTATCAAAATAAGGAGGATTAAAGAGAAATGGTAAAAGACAAATATCCAGAAATTGTACCAACTAGATGTAGTGCCACTATTGATGGTGAGAATGTTTTTATTGGTGCATATATTTTTAAAGATACAAATGGAGAATATTGGGACCAAGTTTTTATAGAAGCATTTGATTTTGTCGAAGGATTGTCAAAGGTTCAATTGCAAGATGGAAAATGGATGTGGGTTGATAAAGATAGAAGGATGTTCACAGAAAAACAAGCTGAAATCTTGAAAGGAATTTATAGAGAACCAGTCAAGTTTTTGGAGCTTAAAACAGAAGATTTCAGAGATAAAGATTTTATTGCTGGTGCAGTTTTGAAAGTAAAAGAAGCATTGTTGCAACCTATTGAAGATAAAGCAGATGTCATTGATGACTACGCGAAATATTGTGAAGAGTTTTTGACACAAATTAAAGAGAAAAAAGAAAAAGAACTTACGACAATCGCTGAGCAAGATAGAGAACGACAAGAAAACGAGAAAAAAAAGACAGAGCTTAAAGATAAAATAAAAAAATTTGACATTTAAGGAGTTGTTGTATGAAAAAAGCAGAATTTGTGAAAATGATAGAAGAAAAAATTGAAGAAATAAACAAAGTCACCTTGAAAAGTGTTAAAAACGAAGAAAACTAATTGCTAAAAAATGTTGAATAAAAATGCTTTACAGAATCTGTAAGGCATTTTTTGTTGAAACTATAAAGACAATTTCAAATCTAAATTTGACATTTTATAATAGACTTTATTCGACAATAATAGAAATATTAGGAAAGTTTTTTCTTTGCAAAATGTCACTATTTATCGTAAAATCTTCATGTACATAAAGGAGGTTTTATGAGTAATAATGATGTTTTGAAATGCTTTGCACAAAAGGCTAAGAGAAGATTGGTCGGTAGAGAAAATGTCTGCACTGCGAAAATCAAAATTATTTCAAATGATGATGAAGAATTTAGAGGTAAAGTAGAGAAGTTGTTGGCACAAGATGAAGTTGTGACAAACCCTATGAAATATCTTATTGACGACAAAGTCTTCAGAGTTTTGGACAGTGATGCAAAGGAGAGATATTTGCTCTCAACTTTGGACAAATATATTTCAATGAAAAATCAATTTGAAAGCAAAATGAAAACGGCACTTTAATTTTTTTGACATTTATGTGATTTTGTTCATATAAAGTGCTATGAAAGAAAAAAATGTAGTAATTGAAAAGACAGTCATTCTTGGTGAAAATATCAAGATCGAAGACAATGTTAAACTTTTGGGGAATTGCTTTATTGGAGATGGCACAACAATCAAGGCTGGGAGCAGATTGACAGATGTTGTGGTTGGTGAGAAAACTGTTGTGGACAATTCTATTATTGAGAAAACATCAATGGGTAAATGTTGTAAAATTGGACCATTTGCTCATATCCGACCAAATTGTATTTTTGGAGACAATGTAAAAATTGGGGCTTTTGTGGAAATCAAAAACAGTTTTATTGGAAATGGCACAAAAGTTCCACATTTGTCGTATGTGGGAGATGCAGAGATTGGAGAAAATGTGAATATCGGCTGTGGAGTTGTGTTTGCAAATTATAATGGGGAAACCAAACAAAAATCAAAAATTGGAAACAATGTTTTTGTTGGATGTAATGTCAACATTGTGGCACCAGTGACCATTGCAGATGATACTTATATTTGTGCTGGAACCACTGTGACGAATGACACAAATGTTGGAGATTTTGTTATTGGGCGAGTAAGGCAAGAAAACAAGAAGCGAAAATAAAAGAAGTAGAAATTTCTCTACTTCTTTTTTGTTAATATCCATATTTTTTGATTATTATAATTCTCTTCTAATTATTTCGATTGCTTTTTGTGCAGCAATTTCATCTGGGAACATTTTTCTTGTATGCAATGATTTCTCAAGTTTGTCAAGCAATATTGCGGTAGCCATCATTAATGTTGCGGCAAGCATAAAACCAATTATGTAGATAGCCAAGAATATTATGTATGGTACTTTGTCATAGATTATATTGAGAAGTGCCAATGGACATTTGTAGTATGGGCTAATGGAGAACATATTGAATGTTTCATCTATGCCACCATAGTGCCAAGCAATATTCATCATAAGTGCCAAAGCAAGCATAATGCAAAAAACTATTGATGCTTTAAGAATTGTTTTTAGATTGAGTTCTACACTTCTGGTCGCCAAAATCAAGAAACCGATAGAGAACATGCTTGAATGCCAAAACATTGTTTGTATATTTATGCCGATAGTGGTTGTAAATACATCTCCGGGATAAATCATAACCACAAGACCGCCAAACAATGCAAATGTTGAAAGGTAGCTCATTATGCAGTCATATGCCTTTCCTTTGCGTAAAATCCCCGCCAAAACCATGAGATACATAGGTGTTGAACAAAATTGAAATGGAAAAGAGTACCATTGGTATCTCCAATAAGAATTTCCGTTTCCACCATTATAACGGAAACTCATTACAATTTGCTTATAAATTTCAAATATGATAAGTGCGATGCCAGTGCAAAGAATGATGAGATTTATTGTCTTTTTTGACATCTTTTTCCTAAATATGTAAATTGTGACGCATTCTGCAACCATTAAACAAAGCCAAAGTATATGAAACCAACCAAACCAAGTTGGTGTTACCATTTTCCCTTGAAACCAGTGCAAAAACTCTTCCATAATTTTCTCCTCAGCATGTCTTAAATATATCAAATTTTATTTCTTAAGTCAAAGAAAACAGACATACTGCAAAATTTTTGTTTAGTTTGCATCTGTTTTGTGAATATATTAGAGAATATAGACTAAAAATCAAAATTTTTTATGAAGCGTAATTTAATAATTTTTAAAAAATTATTCGATTATAGTGACAAAATATGCTTTTTAGTGAAATTATGTCAAATTCGGCGGATACAAAAATTTCCTGAACTATGAATCTTGTTATCAAATATAATTTAAAAACCGCATTTTACTTCTCTCTATAAATACGGTTTGTAAGCACAAAAAAATAAAAGGGACACTTTTTGCGAACCTTTTATTTTTCCTTTTGCAAATATATGTATTCTTATTGTGGATTTTCTTGAGAAAGTTCAATGGTTTTGTTAAACTTTTTTGATTGTGCCAAATCAATTGAAGTCAAAACAATCAAAGCCAAATAAAAAAGTGTTGGGATAAAGAATCCAATTAAGAATCCGCCTTGTGAAACAAACATAGCAAATACAAAACCAGCGAATATAAAACCAACACAAGACAAAACCAAATTTACAATTCTGAATGCTTTTCCTGCCTTTGCACTTTTGATAACATTACATGCTGTGAGCAATGTCAAAACTGCAAAACCAAGAACAATGATTGAAAACGCAAAAGCCAAAATAATTGGCAAAGCGAGCATAATTCCGCCTTCTTCAGCCAAAGCTATTTGTGCAAAACCGAGGCATGAAAATCCCATATTGATAGGCAACAACATAACAATCACACTTATAATTGCAAGTCCAGCAATAATACCATTGAAAATAATAGATTTCTTGTTCATAATTTCCTCCTTTCAAACTTATTGTAACATAGCGAGGGGGGGGAGTCAAGCAATTTTCAATATAATATAAAGAATTGTGGATATTTAATTAACAATGTAAAAAAATACTCTGATTATGAACTAATAATGATATTGCATTATAGCAATTATTTTTAGATTGCGATGGTATGTCTTAATTTCTAATATGTTTTAGAGTGCGTTTAGCTTTGTTTTTGTATCTTTTTGGCATTTTGTATTCCCATTGGTCAAATGCAACACCAGGAATATTCATTCTGTAAAAACTCCCTTGCATTAACAAATCTTGTATTTGAAATACATCATATTTCGCTTCACTTCTCAACATTTGTTTCATGGCAGATATAAGAATTTTTTTATTGTTGTTGATTTCTTTTGAGTTGAGAATTTCACAAAGATGTTTCTTTGACGTGCTATCAAGATTTTCAAGATAGCCAAGAAATGTGTTGTTGTCGTGCGTGCCTATATAATAAATATTGTTATATTTAACATTGTTTGGTGTATATCTTTCATTACGAACAGCCTCTTGTAATAGACACATGCCTGTCAAATTAAACTTCTTCATGATTTGGTCACATTCTGTCTTTTCAAATCCAAGATTTTCGATAACTATTTTGTTGATGTCTATCTGCTTGCTTAAATTTGTAAAGAAATCCATTCCGCCTGCTCTTACCCATTTGTTGTCAGCATTGTTTGTTGTAGAAAATTCATAATGCTCAAAATATCCATAAAAGTGATCCAATCGCAAAATATCAAATTTCTCTAATAACATTTTTATTTTCTTTATCATGTATTGATAGTTTGTTTTTTCCAAAATTTTCCAGTCATAAACGCAAGAACCCCAATTTTGTTCATAGTCGTCAGTTTCGCTCTTTGGAACTCCACCGGTGCATATCATATTGTATTTGTCATTGAGTTGATATTTATCTTTGCTGTCATAAACATCAAAAGACATAACATTTGGATAAATTGGTAAATCACCTAAAATTTTTATACCTTTGCTGTTGGCATAATTTTTTAGTTTTTTCCATTCTAAATTCAAAATATATTGATAAAACCCATATTTTAATATAGTCTGCTTGTTGTCCGCAACAAATTTATTGTATTGTTTCGATTTGCGGTTAAGCAAGTTTTTGTTAAGCAATCTCCAATCAAACAAATTGTTCTTTTCCAATAACGTTTTATAGACAGCATAATTGTATATGTCTTCATTTTCTTGCAAAAATTTGCTTAAGTCTGCCAATAATTCTTTTGAAATGTTGTTGTAGGCTTTTTCAAAAACAGTTTCTTTTTCTTTCTTTACGATGTTGTAAACGACCTTTTTTGATTTTGGCAGTTTCAATAATTTTAAAGTGTCTCTTTTAGTTATTAAATTTTTTTCAATCAGGTCATCAACATCAAAAAACATTTCATCATAAGAAAAACAGCAGTTTGAATAATATGGACAGTTTGTTTCTCCAGTTTGATTTAAAGGCAATATCTGCCATATATTTATGTTGTTTTTTGATAAAAAATCTACAAATTTGTAGGCTTCTTTTCCAAAATCGCCAACGCCATAAACACTTGGTAATGATGATATATGGCAAAGTATTCCAATTTCTTTTTCCAAAATTTTGCTCCCAAATTGATTTGTTTGTTATTTAGATTATAGCATAAAGATTTAATTATCTACAAATTCATATTGCAAAAATAAAAAAAGATGCTTTGAGAATTTGACTAAACTTTTGAAACAACTTGAGTCACATAACAAAAAAAGCATACAACATATTGACAATGTCGTATGCTAAAAACACAACTGGTTGGCTTGAGTGGACTCGAACCACCGACCCCCACCTTATCAGGGTGGTGCTCTAACCGACTGAGCTACAAGCCATCATGAACATTCCAAAGCTGGCGGGGATTTGCCAAGCTTTTTTTAGAATGCTGTTTTATTATAACTATAAAAAAATGTTATGTCAAGTGTTTGATTGAAATTTTTTATAAAAATAATTTGTTGTCGATCTGTGACGATTATATGATTTTCGTGACAGGAGCATGCTATGAAAAAGTTTTGAGTGTAAACTTGTTCTTGAATTGATGACTGATTATATAGACAAACCTAATACAAAACAAATTCAACAATTTTTTCTCAAATGTCGAAAATGGCGATTATAGAACTTTAGAAGTTTTTGAAATGAAGAAAATGTGAAAATTTTCTTTTAAAATATTAAAAAAATTGTTATATTTTTTACACAAAATATGGTATCCTTTATAAGTAAATAGCAAGTCTAGTTTGGAGGGCAAATTGAAAAGCATATATACATATTACAAAGAAAGACTTATTGAAATTAGTGGAAAAAACAGAAGCCTTTATTTGAAGAACTTTACGAAAAAGAATGGTTATGATGTCGGCAAAATTTTGGCACAAAATCCTGATATGGCAAATGAATTTTTGGACAATTTGTGGAATGGGAGAAGTGTCGATTTTAAGATTGTTGGGAAAGAAACAAAACAAGAAATTTTGAGAGCGAACAAATTTGACCAAAAGTTTTCTAAACAAGAATTTGCAGATGAAAAAGAAAAACAGAAGTATGATAGACAGAAAAATGAAAGTGCAAAAAAATTGGTTGAGCAAGAAGCAAAATCTTTGGTTACGCTCAAAAGAGAAATTGATGAAATTGAAAAAGAGACAGGCAGATACGAATTGTATCTCTGCTATCCTTTTGTGTATGGAACGATAAGAAATTACACATTCCGTGCTCCACTTTTGATGTTTCCTATGGAGATTGATGTTATTGATGATTCAAATGTGACAATATCCTTAAAATATGGCGAGAATGTCCAGTTAAACAAGGCGTTGATGCTTGCTTTTGCTGATAGTCACCATTTAAATTTGGAAGATATGGATATGGAATTTGACAATTTTAGAGCAAGATTTTCAAGTCTTGACAAATTGCTTGAATATCTCAAATCTTTTGGTATCAAAATTTCAAACCCAAAAAGAAAGAATGTTTTCCCATTCGACCACTATGGAGAGCCTGGAATGTTTGATTCGCCAGAAATCAAATATCTTTGCTTGCTTTCAAGATGCAGTTTGGCAAATTCTATTTATGCGGACTATTCTGCTCTTGAAAAGAAACATTTGACAAACGAATCAGTCAACGAACTTCTCAACACAAAACAACAAAAAAACAAGAAAAAGACGGTAAAGAGTCATGATTTATATCTTATTAACAATGTAGATTACGCACAAGAACAAGTTGTGAGAAAAGTCAATGAAAGTGGAAATATGGTCATTTATGGACCACCAGGGACAGGAAAATCACAAACAATTGTCAATGTGATTGCTGATGCAATTTGTAAAAACAAGAAAGTTTTGGTTGTTTCTCAAAAGAAAGCCGCTCTTGAAGTTGTTTTTAATCGTCTTGGTTCACTCAACAGTAAAGCAATGTTTTTGACGGATGCGGAAAAGGAAAAGAGAAACTTTTATGACAAATGTTTCACTATGCACAACACACTTCTCAATTCTGCAGAAAACGAGGATTTGCAGAAACAATATGAAGATGTTGCAAAACATTTAAAACTTGAAACCGAAAAACTTAACATAATTTCTTCTTGTTTAACAGAAAAAACACAATTTGGTCTTTCTTTGCAAGAGATGTATTACAATTCTTATAAAATCGGGAAGAAAACTGTTGAATATTCTATCTATGAAAAGATGCTTGAAACTCCAAGAATCTTAAAGATGAATTACGCACAGCTTTCCGATGCCCTTTCAATTTTGAAAGAAAAGAACAAGGCTCAACTTTATTATGATTTTGTTGAGGATAAAAAGAAAAATCCATTCATCGACCATTTGAGAGATGATTTGGGAGTGCATCAAATTGCAGAAGCACAAACAAAACTTGGGACTCTTTGCAAGACCAGACAAGAACTTTTTGATGTTGCAAAATATAAATATAGCCGTCAAATTTTGACATATTATACACAAGCAAAAGAACATAAAGATATGAAACCGCTTGTGAAAATGATTTCAAAAATGGATTATGAAAAAGAAAATCGACTTTTGAAAAACAGTGTATTTTTCTTCCCACTTTATCCATTTGCAAAGGCGAAAGTTGCTAGCAGAGAAAAACAAATTGCAGAAGAGTTTGAAACAACGATGCAAGCGATGGACGAATATTTGCAAGAATATGTTTTCTTGAAAGACATTTTGACAGATGAAGGCTATTTGATGGCTATTGACGGCATTTTGAATGGGAACACAAGTGTTTTGAAACTTTTGCACGCTGCAGTAAACAACTACATCAAAATACGTGATGTCAATATGACATTAAAAAATTTGACAGATGATCAAAAATTCGTTTTAAACTTTGCTTACAAAAATGCAACAACTTATGCAAAATATATTGAGATTTTGGAGAAGTTGTTACCACTTAGAATTTATCATGAAATTCTTTCTTATGAAAATGAAAAGAAAAACATTTTGGCAAGTATTGTTGATTTTGAAAACATCAGGACAAAAATTGTAAATTTGAAAAACGAACAGAATGAAATAAGCAGAAAGATTGCTTTTCAAAGTTTCGTGAAAGAATATAAAGAAATGATGGTTGGATCACCAGAAAACAAAGACTACCTTTATCAAATTTCAAAGAAACAAAATTTCTGGCCAATAAGAAAGACAATGGATATTTATGGCGACTATATTTTCAAACTTTTCCCATGTTGGCTTTTGTCACCAGAAAATGTTTCAACAATTTTGCCTTTGCAGAAAAACATGTTTGATGTTGTGCTTTTCGATGAAGCATCACAAGTGTTTATTGAAAACACAATTCCTTCAATTTTTAGAGGAAATCGAATTGTAGTTGCGGGGGATGCAAAGCAACTTCGTCCAACAACAACATTTATGAAGCGTTATATGGGAGCAAACATTGATGACGATGTTGACTTTTCTACACAGGCGGCTCTTGAAGTAGAGAGTTTGCTTGATTTGGCGGTCGCAAGATTTAACAGTGCAAATATTACATATCACTATAGAAGTCAAAACGAAGAACTTATAGATTTTTCAAATATGGCGTTTTATGAAGGGAAACTTCAAATCGCTCCAAATGTTTCAAAAAATATCAAACATAAGCCTATAGAAAGGGTGCTTGTTGATGGAAAGTGGAGAGACCGCAAAAATTTGGAAGAAGCAAAAGCGGTTGTTGAACTTACAAAGCAGATTTTGAAAACTAGAAAAAACAATGAAACAATTGGAATTATTACATTCAATGTTGACCAAGAAATTGCTATTGAAGATTTGTTTGACAAAGAGTGTTTCAAAGATGAAAGTTTTAGATCAGCATACATCAGAGAAACAAACAGAATTGAAAATGGTGAAGATATGAGTTTGTTTGTCAAGAACCTTGAAAATGTGCAAGGTGATGAAAGAGATATTATCATCTTCTCAATAGGCTATGCAAGAAACGAATTTGGAAAAGTTAATGCAACGTTTGGGTCGCTTTCAAACGAAGGTGGAGAAAATAGATTGAATGTTGCAATCACTCGTGCAAAGAAAAAGATTTATGTT
>CAZIQF010000041.1:0-10260 GCA_964541525.1 uncultured Staphylococcaceae bacterium | reverse complement strand
TTTTCAAAGATCAATTTCTTTTGATGCTTTTTCAAGCATCCTTAATATTATACTATATTCTTTACTTTATAGCAAATATAATGCTCTTTTTTATAAAAGATTTTTTCGTTTGCTTTATCAACAACTATATAATATTTTATCTATCTATTACATAGGCTATAATATTATACTACATTTTCCTTTTTCAAGCAAACAATATGCTCGCATTTTTTTACTTTTTTTTATCTTTTTTGCTTTTTTCGTATTTCATTCGTTTTTATTATATGCTTAATAAAAAAATATATGAGTTTTTTCTCATATATTTTAAATGTTATCTTTTAAATTGAACTATAAAGTGTGGCAGCTAATACAATATAAGTTATGTAAACAAGCAACATCAGAATCCCTTGCCATTTATGAAATTTTTTAGTAACAAGTGGTGGTACTACCGCTAATACTGAAAGAGCCAAACAAAATGGCATGTCTAAATACATATTTTGTTCACCAACAATTAATTGGCCTTTACTGATAAACGAACATATTGGTAAAATTAGTACCAAGTCAATTATATTAGCACCAATAATATTTCCGACACCTAATTCTCCTTGTTTTTTCACAATCGAAGTAATTGTTGTAATTAATTCTGGTAAACTTGTACCTACCGCTACTAAAGTTATTGCAATAATCCCTTCACTAATACCAATCGAAAGTGCTACTACTTTTGCATTTTCTACTAATAGATCAGCACCTAATACAATTCCCGCTGTACCCACTAAAAACTTAATTATATTTATAATTATAGTTTTCTTATCTTTTGAAACAATAGCATTTGATTCATTTCCCGTTTCAGTACTATTACTTTTTTTAGCCGAAGAAATCGTTTCATACATATAATATATAAAGATCAAAGCCAATAAAATACTTGGAAGATAACCAAACTTACCTGTTAAGCTAAAGGTTAAAATAACAACCATCGATAAAACAATCAAAATTGATTTAACGCCAAAATCTCTTCTGCTATTAATTGTACCACTAACAAAAATTGCACTGATAGCTAAAATTAAACCAGTATTTGCAGTTACACTACCAATCGCATTTCCTATTGATATTTCAAAATTACCACCTGATACCGCAATAACCGATACGATTAATTCTGGCAAAGTTGTAGCTAAACTCACAATGGTCGCACCAATTAAAAATTTTGGCATATGTAACACTTCAGCGACCCATATTGAAGCATCTACAAAAAAATCTCCGCCTTTAATTATAAAGATAAATCCAACAACTAGTAGCAAAACTGCAATCCATACATTTGATGTTATTGGAAAAAATGCACCAAAATTACCCATTTTATTTCTCCTTTTTTGTTTTTAAAATATTATACCATTTTTTGTTATATAAGTCAAATTGTTTTATTTTTATATTGCATAATTGTTTTATTTTTATATTGCATAAAAAGAACTTTAGAATTTTCTAAAGTTCTTAATCATTTTTATTCACTTAAATAAATTTCACCAGCTGGACCATACCCCATTGTGATAGCCATACCATTATAGTATAAACATAAGTAATCACCAGCAAAGATTGGATTAGTTGGATCTTGAATCATACTACCAGTGATATCAACTAGGCCATTACCATTAAAATATCCATAGCCTGATTGTAAATTTGATGCACTTGTTTGGAAAGTTGGAGCACCAGCAGTAAATGTTTGATCAAGCATAGCCTTTAAATATGGATTAGTAGCACCATAATCAAATACTGCACTATCAATTGTTAATGAACCGCTAACCTTTTCAGCTGATAGGCCTTCACTACTACCAGATTTATTTACACAAACCAGATTAAAGAATTGTAAACTACCATCTTGACTTGCTTTTAAGAATGAACGGCTTGCTGGAGCAAAAATTTGATTTAAAGCTTTTACTTGTGGGACAATTACACTTGCTTTAACAATTGTAAACCAACCTTCTGCACCTGTTACATATGATTCTAATTTTGAATTAATAACTATAGTGTTAGGTACGCGACCTCCATCAACAGTTGGATTAACATGATCTTGAATAATCACAGGCCCACCAGCACCAATCATTTCACTATCTTGAATTTTTACATTATTTGAACCCCAGTTATAGACAAAACAGTTAAAAGAATCATACGCTTTACATTGCTCAATTAAATATTCAGCATCTGTACTTTCAGGGAAGAATGAAATAAAGCAACAAGCAGTGATTGTATTGCGAATCGTAAATTTAGGCCCTTCTACTTTATTCATAATTGCTCCGCCTGCTTTAACACTATTTTCTACACGTGGGGCATTACCTACAACGTTTAAGTCTTCCATAATTACTTGGCCAGAAGCATCCCCTTCAAATCTGAATAGGTTTGAATGACTGATAACTTCACCTTCAGGAGTAATTGCATCTCTTTCTCGAACAATTTCTTTTAATGTTTCAAATGATAATGTAAAATAGTTGCCTAGAATTTTAAATTCTTCATTTGCTTCCACAATTTTCATGTAAATTGATTTAAAATCCTTCATCGAGCCTAATGCTCGTTCATAATCAGAATCTGATTTACTTAATTCGCTTTCCTGATAGAAGAAATATGTAGGTAAATCTTGGCCTTTTACTTCAACTGATTTTTGTAGAATTAGGTTAGCAGGTTGATAGTCCAAATCTAGGCCTTTTGCAATTTTAAATTCAGTCCAAGCAGTTGCTTCATCACCTGATGTACGATTTTCCATATATGCAAGTTCTATTCCTGAGTAAACATTATAGCCATCAATTACATTTACAGTAAATACAGTAGTGTATTTTTCAACATCAGCTAATTGTTTGTCTGTAAGTCCAGTTGGAACAACTGAGATTGTAAAAGTGCCACCAATTGCTTTCTCACTAAAATCAACTGTACATTCAGTATAATCAACTGCGTCAATTAAGTCAGAATCTCTTAAATCAATTTTTTTACCAGCATCGTTTGTTACATTAATTTCATATTTCCATGATTGAACTGAAATTGGTTTTGTTTCTCCAGTTTCTGGATTATACGAAATAAATGTTACATTAGGTTTTGCATTCCAAGCATTATCATCACCTACATAGTAAGGTTTTGCTAAATCAAAGAATTCAGTTCGCTTGTTTTCTTTTTCTTCTTTATTAGCATTATGTTCAATTAATGAATTGCTTAATTGTGAGTCAAGAACTAAGATCATTTGTTCTGCCTCCCAACTTGCATAGATTGTTAAGTTACCATTTACTAAAGTTTCAAAATCATATGTTTTGGTTAATGCTTTATCTTCATACCAACCCAAAAATTTATATCCTTCTTTAGTAGGTGCAACAGGTTCAGTAACTTTTTCACCTGCTGCAATTGACACAGATTCAATTTTTGAACCACCATTGGTTTCAAAATTAACTTGATAATATGTAGTTACGTCTGAATTACCAAAACACGCACTAAGTGTAAGCATAAAAACAATAACTACAATTGTCACTAAAATTCTTTTTAAGTTTTTCATTTTTATTCCTTTCCTTTTATAATATTCCACTTAAATCTGTAGCAATAATATTTACTACAAGTTTTTTACCAGTATTATCAGTAGCTTTAATTGTTATGGTTGCAGTACCACCTTTTAAAAATTCAATTGTTGCAGTACCATCTTCATTAACTACCAATTTAAAGGTTTGAGATGTTTTATCATAATTATATTCTAGTTTTTTAGATGTTGCATTATCAGGACTGATTTTACATTTTAATAGTACCTTCAGCCCTTCACTATATACAGTTGAAATATAACCATCAGCATTATTTTGATCATCAGGATATTCTTTATAACCATCTGATATGCATGTAATCGATTCTACATAAATTGTCGGATTGTATGCTTTCATTTTCATACCTATAAATCCTACAACAACAATTGCAAGAATATAAATTACGCTAATTGCTAAAATAACCGATTTTTTCATATTATCACCCCTGAATTTCGTAATAGAAAGCTTTAATACGTTTAATAAACATCATAAGCGTACAGCCTAAATAGCCCAAACTAATAAATAATAACTTTATCATGCCAAATGTTAAATCGCTTATATCGCCACCAATACTACTTTCTGATAATAATTTATACGCTATAAGTGCATAAACAAACGATATGACAAACGCATAAATTGTTGATTTATTTTCATTTGGATTATCAAAAGTTTCACCAGTTGTTGCGTATTGTTCATTTTGTGGGTTCATTATATCCAACATTGCACTAAAGATCATATGTCCAAGATGTAATAATAGGATTGCGAAACCCATAATAATCATTTGAATTATTGAAAATTTTACCGATACTCCAAAAACAATAACAGTAATAAATATCGCAGGAACAGAGAATACTGCATTAAAAAACATTTTTGTAATAAGGGGATATAGTGCATAAATCGGTTTAGTCTTTTTTAAATAGCCAGTTCTTCCTTCGTGACTATAATATGTTGCAACTAAAGCATTAGATGCTAAGAATGGTAGACAAATTAATAAGATATTAAATGCATAAATTAATAAATCACCCAATCTTCTTGTATCCATCGCTTTATACATCGCATTTAAGAACAAAATAAGGATTGGAACAATAATATATACAATTAAATAATTAACTGAAATATTCATTGTTCTTAGATTAATTGTAAATTCTTTATGGATGAATGTAGCATATTTTCCACGCTTTTTATTTTCTTTTGCTTCAATTTTATTTTTCTTAATTTCAAAGTTTTTTGACATCATATTAAAGAAAAATGGACGGGAAATAAAATAAACTAAAATAAATAACACCACATCAGCTAATACAGTTACACCAAATTCAATAAAATTGATTAATTTAAACGAATATTTAAGGTTTTCCTGACTACCAATAATCGAATATAATAAATGACTAAATACAAACAATTTTTGCTCTACTGCTTTTAAAAAACTTCTAATTGCTTCTTTAATAATTGGCCATTGATTTTGAAGATCAATGTTTTCTGGAATTAAATTAATTAAATGAACAATTACTGAAGATGCGACAATCAATAATATCACAAATAAAACAACTTCAAGAATTGAATATTTCTTTAAGAATCGATAAATAAACATTGCTGGAATTGAAAGAAGTCCGCCAATTAAAACTGGCAACATTACAATAAACAGCATTGGGATAAACATCCAAATAGCAGCAGTAACACTACAAAGACCTTTTGTAATTAATAGAATCACTCCTGATAGTGTTATCGGAATTAAGAAAGAGAAACTCTTTTTAAGTTCGTACAAATAATATACAATGATTTTTGAAATAAAAATCTTATTTGCGGCTACTGGTAAGGTAATCAATACCCGGTTATCGTCAGCAAAATATAAATTTTTCATCAATTGCGCAGTACATGAAATTGTAGATAAAATCAACATAAAAGCAAGAACTAAAATTAATACTTGTGGTGTTTCATCATGAGTAAAGATGAATTGGACACATAAATATAAGATTAAGAAAACAATAGCTGTTATTGCAATAAATTTAATTAATGATAAGGCCAACAATCTTAACAATTGTTTTCTATCTTTAGTTATTGTAAAGTCAATTTTATCTTTCAGTTGCATCAATACTAAAGATTTTAAGCTTTTCATAGATTACTCCTCTTTAGCATCAATAACTTCTAAATAAAATTGTTCTAGTGATTTACCACTTTGTTCAATTTCTTCAACTGTTTTTACGCATTGAATATGACCTTTTTTAATGATTGCAATTCGTTGGCATAATTTTTCAACAATATCAATAATATGTGAACTAAAGAAAACAATATTACCTTCTGCTGCATGTTGCTTCATACATTCTTTAACCTGATAAATACTATTAGGATCAAGACCAGTTAAAGGTTCATCTAAAATCCACACTTTAGGATTATGAACAAGTGCAGCCATAATCGTAATTTTTTGTTTCATACCATGGCTATATGTCTTCATTTTACTATCAATCGAATGTTCTAATTCAAATAGTTTAATATATTTTTCAATACGTTCGTTACGATCTTCAATTGATACTTCGTAAATATCCGCTATATAGTTAATGTATTCACGTCCAGTTAATTTTTCATATAAAGCATAATGATCGGGAACATACCCTATATTATATTTTGCAAGTACCGGTTCACCTTGTACATCAATCCCACATATCTCAATGTTACCAGATGTAATTGGTTGAATTCCAACAATACTTTTAATAATTGTTGATTTCCCTGCACCATTTGGCCCTAAAAAGCCAAAAATTTCTCCTGCATGGACTTCTAAATTAGCATCTTCTACCGCAAACACATTACTAGTAGCATATTTTTTTGAAAAATGTTTTAATTCTAATGAAGCCTTTAATTCACTATTCATAAGTTCTTCCTTTCTAGTTGCATCTAGCTTTGATGCTAAAGCAAGTTCATATTGATTGATTTTTTGTAATTTTACATGTAAATTGGCATGATCTTCAGCAATTCTAAAGAATTCAGAATATACAAACCAAACACCAAGTCCTAGTGCTACATAAACTAAGAAAAATAGAAGTTGATAAACTGGATGAAAAACCAAATCTTTACCACCAAGTGAAATAGTCGCTGATATATTAAATATATTTTCCGCCCAAGTTCCTAATTTATCTGCAATAAAATTACTATTGATAAAGAAAAAATCAACTTTATGACCATTTGCTTCAAACACTACATTCAATATTAAAACTAATACAAAATAGCCAAAGAACCAAACCATCGACCAGTAAAATTCTTTGAGTTTAGGCCTTTTAAATTGTTTTAACGCAACAATTAAGAGTGGCATAAAGAAAGCAATCCAGTGATTATACCAAAACTCAAATATTCTTGTCGACATAATATTTGTCGAATCAGGATAATTGGGCATTAGCATCGCAAGTAGTGCTCCTAATACATTAATAAAATAAGTAAAATAAAATAATTTATTCAATTTAAAGATTAAACAAAGCGGTATAATAAACATCGCTGTATTACATAAATGAAATGGCCAATTCCAAGGTTCAGAAAAATCAGTGTAATTATACTTTCTGACAAAAGTAACCAGCGTTCCAACAGCCAAATAAATTAGAGTAAATCTAATAACCGCTTCATCTTTATTTCTTAGAATAAAATACATACAAACTGGAACGATAATTCCAATATAAAGCATTACTCGATGAGCAAAAGTTATATCATTTACAATAATTGTCGGATTGCCATAGCCAAACATAAATTGAGGCATATATGAAGGCATCACACATACCATCATTAGTAGAAAAATCGAAAACATTTGTAATAAACTCTTAAGATTAGTCTTTGATAAATTTTTAATTAAACTAATTAAACTAATACTTAACGCTATTAAACTTTCTAAAAGATAAACGATTAGCAGCGTATTTAATTCAAATTCACCAACAAATAGTTTCATAATTGGTTTTATCAAAACTAGATTAAGGATAAATACAATCGGACAAATAAACCTGACAATATCATCAATTACTTTGATTTTGAAAAAAGGTTTCATAATGACCGCTATTACACATGCGTACTGCATCCATAGAACAATTAAAGTTAAAGCAGTCAATAATGGTGAACCAATATAGCTATTAAGTTCAATATACCCACTAATCTTTTCTTCATAGCAGAACAATCTTGTAATAAAAACTAAAACAAGAATAATACTGTACCAATTTCTTTTTATGTTACTACTAAATAAGTGAATTTTATTTAGTTTTTTAACATTTTCCATATTTTTTCTCCATATTTTTCATAATAATCTCTTATATTTTATACTATTTGTGCTTTTTTTTCAATAGTTAAAATTACATAAAGCATTTTTTACTCATTAGAAAGCATATGATTTTTAGTATATTTTTAATATTATAACATATTTACACTTATAAATAAAGCCAAATACAATTAAAGACAACATTTTAAAATTCATTTATCGATATTATTTTTTATTGCAGCATCATTATTTATCAAGCAAATTAATAAACTATTATTTCCTATTTATTTAAAAATAGCATTGTAGATTTTACATTATATAAAACAATTAGGAATTACATTATGTGACATTTTTTATCAGAAACAAAAAAATTCCATTAACAAATAATGGAATTTCAATCATCAATTAAATATCTAATTAGCTTAGCCATTGATTTCATTAATAAATGTTTCTAAACTATCAGCGATAAATTCAATATTTTCTTCACTAGCAATTGTATCAAAATTAGTATGAATTCTCCATGTATAAAAGCCTAGGATTTTAGCCTTTTTACATGTCATAATACCAACTCCACATTTAAAATTTTTGTAATCAGAATTACAACTGCTAGTTTTCTTAGGATAATAAAAACATCGATAATTAGTTGTATCTTTCAGTATTGTTTTCAACGTCTTATATGTCGTTAATTTGCATGCATCTTCTTTATGTATAATAATTACATTATTGCCAACACCAATACAATCTAAATTAATAATTAATTTTTGATCTAAAATGTCGTGATATTTTTTATTTAAAGCTTTAGAACCAAGTAATCCTTTTTCTTCGTTATCAAATAAAATATATGCAACATCTTCTTGATTTTTTCTTTTAATTAATTCTAATATTAAAGCAACACCTGATGTATTATCATTTGCATTATGTTTATTTTTAAATGTACGATTGCATAAGATGAACAAAAACAAATAAATAGCTATATATACTATGGCTAATAAAGTTTGATTAAAAGCTAATATATTTTTTATTTCTACTGCAATTAATAACGATATTAAAGCTAATAAAATTGGATATCCAAAATGATAAAAGTAACAAAACACTAAATTTCTTGGCATTATTAAATTAGGAATTAGCGACATCGCAGGTGTATCATAATGTGCTGTAAAAATAACTTTTGCACGTTCAAGATTACCGATAATAATATTATGGTGTTTTTGTTCAAAAACCTCGATTGTTACTCCTTGTTTTGCTTTTTCTACTTCTTCAATGACATATTGTCTAAATTGTTCTTTTTCTGTTGTTGTTTTTCTAACTGGATATAATTCATTAATACTTTTTAGGTAACTCATACATTTTCTCCTGTCAATATTATTACTCCATCATTTTATTTTTTTACATAACTTCAAATTTTTTTATTTAAAGTCTCTTTTAAATAATATATCATTGCTAATCGTTTGATAGAATAATGTTTTGATTTCATCAATATTATTAGTTATTGCTAAAATCCACATCATTTTGGTCACTACTGCTTCAGTTGTCATATCATACGCCTCTAAAACATGAGGATTTGCTTTTAAATAATGTCCTACGCTATAAATAGCAATATCACTTCCCTCATTAGGTACTTGAGTAGTCATTACTATAATTTTACCTAATTTTGTATACTTTGAAATAACTTGATTAAAATCATGATTTTCATAAGTAGGAAGACCACCTACACCAAAAGATTCAATAATAATCGCTTGATATTTTTCTAACATAAATTCTAAAATATCAGCATTACATCCAGGAATTAATTTCAATAGTCCCACATTAGGATTGAGATTTTGATAAAATTGGGTATTTTTCTTTAAATCAGTAATATAATGAATAACTTGTCCACCTTTTACAATACCAATCAAAGGATAATCTATGCTTCTGAAGGCATCAAATGATTTAGTTCGATATTTTCTCGCTCTTGTCCCTAATATCACGTTTCCATTAAAAATCAAAACAACACCCGACGACATATCATCACAAGCATAAGTGAAACTATCTAATAAGTTCGTTTTTGCATCACTAATTTCTAGGTTAATCGGTTTTTGAGCACCAGTTAAAACGATTGGCTTTTCAGAATTTTGAATTAAATATGATAAAGCACTAGCAGTATAACTCATTGTATCCGTACCATGGCAAATAATAAAACCATCATATGCTTCGTAATTTTGTTTAATTTGATTAGTTAACATTAACCAGTGTTTATAATAAACATTTGTACTATCTAAATTAAATAAATTTACTACATCAACTTTACACATATCTTTTATTTCTGGTAAATATGTAAGCAATTTATCACCATCAATTCCCGGAATTAGACCATCATTAGTTTGAATAGATGCAATAGTACCGCCTGTTGTAATCATCAGTATTTTTTTCATAATAGCTCCATTTTTATTTTTAATAAATATTTATTATTTTATAGGATTAGTATTCCTTCCTCGTATAATATAAATTGTTCATAAATATTTTAATTGATAATGAACTAATATC
>CAZIQF010000040.1:0-10594 GCA_964541525.1 uncultured Staphylococcaceae bacterium | reverse complement strand
AGTAAGACAAAAGCAATCTGATGTTGCAACCTATTTGGTATGAACAAATTATAGTTTTAAATAGACAAAAATTATTTTTTTCACAAAAATTGACTATTTAAATTGTATTTTTTAATTTAAAATGATATAATTGTATTATGAATAGGAGTGATTTTATGAATTTATATAAAAGAGAAGAGTACTTAAAAAGAATAAGAGGATTCTATCATGATACAGATATTATAAAAGTAATTACTGGTGTTAGAAGATGTGGGAAATCATCTATAATGCTTATGATAATGGATGAAATATTGCAAAGTGGAATAAGTGAAGAAAATTGTGTTTTTATTGACTTAGACAGTAGAAAGTATAGTAAAGTTAAAACAAAACAAGCTTTAGAAGAATTATTAGATTCATATTCTAATATTAGTGGAACTAAATACATTTTTATCGATGAAATTCAAAATATTAAAGATTTTGAAGAGGTAATTAATGCATTTAGAAATGACGGAGAATATTCTATATTTATCACTGGCTCTAATTCGTATTTATTAAGTGGTGAATTAGTAACAAAACTTACAGGTAGGTATATTGAATTTGAAGTATTTACTTTATCATTTTATGAATATTTAGAAATGAAGAAGTTTTTTAATAAACCAGTTGATTCTAATATATTAAATGAACTTAATAATTATATTATTGAAGGTGGCTTTCCAAAAGCAATACAATATGATTCAATTATAGATAAAAGATCTTATACTAGAGCTACTGTTGAAGAAATATTTGAAAAAGATATTAAGAGAAGAATTAAAGTTAGAACTGTAGAAACATTTAACTTAGTGAAGAATTTTATAATTAATAACTATGGACAAACAATGAGCGTTTTAAGTATTCAAAAAGGTTTAGAAAATGCAGGTATTAAGGTTAGAAGAGAAACAATAACTAAATACATTGAAATACTTGTTAGTGCCAAAATAATTTATCAATGTGATAGATTTGATATGAAGAGTAAACGCTCATTAAAAGGTGAAAAGAAATACTATTTAGCAGATTCATCATTTTATTATTCACTAAATACTGATAATAGAATAAACTATGGTCCTGCATTAGAAAATGTAATATATACTTATGCAAGAAGCAAAAAATATACAGTAAGTATTGGGAGAATAGGACTACTTGAATGCGACTTTATATTAAGAGATGATTATTTGAATTATGCATATTTACAAGTTGCTTATACAATTTTAGAAAGTAAAAAGACTGAAGACAGAGAATATACTCCTTTAGAATTAATTAAAGATAATTATCCTAAATATGTATTAACAACAGATTTTTTAATTCAAAAACGTAATGGTATTATTCATGCGAATATTGCGGAATTTATAAGAAATAATTTTTATTTTAATTAGATATTTAATTTGTCGTAATAAATGTCATAATAAGTGTTGCATTAGATTATAAAAAATGTGTTAATTCTATTCGTAGTGGTTTTATATGAATACTTTTTGTCAATTCCTCACATAAGAGTTATGCTTTTTGTCTCAAGCATAATTCATTAAAAAGCAGCTAAAAATCATTGAAAATTAAGAAAAAAACATAAAAAATGTTAAAAATGGGATAAAAATACTAAAATAACATACAAAAATAGCAAAAAAATAATCGAGACTTTTTATCGAACTGAACCTTGCTCATACTGATAAAAAGTCTGTGAAGAGACAACAACTTTGTTTTAAAAGGAATAATATAAATGGAAATTAATAATAAGAATAAAAAGAAAAAGAAGGCTCCATGTAAAAATATTGATGAACTAATAGCAACAAGAGATGGCGGGCGAAATGCTTTAAGTGGATATTCATATCAATTTCTTTATTCATGCTATTTAATATTACTATCTTCTGATGAAAGCGTAGTTTTTAATTTAGAAGGTGTTGAAGATATTGATAAAATAAAAGTGACTAATAACGAAAAAGAAATAACACATATTCAATTGAAATATTCTACTCAAAGACAGAATGCTAGTTTTTTGAAAAGTGTCTTAAAAAATTTTCTTGAGACTTATTTGATTAGCAAAGATAGAGTTTTTAAACTTGTATATGATTTTCCTGTAGCAAATGGAAATCTTAGTAAATTGTTTGCAAAAAATCTTGATTCAACTTCTATAAAATATTGGAAAAATCAGGTTGAGGAAATCAAAGAAGAAAATTCAAATTGGAGTTGGGATAATTTTAACTTTGATGACTTTTTTTCTTGTCTTATATTTAAAAAAATAGAAAAAAGTAGTTTAGAAAATGAAATTGAAAATCTTCTAATTTCAAGATTTCAAATAAATGTTAATAATATATCTTTATATGCGAATGCTATAAAATTATTATGTTTAGATAACATGACTGTTGGTGGGATTGTTACTTATCAAGATTTAATAAAATGCATAGAAAAGGTTAAATTTGAAATAAGTAAAGGAGAGAAAAATCCTGCTCATTCTTGGATCCAAAAAATTAATTTCATAAAAAATGAAAATCATATTTCAAGTTATTATGAGGGTAAAAAAGCTACAGCAACTGATATCGCAAATAATTTGCCTATAGAAAGAAAAGAGATTGAAAAGGAAATTATAGATTCAATCAATAATAATACTATTACTATAATTAAAACTTCTAGTGGTCAAGGAAAAACTACTTTAGCTTTAAGAACTATTTTTGCATTAAAAGATGAATACACGCCTTATCAAATTACATATTGTAATAATGTTTCAGAACTAAACCATATTGTAGAATATTTTTATATGAGAACTAGAATTGGTGAAAAACCTATTCTTTTATTTGATAATTTGAATTCTAATTTAAGTCAATGGAATATGCTTGCACAACTTATGCAAAATGGCGTTTCATACCATTACAAAATTATTGTTACAACAAGAGAAAGTGATTGGTACAATTTTAGCGGTGATGTTAGTGACTTGCATTCAATTAAAATAATTAAACCTGAGTTACTGGAAAGTGAAGCTAAATTAATTTTTGAAAATTTAAAAAAGGTTGGAAAAATTCATAGCGAAGTTAAAGATTGGAAAAACGCATGGAATAAAATATCTGACAAGAAATTACTTATAGAATATGTTTATCTATTAACTCATGGAGAAATGATTGCGGATAGAATAGCAAATCAAATGAAAAATATTGCTATGGAAAATTGTGGACATATTAAGTGTGAAATATTAAGAAAAGTTTGTTTTGCAGACATGTGTGATATTAAAATTAAAATGGTTAATTTAATTAATGAAATACAAGGAATAGTTAGTTATGATGTCAGTGAAATAATGAAAAGTTTGTCTAATGAATTCTTTATTAATATTATTTCAAATGGAAATTACATTGAGGGATTACATCCTATAAGATCACAACATATTGTTAATTATTTGCATGAAAATATCTCTTTAGATGATACTGCTGTGTCGGTTACTAAGATTGTTGAAAAGTCTGATATAGCAGTTTTAATGTCAAATTATCCACAATATGTTTCAAATAAAATTGAAACATATACAAAAATAATTGATTCGTGGTGGGGTACTTTAGATTTATCAAATTATGTTGAGGCAATAAGAGGTATATTTTCTGGAAGCGTACTTGTGTATTATCGTGATAATAAAGAAATATTTGATGATGCATTTAAACGTGGTGGATTACCATTGCTTATAACTGATATTTGCCCTTTTGCAAAGTTTAAGGAATACAATGAAGAATTAAATACGTTGGATAGAATGTTAGAGATGTTTCCTGACAATGAGAATGTTAAAGCTTTAGTTGAAACGAAAAAAACAATGCCATCTTTTGCAGTTGAGCAAACGGATATCTATTTTCTATGTTTAGCTATTTATAAGAGATTAAAAAATGTAGTTTTTACAAATATAACTGATATTAATTCATATGCTAAAATTGTTGACTGGCTATATAATATAAATTCTACTATGAATTTGGCAGCTAACATTAATTTAGAATATCTTTGGAGTGTTTCGGAACAAGTATCCATTGAAACTATGTCTTCATTAATGTACTTATCATTTTGTGGGAACAAAGATACTTATATTAGTTATGTAAATAAAAATATTAGTAATATATTAACTTTTCTGAAACAAAAAACTAATTCTCATATTTTATTTATTGATAATAGTTCCAAAGAAATAATAGTTAAGTATATTCTTGAAGCCAGCAAAATTAACAATGCAAATAAAGAAAGTGTAACAAGATTAACATTTATATGTAAAACATTACCTATATTTGATTATTATTGTGCTGATGCGATAAAGCCTAAAATTGATCTATTAAATATTTATAAAATTCCAAGTGATGATCATAAAAGAATGCCTAAGAGAAATATCATAATTTCATTTCACCAAGAATTTAATGGATTATGGCTTAAAACACTACAAAGTAATTATGAATTTGAAACAGTAAAAGAATGGTGTGAGCATTGGCTCCAAGTTAGAGAATATGCTTGTGAAATGTTAAATTTAAGTTGTTTATGTATGTATAAATTGCTTGGAAAGATTAATTTAGGTAATGGTGGAAAACTGTTTGATGATATTTGTGCAAAATATAATAATATTATGGTAGCTCATTTGTCTTATCCAAGAGAAAATCGTCCATTTGAAACAACACCTGAAATAGTAGAAAAATTTGCTAAAGCAAAACGTGGATATTTTATGGATTTGCAAAATTATTCACAACAGTTTGTAAAGTTTATACAAAAACAAGAAAGAGCAGAAAAGTTAGTTATGCACGATTTAAATAGAGCTTTAGCAGGAATTCATAATGTGCAAAAATTTTTCGATGAATTATTATTAGAGGGAGATTTGTTAGTAAAACATAATGAATTAAAGCAAATAGAAGAAAGAGTTTTATTAGATACTCATATGTGTTGTAAATATTATTCTTTAAATCAACCAAATTCTTATTTTAATAAATATCAGATAAAAAAATGGTATTTGGATTTCCAAACTAACAATATTCAGAAATTAAATAATAATATAATGGGAATTAAAGAAGAATATGATGTGATATTTCCTAAAGAAGCTTATAGAGATGATATATTTATGTCTTATCCTATAATATTAAAAAAATTTGATATTACAAATGAAAATATGTTGAATGACTTTTTAATAAAAACATTAGAATTTGCTAATTCACCATATGATTACTTAATTTTATTATTATCAACAGAAGATGGAAAAGTAATGAATGAAGCAATGAAATTTCCAAAAGGATGTTATAAATATCTACATGATTCATTAATAGAAGGTGTTGAAAAAGAGATGAATGATTGGTATATGCCATACCCTATAAATGTTAATGCAGAAATATTAGAATGTTTTGAAGAATCTCTAGTTTTACAACCACCAAAAAGTACTAAACCATATTTGGGAGTTATAGCTGATATTGCTGAAAAACTTTGGATGTATTCAAAGAATAGGGAAATTCTAACGAAAAAATTAGATGAATTATACTTATATAAAAACTTAGAGAAAATTAAATCAGAAATAAGTAAGATGGTTGAAGAGAACAAGGATAAGTTTAATTATGAAAATTACTCATATCTTGATTCATTGTGCCAAGAAGTATTTAATGGAAAATACTTTGGAGACGAAGAATTGAATAAAATTTATGAAATAATTCAAAGTAAATCAACATCGTGATAATCATAATTTGAGATAGCGTAATTGTTTAATAGAAAGTCAAAAAGTAGTATAAAGAATATAAATTTTAAGATTAAGTAAATATAATAGGAAATGTGAAAGGAGGAATAACAATGCTATTTTTTAAGAAAAAGCAGAAAGTTATGAGTAAAGAAATTGATACAATTAAAAATGATGTAATTACGTCTAAATTGGAAATAAAGGAATTAAAGAATGCTATTGAAGGAGCTAATATAAATATATTATTAGGAGCAGGTTTTACAGCAAACATTTATAAGCCTCTTAATAATATTGAAGATATGCTTACATATGTAGAAAGTATAGGTCATCAAGATTTGAAAGATATAATTATTTGGGAGTTTTTTAAAAAGACAATATTACCTATGAGTAGTACGAAAATTCAAGATATGCAATTACAAGTTGAATTTTTTAAGACTTTAAGAGAACTATTAACTAGAAGAGGGAACCCTGTTGTAAATAAACAAGCTAATATATTTACAACTAATTATGATGTTGTTCCCGAACTAACTGTTGAACATCTTAATTTTGATTATAATGATGGATTTAAAGGGAAAATTAATCCTAAATTTTCTACAGCTAATTTTGGAAATATTCTAATTAAAAATTTAGTGTCATCTAATAATAAGGCAGAAATTGAAAGCATTAATTTATATAAAATGCATGGTTCTTTAACTTGGCGAAAAGGTGAAAATTCATCAACTGATTTTAATTATGATTTTATTAATATTATAAATCAGATAAATGAAGAGTATAAAGATAAATTTAAAGATAGTGAGTTTGATACTATTAAGCAATTAATAGAAAAGAAAGATGACAAAGCTCTTTTAAATATTTCTACAAATGGTCAAGGACTATTTAATAAACTAACAAATATTTTCAATATGGTATGGCCAACAAAACAAAAATTTCATAATACAGTATTAAACTTAAATTATTACGAGTTATTAAGAATATTTTCAAATGAGTTAGAGAAAAATCAATCATTATTGCTTGTATTTGGTTTTTCCTTTAATGATGAGCATATCTTGGAAATAGTTAAAAGATCTCTTGCAAATCCTACACTTTTAGTATATATATTCTGTTTTACAGAAGATGAAGCTAATAAAATTTATAAGAAATTTGAAAATTGTGAAAACTTTAATAATATCAAATTTATATATGATGATCAGTCTAATTTTGATTTAGAAAGATTGAATAAAGAATTATATAACATATATTCATAGGTGATATTATGAAATTTAAATTTGAAAAAGAACTAAGAGTAGGACAAGTAACCGAGGTAAGAGGCAAAAAAGTAATATGTAGAATTTTTGAAAATAAAAATGGTCCATTTGTTTTTATTAATGGTGAGATAATAAAAAATGTTACAATAGGCAGTTATGTTGTAATACCAGTAGGTTATAATCTTATTGTTGGTAAAATTGAGGGCGAATTCGCAGTTGAAAAACCAAATAATTGTGCACTATATAATGAAATTGAATTAATTACAAGGAAAGTAGAAATTTCAATTTTAGGTACTTATGATAATGATAAGTTTACCTTAGGTATTTCATATATGCCGTTAATTAATTCAGATTTATATATAGCTCCTAAATACCTATTAGATAATTTATTTGTTTTTTCATCTGACAATGTAGAAGATGATGGTGGAGCTATTACTATAGGTACTGATATCGACAATAATTTACCTGTTACTGTTTCAGTGGAAAAATTATTTGCTAATCATATTGGTATATTTGGAAATACGGGAAGTGGTAAGTCTAATACATTAGCATATTTGTATACAAAGCTTTTTGAAAAATATGATTTTGACTATCACAATGAATTTATTTTTTTAGATTATAGTAATGAATATAGCAACTGTTTTACGAATAATAAAACAGTCATTAATTTAGGTGAAGGTGAGGATGAATTATTATATTTAGCTAGAGAAGATGTATTCAATTCTGAATTTTGGCTTAGTTTGACTGAAGCTGCTGAAAAAACTCATGCACCATTTATTAAAGAATCACTAAAAAAATATAATAATGTTTCTTCTGTTAATAAATTAAGAGAAGAATTAGAAAATATAAAAAATAAACTAATAGCTGGTGCAAAAGATGAAAAGTCTATTAATCAGCTAGAACGTTATTTAGAAAAATATACTGAAGAAAATGATTTTAGTAAATTTTATGGTAGTTGTTTGTTCATTGCAATCGAAAAGTTTGCTACTGCAAAAAATCAATATTTAGATGCCAATTTTTGGTCATTGATTAATAGAATCGAACTGAATTGTAGCAATTTAAAGAAATATATTAAATTTCAAAAAAGAGATACAAATTATACAAATATTTTAGTAATAAATATGAATAGACTGACATTAGATAATAAATTAATCATTTCTTATTTAATTTCTAATAGATATTATAGATTATTTAATAATAGAAAGACTAATGATAATACTATTAATTTAATAATTGATGAAGCCCACAAAATATTATCAGTACCTCATGATTCTGATAAAACACCATTTAAAGAATATATATTAAAAAAATTTGAGGAGTTTATAAAAGAAGGAAGAAAGTTTGGTTTTTATTTAACTATTGCTTCTCAAAGACCATCTGATATTTCATCTATGTTTTTATCGCAAATGCATAATTATTTCATGCATAGATTAGTAAATCAGAATGATATAGATAATTTATCAAATACTATTTCATTTTTAGATGAAAATTCATTTAAAATGATATCTAGCTTAAAAGTAGGGTCTTGTATTTATTCTGGATTAGGAGCTAAATTCCCTATTATTGTAAATATACCTAAATTGGATGATGATATTGCTCCAAAGAGTAAAAATATTAGTATAACAGCAAATGCTAAATTACAGGAATAAAACGTTATAAGGTTAGGAATTATGAGTTTAAATAAAGTTCAACAAGCAGCAAAAGAGTTAATTGCATCAGATGCAAAATTTATTCAATCACTTTTTCTTATGAATAGCAATGGGAAGAAAAATTTTAATAATTATATTACCATGTTTTCACCATATTTGGGAATATTTGTAGATGGCGCAGAACAATGGGCCAAAAAAGTAGGCATTCCAGCACAATCTTTTACAAAGGAAGAAAAAGTGTATTATGAAACAATGAGATTAGGTATGAAAATTTTTGAAAATGATTATGAAACTCTAAAAGCAAATTTAGAAAGTAAATTAAGAGAAAGTGACGATTATTTTAAAAGTATAAGCAATTTTTGGGATTGGTTAAGAGGATATCATTATAATGTTGGCACCGATATTTATAAAGGTATATATTGTGGGAATACAATTTTATGTTCTGTGTATACTCCTTTTTATAAAATAGGTAATATGGATGGAGAAAAAATTAAAAAGCTAGCTGAAGTTGCTGGGAAACTTACTATTGATTTTAATAAAAAAGTGGAAATAATGAATCATCAAGAATTGTCTATATTAAGATATAAAGACTATAATTATAATAAATCAAATTTCATTAAGGTTAATGACTTTTATGGTTTTATTTTATTTTGTATTTTATGTTCTATAAATTATGTTATAGTATTTATTGAAAATTTTTTTATTGGTGAAACCCCTCAAAAATTAAAATATGCGTATTTAAATTATTATTATTTATGCAATTTTATTGAAGAGTTAAATTTGAAATTAAAATTACACATTACAATTGATAAGTCTATGTATAATACAGGGTTTAGAAATTGCTTAGCTCATTATGGATTAGGTCAATTCTTAAAAGAGTCAGAAATTATAAATAATGATTTATTGAAAGGTTTAACTCAAAAGGCATTTAATTTGGATTATAATAACACAAAAGAAAGAATATATATAATATTAAAAAATGTTGTAACACAAATCGAAAAAATAATTTTTTAGAAATTTAGGTAAAAATATATGAAAGAAATACAAGGAACATGCCATATTTGTGGACAAAATAAAAAATTAACTTTTGAACATATACCACCACATAAGGCATTTAATAATTTATCCGCCAAAGTTTATAATGGTGGAGAATTATTAAAAAAATATAAAGGAGAACCATATAAATATCAAAATATGCAAAAAGGAAAAGGTGGCTACACTTTATGTGAAGAGTGCAATAATAATACTGGTTCTTGGTATGTCGAGGAATATATTGAAATTGCATTAGCTACGCATATGCTATAAAAGATTGTGAACCTATGAATGTTGGGACTGCAATACATTTTCACACTGATAAATATAGATCTTTATCTTTTATTAAGCAAATTATAGCTATGTTTTGTAGTACATTATACATAGAAGATGTTCAATTATTAGGTTTTGACAAATTGTTACTTAATAAAACTAGTAATGAAATAGATAAAACTAAATTTGATATTAGAATGTATTTAACTAATGTTAAAAATGGACAATTCCAAACTGGAAAAATGGGATTATTAAAACAAAATGATAGTTCAATTTATGTTCAAAATATAGCTGAAATAGGAGCATATCCATTTGGTTTTATTTTAAATATGACTCCTGAACATCCTATTGAAGATGGGATAAGTATTATGTGGATGTTAGATACTGAATATGGTATTAATTATAATGTGGAAATAGATATACCTTATTTAGAAAAAAAGGATATAAACAATCCTTTTAATGTAGGATATAAAAAATAGTATAAGAATAAGTTTTTAACTAATCTTAAAGTATTAACTGATAAGATATATGTTATATTCGTAAGTAATATATGATTTAAGATAAGGTTGAATTTTTACATCAATTAGATATTTGAGTAATGTTTTACGAGAGTAATAAAATTAATATGGAGGCTAACTATTAATAATCAAGTAAAATGATAAAATAATTTTTATTGTATAAAAAATGAGCGTAAAAAGGGATGTCACTCTCGAAACGATTAAATGACTGTC
>CAZIQF010000039.1:0-12053 GCA_964541525.1 uncultured Staphylococcaceae bacterium | reverse complement strand
TTAAATTACCATAACAGCATAAAAGCACAAAACCATAAAAGATTTTACAGAGCCGAAAACACATGATATTTTCATGTGTCTTTTTTATTTGTCACAATTTATTATTTTTAATTAATTTATTAGTGAAAAAGAATTTTTTAAGTAAAAGCGGTAAGAATTTAAGATTTAGAAGAGTTAAAAAACACCATAAATAGCAAAATTATGATACAATAGTAGAAAATATCAAGAAGGTAAGGTGATTAGATGGATAAAATTAAGCCCACAGTAAAATTAGACAACGTATCTATGTATTACCATGATAAAAATTCCATTAATGTTGGAATTAGTAAAATTTCTTTAGAATTTTATAAAGGCGAATTTGTTGCAGTAACGGGGGAATCAGGTAGTGGTAAAACATCACTATTAAATGTCATCGGTGCAACATTAGGATATCATGATGGTGAAGTTTATTATGACTCAGAACCATCATCGCATTTTGATGATGAAGATCGTGAAACATTTAGACGTGAACGAATTGGTTATATTTGTCAAAACTATAATTTAATTGATAGTTATACATTGTTACAAAATGTTGTTGCTTCAATGATCATTTCGGGATGGAGTGCAAAAGAGGCTAATAAGAAGGCTTTAGAATATCTTGATCAGGTTGGATTAAAAGCATTAGCAAATAAAAAAGCATCAAAGATTTCTAGTGGTCAAAAACAAAGATTGGGGATAGCTAGAGCTCTCGCAAAAGAAACGGATATTATCTTAGCTGATGAACCAACAGGTAATTTAGATAGTGAAAATGCTTGTCAAATTGTTGATATCTTAAAAGCATTATCAAAAGATCATTTAGTGATTATGGTTACTCATAATGTTGATGAAGTTTTAGGTAAAGCATCACGAATAATTCGGATTAGTGATGGTCATGTTGTCCTTGATGAGGCTAAAAATACTGCTTGTGAATTATTACCTGCTTCCAAAAATTTAGCACCGCAATTAGAAACAAAAAAAGTAGCATGGACTTTTTCTTGTTTTAATCGTAAAGCTAAACCGAAACGTGCCATTCTTTTATCGGTGTTTATGTTACTAGTATCGATTGCTACTTTTGTTTTTATGGGAACAATTATCGCTAATATGGATGACACAACAACAAAAGTTTATGATGATAAAGCCTTTATCAACAAAAGATTAGATCGAATCGTGGTCATGAAAGATGATCAAACAGCGATGACTAAAGATGATTTGGCTAAATTTAATAGCTTGAAATATGTTGTGGAATCTGATCAATATGATTTAGTTAATGATTTTAACTATTTTACTTTAGATGATTTACAATATCGCTATTATGAATTAATGGCATATTCTCCTGATGGCTTTCCCATTCTCGAAACAAAAGAAGATCATCAAGTTCCAGAATTTTCTAATTATCAAAAGTATATGCGTTCAGTGACTTGTCTAAATGCTGATGATCTTTTAGTTGGTAGCATGCCTTCAAAACTTAATGAAATTGCCGTATATGGTAGTAGTGATGATTTAGGTAAAGAAATGAAAATTTATTTTCAACAACGTAATGTTTGGGGTGAATTACTATTTGTTTCTTTTGATATGAAAGTATCAGCAGTTTTAAAAAATAATGAATTTGTTAATAGTAATCAAATTTATTTTTCTGAAATGTTATGTACGGAAATGCTTGGTAATTCATTAAAAAGTTATAATCATTATTTATATTATTTTTTAGAAAAGAATCAAACTAGCCCTACACAAAGAAAATGTTTTGTTTTTACTGATTATCTAGGTGAAAATCAAGTTTTATTAAGTCATGATTTCTTTAACGGCAAACTAAAGTCGCCATTTTATGGTAATGTCAGTATTGATGATTTAAAAAATTATAATTATCAAGTTAAAGATGTATCGGAACAAATGTCAAATCAAATGATTAAAGTTGATGTATCAGAACATGATTTATTCTTTGATGGAATTACTAGTAATCAAGCGACGATTTATATTGAAGATTATGCGTATACAGATGAAGTACTTAATGCAGTAAATAGTATGGGGTATCTCGCCATTAGTAGTTATCGTGTCAGCGCTTTAGAATATGATGATAAACTACTTAATGAACGTAATGTAACAATTTTAGTTTGTGTTTTGGCAATTGTCTTTATTTTCTTATTAACTTTATTTGTTCTATCAGCATTCTTAAGTTTAAATCAAGGTGATTATTTACTACTACGTTTTATTGGAATGAATAAAAAGACAATGTATTGGACTAATTTCTTTGAAATGCTGTCAACAGCGGTGGTAATGTTTATTTCAGCGTTAATCTTGACATTAATCTTGAATAATTTTAAAATAACATTAATCAATAATATTATTAAATATATGGTTTGGTATCAATTTTTGATAATTTTCATTGTGGTTTTTCTAATTGTTTTAGCTACTACCTATAAGTTTAATGTAAGTTTACAAAAAAAGACCAATAATCGGGTGAACTAGGTGGTGGATGAGATGAAAAAAATAGTATTAGAAAATTTAAATAAATATTATAATAAGGGAACAAAAAATGAAATTCATGTTATCAATAATACTTCCCTAGAATTTGATCAAACAGGATTTGTTTGTTTGCTTGGTGAATCTGGTAGTGGAAAAACAACTTTACTAAATGTTATGAGTGGAATTGATACGTTCCATAGTGGTAAAATTTATGTTGATGGTAAGGTATTAAAATGTAAGAGTAGTTCATCGGAACCAATTAAAAATAATCAATTTGGTTATGTGTTCCAAAATTATTATATGATCAATGATCAAAGTGTTTATGAAAACTTACGATTAGCGCTTGCACCATATCATTTAGATGAAACTGAAATTGAAACAAGAATTGATTATGTTTTAAATGAGACAGATATGTTACGTTATAAAAAACGTAAGGTTAATCAATTATCTGGTGGTCAAGCCCAAAGAATTGCAATTGCTAGAGCGTTAATTAAATCACCAGCAGTTATTTTTGCCGATGAACCAACAGGTAATCTAGATGAATCAACAACACTTAAAATTATGACCATTTTAAAATCAATTTCGAAAAAGTGCTTAGTCATTGTTGCAACTCATGAAAAACGAATTGCTGAATTCTTTGCTGATCGAATCATTAAGATTAAAGATGGTAGTGTGATTAGTGATCGGCAATTAGAAAATAACGATAAAGTTTATGATGTTGTTGATGATCATAATTTATATTTAAAAGAATATGAAGAAAAAGTTATTAAAGATGATAATCATCAAGTTAAGATTTATCAAAATGATTTAGATGAAAAAATTGACTTTTCACTTATTATTGAACATGGTAAATATTATATTAGTTCTAATCAGCCAAATAAATTTGAAATTATAACTCCAGATGCTAATATTCAAGCTATCAATGATTTTAGACCAATTATGGATATGAATCTGGTTAAGTCAAATACTTATGAACTACCTACCCCAAGTAAAGAAAATACAGGAAAATTATCATGGAAAGACTTAATTCATAAGGTTATATCGAATTCGCGTGCGAAAAGTTTTGTAATTATGGTAATTGCTTTAATTTTAATTGCTGCTGTATCAATTCTTGCTGTTGGCGATTATCTAACTATTTCTCAAGATAAGTTACAAGAATCATTAGTTAGTGATTCAAGAATTGTTGATATAAAGGTTAAAGAAGGAGCGAATATTGATGCTCCAACATTTAATCGCTATACGAAAGAGCTTCAACAAGATATGTTGGATAAGTTAGAAAATTCTGTTTTATTTCCTGCCGAAGAACCATATGCGTATTTACTATATACTGGCTTTGAACAAATTGAAAATATGGTAAAAAATACTGAAGCTGTATTTAATGACTTCACTTATATGCCGATTGAATATTTAGATGAGTCTAAGATAATTTATGGTAGAATGCCAGAAGCAATGGATGAAGTAGTTGTAGATCGCTGGGTTTTAGAAAATTTCATGAAAGAACTCAATATTATATCTGCTTCGATTACTAAATTAGATGCTTTTATTGGATTAAAGTTTATGACAGATAAAACTAATGTTGTCTTTACGATTGTTGGGATTGCCGATAGTAAAAACATGAGTGTTTATGCTTCCAAATATGCGATTATTAACGCCTCTAGTACAGGAGTATCTGTTGCAAGTTTAGAATATTTACAAAAAACTTATCCAGGTGAGTATGATCATATAACCCTTAGTGGCGATGAAGTTATGATTGCAAGTAATAACTATCGCCCTGGAACTGATGTTAGAACGATTTTAGGTGTAACGTTTAATCTGCATGTTCAAACCGTTCCTAATGAATTTGATTATAAGGCGGTAATTACCGATGAGGGATTAGAACGAATTATTAATCAAATGATGATTAATAAAAAGACTTTTAGAATTATTTCTGATGATAAGAATGAATTAAAGACATATTTATCTAAAGTATTTGATTCGAATGATCCTGAATATGCTGAATTAAGAGAAAATTTACAATATACTTATGAAGACTTGTATCAAAAAACAAGTGATGAGTATTATTCATTAAGAGAAAAGAAGATCCTATCAAGATTATTAGTTACAGGCTCTATCTTTGTAATGTGTGTTATCACCTTATTCATTACAATGAAAGCTCATGCAAGTACTAATATGCAGTCAACAATGGTTTATCGATTATTAGGTTTAAAGAAAACGGTTGTTATCGCGATGTATTCATTAGAAATTTTAACGACATCATTAATCTTTATGATTCCTACTAGTTTGATTGTTGTTGGTGTCTTAAAATTTATTGCAGCAATGCCTGCTTCAACTTTTGAATTTATTATGCCTATTAGTGCTTATCTAGCAACACTTGCGGGCTTATTAGTAATTAATATTATTGTTGGAATCTTGCCGGTTATCTTAATCATGCGAAAAACGCCTGCCCAACTTGTATCGGAATATGATCTATAAACTAGATATGAACTTTAGAATAAAAACCATTTCAAAAGAATGGTTTTTATTTTTTAATTGATGTATAATAGATATAAAGGAGGTAAAGTTTATGCCTAATACACATAATGATATTTTTACTTATTTAAAATGGCGTGGCGATTTATCTTTTGAACAAGATAAATTTAATGAAGTTGATGGTTTTATTCTTTCACAATTAACTTTTCTTGATTTATCCCATATTTTACGCGAAAAAATGTTATTAAAAGATTTAATCAAAATATATTTTGAAAAAAATAAAAAAGAAGCGATTAAATTAGGATTAATTATTCCTGATAAAATTGTTGATTTAATTTATAGTTTAGCTAAATATAAGCGATTTGCAAACATTGAAATTTCTAATTATCAAGAAAGATTTGATAAGGTTAGAAAAGAACAATTTGCTGGTGTATCGTTTCATATCGATAATGAGTTAATTGTCGCATATAAAGGAACAGATGACACCCTAATTGGTTGGGAAGAAGATTTTAACATGATTATTAGTTTTCCCATTGCCGCTCAAAATTCAGCTCTTTCATATTTAAATGATGTGGCAGAAGCATTTCCTGATAAATCAATAAGGTTAGTCGGTCATTCAAAAGGTGGTAATCTAGCCATGTATGCTTGTATCTATGCTAGTGATAGACTTAAAGATCGGATTAAAAAGGTTTATAACTATGATGGACCAGGATTTGAATTAAAACATTTAGATATGGAAAAATATGAAAAAGTTAAAACTAAAATTAAAACGATTATTCCAGAACACTCAGTTATCGGGATGATTTTTAGTCAAATGGGTAAAATTAAAGTAGTTAAATCTAAAGCAAGAGGTCTAAACCAACATAATGGTTTAACTTGGTGGGTTGAAGGTCGCAAATTTATTAAAACATCACAAAGAACTGAAAGTCTTAATTTTTCTAAATCGTTAAATGAACTAGTAGATACACTAACTGAAGAAGAGCGAATATCGTTTTGTAAATCATTAGAAAAATATATAGAAACAAGTGGTGCAAGAACCCTTGTTGACTTGAATAATAGTAAAAAACAAGGATTACTTGCAACTAAAGTATTTACGAAACAAGATCGTGCGCTATTTATGAAATTAATTAAAATTGCAATTAAAAATAAAATATTGTAGTAGGAGGATGATTTAATATGAAAAAAGTGTTAGAAATCATTAAACAATATGCAAAACGATACTTCATTGATGCGATGTCGTTTATGGCATTAGGACTATTTGCATCACTATTAATTGGAACAATAATTGGAGCACTTGCGGATATTCCCTTTTTAAATTTTTTAAAAGAAAATATTGAAATTAGTGGTGTAACTTATAAAGATGGAATTGTTGGTATTGTCAAATCATCATATACATATGGTGCAGCAATAGGTTGTGCTATGGCATATGGCTTGAAAAAAGATGGGTTAGTGATCTTTTCATCTTGTGCAACTGGTGCAGTTGGTGCCATTTGTGGCGGTCCAGTAGGTGCATATTTAGGTGCTTTATTCGGAATCGAAATTGGTGGCTTAGTCTCAAAGAAAACACCTGTGGATATTGTTGTTACACCGCTTTGTGTGGTTGTAATCGGGTGTATCGTTGGTAAATTTCTAGGAACACCGGTTAATGGCTTAATGAAACTATTAGGTGAATTTATTAATACAGCAACAACATATCAACCGATCATTTCAGCTATTGTGATTGGTGTCGTTGTGGGCATGATTTTAACTGCTCCACTTTCATCGGCTGCACTTTGTGCAATGATTGGTATTAGTGGCCTTGCAGGAGGGGCAGCAACAATCGGTTGTTGTGTTCAAATGGTTGGTTTTGCGGTACAAAGTTATCGTGATAATAAATGGAGTGGTGTTGTATCGGTTGGAATTGGAACTAGTATGTTACAATTTGCTAACTGCCTAAAAAAACCGATAGTGTGGCTTCCAACAATTATTGTTAGTATGATTCTTTCGCCAATTGGTGCTTGTCTACTACATATAACCAACGATACATCAGTATTATGTGGAATGGGAACCTGTGGATTAACGGGATTATTTGGTGCCTATAATTCAATGGCAAATAATAATATGACAGGACTACAAGCAATTTTAATTTTAACGGGTATCTGTGTAATCGCACCTGCAGTTTTAACTTTTATTATTGATTTTGTTTTTAGAAAATGTAATTTAATTAAAGATGGCGATTTAAAAATTATTTCAAGTAATGTGAAATAAAAGGGATTAATCATAAATGAAAGACTTATCAACAATTAAATTAAAAAATCAATTAATACTAGAGTTGTATAGTAATTATTTAAATAATAATCCTAAAACTATTTCAAAAAAAATGGTTGAAGAATTAAGTAAAAGTTGTCATATTGCTCATTCTGATAGTTTATTTTTATTACTTGTTGCTGAATTTGGTTTAGATATTGTCGATAATGATATTCATAAAGATTTTGCCTATGAATATATTAAGCCATATTTACATCAATTACCACTAAATGAATATTTAACCAATCCATATTATCAAAATGTCAAACCAGAAAAGATCAAAAAAGGCAAATGGGAAATAACCTATCAAACATATAGTCCTTATGAATTATTTGTTTGGAAAGATTTAACAATTGCTTCTGATTATAGCGAATATCCTAACATTGGTTATTTTGAAGAACCATTTAAATATTTAACTGTGTTAGAAAATAATCGTGAATGGATGACAATTACCCCTAATGAAATTGAAACAATGAAAGATGCAGTCAATCAGGCCCATGGTAATGTTATCACGTTTGGTTTAGGCTTAGGTTATTTTGCGTATATGGTATCTTTAAAATCAAACGTTAAAAAAGTGACAATTATTGAAAAAGATCAAACTGTAATTGATTTATTTAATTCCAATATTTTACCATTTTTTGAATACCAAGATAAAATTGAAATTATTAAAATGGATGCAGTTGCATATTTACAACAAGTAATGATGATTGAACAATATGATTTTGCATTTGTTGACTTATGGCATGATGTATCAGATGCAATAGAACTATATTTAAAAATCAAAAACATAGAAATAAAGTTTAATCATACTAATTTTATGTATTGGATTGAAGAATCAATCATATCATATTTAAGATGGTATTTATATGATAATTTTGAAGTATTAAAATCTAAAAAATTAATTGATTCATACCAAATATCAGTTGAGATGCTTGATAAAAAAAGTATTCTTAGAATTTTAAAAAATTAATTATTTTAAAACATTTACTTTTTTAAAATTTGTGATATAATAATTAAAGAAAGAAAAAAGCGAGGATAAAATTAATGGTAAAAATTGATGTTATATCAGGATTTCTTGGTGCTGGAAAAACAACACTAATCAAAAAATTATTTGAATCAGGTTTCGGTGGCGATAAAATCGTTCTAATCGAAAATGAATTTGGTGAAATCGGAATTGATGGTGGATTTTTAAAAGAATCAGGAATTGAAATCAAAGAAATTAATTCTGGTTGTATTTGTTGCTCATTAGTCGGTGATTTTGCAACATCAATGAAAGAAGTAATTGAAACATATCACCCAGATCGAATTATTGTCGAACCTAGTGGAGTTGGTAAACTTAGTGATATTATCAATGCGATTAAAGATGTGGATGCAGACTTAAGGTTAAACATTCTAGCTACTGTAGTAGATGGTTCTAAAGCGAAAGTTTATCTTAAAAATTTTGGTGAATTTTTTATTAATCAAGTGGACTCAGCCGATACCGTAATAATCAATAAGGTTGATAAATTAGATTCTGAAAAAATCGTAGAAGTAGTAAATTTAATAAAAGAAAAGAATCCTCACGCCAATATTATTACAACACCACTTAATGAACTATCTAGTCAAAAATTATTAGCAATTTTAGAAGAAAAGGCATCACTTGCAGAATTATTAATGGAAGAATTAAAACATGAACATGAATCTGCTTGTGGCTGTCATCATCATCACGATGAAGAACATGATGGAGACTGTGGGTGCCACCATCACCATGATGAAGAACATGATGAAGAATGCTGTTGTCATCATCACCACGATGAAGAACATGATGAAGAATGCTGCTGCCATCATCACCATGATGAAGAACATGATGAAGAATGCTGTTGTCACCATCACCATGATGAAGAACATCACCATCATCACCATCATGCCGATGAAGTGTTTACAAGTTGGGGATTAGAAACACCTCTTGCAATAACTAAAGAAGAATTAGAAAACTTCCTAAATGCGCTAGCTAGTGATGAATCATTAGGTACTGTTATTCGTGCTAAAGGGATTTTAAAAGCTTGTGATAACGAATTATGGTATTATTTTGATTATGTATCAGGTGATTATGAAATTAGACTTGGTGCACCTGACTATACTGGTAGAGTATGTGTTATTGGTTCTAAGCTAGATGAACATAAAATTGAAGAATTATTTACAAAAAGGGGTTAAGATAAATGTCATTTCCAGTTTTTATTATCAATGGTTTTTTGGATTCAGGTAAAACTACTTTTATAATTGATACTTTAAAAAACGATGGCTTTTATCAACAAGGAAATACTTTACTTTTAGTATGTGAGGAAGGTGAAGTAGAATATGATCAAGCAGATTTAAGTAAATATAATGTGCATGTTGCAACATTTGACAGTGTTGACGATTTTACTGCTGATGTTCTATACAACTTAACTGAAGAATTTCATCCTAATCGCATTATTATCGAGTCTAATATGATGTGGGATTCGACTAAGATGAGTTTCCCTTCAACTTTCCAAGTTGCACAAATTGTATCATTTATCGATTATACAACTTTTCCTGTGTATTATAATAATATGCGTCAAATGTTTGTCGATAATTTAAGATTTTCTGATTTAGTTGTGATTAATCGCTGTGAAGATCCAACTGAACTTGCAAAATATCAAACTTCTTTAAAATTAATTAATGGTAATGCACATTTCATTGCGATGAACTCAAAAGGTGAAGTTCAAGAAGCATTTGAAGAACCACTACCATATAATATTGATGATCCAATTATTAAAATTAATGATGAAGATTATGCGAGATGGTATATTGATACATTTGATCATAAAGAGCGATATGATGGCAAAATTGTTGAATTTAATGGAACAGTTTTAAAAAGCAAAAAATTACCAAGAGGAACAATGATTGTAGGTCGTTATGCTCTTACATGTTGTGATAAAGATATTCAACTTTATGGACATTTATGTTCTTTAAATGGTAAAGATGTCAAACTTAAGAGTAAATCATGGGTTAAAGTTCAAGCAAAAGTAGCATATGAATATTCAAAAAAATATGAGGAAGAAGAAGTTGTCTTATATGTTACGGAAATTGAAAAAATCAATGAAATACCTGATGCAGTTTTAGATTTAAGATAAATAGTATTAATTAACTTTTAAAAGGAGAAAATGTTAAAAAATGTTTTCTTCTTTTTTGTATTGTTTAACCTATCAAGTTAATAATAATTTTGAAAATTATTAAATGGAGGTTAAAATGAAAAAAATAATTTATTGTTTAGTAATTGTTTTTGTAATGTTAGTCGGTAGTTGTAATATGAATGCATGTAAATGTAGTAAAGAAGAAGTTTCTTTTGAAAATGATCAAGTTATAACCTATTATTTAGATGATGATCCAAATGAAGTTTTGAAAAAAATAAAATTAAAAGTTAAATCAGGTGGTAAAGAAACCTTAATTGCTTTAAATGATCAATTAGTTAAAGTCGAAAAATTTTTATTTGATCAAGTAGGAGATTTTACATCAACAGTTACTTATAATAATCATCAACTAGATTTAAAATATCGAGTTGAAATTAGAAAATGGGATAAGTCTATAGATACTAGTTGGTATGATGAAAATGAAACGACTTTTGAAATCAAGAACGCTAGTGAACTAGCAGGATTAGCTAAACTAGTTAATGAAGGTACTAATTTTGTTGATAAAACAGTTAAATTAAAATATGATATTGACTTAAATCATCATCACTGGACACCAATCGGAACAACAGGTAAAGGTGTATATGATGATATGTCGAAGTTTTTTAGTGGTACTTTTGATGGAAATAATAAAACCATTTACAATTTAAACATTACTGCAACCCATGAAACCGAGGGAGAACATATTAGTGAAAGTGAATCATATTATCATGCTGGATTATTTGGATATTGTAAGAATGTTATTATTAAAAATGTAAAAATAGAGAATGTTAAGATTTTAAACGGAATGGGAAATGGTTTCGTCAGAAGTCTTCAAGGAACTGGTAGTTTAGCTGGTCGCATTAGTGGCAATAGTAAACTTGAGAATAATAAAATTACAGGTAAAATTATCATTGATGGAGAATATAAAGTTGGTGGATTAGTTGGTTCTTGTAGTGGCGAAAAGATTACGATTGATAATTGTAGTGTCAAAGGACAAAAGGATTCACATGTTTTAGGAACAGATGCTTTGTATAAAGATACCAATAATTTTGGTGGATTGGTTGGTTATATTGATACTTCTTCAGCAAGCATCACTAATAGTTATACGGATCTTTTAGTTAGTGGTTTTACAGCGGGTGGAATCATCGGCAATATTACTGAAGGAACACTAATTTTAGAAAATGTTTGTGTATATGGCGATATAGCTAATACTGAAGGATCGGTAGTTGGAGGTTTAATCGGTGGAAGATTTATCGATATGACACTAAAAAATTGTTATGTTTTAGGCAAAGTAATAACAAGTAATGAAGAAAATCAATATGCAGATATTATTATTTCTAAATATGGTGATTTATCACATACGATTACCCATACTGAAGTTTACTACAACCAAAATAATTATGATGAAAATAAAGTGTTTAATACTTTAAATGCAGTAGGTAAAACTAAAGAAGAATTGATGCAAATGATTCCGGAAAAATTAAAATAAAACAAAAGATTAGTAGGCATTATTAACATCTGCTAATCTTTTACTATCAGTTTGAATTTATTTTAGATGATAATCATAAAGTTGGTTTTTTGCTTTGATTTAATATCTGTCAATAACTTTGCAAATTTACAAAAAAATTAAGAAACATAAGCATAATTATT
>CAZIQF010000038.1:0-13271 GCA_964541525.1 uncultured Staphylococcaceae bacterium | reverse complement strand
TAAGATAGGTTCTTATTTTATCTCAAAATCTCAAAAGATTTTACAGAACCTAAAAAACTAGTGATTATCATTTTTTTATTTAATTATATGTAACTCTTACTTCACCATTACTTGGCTTATATTTATTTGACACTTCTAATAATTGAACCGCATAAATATCAAGCCCAGTTTTAGGCATTAAATGAAGTGTAATAGTTATCAAACTATGAGTTGATAATAACTCGGATAAATTATAGAATAACGTATGTTGACCTTTAGCATAACTAATACTTGGTGTAAGTGTATATGTAGTATCATTGATTACATAGGTAATAGTTAAGGCATCAGCATCTAAGTTTTCAATAATTTCAGTGCCATTTGTTAATTGTACAGCTAACATAAACATTTTACCAGCATGTCTTAAATCACCAACAATATTATTTGCAAAAATATATGTATCAATATCATCAATTGTTGAAGATAATGCTGCTTCAGCAAAATCTAAATCATATTCCATACCATTATCATTTGATACTATTTGAATATTTTTACATCTTATTTCTTTAGCTGAGATATTATCAATCATGAAATATCGATATTGATTATTAAATTTAATATAATAATCTTGATATGCAACACTTGTTACATTAATTGTTCCAACTTTTTCCCAACTATCTGATTCTAACTTTTTACCATATATATCTACTTGTCCAGTGTTATACCCTAAATTAATTGTAAGACTATTAATATCAAATAATAATGACTTAGAATTATAAATAGTTGAATTATGCGTTGCATCGTCAAAAATTCTTAATACACCACTTTCTAAACTTGCTTGAACAGTTGCAATTGATGCAATCTCGTAAGTTAGATTATCAGTAAAAGTATATCTAGTTTCATCTTTTTCAAGTATTGTTTGTCTTGATTGTGTAACAGAATACATTGTTTGTTGCATGCTTGATTCATACTTAGTAAATTGCAATTCATCGGTGATATCTATAATCGCAAAATCTTCTTTGGTTCTATAACCTTTAATAAATGGATCTTCATCCGTTGGATTTACATCTTGATTTAAATATCCGGCTTCAACAACATAATTGAAGATAATACCATCTGGAAGTGAAGAATAACCATTTGGTGGTGTAATAACAAAATAATATACTTCAGATACTGATTCATAACTACCTAGAAAATCCTTAAATAATTCGGCTTTAAATGCTTTATTAGTTTGATCTTGATTAACTGTAGTAAAATCACTTAACTTAACATAAGATGTAGAATCATTCTCTACTTTGTATGATGCAATAACATTATTAGTAACTACTTCATTAACATATTTTTGATAATATACTTCAATCAATGTTCCTTTCGCAAGCGTTCTTTCTGTCAATAAAGTTGTACCATCAGCATAAGTTTGTTGTTTAAACTTAAGTAAAAAATCTTTAGTCATTTCTAGATTACTACTTGGGTTTTCAGTACCACTATCATAAATATATGATTTATTATCAGTTGTATTTTTATGATTTGTAACATACTTAAATGTATAAATACCATCTTCAGGTAAAATTTCATCTGAAACTGAGGCGGTTTTTTCACCAACAATAATTTGTGAATTACTAATTGATGTAATAATTACCAAGTATCCATTAATTTTTTCTGGTGGGATAAAGTATAAATACATATCTTCATGATATTTTTCAATTTCAATATTTGTGATCACTTCTTCATCTGAAACTTTGTTGATTGTATAAGCATCAATACTTGCTTCACCAATAAATCCCGGTTCTTTCAAAACTGTAAAAACATACCCTTTATTGCTGTTAATTGGAATTTCAATGGTTCGATTTAGTTTATCTTCTTCATAATATTCTTGCATAAATGAATCAGGGAAGCTTGATAAGATTTTTGTTCCTGGTGCTTCAACTAATTCAATTAAGAAGGCCCACCTAGCATAGAAAATATTTGATGTGAGTACAGTTAGTCCCGATGTGCTACTAGAAATATTTTCAAAACTTTGACCATATGAATTATTACTACTAGCATTTTCTACTAAATAGAAGCCAGTAAAGACATACCCATATAAAGTTGCATCCTTAACAAAAGTACTAATTTCAGTTTGTAAGTCTTTAAAATATTCATAATAACTAGTCCCAGTTTTAATGTTGTAAGTTAAAGTTTTAGGCCCAGTATATTCAGGATAGAAAGTATCTATACTCAAATCAAAAGTAATTGCGTAAGTTACATGGAATTCTGCATTAATATCAATATTCGGTTGATCACTAACACTTCCATCACTTGGATAATTATCAATTGTAATATATATATCATAAGATTTATATCCTTCGGTAATAAAATTACTAATATTATCATCAACAGTACCATCTGGTTTAATTGCATTAACAGTAAAAATACTTGGATTTTCAAAGATACTATTCATGTCATAAGTAGTTTTACCAATTTGAATTGTAAATTTAACTGCTTCACTACTATAACCAGAATATATATCCATTTTTAAATAGAAGCGATTACTTGTAGTTGCATATGGAATATATGTTGTATTAGCACCTACTACAGAAACTGCCACTTGATAAACAGCACTAACTTTATAATAAATTGTAATTGCTTGTGTAGGATCATCGACTAAAGTTAAGGTTAAAGTATATGAATTGCTTGATTCACTACCAACCGTTAGTTCTCCACTTGCGAGAATCGTATGTCCATTCCCACTTGGAATACTATACGATATCATATCAACATATGTATCTTCACTATTTAAATTTTGATTTGGATCGTTGGAGAATTTAACTACAGGTAAAAATTTAGTAATTGAATTTTCTGCAAGTAAATAAGCAGTTGCAACCGTTTCACCTAAATTAGCTTCATAATAATTTAATGGTTTAGTATAATCTGCATAAGTTACACCAACTAAAATTTTATTATTAGGAACAAGTGTAATTCTAAAACAACTTATTTCATGATTTGTACTTGTACCAAGATTATATCCAATATAGAAAGTATATTTATTTCCATCATTAAGGAAATCAATATTTGGCGTATAGGTTAATGTATAACTCTTATATATTTCATCTTGAGTAGTGTTAGTTTCAATAATACCAATTCCAGTTTTAGAATTATCCATTGTTACTGCTGTATTAAGGTCATCTCCTACCCAAGTTTTCATCACAAGTAGTGGAATATCCTTCAATACTTTAAAATTAATTTCTAATTTTGGCATTCCTTTATATAGTTTAACTTCATATGCTCTTAATACTTTATAATTAGTTTGAATTGTTTCATCAAGATGCTTTTCACTGTAGAAATTACTTTCGACTTCATTATAAGGATAAGCGATATTTTTGTAAGTAGCACTATCTTTATCATATTGATAAGTTAAATCTGAATTGACATAGTTAGTTGTAATATTAGTAATATTTTGACTATCAGCAAATGAACTATCTTTATTATAAATTTTGATTCCACCTAAATTAAACCAACCAGCATCATGTGCTGCTTCTTTAGTTGCATAATCATTGGGTGTAAGCCCATTAGGATCGCCATTTTCATTTACATTAATCCATAAGAAGGCAATATCTACATATGCTGCTGTATCAGCATCATCTTTGGTATACTCAATAGTTGCAGTATTCTTTGTTGATGTTTGAGAATAATCTATGCTAAACGCATTGTTAACGACCAGTATAGGATAGAATTTATTTAAATATCCATAAGATGCTGTATATGATGATGCAACTTGACTAAGAATATCAAAATTTTCATTACTATTATTTACTTCTAAATCATTACTTAAATCAATTTCAATTCCCCTGGAACTTGAATCTTGGGAAATATAGAAAGTATTATTGGCACTTCCATCATTAGAAATTGGATACTTAGTTGAAGTAGCAGCACCAGTTGCGTTAGTTAGTGAGTTAAAATAACATCCAGTTGTATTAGTACTACCACTATAATTGACATATACAAAGCCTGTAGCAATTGCAAGATTTTTTGATGATGTTGCAGTAATAATTGAATCAATAACGGCACATCGATTTACATTAAATGTAACCCCTCTACTATGAGTACAAATACCTGCTGCATACGCTTCTCTAAAAGTTGTTAAATTAGCAGTAGAATTTGAAGTTGCAATAATTTGCGTATTATAAATATAACTATCATTTACAGTATAAGTTATTCCACCTTGCCAAGTTGCAGCTCCAATAACACCAGCTGCATGAACGGCAATTTTTTCATTACCAATTGTTTCAATTACTGAATCATAAACACGAACTTTATCAATCGTAACATTTACTCCACCACTACAATAAGATGCACCAATAATACCACCTAAATAAATATCTGGATTGTAGATACTTGAATCATCTTTATTTGTTGCATAACCTGTAACAGTTCCATTTTTTAGAAAACAATCGGCAATAGTAATTGAACCAACAGCAGTAGTTGTATTTTTAATGAAACCGATAATACCACCACAGAAAGATGAATCTGGATTTTCATGCCCTTGCATAATAATTTTATCAGTTAGGCTATCAGATCCAATATAATATAGTCCTTCAACGCTGGAAACATTATAAATTTCACCTACTATTCCCCCTAAGTAGTTTTCACCTTGATAATCAGCTGCACCTGCTTTAGTATTTTGAATTGAACTTAATGATAAAGTTGTTCCTACTTCTTGGTTTTTTGTTGTATCAAAACCATTAATTTCAATATTTTTTAATGTCCCATTGGTAAAATATCCAATAAAACCACCACAATATGCATTATTATTAGTATCTGTCGTTTGTCCTGAATAACTTAAACTATCTAGTGAAATCTTACTTTGATTTAAGTATAATTTAATATTTTCAAAATTCGTTCCATCGGTATGTCCAACAAAGCCACCAGCAAAAATGTCACCTAATGCAGTAGAACCGATTTCTCTAGTTGCTTTAATTGCTGCATTATTTGCATAAATATCAATATTACTAATTGTATTTGTTTTAGAAATAAATCCATAGACCAAACCAGCTATACAATGATCTTTCGATGTAACTGTTCCAGTACTAGTTGTTAATTGTGATTGTGTTGCTTCTACTTTAAAATTTGATGTTTCACTACTAATTAAAATATTTGTTCGGTCATCATTTGATGTTCCATTTAAATTAATATAACCATAACCAACTAATCCACCAGCAATACTAGTTCCATAACTATTAGTTAAAGACTTACCATTTTGAATTGTTGTAATTAAAAAATTGCCATTAAATAAATAATGATAATCATAAATTGTTTTACCATCAATAATTGTTTCTGTAATACTATTTTTCAATGAAGAAAGAATCTCAACTGTAAAATCTAATTCAGTTTCAATATAAGCAAATAATCCACCAGCATAAAGATTTGCTTGACTATCTTTTCCTAGTGATCTTGCAGTAAATGATGATTCATTTACGGATGAATTACTAATTGAAACTAAACCTAATTTAAGTTGAGGAATATTAGTACTAGCCCGTGTAAGTTTTGCATAACCAATGAAACTACTAACATAAATTTGTCCACTATCTAGAATACATCTAATTGTTTCTGCATTATTACCATGAATGTCAATACTTTCAATTACTACATTTTTTGTTATTTCCAAATATCCATAGACATTACCAGCATAAAGATTTGATGAATTACTTCCGACTGTTGTTTGCAAGTTGGTAACGATTAATGCAAAATTACTTATATCAATATCTACACCAAGGATATATCCATTTGTTGCTTTACCAGCAATGCCACCAGCATAAATATTTTTATCACTTTGGGAGTTAATCGCCCAAGAGCGATCTGCACAATCTAACTTAATTTGATTAAAATCATTAATACCACCAAGTAAATATCCAGCAATGCCACCAGCATATATTTCTGCATCATGTGCTTCAATCCCGATGTTAGTATGAACTTCTAAGTTATGTAGTATTGCATTATTATTATAACCACAAACACCACCAGCATATATTGTTGCATCATCAATTGCAGCAACATCTGATATTGCTATTGATATATTTAATGAAGCATTAGTAATTACCGCCTCTTCATCTAGATAACCAAATAATCCATAGTAGTTAATACCTGATTCTAGACTAGTTGTAATAGTTGCATATACATTAGAATTTCCTTCTCCATTTGCACCACTAAAAACACCTTTAAAGGCATGTTCTTTACTATCTGCAATTCCAGTAAAATCATGTCCAAATAGTGATAAGTTATTTGCAACTAAGAAATAACCATTAATAATTTTTTCATAAAGATTATTATTTTTAATAAATTCTATTCTTTCTGCATCCGTAGTATATACTTTGTATTCATCAAAGACTTTTAATAAATAAGTATAATCTTCGATAAGTGTTGACATATCGGTAGTAGCAGTTGGTGCTCCTGCATTAATAACCCTTTGTAATACATATAAGGATTCAGCTTCATCAACAATAAAACTATTATATTGATATGTACCAAAATCACTACTGATTGGATCTCTCCGTGAAAGAGATATTTCTGTATCACCAGTAATAAAAATTTTAATTAATTCATCAGTTTCAGTATAACCATCTTGATAAGTAAAACTACCTGTGATATTCCATTTTGTAAAAATTCTGGTTTCATTAACTGCTCTTAATCTTACTTCACTATCTTCACTAACTAAGTATCTATCTTCAATATTTGTACTATTAATTAAACTAATACTTGGACCAGTTAAATAAATACTAACAGTTGATACCTTTTTTACAACTAATGTATGCCCACTAGCAGCACTTACTTCTGCCTTATTGGAGGTTGGTATTGTACTTACTATAACAACTAATGAAGCAACAATAATTGTTATAGCAGTTATGACTATATTTATAACTTTATTATGAATAACTTTTTTCATCATTGTTACTCCTCTTCTATTATTTTGATATCAATGAATATTTTCCTTCTAAATTAAAGATATATCCTTGGAAATTATCTTCTGTATATAATTCATAAGAATTTATATCATCTTTTACCACATTTATTTCAATTTTGACATCTAGATTATAATTAGTTACATCATATGGAATAATATAGTTTAAATTAAAATCTGATCCTTGAGGAACATAGATAATCATTTCACCAGATAAATTATTATTTATTAAACTTTCTATATATGGTTTTGTAATGTCAATATCACTAAAATCATTCCCATATGGGATATGATTTTGATCTAACACTTTTTTATTGATAATTAAATTATTCCAAGTAAGTGTAAGCTTAATCGCATGAGCTGTATATGTATACAACTTATCTGCCGATTTTCGTTCATTTCCATCGGCATAATGACTATAGATATTAGCCGATTGAATATAAACACTTTCAGTCTCAATGTCAAACATTTTTTCTTTTACATTTGAAAAACTAATCAGTTTATTTGATACATTAACATTTATAATAAATACTTCTTTATAAGGTTTAGTTAAAGTTACTATAATTGATATTTTTTCCATTTCATTAATTTCAGAAAGAGCTAATTCATCAAGTTTACCTTCATTTAATTTAGTCTTTCTTTCAATTTTAACAATAACTTTATGCGTTTTACCCACTGCAGAATTACCTAGTTTTTCATATGAAAATAAATAAGAATCATCAGCAGTTACTTCGCCATCATTACTAACAACATCAACATTATATTTTGAAGTATCATTGCCGATCTTTTTAGGTTGTCCCCAAAGATCTAAAACATATAAGTCTTGAACTCCATCTAGAGAATCAATTTTAGTTGCAGTTGCATCATAAAACTCAGTTGTAGATTTAATTGTATATTCGATATCTCTTTTAGTAACATCTTCATCAATGTAGTTCATTAGTTCAAATCCAATATAACCAATATTGTCTTCCAACGATACACTTTTGCCTTCACCAGTGGTATCAAAATAAAGTGATGTATATGTTGCGTAAATTTCATCTTTTAACGTTTTTAGATATCTTGAAGAAGTTGGATTAAATGAAAACGTGACAAGACAAATAATTACTAAAATACTAAAAAATACTAATAACATTTTTAAACGATGTTTCATCTTAATTTCCTCCTTCTTTTAATTTTTTATTTTAATTTATAAATTAGAAGCACCATTAATAAATAGATAAATATTTAGTGATGCCCCAAAATAATCATCACTAGATGTATTTGTAATCTGGTCATCTAAGATTATTGATATTTGAAACTCATATTTTACTTTTTCCTCACTTGCTTTTGGCAAGTTAATTGAACTTGTTAATGTTGCAAATTGGTTAGTATTATTTGCTAATTCATTGCCATTCGCATCTAAAGGTATTGCTCGATATGTAATTATACAATCAATATCATATGTTTGTTGTTTAATTGGCAATGATACAATTGCATTAGAGATTGGACGAAATGTTCCTTCTATGCCATTTTCTTCATTAGTTTCAGTATTGAAATTACTAACAAAGAAATGATATTTTAATCCATCTCCAGGAACCACATTCATAGTTTCAATTCTTCTAACAATTTCTCCATCTTGTTCAAATTCAACTTCTGTACCAATAATTAATTTGTCATTTCGATACAGATTAGAACGATCATATTTAAAATATAATTTGTTACCAATTTCAAAACCAATATTAGCATTTGTTCCTGAGGTATATTTAGCGAGTGTTGATGCGGTCAAGATAACAACAAGCGCTAAAACAAAATATAATATTACAAATAGTTTTCTAGTTTTCATCAACAACTCCTTTCTAAAGATCAGTACTAATCTTTAACTTTTTCTTTTTGTTCTTTTTTGTTTATTCTTTTATTAAGTAAACTAGTTCCTTCAACAATGATAATACCACCAATAATAATTGAAATAATACCAATTGGTGATTTAATAAATTCAGAAAATTTATAATAACCGCTCCAAACAAAAACGACCTTACCAATTACACAAGAAACATCAATAGGGTCATCATCAATATTATTATTAATTCCTCTTGTAACTAATGTATCCCCATCTCTTTGAACAATTTTATGTGTAACTGGAGTTTTAGAACCTTCTGGTAAATATGTAATCACCATACCTACTTGATAATAATCATCATTTTTTTGTTGAATAACTACTAAGTCTCCTTCAACAATATCTGGTCTCATACTTCCTGTTTCAACCTCAAAAAATGATATTCCAGCAACTTGAGTTATTTTATCTTTGTTGGTAACTCTTTTAATTAAATAAATTGAGAAAAATACAAGTATACAAATTAATATAACGCAAAAAGTATATGAAATTATTTTATAAATTGTTTTAATCATTAGTTAACTTGATCCACCTTAATATCAAAAATAATCTTACAAGATAATCCATAATCTAAATAGCCTAGACTTTTGATAAAAGCATCTTGTTGATCTTTAAATTTTGTATATTGTTCATAACTTTTACGTTCCATATATTTTCTTGCATCTTCTTCAGTACTAACTTCGCTTGATATTGATGGATATGTTTTAATTAAATTAATTTGTTCTTTCGAAAGACTAGAATAACGAACTTTAACTGTTGAACCAACAACTAAGCTTGGAAAAACAAAGGATGGTTCATCACCGTAACCAGTTTCACAAATATAATTAAAATATTCATAACTTTTTAATAATTTATAACCAATATAGTATGTAATATCATCAACTATAATTGTAAACGGAGCAGTTAAACCTTCACTATTAGTTTGTTGATAATATGCTTGATAATCTTGACTATCTATACTTCCACTTCCACTACCTCCACTATCGATCTTCCATTCAATTAAAAATGTTTTATTTTTATCAAATCCTAAATCAATAATAGCTTCAGTTAAAATATTTAGATCAAAATCAAAATAGAAATACGTAGATTCAATAAGTCCAATATCTTCAACGCCCTTTTTAAATGAGTTAATACTAGATGTCGTTAAAATATTTTCTTTTGTAATACTAGAACTAATTACCTCTTCATAACCAGTTTTATCTTCTAATGCCATATATTCATTGTAACTAATTGTGACATCATCTTTTTTATAAGTTAAAACATCATTCAATCCACCATCATACATCTGAACTTTAAAAATAATTGGATTAACAATTGGTGTACTATCACTATATAAAAAATTCCATGTCAAACCAGTTATATCATTCGTTTTAAAGTTATCACTGTCAAGCCTAATTCTAATTTTAGAATTTTTATTTATCATTGCTTTAACATCCGATTTATTGGCAATCTCAAATAACCATTTGCCACTAGAATCAGTATTTTCTAACTTAAAGCCTTCACCAAGCATACTAACATCAGTACCATCTTTATCTAAAGTCGTAATATCCCATTTAGCAATAGTAGCAGTATTATCACTTTTAATTATAGTTTTATATGCTGCTGTAGTTTTACTAGTAAAAGAGCCCATATTAACTGCTCCTACTATTAACGCAAGCATAACTATTAATAAAATCAGATATTTTTTTAATACTTTTGGCATTTAATTCTTGGCTCTCCTTTCATAAATTTTATTTATTTGTCATTTTTTACTTTATCAGCAGAGAAATTAATAATTAGTGTATAAGTTACATCCTCTTGACTACCAGCTTCAGTGTCAATTATATCATCATCTTTCCAATACCATTCTAAAACCAACGCAACTTTATCATTAGCTTTAATGATAAGATTATCAACAACTAGTGTTCTTACACTTTCCCATACATTATTACCATTTAAATACTCATCACCTTGTTTAATTTGATAAAGCATATTTATATTATAAGCATTTTCTTCATCAAAATCCATATCAATCCTAACATCATATTCTGATGAATTATATATTGTAAATAGATATGTTCCCTTTTGTGAAGGATAAATCGTATTGGACCCTAGATAATCCGTAAAAATATTCCATTTATCAGTGACAACTTTACCATCTGCTTCGGTAATTGTAATTAATTCTACTGGCGTAGGTGATTTTGTTGACCTAATCGAAAAGAAACAAAGCAAACTAGCAATGATAACAACCATAGTAAACACTACTTTTAATGTTTTTATAATACCATTACCACCAAATAATATTTCTAAAGGATTATTTTTCTTTTTCAATGTCCCTAAATAATGTTTATCTAAATCATATACATTAAATCTATTGTCAACTAAAGCAATCAATTGATTAGTCTTAATATTTCTAAGTTGATATTTAATATATCCAGATTTAATCTGTTTCTTATTTGCATCTTCAACTCTACTACAGTTTAGAATACCATTAATAAAATCATCATTGCCAGATTCAATTCGGTCTTTACTAATTTTTGCAACTACAATATTATCTTCATTTTTAATTGAATTAGATGTTACATGCCATTCTTTAATTGTTTTTCGATATGCTATTTGAAGATTAGAAACATTCATTGGTCTTCCCCTTTCTTTACTTATTTACTAAAATGATATTTTTACTAAAATATACTTATCAAACAATAAATATATTTTAGTAAAAATGTGATTATTGGAAATCACATTTAATGAGAATCCAGATAAATAAAAGGATTAGATATCCACAATTATCTAATCCTTTATGTTATTGTGGATACAAAAAACATTACCCAAAAGCTATAATTAAATTATATCGAATTAATCAATTTGAGTGAATGTAATACTTACATTAACTTTGATTAGGTCAGTAATTGATTGAATAGCTGTATCTACTGCATCCCATTGAACTTTTGCTGGTTCAGATGCTTCTGCTGGTGCTTCAAAAACCCATTCCCATGAAAGAGTAGCACTACATTCATCATCATTAGCGGCATTAGCAAATTTAAGATCTTTTGAAGCTGTATAAGTAGCACCAGATTGTGATAAAACAAGTTCAGCACAACTAAATTTAAAATGACTTACTACTGCAGCTTTAAAATCAGCTTCTGATGCAGGAAGATTATCAAAACTTGCTTGAAGAGCAGCGTAATCTGTTAATGCAGAAAAGTCAAATTCAAATTTGTAATCAACTCTTGCACTAACTTCTGATTCGTTAACAACACTAAGTGCCATTGAACCTTTTGTACCTGGAGCAATAGTACTAGTATCTACAACATTAGCATCAGCAACAATTGTATCAAATAAACTTACAGTAAATGATGCATCTTGGTGACCAACATCAATACTATTTCCGTCAACTTTAAATGCCCATGTAGCTACATGTGCTGTACTTGTTCCTGATACTTTTGAAGTATATTTAGCATATGTACCAGAAACTAAGCTTAATGATAATACTGCTACAAAAACAGTAATTAAACCTAATAAAAATACTTTATTCTTTTTCATACTTTTCTCCTCTCTAAAGATTTAAATCTTATTTTTTATTTTTTAAATTCAATATATAATTATATATGTATTTCATGTGTGGTCATGTAAATACCTAAGTTGAATAATCTATTGTTCATCCTTTGAATCAATAGATTGTTGAAGTTGCTGTTCCTTTTCCGCTTTTAACTTTGCTAGTTCAGCTTCAAGTTCAGCATTTTTCGAATTTGTTTCATTACTTTCTTTTTTCTTTTTGATAATATCTAACACTAATAAAGCAATAAATGGAACACCTATAACAATTACAATCCCAAGTGGTGTTTGTAAGAAGTGTGCTACTTTTCCCATTCCTGCTAACCGACCAGTATAGATACCAACTACTTGTTCATATGTGACTGGATATTGATCTAATTGATGCGTGTAATCTCCTATTGTTGTAAATGTAGTGATACCATCTTCTGTATCTATACTAAAAATTCTGTGGGTTACTAAATCTCCATCTTTATCACGATATGTAATGATATCATCTGTTTTTAGTGCTTCTGGATCTATTTTTTTAATAAAAATGATATCATTTTTATTAAAAGCTCCATTTATAATATTACCATCGTTATCTTTTTCAATTGTCATTGAATCAGATAAAACAATTAATGGTGCACGATCAAATAACATTGGTACTTCATCGGGGTTTACCCATCCTTGAACTACTAATATCATATTCACAACAATAATTGGTAAAAAGATAATCATTAAGATAATACCAATGATATCTAAAGTACTAATCTTTCTTTTGATATTTTCATTTGCTTTCATAATTGTATTCCTTTCTCTCTCATTTACCTTTTTAGTAATAAATATTATCCTAATAAAATACATCTATTACCATAATAGGTGTAATAAAAAATTTAATGTTAACATAGTAATATAACTATTTTTTAAAAAAAGCTTAATTACTTTTATTGTATCATTACTTCTTTTTTAAAAAAATAA
>CAZIQF010000037.1:0-15026 GCA_964541525.1 uncultured Staphylococcaceae bacterium | reverse complement strand
TTATATAATAAAAATTATTTTATCATTTTACTTGATTATTAATAGTTAGCCTCCAATAGTACATAAAGGTAACCTTTATAATTCATTTATTACACTATCATTATACCATAAAATCATGTAAATTGCAAATAATATTAATTTACACTTCCGTCTGTTCTGATAGTAGATCATGAAATTCAATGATTTTTTTAAACATAACTAAGCGTTAAAAGGTTCGCCTTTATGAACTAAATACAAATTGTCATCTAACATGATGGCTTTTTATTTTTGGTTCGAGTCCCATTGGAACTCAAGGTTCGAATCCCCACGAAACTTGGTTCGAGTCCTTGGTAAGTCTCCTTAGGTGTTTAAATCTAAATGTTTCATATAATTATAAAAAAAGAGGATATTCTAACCATTATTGGCTAAAATACCATATATTATGCAAAAAAATAAGCCTTACTAGAAGACTTATCGATTTACTTTAATGCCTAACTACTACGATATCTATCTTTTTAAAAGGTGTGTAGGTCTATAAGTCACTTTTTTATAATCCCATATTTTTTTTATACGCATCAATTAATGTAACAATATATTTATTATTCATAACTGAATCACTCATTTTGATTTCATATTTATGTCTTTGAATAGGTAAACATTTATTCATATCATTTAAAATACTTGAGATCAAAGGAATAAAAAATGGAGACTCTTCATTAGATCCATATATTCCTATAATATGTAATTTATTAATAAATAACGAATAATTAATCTCATTATTACTAAAATAATCTTGCATTCTTTCCATAAGCGTAAAATAAAGTGAAGATGGATTTCCACAATACATAGGGACAACAAAAACAATTTTATTGTAGCTAATACTCACATCTAGTAAATTGTATATATCATCATGACGATATTTACATTTATTAATACTCATACATTCATAATTACATTTATTACATGAATTAATAAACAAATCTTTAAAACTAATAAATGTATCGTTATCATTCATCATATATTTTATTATATTTTCAGAATTTCCATTTGATCTCGCACTAAAAGATATATAGAGATTAGAATCTATATTTTTAGGTAATGGAATATTATTAGAGTTATTTTCAAATATTTGGTCTAATGTTAAATTATATTTATCAATTAACAACATTAATTTATCATAACTTATTTCATTTATACCTTTTTCTATTTTATTAATAGTTGATTTAGAAGTATAACCTAGTTCTTTAGCAAACGCTTCTTGGCTTAATCCTTCATTTATTCTTATTTCTTTAATTTTTTCTCCAAGTTTACTCATTGTTTGTAATTTTTAACACTTTCTCATTATTTTTGTTGAATAATTCTTTTTCTTTGTTTGCTTCATTATTTAATATAATTAATCTTGTTTGTGGAGGTATATTTTCTTCTATAAGTTTTGAATTATGAAATTCCAAATTAGAAAGTATTACTAGTTCAATTGTAGAAGCATAGTCTCTAATGTTTCCATCTTTATTTGGATTAGATTCTCGCCACTGTTTTGCAGTCATACCGAATAATGCAACGTTTAATAGATCTGCTTCACTAGCATAAATTTCGTTTTTTTGTTCTGTTGTAAGATCAATAGTAATTAAATGTTTATTAACTGAATCAGTATGAATAAGATAATTTAATTTTGTTAATATTCTTTTACCTTGCCATTCTAATTTATTCGTCTCTTGGATTTTTAACCTCTGAAATTCTTTTATAATATATAATTTAACTTCAGCTGATATCCATGATGCAAATTCTAAAGCAATATCTTTATGCGCATATGTCCCACCATTATATCTACCTGATTTTACTTTTAGTCCTATAGCATTAGTTAATTCAATCCATTTCTTTGGCGAAATTGTAAAAGCATTTTGACCAGGTTTACTTTTAAACCCCTCGAAATCGGTGGGTTTAAAATTTTCATTATTTATTAATTCCCATAATTTTAAAAACTCAATTGTATCGACTCTTCTAATCCAACTAGCAATAACCATATTACTATCTTCATCATTCTTGATTTTTGCAATATCTGTTAAACTAATATAATCATCCTCATTGATTTGGACAATTGTTATTTCTTTATCTTTAACAATTATTTTACTCATAATTTATATCTCCTACCACCTATATTATATAATAAAGTTGATTATTAATCAACTAAAACAACTAAAAAAATAAGCCATCAATGATGACTTATAGACACATTCTAATGGGGCGAATATAGGGAGTCGAACCCTAGCATAACGGAGCCACAATCCGCCGTGTTAACCACTTCACCATATTCGCCATTAATCATTGGCAGGGGCAATAGGAATCGAACCCATATTAACGGTTTTGGAGACCGGTGTACTACCGTTGTACGATGCCCCTTCATTGATGCTATAATAGTATAGCAAATAATAATATTTTTTTCAAGCATTTGACTCTTTTAATCAAAATAGAAAGGAAATTCCTTTCTATTTTTCAGTCATATTTCGTAAAGAGTCACCAACACTGATTAATTCTAATTTTTCTAAATTAGATGATGCCAGCATATATTCAATTCCCGCTTCATAAAATCGAACAGTTGAATCACTGACAATTGAGGCTACTCCTCCCATTACATAAACATCGCCTTCAACGTATTCAGTTTTGGTTGTTTCATATGGAGTAACAAACTTTTCAACAATTGTAATAAAAGCTGTGCCTGAATATGTAAGCAATACCCTTTTTGCATCACCTGATCCTGTTGTAATTTCTTCTTTTAAAGTGACACCCACTGGACAATATGTAGGATAAGTCATTGCTCGATCAAATTCTAAACCACTTTCGCTGATTACTTCTTTTAACGTTTCCATTGTTGTTGCATTTTCAAATAACTTATCATCTAAATCAATGTTTGTTTCAATACTTTCAAAGGTAAATTTTGTAATTAATGTATCATCACTTTTATAAATTTCAACTTCAGTTGGCATTCCTGTTTTATTACTAAATACAATTTTTTGATATGTATCCGATGCATCACTGAATAAATTGGCATCAACTATATATGTTGTTGTATCTTCAGTTACTTCTTTGGTTAGATCATCGTCAGCAAGAATATCTTTTGACAAAGATGATAATAGATATGGATAACTTGAAGTAAGTGGCCAATTAGATGATACTTTAAAGTTTTTATTTAGTGATGGAATTAAAACATGGACACCATCAGTATTTTTTAAAATAACTTGTTTTTCTAATGAATTTGGTAATACTAATTCAACACGATATAAATCGGGCTTTTTATAGTAGACAGTAATATTACTTACTTTATTACCACTTGGAAAACTTGATTCCAAGGTACCTTTTAATTTATAGCTATCAAGATTTGCTACAATAGTTGGGAATTCATTGACTAAATCTTTATTTTTTTTACATCCAACAAGGGTCAAGCACATTAAAAAACACAATACAATTAAACTTAAATTTAAAATTTTCTTTTTCATTTTTATTCACCTAATAAAGTGTATGTGAAGATTAAAAAAATATGAATTATTTTACAATTATATATTTTAACTTTGTACACAAAATAAAGATGGATTAAAACATTTAATTCAAATTTTAAGAATTGGAGGTAAAATATGAATGTAATTCAAAAAATCGCTCTTGCAATTTTAATTATTGGTGGTTTAAACTGGGGACTGATTGGTCTATTTGATTTTAACTTAGTTGCTTTCTTATTTGATGGTTTTACACCAATAATTTCCAGAGTAATTTATGCATTAGTCGGTGTTGCAAGTATCACAACACTTGTAGGTTGGTTGTTACCTGTGGAAGAAAGAGATTACGATAGAGATAGCTCTTATCAAAGCAGTTTAAGCCACTAGTCAGCAAGCAGTAATGCGTTTTGGTGCTATCTATAACATATTGTAAACAAATTCTGATTATTTTAAAATAATTTTGATAGGAGAATTTTGCAGGTATATGAATGGTAATTTAGATGCATCACTTACTGAACTATTTGGTAAGAGATTACAACAAATTAGAAAAGAAATGAATTTAACACAAAGTAAGTTTGCTGAAATTATTGGGTGTCATCGGACTTACATTGGTCATATTGAAAGAGCCGAAAAAAGTGTTTCACTTAAAACAATTGAACAAATTTGTAAAGCCTTAAATATGAGTGTTACTGATTTATTTGATTTTTCAAAATTAAAATGATGGGTTATTCTCCATCATTTTTTTCTTTTCGTTTTAAATCATGATAATAATTCATTAAAGCTCGCATACAGTGACTAATGCCCGATTTAGATAAAGTTTTACCAAATAAATTATCGGAATATAAACTCAATTCCCCAAAAGATGAATCAGGATATTCTTCCCTTAATAAAGCAATGGTTTGCAATCTAACTGGCATTAATTCAAAATGTCCCATTTCTCGAATATACATAATTGCTGCTAATTGTTCATCACAACTTTTAGCACATCTGATTTCGTTAGCAATATCACAATTTGCCATTCGATTGGCCATATTTGATACATCTCTCACAATTCGTTGATCTTCAAAGTAGAATACACCACTAGTAGCACCAATTAAGGCAAGGCATGAAGATATGTCTTCACTTTTTTTTACATACAGAACATATTGATTTCTTCGTTCCATATTATATACATTTATTCCCTTTGATTTAAACAACCTTGTTGCAAATTTAATTACATTTTCTTTAGCGGAAGATATTTCAAAGTGATAACAGTTTTTTCTTGGATCATTGATTGATCCTTTCGCAATAAATAAGCCTCTTAAGAAAGCTGATGTACAACAGTCACGGCTAACAAGTTCATCTTTTCTTGATAAATGTGTAAATGGCATTAATTTAAAATCATTAATAATTTCATCAGCATGATCAATGATTTCTAAATAATAAAATCGCCTTTTTCTTAAAGATGTTTCATCTTTGTAACTCATGCCAATATTAACATTATATAATTTTTTCAATAAAGGTATCATAATTTTTAAAACATTTAAAATTGTACTTTTAATGATGACCTTAAATCCGCCTTGAGTAATCACGATTTCACTACTTCCTTGTAGTAGTCCATATAGCAATGCTTTTTCACAACATGAATTAAGTGAACCTGTATTTAATAATTCTTTTTTGACTTCACTTGCAAAACTCATAATTGAACCTATAGTTTTCTCATTATTGCAACAGCGGCTACTACACCATCAGCTACTGCTGTTATTACTTGTCTTGTCGTTTTATGAACACAATCTCCTACTGCATATAATCCCGGAACATTAGTTTCACGCGAATCATCCACATATATATAGCCTTTTTCATCCAACACACCATATTTTGCCAGCATATTTGTTGTTGGGTCAAAGCCGATATAAACAAAACAACCATGAGTAGGAATCGTTTCGACAACACCAGTAATTTTATCTTCGATGACAACACCTTCTAAGAAACCTTCACCAATAAATTCTTTAATAATCTTGTTATTCATAATGGTCATATTCGGTGTAGCTTTGGCTTTTTCCACTAAACTAGGTGGTGCTTTATATTGAGGACTTCTTGAGATTAAGGTTACGCCTTTACAAATTTTTGATAAATATAGCCCTTCTTCAAACCCAGATGTTCCACCACCGATGACAACAACATTTTCATTCTCATATTGGTTACCTTCACATAAAGCACAATATGAAACACCTTTACTTTTAAATTCTTGTTCACCGGGAACGCCTAAATTACGAACATTAGAGCCAGCGGCAAAAATTACATAGTGAGTTAAATATTCATTTTTGGAAGTAATGACTTTAAAATCACCATCTTTAAGCCTAATGACATCAATGGCTTCTTCACGACTACGCTTTACTTTTTCATCTTTAATTTGTTGATGCATAATGGTAGCTAAATCGACACCAGAATTTCTTCTAAAACCCGGATAATTTTCCACTTGACTAGTCCAAATTAATTTCCCACCAGGAATACCTTTTTCTAATAATAGCACATTGATATTAGCTCGTTTTAAAAACAAGCTTGCACTCATTCCAGCAGGTCCTTCCCCTATTACAATAACATCATAATCTACTTGCATATTTTCCTCTTATTCAACTAAAGTTTCTTCTTGTTTGTTGTTAAGCATCATTGTAGCACCTTCTTTATATAAAGCATCATAACAACTTTCCATTCGGAATTTACAAATCCTTCTAATTACTGCAAGTGCGATACCTACCAAAATAAAAATACCTGATATTACCCATGCAACTTTAATATTAGTATTACCAAGAAGTAACGGATCAGTTCTTAGCGATTCAATAAAAATTCTAACAATTCCATACCAAATCAAATAAAAACTAACACCATCACCAACTAGAATCTTCTTCCAAAATTTTCTTACAATCATATACGTAGTCATACCAAATAAATTAAGTAATGACTCATATAAGAATGTTGGGTGATAATACCCAGCAACAGTAAATCCGGCTGCTGACGAATAATCTATGTACATTCGATCAATAATAAAATCAGGAATTAATAAACTTTTTAAAAATTCTCTTTGTGCCATTAACGCATTATCATCAAGCGGGATTTCATTAGAAACAAAACCAGGATATTTAATTAATGAACCAAAAGCTTCTTGGTTCATAAAGTTTCCCCATCTTCCTACTACTTGTCCAAACATAAAAATGGGCAAAGCAATTTCTAATGTTGTAATTAAGTCAATATTTTTAATTTTACAAAAAATCGGAATGAAAATCATTGTTGCAATGACCGCTCCATGAATAGCAAGACCACCTTCTCTAGGATTAATTACTTCCCAAAATGACTCATAGTGATAACCAGAGAATGCAACGTAATATAATCTTGCTCCCAAAATACCACATAAAAGGCCAATTGCTAAACCTTCTGATACAGTGTCGGCATCAACGCCCAAACGTTTACAATAATGAAAATAACCAAATAAAGCACAGATAATCGCTCCACTTAAAATAATTACTGCATACCAAGTTATTTCTAAATTACCAATTTTTAAAAAGATTTTACTTGATTCAGGAAATACTGGTCTAAGTTCAGTAGTTAAAAATGTTAATAATCGATTCATTTAGATTTCCCCTTTCTTTTTTGTAGATATTTTAATTTTAAAAAATATTTAAAAATGATTTTACGAATAATTAAAAAACCAATAATCAGTAGTAAACAAATACCAAAATTAGTAAATTCAATTGTGACTAATTGTAAAGTAATAATCCCACTAGCAAGAAAAGCTAAAATACTAATTAATCCACCAATGCCACCAAGGGTTACAATAAAAAAGATTGGTTTCTTGCGATATAGAAAGTCATTAAATGAATAATCAATAATCATATAAATTAATACAAATAAACCTAAACCTAAAGTGTTGGTTTGAATTGCTTTAAAAAAGACATTAATGCTCCAGATTAAAATAAAACTAATTGCTAATTCATATAAAAACTCTAAAAAAATATTTTTAAACATTTTAGGCCTTAAATTAACAATCTTAATGATTGGTTTTTTATGTTGATGATTTTCATCATCACTAAATTCATTTAAGGTATTTTCTAATTCTTTAATTAATTCTTCAACATCAGAATTGGTTTCTTCTTGATCTTGATTATTTTCTAAGTCATCAAATTTATTATCCATGATAAAACCTCAAATATATATACTAAAAGCAAAAAGAATGGCTATTTTTACATCATCAAATAAAAAGAGCCACCTACTTTGTTTGACTAATTAATTATACCAATTTTTATTGCTTATTGCAAAATCATTGCTTACAAAAATGATACACACGACAAAGTGGTTAATATTTACAAAATATCTCATTTTTTTACTAATTATCTTAGTTTTTTATATGCAAGAGAGTGTAAAAATGTTTATTTTTATGGTATAATACAATAATGATTTGGGAGGTATACTGTATGAATAATGATTATATTGTTATTAAAGGTGCTAGAGAAAATAATCTTAAAAATATCAGTTTAAAAATACCAAGAAATAAATTAGTGGTAATGACTGGCGTATCAGGTAGTGGTAAATCTAGCCTTGCATTTGATACAATTTATGCTGAAGGTCAAAGGCGATATGTTGAAAGTATGTCTGCGTATGCAAGAATGTTTTTAGACAATGTTGATAAACCTGATGTTGATTTAATTGAAGGTTTATCTCCATCAATTTCAATTGATCAAAAAACAACTAGTAGAAACCCGCGTTCAACTGTGGGAACGGTTACTGAAATTTATGACTACCTAAGATTATTATATGCAAGAATTGGTCATCCTATTTGTCCAAATCACAATATTGAAATTACTAGTCAAACCATTGAAGAAATGTGTGATAAAATTTTCACCTATCCTTTAGAATCAAAAGTGGTAATTTTAAGTCCTATTGCTGAAAACCGCAAAGGTACTTTTGAAAAAACTTTAGAATTATTGAGGAAAGATGGTTATTCCAAAGTCATTATTGATAATGAAAATTATGAATTGGATGAAGAAATTAATTTAGATAAAAATAAAAAGCACAATATTTTAGTTGTAATCGATCGGGTTAAGATTAGAGAAGAATCAAGATCAAGATTATATGAATCACTAGAATCGGCATGTCATCTATCAGATGGTAAAATCTTTGTTGATATTGAAGGTGAAAGAATCTTATTTTCTGAACATTATTGTTGTCCACATTGTGGTTTTACTGTTGGTAAATTAGAACCAACGATGTTCTCATTTAATTCGCCACTTGGTGCTTGCCCATCTTGTAATGGTTTGGGAGTTGTGTTTAAATTGGATCCGTCCCTACTTATAGTTGATGAAAACTTATCAATTGCCGATGGAGCGATTCGATATTTAAAAAACATCGTTTTTACAGAAAACATTGAATGGCAAACCTATAAAACCTTATTTGAATTTTATAAAATAGATCTTTTCAAACCCTATAAGGACTTAACACCACTTCAAAAAGAAGTTATTTTGTATGGATCTAAAGAACCAATCAATTATGAAATTCATTCAACTGGTGGCATTTCTATGCGTAAAAATAAAACAATTGAAGGTCTTGCTAATTTGATTGAAAGAAGATACTATGAAACCTCTTCTTCATTTCAAAAAGAATATTATGGTTCTTATATGAAAGAAATGTTATGTTCAGAATGTGAAGGAAAAAGATTAAATAAAACTATGCTTAGTGTTAAAATTGGTAATAAAAATATTTATGAATTCACTTGTATGTCCATTGTTGAAGCACTAAATTTTGTTAATAATCTATCACTTAATGAAATGGAAAAGAAAATTGGTAATATTATTTTAAAAGAAATAACAACAAGATTATCTTTTTTAAAAAATGTTGGATTAGAATATTTAACCTTATCAAGAAAAGCAGGAACATTATCTGGCGGTGAAGCCCAAAGAATTAGACTTGCAACCCAAATTGGTTCAAGATTAACTGGAGTTCTCTATGTACTAGATGAACCAAGTATTGGACTACATGAAAGTGATAATGCCAAATTAATCAGAGCCTTAAAAGAAATGCGAGATTTAGGAAATTCATTAATTGTTGTAGAACATGATGAAGAGATTATGCATGAAGCAGATTACATCGTAGATATCGGACCATATGCTGGGGTTCATGGTGGACATATCGTTGCTGAGGGAACAGCGGCAGATATTGCAAATAATCCTAATTCCATTACTGGTGACTATTTATCAGGTAGAAAACAAATTAATGTTCCAGATTCAAGAAGACCTGGCAATGGAAAATCATTAATAATTAAGGGGGCTTATGCCAATAACTTAAAACATATTGATGTCGAATTCCCACTTAATAAATTAATCCTAGTTACTGGTGTTTCAGGAAGTGGTAAATCAACTTTAATTAACAATATTTTATATTCTGCTTTAATGAATAAAATTTATCATTCGAAACAAGATGTAGGTGCTCACGATGAAATCATCGGTATTGATCAAATTGATAAGGTTGTAAATATCGACCAATCACCAATCGGCAGGACTCCTCGTAGTAATCCAGCTACTTATACTGGGGTATTTGATGCAATAAGGGATTTATTTGCTGAAACTAAAGAAGCTAAAATCAAAGGTTACTCTAAATCACGTTTTAGTTTTAATGTTAAAGGCGGTCGCTGTGAAACATGTGGTGGTGATGGTGTAATTAGAATCGCTATGAACTTCTTACCCGATGTCTATGTTGCTTGTGAAGCATGTAAAGGTAAACGTTATAATCGTGAAACGTTAGAATGCAAATATAAAGATAAATCAATTGCTGATGTTTTAGATATGACAATTGAAGATGCTTATCAATTTTTTGAAAATATTCCCACAATTGCTCCTAAAATGAAAACATTATGCGATGTCGGATTAGGATATATGAAACTAGGTCAAAGTGCAACAACTCTATCTGGAGGAGAAGCACAACGGGTAAAACTTGCAAGTGAACTTTATAAACGAATTAATGGTAATACCATTTATATTTTAGATGAACCAACAACTGGCCTTCACCAATATGATATTGAACGCTTAATGATAATGATTAATAAAATTGTTGATAGTGGTGCTACTGCGATTATCATTGAACATAACCTAGATGTAATTAAACAAGCTGATTATATTATTGATTTAGGGCCTAATGGTGGTGATGATGGTGGTACTATTGTATTTGCTGGTACACCTGAGGAAATCATTAACTGTGAAAATTCACTAACAGGAAAGTATTTAAAGAAAAAACTAATTAAAAAATAGACTCTGTATTTTTACAGAGCCTTTTTATTTTAATTTGGATTTGCATAATATAATCCATTGGTTAATGTAACATTCGTTGATGTCGATGTAGATAAAGTTGCGGATGGATATGTAGTATTATTATATGCAAATACCCGATAAGTTTGATTAGCTTTCGTTACTTTAATTATAGCGATTGTTTGACCATTTGAGGTTACAGTAAGGTAAGAATTTTGACTTGATGTAACACGACTAGCAGAAACAGTGTTGCCAGTGGCACCCGTTGGTGATACATCCATACCAGAACAACCAATTGCCAAAAGTAGACCACCAGTAAAAGCGAAAGTATAACCACGATCACCAATATCAAGTACGCCATTACCACCATTAGTTGGACCTAATGCCAATACAATTCCACCAGACATATATACTGAGCCATTAGAATCAATACCATCGCCATCAGCATCTAGATAAACAACACCACCTTGTAAATATAGCGTTGTTTTTGCATTAATACCATCATCAGATGATTTAATTTGAGTTGTCCCACCTTTAATATAAATTAAACTGGCTTCTAACCCTTCATATGATTTATTGATAACAATATTGCCACCACTAACATTTAATGTATTATCAGCATGTAACGCATCATCATCTGTTGTAATTTTAATATCACCACCATTGATGGTTATATCACCTAATCCATATGCACTTGTCTCTAGTAAGACATCCGAGTTGGCATGAATTGCATCATCATGACTACTAATTTTAATTGTACCACCATTAATAATAATTTCATTATCAGCTTTGATGCCTTTACAAGAATATAAAGCACTATCGGCATTCCCATCTTGCATGCCACCACCTGGCCTTCCTCCTGTTCCACTACTATAATTAGTCCAATCACCAATCATTAAAGTCGAAGATAGTGAAGTTATATAGTAAGTATCATAGTTTGAAGGTAATGTTAATTGATCTGTAGTATAGGCATACGTAGTATTTTGTCCTGGTGTTTGGGAACTATTATATGCGTAATATTTAACGTATTTTGCATCACCTGGAGCCGTAAATTTATAATATTTACTACGATTATTTGCTTCAAGTATCCCATTTGACCAACTAATACTACCACTTTCAGTGATAAACATTGCTGAATAATTATAGCCATTTAGATTAACTCGACTGGATATTCTTAAGTAATTAATACTAGGCGTTGTTGTCGATACTTCGCCTGAGTAATCAGAATATTTTTCAGTATAAATATTAATAATTCCGCCGTCAATTAAAACTTGATATGATGCATCAATGCCATCACATGCTGCATATAAGTCTAATGTTCCATCAATAATATGAACAATACCTCTTTGATTACCTTTAGTTGAAATGTCTGAATTTTCGGTTTTTAACACATCGCCAGATGAAGAAATAGCTTTAATAGTACCTGATTCAATTGTAATTGAGTCGTTACCTTTGATTGCATTATTTGGTGCATTAACAACTAGATTTAAGTTCTTAATTGTTAAATCTTTGGTTGTTCCAATTCCATTATTATATGATGATTCAATATTAAGTGATCCTCTACCTTTGATTTCTAAATCGATATCAGCATAGATTGCAGCTCCAGTATCAGTTGATGAAGCAATTGGCCTTCGATCATAAATATAATTTTCAGTGCTAGATGTAGCGGAAATCTCCACTTTATTACCAGATGAAATATAAATAGGATGGGTAGTTGAAGATGAAATATTTACACCTCTTAAATTAAGCGTTGCTTTTTCTGAATCTTCTAAAGTAACAATGATATTTCCTTCAGTAAGTGCTCCACTAAAATCATACTCCCCTGCTAGCGTGATTTCAATTTGATTATCAGTAATGATGACACCACCATTATTATTTGCAACGACAATATTATCATCAGCTAAAATAATTTCAGTTGGTTTTGTTTCATCATAACTGCCTAATTCATCTAATTCTTTTTGATAACAGTGATGACATAAACTACATGTATATTCAATATAACCTTTAGTATCAGCTGTTGGACTTTCAACTTTTGTTACTTCATAATGATGTTCTAATGCGGGAATTTCTGTTTGTTCTTTAATTACTTGATGACAAACTGAACAAAGAGTTCCTTCAGTAAGCCCAGTTACACCACATGTTGCCTCAACTCGTTCTAAGGTTACAAGCGTATGTTCTTTTATTTCAATGCTAGCTTGTTCCAGCATCACATTACAATTAATACAAACTTTTTGTTTAATTCCTAACTGCGAACATGTAGAATCTTTAACAATAATCCAGTCACTTTCTTGATGATTAGTACAACTATTTCCTTGACTATTTTCTTCATAAGTATCACCACAAGATAAACAAACATAAACATTTTTGTTATTGGTACTTAGTGATGAGTCAAGCACATAGTGATGACCAGTTTTGGAAATGATTGTTTGTGCTTCAAGTATTTCATTACAATACTTACAGTGTGAACCTTCGGTCAATCCATCTTCTTCACATGTTGCAGGAACCTCTGGATCGATAACTGCTTCATGAGAAGTTTCTGGAATGATTGCTGTAGTTAAGATGATTCCACAATCGTCACATCTTTGTTCTTTTGTTCCTGGCTTTATGCATGTTGCCGCTTCTAATACTACCCATGATTTATGTTCATGTATACATTCATAATTTGATTGATTATTTTTTTTACAACCGACTACAATAATTAAACTACATAGTAACATTAGAATAACAACTAATTTTTTCATTTTAAAGCACATCTCCTTCTAATTCATTATCATAAATTGATACTTCTAAGTTACCATTACGACATCTTAATTGATCAATGAATTCTTTTTCTAAATCGTTATTTTTAAGCGTTATTTCATAAGTGATGAGAAACATACTTCCCATATTGGTTGTTTTAACTCTAATTTTTTTAACAAAACTAGTATATTCCGCAAATAAATCTTTAAAAACACTTGAATAATTTAAATCTTCAGGAATAGTTATTTTTAAGATTTTCTTATTACCTAATCGATTAGGATTAAATAAATTTGTTGTGTTAAGTAAAAGCATAATTAGGGAAGTAATAACTAAAAAGATTGCAGCATATTCAATATAACCGGTTCCCACTGCAAGACCAGTGACCATTGAAATAAAAATAGCGGTAATCTCTTTCCCACTTCCAGGGATTGATCTAAAACGTATCAAACTAAATGCCCCTGCTACTGCAACACCTAAGCCAATATTACCATTAATTAGAGAAATTACTAAACTAACAGCTGCTGGCGTTAGGATTAGTGTAATCATAAAACTCTTCGTATATTTATTCTTAATTGTATAAAAAACTGCTTGAACTATACCTAAAATTAAAGCAGATAGCATACTAATAAAAAAGAATAGCGTTTCATTATTTATCATTTCTTTAATAAACATTTTGTTCTTCTCCTTTAATCATTAAATTTTTATATGCATTACCATATTTAGAAAATGATGTTTTATATATTTTATTACTACTTAAGAAATCAACCAACCAAAGTGGATAGCCATATTCAGTTTTAATTTCCATGATCATTAAATCATCATCAAGAATTTTTGTTCCATAACATTCTTTGGTTAAATCAAGATCGTAATCACGCCATAAGATATCATAGTCAAAAGTAATTCGAAGATTGCTATCAATACCTTTAAATGACAATCTTTGATATGTCAACATAATTTTTGGTGCTAGTGTTTGGTAATAATGAATGAAATATTGGAGTTCTTTTGCAATTTGTGAACCATCACCAGTAGCTTCACCAGCTAAAAATAATAAGGCTTCTTGATATTTCATTTCAATTCTTCGTTTATAAACAACACCATCATATTTTCGCTTTAATTCAACAAAAACATTTTCTTCCTTGGACTTAATTCCATACGATCTAATTCGTAGTTTTTCTTTATATATTGGTTTATCATTGGATCTTCTTACTAATAAGAAATGATCCGTATCATAGTAAATATTTTTAATAATACTTTTAAAATACTGATCGGGAACGACATAGTTAATCATAATTTGTTTTAGTTGATTATATTGTTTATTGGTGATCAAATATTTAATCTCTTTGCGTTTAAACTTTTCAGCCATGATTACCCTTTCTTCTTCATAGTTTGTATTATCTGTATTAATTTTATCATTTTTATAGTTTTTTGTCAAGTAATTATTATTGTAAGTAATTAAATTATATATTAGAAAAATAACTAATAACTGCGTATCACAATTATGGTTCAATAAAATCTTTTGAGATTTTGAGATTTTAAGATTTTGAGATAACTA
>CAZIQF010000036.1:0-17090 GCA_964541525.1 uncultured Staphylococcaceae bacterium | reverse complement strand
AGTTATCTCAAAATCTTAAAATCTCAAAATCTCAAAAGATTTTATTGAACCAAAAATTCACAGTTATTCCCTGTGAATTTTTAATTTATTAATCGCTTAGATATTCAAATAAATAACTTTTGGTCTTAAAATCTTTATAAATAATCACAAAAACAAAAGTTTTATAATTTATAATCACACTATATCGATATAATAACTCTTTATTCAAACTAGAATCTAAAGTTAACATATATGTAAATAATTCTTCACGATTTGTTATTTTATTAAAATCCCACCAAATTTTTGGTTTAACTTTAAAATTTTCCAAATAATCAATTAATAATAAAAAGTGTAAATAATCATAAGAATTTGGGAATAATAATTTTAAATAATCATCTAAAATTTTAAAAAGTTCATCTTTTTGATAATTAGATAAATCCCGATATAAATTCTTAAAAAAGAGATAATATGATTTAACTAACTTATTATCTAAAAGATACTTAAATAAACGTGGACATAAATTATTATTATAATAACGATTCAAAGCTTTTTCGACTTGATGAATTTCTTGTAAATCATCCTTTCTTAAATATTTATTCGAAATAATCTCATATGGAGGCGTATTGGTATAAAGATATTCATGTTCATTAACCATTTCCAACATTTTAGTACCACGCAAAAATTTTAAAAAGCCTAGTTGTAGTTCTTTACCCCGCATTAAAAATGCTTCATCAAAAGATGAAATAAATGATTGTTTAGTCTCATAAGGGAGACCCGCGATTAAATCAAGATGCAAATCAACTTTATTAGTTTGATTTAATAAAAGAATATTTTCTCTCAATTTTACAATATCTTGCTTTCTACTCACACTTAAATTTACTAGTTCGTTAGTTGACTGAATACCAATTTCAAATCTTAAATATTTATGTTTTAAATGAGCAATTTTATTAATAATTTCACTGCTAAGTTTTTCACCAACTACTTCAAATTGGAAAGTAGTACAGATATTATGTTCATCAATAAAATCTAAAATTTGCATCATATATTTCATATTAGCATTAAAAGTTCGATCGAGAAATTTAACGGTCTTACATCTTTTATTCATGACCTTTATTAAAATATCTAAAATATATTCTAGTGGGAAAAATCTTACTTTATTATCTAAAGATGCAGTACAATAACTACATGTATATGGACATCCTCGACTTGATTCTAAATAAATAATCCGGTTTTCACAATCAGGGACATCTAAGACAGCAAGCTTAACTTGATTTAAGTCAGGATATTTAAAGTATGTATAATGAACGATTCCATCATTTACATAATATAAATTAGATACTTGATTAAGACTAATCTTGTGATCTAAATATAAACAAAGTTCGTGAAATGATTCCTCACCTTCTCCAGATAATATATAATCTATATAGGAATTATTTGTTAGAAAATATTCAGCATCATATCCAACTTCTGGTCCACCAAGGATCGTTTTAAGCTTAGGAAATAAGTCTTTTAAAGTTTTAAATAAAGGTAAATAGAATTCAACATTCCATAAATATACTGTTCCAGCAATCCCGATATACTCGCTAGTCTTTAGTTCTTTAATACAATAATCTAAAATATGATCAAGTTGATCCTTAATTGTAAACTCTTTAACTACGCAATCATAAGAAGTATTAGCTTTTAGTTGATATAGGGATAACGCAGGATGAATATATTTAGAATTAATCCCAATTAGTAAATATTTCATAATTATACCTCACGTAAAATAGTATAACACATTTTAAAAAAAAGAAGATAAAATATTGCTTTTTATTAAATTTTAAGATATAATAACAGAAAAAGGAGGAAAGTAAAAAATGAAAAAAATCTTATATTTCGTAATGTTTATTGTTGGTATCATCAGTGTGCTTGCAGTAATTACGATGCCAATTTACAAATTTGATGCAGAATTAGTAAAACAACATAATACCGAACTATTCGCACAAATAATGGAACCAACATTTCTCCCCGCATATCGTAACAATTTAACCAATTCAGGACTTTCAAAAGAATCACAAGAAGAATATAAAACTAACTATTACATTTATAATAACTTAGCTTATTCAATTATTAACAATGACAGTGAACGCTTTTATGAGTACAATGATTATGAAGTACTAAACGCAATATATAAAGCAGTTACGGGAGTAGAAGGAACCCTAACTCATACATCTACTGATGAAGAGGTAAAACTAATCGAAAAAGTATTGACTGACTTAAAAGGTGAAGAAGAATTTAAAACCTTAAAGGAAGCAGAAATTGAAAAGGAACTTAACTACTATAAAGGTCAAATTTATCAAAGAGTAAAAGACTCCAATGAAGAAATTACGTCAATTGATCAAGTCGAACCATTTTTAACCAGTGCAGCGATTAGCCATGTCTGTGATGAATTATTTTTATTATATTTAGGTTGTGATCAAGAACTAATTAATATGACACTAGAAGATGTAAGTAAAGATGGTATTTATCTTAAACACCTTTTAACTAGTTTTTCCAATGCATTGGAAGTAGATAAGGCCGTTTGGAATAAATATAGTAATCAAGATTTAACATTCATCAATAAATGTAAAAGTGTTGTTGCCGATGATGAGTTCTATAATCCATTACCGCTAATTGGTTTAGGGATCGTCATCCTAATTATTTTTATTCATTCTATCATCTTAATCTTTAATGGTATTAAAGGGATAAAGGGAAGAAAATATCCACATACTTTTATTAAAAGTATTGTTGTTGGCGCAATTTGTTTAGCACTTCTAATGTTACACAATTATCTTCCGCTTGACTATTTCTTAAAATATCACTATACAGAATATTCAAGACTACTTAGTCTATTCTTCTATGGAAACTTTGATGCTGCCATTATCATTGTGCTTCTTGCAAATGTCATCACAATTGGCATCAGTATTATAGGGAGATTTTGTAGTTGGAAAAGAAAAAAAATTGAAGATTAATCAATAGTCAAAATTACTTTAACAATTTTGTTAGAGTAATTTTTTTTAAAAAGCATTAATTTTTAGAATATAAATTGGTACAGTGAAATAATAATTATTCTTGATCGATATAAGTCAAATAGGACTAATAAAAAAATATTTTGTTCTGAATTCGGACAAACAAATTAGTCAAATAAACACTAAATCTTTTAAAAATAAAGTTTTTATCCTAATCACTATGCAAAAAATACAAAATATGATATAATAAGTACGTATTAAAGATAAATAGGAGGAATTATTTATGTCTAAAAAAGTTTTCCAATCGATGGATGGAAATCAAGCAGCTGCTTGGTGTGCCTATGCGTTTACTGAAGTAGCTGGTATTTACCCTATTACTCCGTCATCACCAATGGCTGAGTATTTAGAAGAATGGGCATCTAAAGGCAAGAAAAACCTATTCGGTATGCCAATTAAAGTAGTAGAAATGCAATCAGAAGCAGGTGCTGCTGGTACAGTTCATGGTTCACTACAAGGTGGTGCACTAACTACAACATTTACTGCATCACAAGGATTATTATTAAAAGTTCCTAACATGTATAAAATTGCTGGTGAATTATTACCAGGTGTTATGCATGTCTCTGCTCGTGCCCTTGCTGCACAAAGTTTATCAATTTTTGGTGATCATCAAGATGTTATGGCATGTCGTCAAACAGGTTGGGTAATGCTTGCATCAAGTTCTGTTCAAGAAGTTATGGATTTAGCTGGTATTGCTCATCTTGCAGCAATCAAAACAAGCCTTCCAGTAATGCATTTCTTTGATGGTTTCCGTACTTCTCATGAAATTCAAAAAGTCGAAGTTATGGATTATGAAGTATTCGATCAATTATTAGATCGTGATGCCGTTGAAGCTTTCCGTAAACGCACATTAACATTTGAACACCCTGTTACTCGTGGTACAGCTCAAAATGATGACGTTTACTTCCAAACAAGAGAAGCACAAAATAAATTCTACAATGAAGTTCCAGCTGTAGTTGCAGACTATATGGCAAAAATTAGTGAAGTAACTGGTAGAGAATACGCTCCATTTGTTTACTATGGTGCACCAGATGCAACTGACGTTGTTGTTGCAATGGGTTCAGTTTGTGACACATTAAAACAAGCAGTTGATCATTTAAATGCTAAAGGTAAAAAAGTTGGTTGTGTAAATGTTCACTTATATCGTCCATTTGCAAAAGACTATTTACTAAAAGTATTACCTCAAACAGTAAAACGTATTGCAGTATTAGATCGTACTAAAGAACCAGGAAGTTTAGGCGAACCTCTATACTTAGATATTTGTGCTGCTTTCAATGGCCTAAAAGCTCCATATATCATTGGTGGTAGATATGGTCTATCTAGTAGAGATACAACTCCAGCTCAAATGCTTGCTGTTTATGCTCATTTAGCTAAAAAAGGTTGGAATGGCTTTACTGTAGGTATTAACGATGATGTTACTAACCTTTCAATTCCAGTTGGAAAAGAAGTTAAATTATTAGATGGTACTACAGAATTAGTATTCTGGGGTTTAGGTAGTGACGGTACTGTTGGTGCTAATAAAAACACAATCAAAATCATTGGTGATAATACTGACCAATATGCACAAGCTTATTTTGCATATGACTCTAAAAAATCAGGTGGTGTTACACGTTCTCACTTACGTTTTGGTCCTAAACCAATTAACGCTCCTTACTTAGTATCAACTGCTGACTTTGTTTCATGTTCACTTGAATCATATGTTGGTAAATATGATATGCTTGCTGCTTTAAAAGATGGTGGAACATTCTTGCTTAACACAGTTCATTCAAAGAAAGAAATCGAAGAACACTTACCTAATTCATTTAAGAAACAACTAGCTGAAAAACATGCTAAATTCTATATTATTGATGCAGTTAACTTAGCTCGTCAAATTGGTTTAGGTGGAAGAACTAACACAATTTTACAATCAGCATTCTTCAAATTAAATGAACAAATTATGCCATATGAAACTGCACAAGATTTAATGAAAAAATATGCATTTAAAGCATACTCTAAGAAAGGGCAAGCAATCGTTGACTTAAACTACAAAGCTATCGAAGTTGGTGGTGATGCATTGGTTGAAGTTAAAGTTAAATCACAATGGAAGAAACTTGAACCAGAAACAGTTGTAGTTGATCAAAATCGTCCTGAATTCGTAAGAAATGTTGCTGACCCAGTTAACGCTGTAAAAGGTTATGATTTACCAGTTTCTGCATTTAATGGTTATGAAGATGGTACACTTCCTAGTGGAACAGCTGCTTGGGAAAAACGTGGTATTGCTAACTTCGTTCCAGAATGGGATTCTTCAAACTGTATTCAATGTAACCAATGTTCATTTGCATGTCCACATGCAGTAGTTAGACCATTCCTTGCAACTCAAGAAGAAATGGCTAATGCTCCAGAAGGAACAGTTGTTCTTCCTGCTGTAGGTAAAGGGTTAGAAGGCTTAAGCTATTCAATCCAAATTTCTACATTAGATTGTACAGGTTGTGAAGTATGTGTAAACACATGTCCTGGTAAGAAAGATAAAGAAGGTAATGTTCATAAAGCTCTTAAGATGGTTCCAATTGAAAAAGCAGAAAATGATGGACAAGTTGCTCGAGCTAAATATTTCTTTGAACAAGTATCATACAAAGAAAACTTAGTAGACAAGATGGCTAACCCTAAAAACTCACAATTTGCTCAACCATTATTTGAATTCTCAGGTGCTTGTGGTGGATGTGGTGAAACTCCATACGTTAAATTAATTTCACAATTATTTGGTGATCATATGGTAGTTGCAAACGCAACAGGATGTTCATCAATTTATGGTGGCTCATTCCCAGCATCTCCATATACAACTAATGCTTTAGGACAAGGTCCAGCATGGGCTAACTCATTATTTGAAGATAATGCTGAATTTGGCTTTGGTATGCTTGCAGCAGATACTGCACTTCGCGATCAAATTGCTACATTAATGGAAGAAGCACTTGCATCTGAACATGGTTCAGAAGAAGTAAGAAGCCTATTCACAAGATGGTTAGAAAATAGAAATAGCTACCAAGTAACAAGAGAAGTTGCTGACAAACTAGTTCCACTTCTTGAATCATGTGGTTGTGATGTTGCAAAACGCATTTTATCACTTAAAGATCATTTAGTTAAACGTTCACAATGGGTATTCGGTGGTGACGGATGGGCTTATGACATTGGCTATGGTGGATTAGATCATGTGATTGCTAACCAAGAAGATATCAATATTTTGGTTCTTGATACAGAAGTATACTCTAATACTGGTGGTCAATCATCTAAATCATCTCCAACTGCATCAATTGCTAAATTTACAGCTAGTGGTAAATCAGGTAAGAAGAAAGACCTAGCTGCGATTGCAATGTCTTATGGTCATGTATATGTTGCATATGTTTCACATGGTGCAAGCCAAGCACAATTATTAAAAGCAATGCGTGAAGCTGAATCATATAATGGTCCATCAATTGTGATTGCTTACTCTCCATGTATTAACCATGGTGTAAGAAAAGGTATGGGTAAATCACAAGTAGAAGCTAAATTAGCTGTAGAATGTGGTTACTGGACATTACTTCGTTTTGATCCACGTCGTGCAGAACAAGGATTAAATCCATTACAAATCGATTCTAAAGAACCAGATTGGGATAAATATGATGAATACTTAATGGGTGAAACTCGTTACGCTCAATTAAAGAGCATCAATCCTACGAAAGCAGAAGCACTACTTGCTGAAAACAAAGCAGAAGCTAAGAGAAGATATGCAATGTATCAAAAATACTTAGCAATGGATTACACAAAATAATTCCTAAATATATAAAAGAAACGGTGTAAAATTCTACACCGTTTTTGTGCGTTTATGAAACATTTAGATTTAACGTCTATAGGAGATTAGCCACAGACTAGAAGTTGCTTTCGTGGGGAATTAAACTATAAGATATCATTATGCAAAATAAGAAACAATTAAAATAATTAATAGCTAATGAATATTTAAGTCGATTCTTAAGATTCTATATAAGTAAAACATCATCAATACAAGATGTAGAAGACTTATCACAAAAGGCTGCCTGTGAATGTTTAGATGTACTATTATTATGAATCAAAGATTAAAGCTATAGTATAACAAATTAAACAAACTTAGATTTATAACTATAATGCAACAATCGATTAATATAAATGGATATTTTCAGATAGAGTGGCAGATATAGATAGAAGTAAAAGGCAGTGGTGCTCTAAAAACTAATATTGCATATTTAAATAAAGAATTTTTAGAATTAATGGGAAACATTAATAAAGATTGATATGTAGATTTCCTACAATCAGATTTTGGGCATGTTATGGAGAATATTATTTATAATGAATGAATATATCGTGGATATTCAGTTAATGTAGGAGTAGTGGTTATTTATTCTAAAAATGAAAAAACATTTCAACAAGAACACAATGGGAGATAGACTTTGTAGCAATAAAAGGAAGTAAAAAATGCTATATACAATCTGCTTATCAATTATATGATGAATCTATAGTTAAACAAGAAAGAAAATCACTTATTAACATTGATGATTCATTTAAAAAGATAATTGTTGTTAGAAATCCAATAAAAGTTATTCATGATGAATATGGTACAACTACAATTGGAATTGTTGAATTTTTGTCTAATATTAATAGTATGGATATATAGAGAAGAGATATATAGTCCCACACACCTATCATAAAGAAAGATATTGTAGTATCTAGGCATGTGAGGAGTATGTAATTTACATACCAAAAATAAATTAAAACACCATAGATAATCATTAATGTCTTCTAACCTAATAAAAATGTATTCTAGTTAAAAAATAATTATTTTTTCTTGCAAATAAAATAATATTTGATATAATAATTACACAAAGGAGATAAGAAAAATGAAATTATTAAAAAGATTAAGCGTATTTGTTTTAGTTTTTGCATTACTTGCATTAACATCATGTGTTCCTTCAGTTGATAAAGCTGAAGACAAAATGGAAAAAGCTGGCTATTCAGTGATTTCTTCTGATGTCGTAGAATCACTACTTGGCAATTTTGTTGATACAAAAGATGCTGCAGTTGAAAAAGTATATGTATTCGGAAAAGATTTCAAATTATTTAGTTCTGGTGAATGGGTAATCGCAGTATACTATAAAGAAGCTAAAGATGCTAAAGCAGCATATGAAGATTTAAAAGCAGAAGATAAAGAAACTACTGCCAAAAGAAGTGGTAAATGTATTTACTACGGATCAGAACAAGGAATGAAAGATTTTGAATAATAAAATCAATTAACCAGTTATAACAATCTATAACTGGTTATATTTTTATATTTAGATTAATTGACAGATATAAAAATTATGATTAAAATAAAGTATAACTTTAAATTAACGAAAAAAGGAAGCAATATAATGAAAAAATTAGGAATGGTAATGGCAATTTTAGCAGCAATATTTTATGCATTTAGCACACCAATATCAAAAATATTATTAACAGAAATTCCTTCTACTATGCTTGCAGGACTATTATATCTAGGAGCAGGTATCGGCATGTGTATCGTATATGGTATAAGAAAAGTATTTATCAAAAAAGAAAAAGAAGAATCGCTTGCAAAAACCGATTTAAAATATGTAATTGGAATGATAATATTAGATATATTAGCGCCAATTTTTTTATTAATCGGTCTTTCACAAAGTAATTCATCGTCCATATCTTTATTAAATAATTTAGAAATTGTTGCAACATCATTAATCGCATTGATTATATTTAAAGAAAAAATCAATTTAAAATTATGGATTGGCATCATCTTAATCACACTTGCAAGTATGCTTTTATCACTTAATGGTGCTGAACTAAAATTTAACATGGGCTCATTATATGCATTACTTGCTTGTTTATGTTGGGGATTAGAAAATAATTGCACAAAAGCGATATCTAATAAAAACCCATTTCAAATTGTGATTATCAAGGGATTGTTTTCAGGAATAGGTTCAATAATTATTGCGTTAGTTTTAAAAGAAAATACTGTTAATTATATATATATTCTATATGCATTATTACTAGGATTTATTGCCTATGGGTTATCAGTTTTTACTTATATAGTTGCACAAAGATATTTAGGTTCAGCTAAAACATCAGCATATTATGCGATTGCACCATTTATTGGTGTTGGATTAGCGTTTATTTTCTTTAATGAAAGACCATATTATACTTTCTATATCGCATTGGTTATTATGATAATTGGTACAATCTTTGTAACATTAGATAAATTTAACAAGAAAAATACCTAATCAAGTTAGAACAATCGATATAAAAGTAATAAATCAATAATAAATAAAAAAATATGTTATACTATAGATAAAGCAGGTGAATAAAATGAAAAGAATTAAAAATCTATTATTAATATCAATTGCTATTTTAACTTTTTTAAGTGGATGTACTTCAACACAAAATGAAACATATGCAAAAAAATTCAAAAAAATCAAAGTTGGAATGGATATTACAAAGGTAGAAAGTATTATGGGAGCGCCAGATGAATCAAACATTATGGATCAAAACTATATGGTTTATTATTGGTTTATCGGTGCATCTTCAAGTGATGATGCTTATAGGAAGTATGAAAAAGGAATAGCTGTTACTTATTATTGTGTAATATTCTATAGTGATGATTATGTCAACTATAAGATTGCCGAAAAAGATGATATATTTTCTGGAATTTGGGGTGTTGCATAATGAAAAAACTTTTATGTATGTTGACGCTTATAATCATGCTTAGTTTAATGACATCTTGTACTAGTGTAAATAAAACCAATTATAAAGCAATTAAAGACGGAATGTTCTATGCAGATGTTGTTAAAATTTTAGGTGAACCATGCGAAAAAAAGCCGAATATTCCTGATATGTATCATAACTGTTATTATTGGTATGATCACGTAACAACCCTAGAAGAGGCTAAAGAATTAGTTAAATCAGGAAAGAAAATTTATTATATCGGGATTATGACCACAACTAATAAATATCTAGTGGTTGGTAAAAGTGCAGGTTATGTCGATGAAAATTTAGAATATGGAGCGATTTCAGTAAATGTCTAATGCAAGTAATAATATTAAAGAAGATTTAAAGAAAAATAAACCGAATAAATTAGCACCAATTATTAATACAATTATTTCTGGTATTTTTATAATTGTCGTAATTATTATTAAATGTCTATCTAGCGATTTAACCTGGGGATTATTTATTGGTTTTTTGATTGTATTAATCTTATTTCCAATTGCAAGTTGGTATAATAGTTATTTTGCTAAAAAACAAAAAACTAAAATGCTTTATAGCTATGAAAAAGAAACTGAACTAATTGTTGAATTCTTACAACACCGCAAAAGTTTTAAAACATTTGAGGAAAGTGATAAAATCAAAGTCAAAGTCGAATCCAATCCAATTGATTCTCTTCCAACATTTAATTATAATCAAGATAAATCATCTTTAGGTTTTCCAGACAGTGATTATGCATTAATGACAATCGGAATTGGCTTTGCAGGATTAGAAATAAACCCAAATACCCAAGAAATAGTCGGCTTAAAAGGATTGCTCCCTAGATCAATTTGGCTTAAGAAAAAGATCAAAACTCCAACAAATGCCATAAAGGCTAAAATCAAAGTATTAACCACTGGGGTTGAAATTAGAAACAAAACTTTAATTCAAATTAATAAGCAAGCAGATACTTACTATAATGCAAGCACTGGTTGGATTTGTATTGGTGAAGTAAAACAATATCCAATTGATGAAGTATTAGAAGTAGTAGAAAATGCTTATTTAATTGTAAGAGATAATGTGATTGTTAGTATGTGGGTATATGTAGGAACTAATCTATCTCTTTACTAAAATTAAATTGCCATAATGGCAATTTCAGAGTGTTGACAAACCTATCTAGCTATTATTAGCATAGATAGGCTTTTTTACATTAATTCTTTTATTTAAAAGAATTTATAGTAAATTATAATATTTTCACGAAAATTTTAACTATTCTTATATAAATTTATAAAAAATATTTCATTACAAAAACAATCCTGTTGACATTCGACTTTGTCAACAGTCTCAAATCAAGTTAAACAACTTGATTTAATGCTTTATATAAAACTAAAGTTTAATTTCTAAGATGATTTAAAAAAATCATTTTGTTCTTATATATAACAATGTATAAAACAGATTAAAACCATATATTTATTAAATTAAAACAAATTTACCATTTTTAATGCTATAAAATGTAAAATTTGGTATAATAATATAATGAGGTGAATGATGAAAAAATTAGTTTTAATAATTAGTTTATTAATGACAATTATATTAATTACTAGTTGCAAAAGAAATAGTCCTCAATTTACAACATTTAATTACTATGGATATTTAAATACAATCAGTTATGTAACAGTTGAAACAACTAAAGATATCGACTTAACTGATATTAAGCAAGATATTGAAAGCATCTTACAAAAAATGGAAGATTTATTTGGCAAAGATGAATCACTTACCAATACCATTAATAATAATGCTGGAAAAACTGATTTAAATAATCAATTTTATCAAACAAAAGTAAGTGATACTTATTTGGATTTACTAAAATTAGCAAAAGAACTATCAGATGGTGAAACATTTGATATAACCATTGGTGCTTTGAGTAAGGTTTGGAATATATCGGAACAAGCTGAATATTGCATATATGCAAATAATTGTAAACTTCCGACAACAGAAGAAATATTAACTGCAAGAAATACAATGGGGATTGATAAAATTGTGATAGACAATGATTCAGTTTATATACAAAGTGAGGGAACACTTCTTGACTTTGGAGCAATTGCTAAAGGCTATGCTAGTGATTTGATTGCAACTTATTTACAAACTAAAGCAATTAACTTCTTTGTAATCAATTTAGGTGGTAATGTCTATGTTCATGGTCAAAGTCTTAAGTATCAAGAAAAGAATCAAGAGTTATTTATTAGTTTAGAAAATCCACTTGATGCATCAAAAACGATTTTAGATATATATGCAACTAACACGAATGTTGTAACATCAGCTAGCACTCATCGTTATATTATCGTTGATGAAATTAAATATTCGCATATCCTAAATCCGAAAACCGGTTATCCAGTTGATAATGATTTGTTATCCGTAACCATTTTAGGAAATCAAGGTGTAATGTGCGATTATTTATCAACGAAATGTTTTGTGATGGGGTTAGTTGCTGGAACTAATTATTTGCAAACAACATCATATCAGGGGATTTTCGTGACCAAAAATAAAGAAATATATATTGTTGGTAACATCAATATTCAATTAACTGATCAAGAATTTCAAATAATATAGAAAAGAAAGTAGAGAAAAGTATATGTCAAAATTACAAATTATTGATTTACATGTTAGTGTTGAAGGAAAAGAAATTTTAAAAGGGGTTAATTTAGAATTAAATACTGGTGAGTTTCATGTGATTATGGGACCTAATGGAACTGGTAAATCGACGCTTTCAGCTACCATTATGGGACATTATAAATATACTGTAACTAAAGGACAAATCTTATTAGATGGTGAAGATGTGCTAAAAATGACTGTTGATGAAAGAAGTAGAAAAGGACTTTTTCTTGCAATGCAATATCCAAGCGAAATCACTGGAGTAACTAACTCTGATTTTATCAAAACAGCAATGCATGCAAGACTCAAAGAAGGAGAAACACTACCTTTAATCAAATTTATTCGAGCACTTGATAAAGCCTGTGAAGAATTAAAAATGCGTGAAGATTTACCACATCGTTATGTAAATGAAGGATTCTCTGGTGGTGAAAAGAAACGTAATGAAATCTTACAAATGAAATTACTACGTCCCAAATTTGCCATTCTAGATGAAATTGACTCAGGACTAGATGTTGATGCCTTAAGAATTGTTGGTGAGAATGTTAATAATATGAAATCAAGTGAATTTGGAACATTAATTATAACTCACTATGAAAGATTATTAGATTATATCGATGCTGATTATGTACATATTTTAATGAATGGTAAAATTGTCAAATCAGGTGGCCTTGAATTGATGAAAAAAGTTGATGAAGAAGGTTATGACTGGTTAAAAGATGAATTAGGAATAAATGATCTAGATGAAGGACCAAATATCAATTCTAACATCTTAGGAACTTGTGCGATTAAAGATACAACAAATAAGGGTGATAAATAATGAACGAAGTCTTAATCGAAAGATTTAGTACAAGTAATCAAACATTAAATCTAGAATTAAAAGCAGGCGAAACCAAAACATTAATTGTTTTTAATGAAGGGAATACGGATATTACATATAATCTAAACGCTAACTTAAAAGCAGGCGCTAATCTTGCAGTTTATAACGTTGTAACAAGTAATCACGATACAATCTTAAATCAAGAAATTACTTTAGAAGAAAAATCAGCAAACGTTGAAGTATTAAATGTTTTATTAGTAGGTAAAAGTGCTAAATTAACAAGTAATATAATGATTAACCATTTAGAAGAAGAAACAACAAGTAACTTTTTAAACTATGCAATTGCGAAAGATGAAGCAAGCATGGTTTTAAATAATAATGCTAGAATCGTTAAAGGTGCTAAAAAATCAGTTGTTATGCAAAAGGCAAAAGGTTTAACATTATCGGCATCAGCCAAGATAAAAGCCATGCCAAATTTATTTATTGATGAATATGATGTAATAGCCAATCATGCTGCAGCGATCGGCTCAATTAGCAAAGAGGATCTATTTTATTTAATGAGTAGAGGATTAGAAGAAGCAACCGCTTCTAGTCTAATTGTTTTAGGTTTTATTAAACCATTATTAGATAAAATTGAAGATCAAACTTTAAAATTAGAAATTAATCAAAAGTTTATCGAAAACTTATAAAAAGGAGGAAACCACTTATGAATAACCAAAATAGTGAATTATTACTAAATGTCAAAAAAGACTTCCCTGTTTTAACAAACAATCCTAATCTTGTTTATTTAGATAGTGGAGCAACTTCTCTAAAACCACAAGTAGTCATCGATAAATTAGATGAATACTATGAAAAATATGGAGTAAATATCAATCGTGGTGTTTATAAACTAAGTTACCAAGCAACGTTAGAATATGAAGAAGCAAGAACTCTTACTGCAAAATTTATCAATGCTTTAGAAAAAGAAATTGTATTTACAAAAGGTGCTTCGAATGGATTAAATATGGTTGCCCAAAGTTATGGTATGGATAACTTAGACGAAGGAGATGAAGTAATTACTTCAGAACTAGAACATCACTCAAGTGTTCTTCCATGGCAATATGTTTGCAAAGCCAAAAAGGCGGTATTAAAATACATTCCTTTGTCATCAGAAGGACGCATTACGGTTGAAGCTTTTAAACAAGTTCTTACCCCTAAAACTAAAATCGTAGTATTAACATATATATCTAATGTTATGGGATATATTACACCAATTGAAGATATAATTAAACTAGCACATGAAGTGGGTGCTGTCGTGATTGTTGATGCAGCTCAAGCAGTACCACATATTAAGGTTGATGTAAAGAGTCTAGATTGTGATTTTCTAGCATTTTCAGCTCACAAAATGTTAGGACCAACTGGCTTTGGTATCTTATATGGAAAATATAAACTATTAAAAAAGATGCGTCCAATTGAATTTGGTGGTGATATGATTGATGAAGTATATAAACATGAATCAACATGGAAAGATGCACCATACAAGTTTGAAACAGGAACACCACCAATTGCTGAAGCAATTGCTTTTAAAGAAGCAATTAAATACATCGAAAATTTAGGATATGACAAAATTATTCGCCATACTGATGCCTTACTTAATTATACAATGAATCAAATCAAAGATTTAGAAGGAATCACAATCTATAATAAATCAACAGAAACAGGAATTATTTCATTTAATATTAATGGAATTCATCCACATGATGCATCAACCGTTTTTGATGAAAAAAATATTTGCCTTCGTGCCGGTCATCATTGTGCTCAATTAATTATTAAATGGTTAGATACAGTTGGTACGTTAAGAGCATGTTTCTATATCTATAATGATTTTAATGATTGTGACAAATTCATTGCTGCACTAAAAGAAGCAATAGAGTACTTTAAGGAGTGGTAATATGTCAAATATTCAAGATTTATATAATCAAGTATTAAAAGATCATCGTAATTATCCTCGTAATAAAGGATTAATTGAAGGATATAAAACATTAAAGGTAAAAAACCCTTCATGTGGAGATGATGTAACAATTCAATTAGATATTAAAAATGGCATAATTGAAGATGTAAGGCATATTGGCACAGGTTGTGCAATTTGTTGTTCAAGCGCTTCTGTAATGAGTGAAACGCTAAAAGGCAAGGATGTCAAAGAAGCAAATGAAATAATTGAAGATTTCTATGAATTAATCAAAGGTAATTATCCAGAAAACGAAGATCGCCTAGGTGATGCAATCGTATATGTCAATATTCATAACTTTCCACCACGAGCAAAATGTGCTACCCTTGCGTGGAGAGCAGCTGGAGCAATTATTCATGGAGAAGAAGGAGAATCTGATGAAGAATGATTCAGAAAAAGAGCTAGATAAGATTGTTGGTACCGATTATAAATACGGTTTTCATACTGAAGTTGAAAATGTATATGATACAGGATATGGAATTAATGAAGAAGTAGTAAGAAAAATTTCAGCCATGAAACAAGAACCAGAATGGATGCTAAATATTAGATTAAAAGCATACAAAGAATTTGCCAAAATGAATTGGCCTAAATTTGGACCGGATCTATCAAATATTAATTTTGATGAATATATTTACTATATAAAATCAAGTAAAAAAACAGAAAAAAATTGGGATGATGTACCTGATGCCATTAAAGACACTTTTGAAAAATTAGGAATTCCCGAAGCCGAAAGAAAATACTTTGCAGGCGTATCAACTCAATTTGAATCAGAAGTTGTTTATCATAATACATTAAAAGAACTAGAAGAAAAAGGTGTAATTTTCTGTGATACTGATACAGCTGTAAAATTATACCCAGATTTGGTCCAAAAATATTTTTCCAAAGTCGTACCAGCAACTGATAATATGTTTGCAGCACTAAATACTGCTGTTTGGAGTGGAGGATCATTTATCTATGTTCCCAAAGGCGTAAAACTAGAAAAGCCACTACAATCATACTTTAGAATTAACTCAGAACAAATGGGACAGTTTGAAAGAACACTAATCATCGTTGATGATGAAGCAAGTGTCCACTATGTTGAAGGATGTACAGCACCACAATATTCAGAATATTCACTTCACGCTGCCGTAGTTGAAATTTTTGTTAATAAAAATGGTTATTGTAGGTATTCAACTGTCCAAAATTGGTCAAACAATATTATTAATTTAGTAACAAAAAGAACCCTTGTCCAAGAAGGGGGCCATATGGAATGGATTGATGGAAACATTGGTTCGGCATTAAACATGAAATATCCAGCATGTATCTTAGCTGGTGAAGGAGCTAAAGGAACAACCATTTCCATTGCGTTTGCAGGAAGCAATCAAATTCAAGATACAGGTGCAAAAATGATTCATCTAGCACCAAATACAACAAGTCAAATCATTTCCAAATCAATTTGCCGTGGTGGTGGGAAAGTCAACTACCGAGGAACAGTTCGGGTTGCAAAAAATGCTGCTAACTCTAAATCACATATTGAATGCGACACTATTATCTTAGATAAAGAATCAACAAGCGATACTATTCCAACTAATATTGTTGAAAATGATAGCTCATACATAGAACACGAAGCAACAGTATCAAAAGTAAATGAAGATCAATTATTCTATTTAATGAGTAGAGGCTTAACTGAAGCGCAAGCAACAGAAATGATTGTTATGGGATTTATTGAGCCTTTTGCCAAAGAACTACCAATGGAATATGCTGTAGAACTTAACCAATTAATCAAATTAGAAATGAAAGATTCGATTGGATAAAATTATCATACTATTAAAAGAACCATTACTTATGGAGGTTCTGTAAAATCTTTTGAGATTTTGAGATAAAATAAGAACCTATCTTAAAA
>CAZIQF010000035.1:0-18564 GCA_964541525.1 uncultured Staphylococcaceae bacterium | reverse complement strand
TATTTTGTAAAATTCATAAGTTAACATTTTTGAATATATCATAAGTTAATCAGATTTATAAAATTTATATTTCCAATATACTTGCAAAAAAATATAAAAAATAGTATAATATATTTGACCTGTGCTTGGTTGTTCGAATCTTCCGACGACTTACTAAGCATTGGCTGAAAAATACAAATCTGATGATTTGTCAAAAAAAGGAGGAAAATATGGCTTGTATTACAAAAGACGAAAAAGCCGCAATCATTGCAAAATTTGCGCGTGCTGAAGGTGACACTGGTTCAACTGAAGTTCAAATTGCGATTTTAACTGCAGAAATCAACAAACTAAATGATCATATGCGTCTTCATCCACATGACTTTCACTCTCATCGTGGTTTAATGAAGAAAATTGGTCATCGTCGTAACCTTTTAAGCTATTTAAAGGCTAAAGATGTTCAACGTTACCGTGAAGTTATTGCCAAATTAGGTTTAAGAAAATAAGACTAAAAGGGCACATTAGTGCCCTTTAGGCTTATTAAGTTAGCTAGATAAAAATAATTATTTTATATATAATACATGAAAGGAAAAATAAATATGGAAAAACATGTTTTTGAATACGAACAACGTGGTAGAAAATTCGTAGTTGAAATAGGTGAACTTGCTAAACAAGCTAATGGTGCGTGCTTAGTTAGATACAATGAAACTGCTGTTTTAAGTGCTGCTGTTTGTAGTAATCAAGTTATGGCTACTGATTTTTTCCCATTAACAGTTTTATACCAAGAAAAATTATATGCTGGTGGAAAAATTCCTGGTGGTTTCTTAAAAAGAGAAGGACGTCCAACTGAACATGAAACTTTGACTTCACGTCTAATTGATCGTCCAATCAGACCATTATTTGCTGATGGTTATCGTAATGAAGTTCAAGTTATTAATATGGTTCTTAGTGCTGATCCTGACTGTTCTAGTGCAATGGCAGCAATGCTGGGGGCTAGTTTATCACTTGGTATTTCGGATATTCCATTCCAAGGACCAATCGCTGGTGTCGTTGTAGGTAGAGTTAATGGTGAATTCGTTATTAATCCAAGTGTTGAAGAATTGGAAGTATCTGATATTAATTTAACTGTAGCTGGTACAATTAAAGCAATCAATATGGTTGAAGCAGGTGCAAAACAAGTATCTGAAGAAGATATGCTTGCAGCGTTAGTATTTGGTCATGAAGAAATTAAAAAACTATGTGCATGGCAAAATGAAATTATTGCTGCAGTCGGTAAAGTTAAACAAGTACCTGATCTATTTAAAATTCCTGAAGATTTAGAACAATCTATTCGTGAATATGCTTTTGAAGAGTTAAAAGTTGCGATTTCTACTTTCGACAAGTTAGAACGAGAAGCTAACATTGAAGCAGTTAATGAAAAAACGCGTGTTCATTTTGATGAAATCTTTGCTGAAGAAGGTTTAGATGCAGCTGAACTTGCAGAAAAACAAAGTTTTGTTAATATGGTATTAGAACATATGCTTGCTGAAGAAGTAAGACGTTTAATTACTGAGGATAAAGTTCGACCAGATGGAAGAGCTGTTGATGAAATTAGACCTCTTTCTTCAAGAGTTGATTTGTTTGAAAGAACCCATGGTTCAGCTCTATTTACTCGCGGACAAACTCAAAGTTGCTCAATTGTAACACTAGGTTCACTAACTGAATTCCAAATTATCGATGGTTTAGGAGTTGAAGAAAGCAAACGCTTTATGTTACATTATAATTTCCCTCAATTCGCTGTGGGTTCAACAGGTAGATATGGTTCTCCTGGACGTAGAGAGGTTGGTCATGGTGCATTAGGTGAACGGGCACTTCTTCAAGTCATTCCATCTGAAGATGAATTTCCATACACAATCAGAGTTGTTTCAGAAATTCTAGAATCTAATGGTTCTTCATCTCAAGCATCAATTTGTGCCGGTACAATGGCTTTAATGGCTGCTGGTGTTCCAATTAAAGCTCCTGTTGCTGGGATTGCGATGGGATTAATCAGCCAAGATGATGAATGTAGTAAATATACAATTCTAACAGATATTCAAGGTCTAGAAGATCACTATGGTGATATGGACTTTAAGGTAGCTGGTACTAGAAATGGGATCACTGCTTTACAAATGGATATTAAGTGTAAAGGAATTACGACTGAAATTTTACAAGAAGCTCTTGCTCAAGCTAAAAAAGGCCGTATGCAAATTCTAGATCATATGATGACGACTATTTCGGAAGTTCGTCCAAATCTAAGTAAATATGCTCCTAAAGTTAAGATGGTTAGAATCGATCCTGAAAAGATTCGCGAAGTTATTGGTAGTGGTGGCAAGACTGTTCAAGATATTATTGAAAAATGTAATCAAGTTAAGATTGACATTGAACAAGATGGTCGAGTATTTGTAATGCATGCTGAGACTGAATGGATTGATCGTGCCCTTGAAATGATTGAAAATATTTGTCGTGTACCTGAACTTAACGCAATTTATCCTGCAAAAGTAATTAAAGTATTAGAAATTGGAGCTGTTGTAGAAATTTGGCCTGGTTGTGAAGGCTTAGTTCATATTTCTAATCTTGCATGGAGAAGAGTTGCAAAAGTTGAAGATGAAGTAAAAGAAGGCGACGAAATTGTTGTCAAATTAATTGAAATTGGTCAAAATGGTAAACTTCGTTTCTCAAGAAAAGATACAATGCCAAGACCAGAAAAAAGCGAGGAAGATAAAAAACATTCCCGCAAACCAAAAGAAGAGCATAAATTAGAAGAAGAAAACAAAGGAGAATAATCATAGATGAAAATAGGTATTACATCTGATTGTAGTTCCGGCTTAGAATATGCTCCTTTTGAACATAAAATAAAAATTACAAGAACTACAATTCATTTTGGGGAAGAAGAATTAATTGATGGTATTGATATTACTGCTGATCAATTTTATCAAAGATTAGAAACTAGTGATGTTGTCCCTTCGACTAGCGCACCTACTCCTGGTGAATTGATTAGCAAAGCTGAAGAATGGAAAAACGAAGGATGTACTGATGTTATTCATTTTCCTATTTCATTTGGATTATCTGCTTATGGTGAAAACTTACAAGCAGTTTCAGATGATTATATAGAAGGAATTAATTACCATGTGTTTGATTGTCATTCTGCTTGTATTATGGAAGGATATTGTGCACACTATGCTGAAATTCTTGCCAATAAAGGTTATTCGGTAGAAGAAATTTTTGCCGAATGTAAAAAAATGGCTGATCAAACTACTGCTTATTTTGTAGTTGATGACTTAAAATACTTGATTAAAAATGGTAGATTGGGTGCTGCAAGTGGTTTTGTTGGTTCACTGATTAAAATTAAACCAATTTTAAAACTAGGTTTAAGTGGAAAAATTGAAACATATGAAAAAATTCGTACTCATTCAAAAGCTATAGAAAGAACAATTGAAATCGTTAAAGAAGAAACCAAAAATGCTGAAAAGGTTATTTATCTAATTCAACATTCTAATCGTCTTGAAGATGCTAAAGCATTGAAAGAACTAGTTGAAAAAGAATTTTCTAACGGGGTTAGATTTGACATTTCAACTGTTCCACCAACTGTAGGAGCTCATATTGGTAGTGGGCTTCTAAGTGTTGGATACATTATTTTAGATGGTTTAAAGGAAAAAATATAAAATTTATACAAGAGATAATCGAGCACTTTTTAGTGTTAGGAAAGTCCATACTAGCACAATCTGCGATGATTGTAGTGTTTGTGCTTAACGAACAAATAAGTTAAGGAATATTTATTATTACGGCGAATGAAACCTACAGCAATAGCCATGGTGTAGTTCTGAAAGTGCCACAGTGACGATTCTTTTGGAAACAAAAGCGTGGAACGGGTAAACCCCACAAGCTAGCAACCCAAATTTTGGTAGGGGCACGATTTTAGGAAGAAATGAATTCACTAAAATTGCAGCGAAAGCTGAGATAAATGATTATCACTTCAGTAATGAAGGACAGAATATGGCTTATGTTTGTATAAAATTTTGACCATAGGATTATTCCTATGGTTTTTTGTATGCAAAAAGTTTAAAAATTTGGTATAATATATCTGAGGTGATGAAAATGATTATTAAAAGTTCTGAATATGTAACAAGTTGTGTAAAAAAAGAACAATATCCTAATCAAACTTTACCAGAATTTATTTTTATGGGACGTAGTAATGTTGGTAAAAGTAGTTTTATCAACGCTTTATGCAATCGAAAAAATTTAGCTTATACATCTAGTAAACCTGGAAAAACTTTAACCCTCAATTTTTATCGAATTAACAATAGTTTTTTCTTTATCGATGTTCCTGGATATGGATATGCTGCAAGAGCACTTAATAATCGATTAGAATTCGGTGAAATGATTGAAGAATATTTAGGCCATTCGACTCTTTTGAAAAAATGTTTTTTAATTGTTGATTTACGTCATAAACCAACTGAAGACGATCAATTAATGTATAATTATTTAATACATTTAGGTCTTGAACCAGTTGTTATTGCAACTAAAGCGGATAAGATTCCAAAAACACAAATTAGCAAACATAAAAAAGTTGTTAAAGAAACCCTTAATTTAAGCGATGATAACTTAATTATTTTTTCAGCGATAACTAAATTAGGAGTTGAAGCAGTTCATAATTTGATTGAAAATTATCTTTAAGGAAAATCATTTGGTTTTCCTTTTTTCATTGTTATTTTTGTTTGATTCTTCATATAATTAAATGTATGGAGGTTTTAACAATGATAACAAAAAAGAATTACAAAGAAAATATCAAAATCAAGGATTTAGCATATCTAAATGAATTAGGGGCAGAAATCGTTGAATTTTACCCTAAAAACGATCAATTAATCGGTAAATTATATGTAACAGGTAATTATCATTCGACTAAATCGGATATTGATAAACTAATTAGCCAAGATATCCCATTTACGATTGTTTTTGATAATAGTGATTTCTTAGTCGAAGATATTGATTGTACATCTTTTGACTATAATTTAGTAGAAGGATTAGGAGTTGAAATAAACTACGAAATCACAGTCGATTATACAGAAGAAGAAAGGATTGAAGTAGATAACATTGATGATGATATCAATCAAAAACAAGATGATAATCAGAGATTCGAAGAAGAAAATAGTAATATAATTGAAAAAGAAATAGTATCTAAAGAAGCTGATGATGAAATTCCAAAAGTGATTAATGAGGATGAAACTGTAAAAGAGGTAATTACAGATAGTGAATTAATCAAAGAAGAAATAACAAATAGTGTTGATCAAAAATTATCATCTAAACTTGAAAGTAGTACGGATAACTTGCCCCAGAATGAGGAAGTAATTAGAAATTTAATTGATGAAAAATCGATTATCAAAGTTATATATTATCAAAATGATCGTGATCTAAATCAAATCGCAATCGATAACAAATGTTCATTAGATAATCTTTTTAGAACTAATAAGCAAAATGATTTTAGTACTCATAAGCGGGTAATTATTAAGAATGGAAAACAAAATTAGGTCAATTAATAATTCAATCGTTGAATATTATGAGACACCATTAGAATTTATCAAACAGTTAACTCGAAAGAGCTATGTCTATAAATGTCCAAAAAATGATAAAAATTATTTTTTAAAAATTTCACCTTATAATGGCTTAGAAAAATTTCAATTTTTAGAAAGTCAAAGCGTAGATAATGTTTTATATCCTGAATTGAATAAAAATAATGAATATCTAACTAGAGGTAGAAGTGATGCATTTTATGTGACAGAGTACTTTAAAAATAATGATATTCTTCTTGAGGTTAAAGCAAAAAATATGTTAAATTCACTGAAATATTTACATAATAAAACTAATTTTCAAAGACAGTTATCGGTTCGACTTGCAAGACCTAAATTTGAAGAAATTACAAAACAATTAGATTATAAATTTAGGGCGATTGAAAATTATGTTCGTAGTGTTGAAAGTGATAATCTAAATATTTTTTCAATGCCGATTCTAGCCAATTATCAGTATATTCTTGATGCAAAAAAAGAATTAATAATGTTACAAAAGCGAATTATAAGTTATATTAAAGCGAGAGAAAAAGTCGATTATGTATTTGTTCATAATCGACCATCGCTTGACCATCTCTTAAATGTTAGAGGAATGAATTACCTAATTAGTATTGAAAATGGTAAAATAGGAATTAATAGTTTAGATCTTGCAAAATTTTATATTAACAATGAAAATTTAAATATCGATTTTTCAGAGTTAATAGTGAATGACTATTTCGATTCAACTAATAGTTTTAATTATGATTATTTTCGTTTTTTAGTTCTCTATATCTACATTAAAAAAATTGTTTTATCGAGTGAAAGATATTTAACTGCTCAAAGTTTTATTAATATTAGTGATTCAATCAAGAAATACTTTAATACTTTTTTAGATAATAAGAAAAATGTTAGCAACGAGTACGAAACCAATAATTAAAAGAATAATCAGATTTGTAGAACTAAACCAAAAAATAGTTAAAAATAGTTGATAGAAAAATAGTACTGTAATGTATGATCTCAATTTACTGAATCGATATTTTAGATTTTTTAATAAGTTGTTAATTTTATTTTTCACTTTATCACCATTACATTATATGAGATAATTTATTTTTTAAGCAATTTTTATTAATTTTTACGATTTTTCTTGTATAATAAAAGACAATAGGAGGAACTTATATGAAGGAACAATTTAATATAGATAAAGATCTTGCGAAAGAAATTTTAGAAATCGCCTTATCTACAGGTGGTGAATTTGCTGAAGTATTTATGGAAAAAGGAAGTTCTGAAATTTTTGAAATGACATCTGGTAAAGTTTCGCAAGTTTCATACCGTAATGTTAGTGGTGCAGCTTTGAGAATCATTAAAGATGAAACTGAAGTAACTGCATCAATAACTGATTATAGTGCTCATAATCTAAAGAAAACGGCTGCTGAACTTGCATCTAGTTTTGAAGGCGATAAACAATGTGAGGTATTACCATTTGTGACTAAAACCGTGGAAAGAGTATGTAATCCAATTCGTGTTTCTAGTGCCAATGCTGAAGAAGAACTTGCATTATTAGCCGAAGCTAGTAAGGGTGCAATGGAAGCAGATAAAGAAATTAAACAAGTTGTAACAACTCTTACACGTAAATTACAATCAATTTTAGTCTTTGCATCAGATGGTACATATCAAGAAGATGATCGTTGTAATATGCGCTTAGCAGTTGCTGCTGTAGCATCAGATGGACAAACAATGCATAGCATGCATGATACTTCAGGTAAAGCTATTGGGTTAGAACAATTCGATCAATTTGATGCTTATGAATTTGGTAGAAACGTTGCGTTAAATGCGGTTTTAATGTTACATGCTGAACCAATGGTTGGTGGTGAAATGTCAGTTGTTATCAATAATGGTTTTGGTGGTGTTATTTTGCATGAAGCTTGTGTTCATGGCTTAGAAGCTACATCAGTTGCAAGAGGAATGAGTGTTTTCTGTGGTAAACTTGGGACAAAAGTAGCAAGCGACATCGTAAATGCAGTTGATGATGGTACTAATCTAAACGCTTGGGGATCAATCAATGTCGATGATGAAGGTACACCTTCTAAGTGTAATGTTTTGATTGAAAATGGAGTTTTGAAATCTTATCTTGTTGACAAACGTAATTCTAAGAAGATGAATCATCCGATTACTGGTTCAAGTCGTAGAGAATCTTATAAATATCCAACTACATCAAGAATGACTAATACTTATTTCTTAAATGGAACATCAACTTTTGATGAAATAATAGCGAATACTAAATATGGTCTTTTCGCAAAATCTATGGGTGGTGGAAGCGTAAATCCTGCAACTGGTGAATTTAACTTTGCGGTTAATGTCGGTTATCTAATTGAAGATGGCAAAATTACAAAACCAGTTAAAGGTGCAACTTTAGTTGGTTCAGGAAAAGATGTATTACTTAGAATTGACATGATTGGTGATAATCTAGCATGTGGACATGGAATGTGCGGTTCAATGAGTGGTAGTATTCCAACTAATGTTGGACAACCAACAATTAGAGTATCTTCAATGACTGTTGGTGGCTCTGGAAAAGGAGGAAACAAATAATGACTTATCAAGAAATAATTAACTATGCAAAATCATTAAATATCGATGAAATTGAAATTTATGCATCAAAACAAGCCAATAATACCTTAAAAATCTTCAATGGAAAACTTGAATCATACAATGCAAAAGACTTATTTAGTGTTTCCTTAAGAGGAAAAGTTAATGGTAAAATGGGGTATGCTTCAACAGAATCATTAGATGAATCAAGCATTAAAATTGCATTAAATAAATTAATTGAAAGTTCAAGTTTGATTACTTCACTAGAAGAAGATGAAATCTTCGGTGAAAAAATAGCTTATATGACTGTTGAAAATGCTGAATCAGATGCTGATCAATATTCGCTTGCTGAAAAACAAGAATTATTAAAAGAATTAGAACAAAAGACTCTTGCATACGATTCAAGAATTAAAAAAGTAGGTTATTGCCAATATACAGAAGCCAAAGGTAATGTAACTATTGTTAATTCTAAAGGGGTTAATTTAAATCGTGATTTCTCATATTTAGTTTTATTCTGCGGTGCATATGCTGAAGAAAATGGTGAAACTAGTGTTGGTTATGCTCAAAAAATTGGATTTAACTTTAAATCGCTTAATGTTTGTGAACTTGCCGAAAAAGCTGGTAAAAAAGCCGTTTCGGGACTAAATGCCGGCTTTGTTAAGTCAGGAGCTTATCCTGTCGTTTTTGATAAAGAAGTTGCAACTGATTTACTTCAAGCCTTTGTCGGTATTTTTTCAGGTCAAAGTGCAATGAAGAAAATGACTTTACTTGAAGGAAAAGTTGGTACGAAGGTATTTGGTGATAATATTACCATTATTGATGATCCTTTCTGTGAACAAGCTTTAATTAAAGTTCCATTTGATGATGAAGCTTATCCTTGTTCAAAAAAGGCAATTGTTGAAAATGGTGTCTTTAATGGATTCTTGCATTCATTAAAAACTGCTAAATTCTTTAATACTAAATCCACTGGTAATGGATTTAAAGCGGGAAATCAAGTCGTTCCTTCGCCAATTAATTTATACTTAAAACCTGGAAACTGTTCAAAAGATGAAGTATTAGCAGGCATTCAAGAAGGAATATACATTACCGAACTTCAAGGATTACATGCTGGGCTAAATGTTGTTGCTGGAACATTTAATCTTCAATCTTCTGGTTTTATGATTAGAAATGGTGAACTAAAAGAAGCTGTAACTCTATTTGTTGTTTCTGGAAATTTCTTTGAAATGATGAACAATGTTGAAAAAATTGCTAATGATCTAGATGAAGAATTCACAGATGTTGCATGCCCTACAATTAAAGTTAATGGCTTAATGATCTCAGGCAAATAATTAAAATATAAAAAAATAAGTAAAGAGGTAAACTCTTTACTTTTTTAAGTGTAATCATTACTTTTTTTTATGAAATATGATATAATGTTTAAGAATAAGGAGTGTAGATAAAATGAAAGCAAGTAAAATGTTAATCGCAACATTAAAAGAAGCACCTAATGAAGCAGTTATTGCAAGTCATAAATTGTTAATCAGATCTGGTATGATTCGAAAATTAGTATCTGGAGTATATAATTACCTACCGCTTGGCTTGCGTACACTTAACAAAATCGAGAATATTATTCGTGAAGAAATGGATGAAGCTGGCTCTTTAGAAATCTTATCTTCAGCAATTCAACCTCGAGAATTATGGGAGGAATCTGGTCGCTGGCAAAAATATGGTCCTGAATTGATGCGTTTTAGTGATCGTCATGAACGAGATTTTTGTTTGGGCCCAACTCATGAAGAAATTTTTACAGATTTGGTTAGAAACGAAATTAAATCAAGAAAAAATTTGCCAATTTCGTTATATCAAATCCAAACTAAATATCGCGATGAATTAAGACCTCGCTTTGGTTTGATGAGGGGACGCGAATTCATAATGAAGGATGCCTATTCATTTGATTTAGATGAGTCTGGTTTGGATGTTTCATATAAATTAATGTACGAAACATATAAGCGAATTTTTAATCGCTTAAATATTGACTATAAAATTGTTCTTGCTGATACTGGAGCAATCGGTGGAACTGGTTCCCATCAATTTATGGCTCTAAGTGAAGTTGGTGAAAGTGATATCATTTATTGTGATTGTGGGTATGCAGCTGATGTTGAAAAAGCTGAAAGTAGACCAGATTTAAAAAGTTCTGATGAAGAATTAAAAGCAATTGAAAAAGTTTATACACCTAAACAAAAATCGATTAAAGAAATTTCTTCATTTTTAAACAAGTCAGAAAAAGAAGTTGTTAAGTCACTTGTTTATCATGATTATGCGAATGAAAAATTTGTTTTAGTCCTAGTTAGAGGTGATCGTGAAGTCAATGAAATTAAAGTAATTAATGCGTTAAAAATTGCTGAACATGAACTTGCTCTTGCAACTTATGATGAAATTAAAGCGTTGGGTTCAGTGGAAGGTTTTGTTGGTCCAGTCGGATTGAATAATCTTACAATTTTAGTAGATGAAGAAGTTGTAGGTTTAAAAAATTTTATTGTAGGTGCTAATGAATTTGATTATCATTTATGCAATGTTAATTATGATCGCGATTTCAAAGGAATTGTAGGTGCTTACCGAAAAGTTGAAGAAGGGGATATTTGTCCGATTTGTGGGATGCCATTAAAGAAAGAACGTGGAATCGAAGTAGGACAAATTTTCAAACTTGGAACTAAATATTCGATACCAATGAATTGTACTTACCAAGATGAAACGGGTAAATCTCAACCCATGGTTATGGGATGTTATGGAATCGGTGTTACAAGAACATTATCAAGTATAATTGAACAACATCACGATGAGTTTGGTATTAAATGGCCACTTAACATTGCTCCATACCATGCAGTAGTTGTTCCAATTAATTATAATGATGAAACTATGAAAAATGGTGCTGAAAAATTATATGAATCATTAAAAGAACAACATATTGAAGTTATCTTAGATGATCGTGATGCAAAACCAGGATTTAAGTTTAAAGATTGGGAATTAATCGGAATACCTTATATTATTACTGTAGGACGTCTTGCTGGAGATGGAATTTGCGAATTTAAAACTCGTGCTACCCTAGAAAAAGTTGAAATGAGTTTTGAAGATGCAATTGCAAAAGTAGTTGATGCGGTTAAAAATAATTGTAAATAAAAAAATTAGGATCATAAAATCCTAATTTTTATTTTGATATAGCTTAAATAACTCTAAATTTTTGTATGAAATTAGTTTAACTCCGTATACATCTGTATTGTGGGTTACGAACTCGATTTCACATTCATTAACATATTTGACCATTTTTTTTGGGGTAGGTGATGCAACTACAACCTTAATTTGATTAGAAGTCGTTTCTAAGTTCATAAAACTAGCAATATTTTTTAAATATTTGGAATAAGGTTGGGGTTTACCTATAGTATTCCCAGCACCATATTTTATTTCCCAAGTAGTTTTATTGTTAATTTGAATTTCAGCAAATTCAGGTATTGTTATGAGTTTAATTAAAAAGGTCATATTATTATTTTTCACTTCTAAATCATAACAAGTTTCAGTTCGATTAATAATTTCATAGTTTAATTCTTTTAATTGATTGCAGAAATGGTTTAATTCGCTAATCTTATTTTTTTCTTTTTTAAGTGTATTAATTATAAAGATGACAATTAGTAAAACAATAATTATTATAATAACGATTAATTCAGGCATAAAATCCTCCTATAAATATTATAACTTTTTTTATTAAATCTGTAAAGAATTAAACATTAACAAATATATTTGAATTTCATATAATAATGATGGTGATATTGATGATTTTAATTATTGGTGTGATGGATTCGAGGATGCAGGCTTTTCTTAAAAATAAAGTGTTTGATGATCGGATTAAAGTGATGTATAAAATGTGTGATGTAAAATTAATTAAAGAAAAAACTAAAGTAATAATACCTTTTGGCTTTATCCAAGATAATGGTTTAGTTAGTAATACTTATGTTCATTTTTATGAATTATTAATGAGCATTAATGTGGAGGAAGTTATCTATTATAATTCATATAATGAACAAAAACTTAAACAAATCTGCGATGAATTTAAAATCAAGTATTTAAAAATGTAGTATTATGCCAAAATTATTGCAAATTTTTAAATTTTAGTGTATAATAGAATAAAATAAATAAAGGATAAGTTTCCTTAAATAAGGATGGATAATGTTATGGAAATTATTTTATCAGTAATCATTTTACTATTATTAGGTGTTTTATTTTATCGTGAAATTAAGAATGATCAAGATGTTGATTTGTTTATGAACATTGTAATATCTGCTATTTCGTTTGGTTCAAGTATTGTGTGTTTTTATCAAAACAATTTTAAGTTTAATTCAATTTCCGATTATATTAATATTGTGATTGTTTTTTTAGCTGTTATTTTCACTGGATATTATTTAATAAAATATTTTAAAAATAAAAAAGTTGAAGCATAGTCTTCAATTTTTTGAGAAAGGATTTATATGCTTCCTTCAAAAGAAGAACTTTTAGAAAGACAAAAAAGAATTAGAAATTTCTCAATAATTGCTCACATTGATCATGGTAAAAGTACCCTTGCTGATCGAATTTTAGAATTTACAAAAACCCTTGATACGAGAGAAATGAAGGAACAAATTCTTGATTCAATGGATTTGGAACGTGAACGTGGTATTACGATTAAATTAAATTCAATTGAACTTGAATATAAGGCTAATGATGGTCAAACGTATATTTTTCATTTAATCGATACACCGGGGCATGTCGACTTTACGTATGAGGTATCAAGAAGCTTAGCTGCTTGTGAAGGAGCGATTTTAGTTGTAGACGCAGCCCAAGGGATTGAAGCTCAAACTCTAGCTAATGTTTATTTAGCTATTGAGAATGATTTGGAAATTATTCCGATGATCAATAAGATTGATTTACCATCAGCCGAACCTGAGAAGGTGAAACAAGAAATTGAAGATGTTATTGGACTTGATGCTTCAGATGCTGTCTTAGGAAGTGCTAAAGAAGGAATTGGTATTAGCGAACTACTAGAACAAGTGGTAGCGAAAGTTCCTGCTCCTGTTGGTGATCCGATGGGCAGTGTTCAAGCACTAATTTTTGATTCTTATTATGATTCCTATCGAGGTGTAATTCCGCTTATCAGAGTAATGCAGGGAACGATTAAAAAAGGCGATCATATTAAAATGCATAATAGTGATGCAATTTATGAAGTAATTGAACTAGGTGTTACAACGCCAAAAGAAAAGAAAAAAGATTATCTTACTGCTGGCGATGTTGGTTGGATATCAGGTAGTATTAAGGATATATTAACTGTTCAAGTTGGTGATACAATGACAACGGTTGAAAATGAATGTAATCAAACTTTACCGGGATATCGTAAACTGAATTCGATGGTATTCTGTGGCCTATACCCGCTTGAAAGCAACAAATATGATGAACTAAAAGAAGCACTTGGCAAACTTAAACTCAATGATGCTGCTTTAGTATTTGAACCAGAAACTTCTCAGGCCTTAGGCTTTGGTTTCAGAACTGGGTTCTTAGGATTATTACATATGGATGTTATTCAAGAACGAATAGAAAGAGAATTTAAAATTCCACTGATTGCGACGGCTCCGAGTGTTGAATATCATATTCATCTTACCAGTGGATCGATGGTTAAGATTGATAATCCTTCTGATTTACCAGAATTAACGATGATTCATCACATTGAAGAACCTTATGTTCATGCGACATTGATGCTGCCAAAAGAATATATCGGTCCGATTATGGAAATTTGCCAAAATCGTAGAGGTACGTATATTTCAATGAGTTATATTGATGATAATCGTGTCGCTTTAATCTATGATTTACCACTTTCAGAAATTGTTTATGATTTCTTTGATAAGATTAAATCAACTTCTAGAGGCTATGCTTCCTTTGATTATGAACTTGCTGACTATCGTGAATCAAAACTTGTAAAATTAGATATTTTGCTTAACGGAGAAAAGGTTGATGCGTTAAGTATTATTGTTCATAAAGATTTTGCCTATGGCAGGGGAAGAAGTCTTGTAAAAAAATTAAAAACTTTAATCCCTCGCCAATTGTTTGAAGTACCGATTCAAGCTGCAGTAAATACGAAGATCATTGCGAGAGAAACTATTTCGGCATTAAGAAAAGATGTTATTGCGAAATGTTATGGTGGCGATATTTCACGAAAGCGTAAATTACTTGAAAAACAAAAAGAAGGTAAAAAGCGGATGAAACAAGTTGGTTCGGTTGAAGTACCTCAAGATGCATTTTTAGCTATTCTTAAATTAGATGATGAATAAATAGGGGAATAAAATGATTGGCTTGTATATTCATATACCCTTTTGTAATCAAATTTGCCCATATTGTGATTTTTACAAGATGGTTGTTAGCGAACAATTACAAACTAAATATATTAATGCTGTTATCAAAGAGATGCAACTTAAAAAACTTGAGTGTGTCTCTTTTGATACAATCTATATAGGTGGTGGTACGCCATCATGCTTATCATTTGATAATTTAGAATTATTATTTAATCAATTGAATAAAAGTTTTGATTTGAGTAAAATAAAAGAGATCACTTTTGAATGTAATCCTTCTGATATAAATGAACTACTTTTATCTTTTTTGAAAAAGTATCATGTTTCTAGATTGAGTATTGGCGTTCAAACCCTCAATCCAAAGTTTCAAAGTTTAATTAAAAGATTTACGACAATTGATGAATTAAGTCAGATTGTATACTTGTTAAATAAATATGGTTTTGATAATTATAATTTTGATTTAATGTATGGCTTTTATCAAGAAAAGATTGCTGATATTAAAGAAGATATCGATTTATTAGTTAAATTTAATCCTAAACATTTATCCATCTATTCATTAATGATTGAAGAAAAAACTTATTTCAAGAAACTAGTTGATGAAAATGTTAAATTAGAGGCAACAGATGATGAACAAGCTGAAATGTATCAGTTTATTATAAAATATCTTGATTCATATGGATTTAAACAATATGAAACGAGCAATTTTGCAAAAGCTGGTTTTTGTTCACTACATAATTTAATTTATTGGGATCATGATCAATATTATTCTCTAGGTGCGGGAGCAAGTAGTTTTATTGATAAAAAACGCTACTTAATGACTAGAAAAATTTATGATTACATCAGTGGTATTGATAGTGGAAAACTATTACATGAAGTTGAAGTTTTATCACCTGAAGAAGAAATTGATGAATATATAATGATGAATTTAAGAAAGACTAGCGGCCTAAATTTGACTGATTTTAAGCATCGGTATGGAGTGGATATCTTTTCATATTACCCAAACATAAAACGTTTAATATATGAGGAAAATTTATTAGAATTGATTGATAATCAAATAATTATTAAAAAAGCATATTTTTATGTAGCTAATCAGATTATTGTTAAGATTATTGCGAGTAGGTGATAAGATGGAAGAATATATTGTTGAATATCGAAATTATTTAGTTTCGGAAAAGATGCGTAGTTTAAATACGGTTAACTCGTATGTTAGCGACATCGAAAACTATATTTACTATTTAAAAGAAAATTTAAAAGTAGATCAAATTACTGATATTGATACAAACTGTATTAAAGCCTATTTGAAGTATATTAAGTCTTTAGGATATTCAGCTGCTTCAATGAGTAGAGCTCTAAGCAGTATTAAAAGTTTTCACAAATATTTATTAGTGGAAGAGATTTTAAATAATAATCCTGCATCTTCAATCGTTAGCCCTAAAAAGGATAAAAAATTACCAGTCGTTTTAAGTGTTGAAGAAGTGATGAGTCTTTTAAATAGTTTAAATAGTGATACGCCAATTAATTCTAGAAATCAAGTTATGGTTGAATTAATTTATGCAACCGGACTTAGAGTATCAGAATTAGTTGATTTAAAACTTGGAGACTTAAGACTTACATCAAAAATGATTTCAACAAGAGGAAAAGGGAGTAAGGAACGATTGATTCCGGTTAATGATTATTGCATCAAATTAATTAGACAATATATTATTAACGATCGTCCTGCTTTAACCAGAGCAGTTGATCCTGGTTATGTTTTTCTAAATGCCCAAGGAGGGCACTATTCAAGACAGAGTTTTTTTCTATTTCTTAAAGATCAATGTAAACAAGTCGGAATAACAAAAAATATTTCGCCCCATACTCTAAGACATTCATTTGCTACACATCTACTAGAAGCGGGAACAGATTTGAGAATTATTCAAGAATTATTAGGCCATGAGTCGATTTCGACTACACAAATCTATACTCATATCAATAATCGCACAATTAAAAAGATTTATGATTCGGCTCATCCACGAGGAGGAAAATAAATGTATAAAAGAATTTTTGTAATTGTCACTGATTCGATGGGAATTGGTGAAGCAACCGATGCAGCTTTATATAATGATACAAATGCTAATACCTTTGGTCATATTGCTGATAATAGTGATTCGTTTAAAATTCCAACATTAACTAAATTAGGAATCGGTAACATTTGTAATTGTAAAGTTGAAAAAGTAAAGCCACTAGGCGTTGTATCACGGATGCATGAAGTAAGTGTCGGCAAAGATACACTTACTGGCCATTTTGAAATTATGGGATTAAAAGTTTTAACTCCATTTCCGTCATTTACGGATACTGGTTTCCCAAAAGAATTAATTAAAGCAATTGAAGATTATTCTCATCGCAAAGTAATCGGTAATATTTCAGCAAGCGGAACTGAAATTATAAAAGATTTAGGTGAAGAACAGCTAAAGACAGGAGCATTAATCGTTTATACATCTGCTGATTCAGTTTTGCAAATTGCAGCAAATGAAACAATTATTCCTTTAGATGAGTTATACGATATTTGTCAATATGTAAGAAAGATAACTTTAGAAAATAAAGCATGGCAAGTTGGTAGAATTATTGCAAGACCATTTATCGGTGATTCTAAAGCAACATTCAAGCGAACTACTAATCGCCATGATTATGCAGTCAGCCCATTTGCAGAAACGACATTAGATCAGTTAAAAAAAGCTGGATATGATGTTATTGCAATCGGTAAGATCAACGACATTTTTAATGGATGTGGAATTACGGAAGCCATAAGAACTATTTCTAATCATGATGGGATGAATAAAACGCTTGAACAATTAGATAAAGATTTTTGTGGTATTGTTTTTACTAATTTAGTTGATTTTGATGCTTTATATGGTCATCGCCGTGATGTTGAAGGATATAAAAAAGCGATTGAAGAATTTGATCGAGATTTAGATGATTTTATTGAACAAATGAGCGATCAAGATTTGCTAATCATAGTTGCTGATCATGGCAATGATCCGATTCATCATGGTACTGATCATACTAGAGAGTTAGTTCCATTCATCGCTTATTCGAAACAAATCAAAGGCAAAGTCTTACCTGACTTAGAGTCATTTGCTTGTGTTGCTGCAACCATTTCTGAAAACTTTAAAATTAAAGAACCACCAATTGGAACATCAATTCTAAAGGAATTAAAATAATGCGTATCGATCAAAAGATTAATGCCTATCAAGAAAATTACCCTGATATTTTTGGCTATAGATGGGAAGAAGAAGGAACCAAACAAGCTATTATTATTATTGTTCATGGAATGTCTGATCACAGTCTTAGATATAATGACCTCGCAACCCACTTAAGTCAAAATGGCTTTATCGTTTATGCGTTTGATTTGATTGGACACGGTAAATCAACTTTCCAAAATGAAACGATTGGAATTATTAATTCCCCTTCATTTGCTTTTTCTGTCATTGAATGCATAAATCACATCTATGAGTTTGTTAGTGAAAAAAACCTACAACATTTACCGATTTATTTATTCGCTCATTCAATGGGATCGATGATGTCTCAAAGATACCTTCAACTATTTCCTAACCACTTTGAAAAAGTTATTTTATCAGGAACAGATATTGGTGGTATTAAATATCGTTTCTTAAAATTAATCACAAAAGGCATTGTTAAAAAACACGGAACTAAATATTATTCCGAATTAATTAATCGAATGTCGATTAAAACATTTGATAAAAAATTTAAAAAAGAAATCAAAGAACTAGGATGGTTGAGCGTTAATCAAGCAAATATAAATGAATACTTAGAAGATCCATTTTGCAATCATCAATATCCAGTGAGCTATTACTATAGCCTAGCAGAAACTCTAAATCATGCAATTAAAAAAGAAAATCTCAGATTGGTTAAAGTCAAATCAATTTTGTTAATTTCAGGTAGTGATGACCCAGTAACTGATTTTACAAGATCAACTAAGAAATTAAATCGAAAATATTTAAAAAATAATATTAATAGTCAGATGTTAATTTTCCCTAACACAAGACATGAATACTTTCATGAAGATGAAGCAACTAATAATAAAGTATTTGAATCAATTACAAGATTCT
>CAZIQF010000034.1:0-18595 GCA_964541525.1 uncultured Staphylococcaceae bacterium | reverse complement strand
TATTTTGTAAAATTCATAAGTTAACATTTTTGAATATATCATAAGTTAATCAGAAAAAAGTAGGCGTTTTAATTTTATTTGCTTGTAAAAAAATAATTTATAAGTTATAATAATATCAAAGGAGGTGTAAAATGACATTTAAAGATATTAAAGAAAATTCAGAAATTAATACATATATTAAATCTGCCGATCATTATTTAGCAGATATTGGCTATACTGAACATGCATTTAATCATGTTTTAAGATGTGTTAAGGTAATTGAATATATTCTTACAACTTTAGAATATGATGAGCATACGATTGAATTGGCAAAGATTGCGGCATATATGCACGACATTGGTAATGTGGTTAATCGTGAAGACCATGCCAAAAGTGGTGCGCTTATGGCTTTTAGAATCCTAGATAAAATGGGAATGGGTGCCGAAGACATTGCGTTAATTGTTACAGCAATTGGTAATCATGATGAATCTTCAGCTTACCCAGTTAATGCCATTACTTCAGCTTTAATTATTGCTGATAAAACTGATGTAAGAAGAAGTAGAGTGCGCAAAGGTAGCTCTGATTTAGGTATTCATAATCGTGTTAATTCTGCAGCGGTAAAGAGCCAAGTCACAATTGATAAGGAAGCGAAAACTTTGACTTTAAATTTATCAATTGATACATCGTTTTGTTCAATAATGGAATATTTTGAAATTTTCTTATCGCGAATGAAACTTTGTAAACATGCCACGTCGTATTTTGGTTTAGAATTCAAATTATTAATTAATGAACAAGAATTAGTCTAGAAAGAACTATTGTTACTTTAGTGGTGATAATAGTTCTTTTTATTTAAAAATTTACGCATAGTTTATATTTAATTACTATAATAATCCTAGTTTGGCGATTTAAACATAATATAATTCTTGCAAAAATCATAATATTATAGTATAATAAATATTTAGATAAAATCTTTATTGTAAGAGGTGTAAGATGAAAAAAGAAGAATTAAAAGCTGAAATATTAAAAAAACCACTTCCTAAAACAATAGCAATTATCTTAGATGGTAATGGTCGTTGGGCTAAAAAAAGAGCAATGCCTAGAACGTTTGGTCATGCTAAAGGAATAGATACTTTAGTTAAAATTTCTGAGGCTACGCATGATTTAGGTGTTGAAAATTTACTAGTATATGCCTTTTCTACTGAAAATTGGTCTAGACCAAAAGAGGAAGTAGATTTTTTAATGAAAGCATTAGTCAATAGTCTAAATAAATATAAAAAGCGAATTATCAAAAATCAAATTAGAATTAAAGTACTTGGAGAAAAAACTAATTTATCTCCAGAAATATTGGATGTGATTAATGAAATTGAGAATGATACTAAAGAATTTACATCTTTTACGCTTGGAATATGTTTTAATTATGGTGGACAACAAGAAATTGTTCATGCAACGAAGATGATTGCTGAATTAGTCAAAGAAGGTAAAATTCAAATAGAAGATATTACCACTAAACTATTTGAAGAGTTTTTATATACTAAAGGTATGGCACCAGTTGATTTACTAATTAGAACTAGTGGTGAAGAACGTATAAGTAATTTCTTACCTTGGCAAATTGCTTATAGTGAATTTGTTTTTACTCATGTATTATGGCCTGATTTTAATGAAAAAGAATTATATTTATCAATTCAAAAATATCAGAGTAGAAATCGCCGATTTGGAGGATTAAAAGAAGAAAATGTTAAATAAAACGCGTGTTATTACAGCAATATGGATGGCTCTTTTATTAATACCATTTATTTTTATAGGTGGTTATTGCTTCTTTGGCTTAGCAGCTGTTGCTTCCTATATTGCAACGTATGAATTAATTAAAATGCATAATCATAAATATGAACTACCTAGTTTTTTAACTGTTTTAGTTCCATTATTATCATTCTTCCTAGTAATAGTTGTAATGATTGCAACAATGGTTTTAAAGACTAATGGTGTTAATTATGTTATCTTCGGTCTATTAGTAATTATGATTGTATTATTAATTGTGCCACTATTTTATAAACAAGTGCGAATGAGTGATGCATTCTATTATATTGGTTCAATTATTTATGGTGGAGCTAGTTTTGCAATAATTGCTTGCCTTAGAAATGTTAACATAGTTAGTACCAATAATTTAAGTGTGTTTGGAATGGATATTAATTTAAGTGGACTTGCAATTTTTGGCTATGTGCTTGCAACAACAATGTTCACTGATATTGGTGCTTATGAAATTGGGTGTCGAATCGGTAAACATAAATTAATTCCTGATGTTTCGCCAAATAAAAGTGTTGAAGGTTCAATTGGTGGTAGTTTAGTTGGTGCTTTAATGGGAACAATTGAATTAGTTTTGGTTGAATATTTTATTGGTTTTAATTTGTTTGGTTTTGATCATCTTGGTGTTAAGATTATTGTAACTTTTATGTTATCACTGCTTTTAACGGTGATTAGCCAAATTGGTGATTTGATTGCTTCTAAATTAAAGCGTGAATATGGAATAAAAGATTATGGTAAAGTTTTTCCAGGCCATGGTGGAGTAATGGATCGTTTTGATAGTTTAATTCTAACTTCGGCAGTATTCTATATATTACTTGCATTATTTGGAGTTGTTTTATGTTAGAGATTTGTTTACTGGGAGCAACAGGTTCGATTGGTAGTCAAACTTTAGATATTATTCGAGAAAAAAGAGATTTATATCGATTAGTATCGTTTAGTTTTGGTCATAATATAGATAAAGCATTAGAAATTATTGAAGAATTTGAACCAAAACTTGTTTGTGCTATTGAAGAAAGCGATGCGTTAATGATTAAAAGGCAGTTTCCCAAAGTTGAGGTAACTTATGGTAATAAAGGCTTGCAACAAGTCGCTACTTTTGATTGTTTTTGTCCCCGTGTTGTTAATGCTTTAGTAGGTGCTGTAGGATTACTACCAACAATTAGTGCGATTGAAGTTGGACGTGATGTTTATCTTGCGAATAAAGAAACACTAGTGATAGGTGGCGAAATTGTGATGAGAAAAGCCAAAGAAATGAATGTTTCAATTATTCCGATTGATAGTGAACATAGTGCGATTTATCAAATCTTAGATGGTAAAAAGCATGAAGATATTGAAAAATTAATTATTACTGCATCAGGTGGGGCTTTTAGAAATAAGACTAGAGAAGAACTAGTTGATGTAACTGCTCAAGATGCATTACAACATCCCAATTGGCAAATGGGGGCGAAGATTACGATTGATTGTGCAACAATGATGAATAAGGGATTTGAATTAATCGAAGCTCATTATTTATTTGATTTACCAATGAATCAAATTGAAGCAATCTTACATTATGAAAGTATAGTTCATTCTATGGTTGAATTTAAGGATGGTTCGGTATTTGCCCAAATGGCTTCTAGTGATATGCGATTACCAATTAAATATGCTTTAGAAGGACCAAGTCATTCAAGGCTTAACTTAATTGAACGTCTGGATTTTAGTAAAATTAAAAGCTTAACTTTTAATGAATTATCAACTGAACGATATCCAATGTTAGGGTACGCGATCGAAGCAATTAATCGAGGTGGAATTTATCCAACCATTTTAAATGCAGCTAATGAAATAGCAGTAAAGCTATTTTTAGAAGGAAAAATTAAGTTTTTGATGATTGAACAAATTGTATTAGAAACTTTAAATGATCCAATTTATGATAAATTTTTAGGAGGAGAATTAACGATTCCTAAAATAATGAGTGTAGATGAACTTGTTAGAATTCAAGTTTTATCAAAATATCGATAAAAAGAAGGGAAATTATTTATGCAGATTTTATATGTTTTACTAGGTATTGTGGTTTTTGTTTTAGTATTGGGAATTATTGTTTTAATCCATGAAGCAGGGCATTTCTTAATTGCAAAAAAATCAGGTATCTTATGTCATGAGTTTTCAATTGGAATGGGACCATTAATTTGGCAAACTAAAAAAGGTGAAACGATGTTTTCAATTCGCGCCATTCCTTTTGGTGGATATGTTTCAATGGCTGGTGAAGAAGTTGAAGATGATATTTTAAAAGATGTCAAAAAGGTTAAAGTCATTGTTGAAAATGAAATAATTGTTAAAATTATTGTTAATTTGCAAAATCCGAAGTATCAAGATTTGCCGGAATATACGATTGTAAGTTATGATTTGTCTGGAACGCTTGAAGCACATCCTGATGAATTATATCTTGAATTAGAAAGTGAAGCAGGCGAAATAGTTAGATATATGGTGGCAAGAGATGCAATGGTTAATTTCACGAAGAAAGAAGAAATTCAAATTGCTCCTAAAGACCGAACATTTGCGAATAAACCATTTTGGAATCGTTTCTTTAGTGTTCTAGCTGGACCATTAATGAATTTTGTTCTTGCATTAATCGTTTTCTTCTTAAGTGGTTTAATCTTTGGCTATGTTGATACATCGACTACTAGGGTTGCTGAGGTTTCTGGACCAGCACTTAGTGTTGGGATTGAAAATGAAGATACAATTCATTCAATTAATGGTATAGTGTTAGAAGATTGGAATGATTTAAGTAGTGCCCTATCAATTGCAGCAACAGGTGAAGGTATCACTAGTGATGGTATGATTGAAGTTGAGTTTTATGATGCAAGTAATGATAATGTTCTAAAACAAGCTAAAGTCTATCCACAAGTATTTATTTATTCAATGGAAATGGTTCTAAAATATGATAAGACTACTCCTGATAGTAAAGTTATTGTTGGTGATTATGGTACTGTAATGCCAGATACTAAAGCATACGCAGCTGGATTAAGAGCTGGCGATCAAATTATTAAAGTAAATGATACAGATATTAATGGCATCGATGATATCTTGAAATTTTTCTCATCATTAGATTCAGCTACAGCAGTTAAATTCACGGTTATTGATGGTGAAGGTAATGAAGTAGTTAAAAATGTTGAAGAAAAGATTGAAACTTATTCAAAAGCAATGTTAGATACACAAGGGATTCCTTCTACTAAGGTTATGATGGGAGTTTCAACTTCAACATCATTTGATTTCGTGAAGTTACTATATATGCCTTGGGTTGAGACAGGTGAAGCATCAATTCAAATCTTTAAGACTTTAGGTTTATTCTTTAAAAAAGGTTCAGGAATTAAACTTACTGATTTGTCTGGACCAGTGGGTATTTTAAATCTATTTACTCAACTTGTGCAAGGTGAAAATGCTTTTCAAAATGTATTATATTGGACTGGTTTCTTATCAGTTAATATTGGTTTAATTAATCTATTACCATTACCAGCTTTAGATGGTGGTCGTCTTGCCTTCCTATTATATGAAGGTGTCACAAAGAAAAAACCAACACCAAAAGTAGAAAATACGATTCATAATATTGGCTTTATGCTGTTAATGGCGTTATTTGTTGTCATCTTTATTTCCGATATTATTAAATGTTTCTAAAACAAAATGGACTTTGTATTAAATTGTACAAAGTCTTTTTTATGTCTAATTTGATAATAAATAAGTTTGTTTTCACTTGTATAAAGATAAGAATTTTGGTATAATAAGAGTAAGAAAAGTAGTAGTTAATAATCAGTGGAGATTAAAATATGTTGGCTTTCAATAATGAGTTATATCTCAAGTTACAATCAGAAAAAATTAAAGAACGAATTACCACCTTTGATAATAAATTATATCTAGAATTTGGTGGCAAAATTTTTGATGACTATCATGCCTCAAGAGTATTACCTGGTTTTCAAATTGATTCTAAAGTTCAAATGTTATTAGAATTAAGCGAAAAAACGGAAATAATTATTGCAATAAGTGCGAATGATATCGAAACATCGAAGATGCGTGCCGATACTGGTATTTCTTATGAAGATGAAGTCTTTAGAATGATTGATTTATTTAAAAAAATGGATTTATTTGTTGGTAGTGTGGTTGTTACTAAATATAATCATAATCCTAGTGTTGAGATTTTTAAGCGACGTTTAGCAGTTAAAGGAATTCCAGTCTTTTTTCATTACACGATTCCTGGATATCCAGTAGATATTGAAAAAGCTGTTAGTGAAGAAGGTTTTGGTAAAAATGATTATATCAAAACAACTAGATCACTAATTGTTGTAACCGCTCCAGGTCCAGGTAGTGGTAAAATGGCGACTTGTCTTTCGCAACTTTATCATGAAAATAAGCGAGGAATTATGGCAGGTTATGCCAAATATGAAACTTTTCCAATTTGGAATTTGGATTTAAAACATCCGGTTAATTTAGCGTATGAGGCTGCTACAGCTGATTTGGATGATGTTAATATGATTGATCCATTTCATTTGCGAACATATGGAAAGTATGCAGTAAACTATAACCGGGATGTTGAAGTATTTCCCATTCTTGATGCTTTATTTAATAAAATTTATGGAAAAAGCCCGTATCAATCACCAACTGATATGGGGGTTAATATGGTTGGCTTTTGCATTGAAGATGAAGAATTAGTAAAAAAAGCCTGTGCTGATGAAATTATTCGTAGATATTTTGAAGCTAAAGTTAAAATTTTATTTGGCAAAGGAACGGAAAAAGAAGTTGACAAAATCAAATTAATTATGGGTCAAATCGGTACTACCATTCATGATCGTCAGATTGTTGATGTTGCAATGGCAAAAGCAGTAAAAGAGGATGTTCCGGTTGTTGCCTTTTGTTTAGAAGATGGAACGATTATTATGGGAAAACAATCACCGTTATTAACTGCCACATCTGCTGCTTTACTTAATGTAATTAAATATTTAGCAGGAATTAAGGATAAATTGAAATTGATTTCCCCTAATATTTTTAAATCGTTACAAAAGTTAAAAAGGGAAGTGTTATCTCAGGATAATTTAAGACTTAATGCTCAAGATTTACTTACAGCATTATCGATTACTGCGAGTACAAATCCAATTGTTGAAGCAGCATTAGAATTGCTTCCAACATTAAAGGGTACTGATGCTCATTCCACAGTTGTCTTACAACATGAAGATTACAGTGTGTTAAAGAGTTTAAGAATTAATATTACTGAAGAAGCTATCTTGAAAAGTTAATTTTATTATGGTATAATACAATGGGTGATATTATGAAAAAAGTTTCAGTTTTAGTGATATTTAGTTTATTATTACTTTTGGCATCTTGTACAAAAGTGACTAAGTTAAATAATGAAAATTATGGGAAAATTGATTATTACGTAGCAGGATTATATCTTGAATTAGGATTATATGAAGAATTTAATCTTAGTGATGGTAATCCGAAAGTGTATTTTGATTTTTCCAATAGTAAGTACTTCGGTTCATTTACAACTAGTACTGGTTTTGGTGCAACTGCTGTTAATTTTAATGGAGTTGCGAAAAATGAAAGCACTGAAAATGGTGTTATTGTTTATTATGGTTCTACTAATGTCACAATTAAAAATAGCGATATTACAAGTATTAAGCTATATCCGATTTATGTTGACAAAAATAATAATGTCATCGTATCAAAAGAGTTTAGTGAGAAACTAAATATTGAAGATGATAGATCATATCAATTTATGGTTAGATTTGAAAATAATAAGCAAAAATATAAAGTTGAAATTAATTTAAAATTGAATAGGAGAAAAGAAAATGGAACAAATTAAAGGATTTAAAAATGCAAATATTTTAACAGAACAAGGAATTATTAAAACTAATCTAATTATTGAAGATGGTAAAATTGCTGCTTTAGGTAGTAAAGAAGTAGCGGGATTAGTTGAATTAGATCAAAAATTAATTGTTATTCCAGGATTTATTGATCAACACGTTCATGGTGCAGCTGGAAGTGATGCAATGGATGGGACAATTGAAGATTTAAGTAAGATTGCAAATGCTCTTGCAAAGGAAGGAACAACTGCTTTTCTTGCAACAACAATGACTCAAAGCCCAGAGAATATTGACAAAGCTCTTGCTTGTGTAAATGAATACATTAATCATAATTATGAAGATGGTGCTGAAATTTTAGGGGTACATTTAGAAGGACCATTTATTTCTAAAGATTTTGTTGGAGCTCAACCAATTGAATATGTAGCAGCACCTTCAGTTGATGTTTTCAAACATTATGAAGCAGTCAGTGGTAACCATATTAAACTTGTATCAATGGCAGTAGAAGTTGAAGGTGCCGAAAAATTAGTTAGTTATTTAGCATCAAGAGGAATTGTTGCCTCAATTGGTCATTCTAATGCTAAATATGCTGATGTGGAAAAGGCCGTTGCTGCTGGTGCAACTAATGTTACGCATACTTATAATGCACAAAAGCCGATTCATCATCGTGAAGTAGGTACTGTTGGTGCGGCAATGTTATTTGATGAATTACATTGTGAAGCAATTTGTGATGGCATCCACTTATCATCACCAGCGATTAAACTATTACATAAAAATAAGCCAAGTGATAAGTTCATTTTAATCACTGATGCAATGCGTGCGAAACATATGCCTGATGGTGTTTCTGAATTAGGTGGTCAAGTTGTAATTGTTAAGAATGGTGAAGCTAGACTAGAAAATGGTACACTTGCAGGAAGTGTCTTAAAAATGAATAATGCAGTCAGAAATGTCATAAATTTTATTGGAACTTCACTTGAAGAAACAGTTAAGTATGCTTCTGCTAATCCAGCTAAAAATTTAGGTGTATATGATCAAATGGGAAGTATTGAAGTCGGTAAACTTGCCAATTTAGTAGTTGTTGATCATGATCTTAATGTATACCAAACGATTAGATGTGGTAAAGTTATTTATAGTAAATAAAAATAGTATTTTTTCAAATAAAGTATTTTAATTTAAGTATTCTTGTGCTATACTATTAATACAAAAATAAAATTGAGGTGAAAAAATGAAAAAAGTATTTTCAAATAAATATTTTCTATTAATCTGGCTTACAGTTGTTGCTATTTTTAATGCGGTATTATTCTTAATTGTTAACCAATTTAATCAAGAATTATTAAAATTAACTTCATTTTGGGTATTATATGGATGTGTAATGTTATTTTTTGTGATTATTGGTAGTTTAGCTTTTATTTATAATCGTCATGAAACCAATCAAAGTCTATTTACGATTTTAGTAATTCCTGCTTCATTAATTGCTATTTTATTAGGAATAATTTTATTCTTTTTTGTTGAACATATTCTTAGTGTAATCATTATTGTTATTTATGTTATATTACTTGGGTTTGTCGTGATGGGTTTCATTTTAGGTGGTATGTATCAATCACATTTAAATAATGTTCCTAAAAAGACAGTAGAAGTAATTAGTATGAATGGCTTAAAAGCCTATTTAAATGAATTAATGAATGGATCTGCTAATAATGCTGTTAATGAAATGTTAGAACATCTATTAGATAAAACGAATATTAGTGTTCAAAACCCAGATAATGAGGAATTAAAAGCATTAGAAAAAAGAATTTTTGAATATGCATTATTCTTAAAGAGAGCGATTGATAATAATTCTGTCAATAATTTCTTGTTTAATGCAGAAAAGATGGAAAAACTACTTGAACAACGAGGAAATTATTAATAATGTTAGAAATAAAAAATTATACAAAAAAATATGATAATGGAAAGGTTGCAGTAAGCAATCTTTCCTTATTAATTGAATCAAAAGATTTATTTGCCTTTATTGGTCATAATGGTGCTGGTAAATCGACAACAATTAAATCAATTGTTGGGATTCTTCCCTTTGATGAAGGTGACATTTTAATCAATGGGATTTCCATTAAAGATGATCCAATCGCTTGTAAAAAACAAATTGCTTATATTCCTGATAATCCCGACTTATATGAATCATTAACAGGAATTGATTATTTGAATTTTATCAGTGATGTATTTGATATATCAGTAGAAGAACGAAAAGTAATTATTGATAAATATGCTACACTATTTGGCATTAAGGATAATTTAAATCAATATATTGGTTCTTATTCACATGGAATGAAACAAAAATTAGCAATTATCTCGGCTTTAGTTCATAAACCTAAAATAATGATTCTAGATGAACCTTTTGTTGGGTTAGATCCACTTGCATCACATGCAGTTAAAGAAGTGATGAAAGAGTTTTGTGATAATGGTGGAGCAATTTTCTTCTCAACTCATGTTTTGGAAGTAGCAGAAAAATTATGCAATAAAATCGCGATTATTAAAGATGGAAAATTAGTGATTACTGGAGTTATGGAAGAAATAACAAAAGATGCAAGCTTAGAAGATGTATTCTTGGAGTTAAGTGAACATGAATAAATTAGGATTATTGCTTAAAAATTACTTTAAGTGTTATATCGGTTCATTTACAAAAAAGAAAAAGAAGAAAGAGTATTTAAGTGGTGGTGTTATTGCATTGCTAATTGGTGCACTTTTCGTCTTTCTATTTGTTAGTATGGCAATTAGTACAATTAATCAATTTATTGAATTAGGAAGTCCAGAAACAGCCCTTTATGTGCTTACAACAACGGGAATTACTTTTATGTTTTTGATTGTTGTAATCAAAGGGACAAGCACTGCTAGGTCAAGTGATACCGATTTATTAATGTCTTTACCGATTAAAAAGGTGATTATCGTTTTATCGAAAATTTTAAAAGACTATTTGTTTGATTTAATATCTTTATTACTGATCATGTTTCCTACATATATTTGTTATTATGTAATGGTTGCTGATGCAAGTATCCAAATCATCTTTTTTGGTCTAATTGTAATTTTATTACTTACTTGTTTTTCGAATGCTATCTCCGTAATTTTGAATACAGTGATTGCGAAAATCAGTCGAAAATTTAGATTTGCAGAAATATTACAAACCATAATTACAACAATTATTACAATTGGTTTTATTGGTGTTTATTATTTTATTAATGTTTATTTAACTTCGTCACCAGAGTTTGCTGAATATTTTTTAACCTTTAAACCAATTATGGTCATTGTTAATTGTTTATTGGGTAAAGATTTCATTAGCTATTTATGGCTTTCTTTAGTTGCAATTATCCCTTTTATGTGTGCAGTAATGATTAAAGTCCATGATTTTAATCATCAAAAAAATTATAGTATTAATGTTAATAAGGAAATTGTATATAAACAAAAAAAGATTTGGGTAAGTTTATTTAAAAAAGAAGTATCTAGATATTTTCGCTCGACTGTATATGTTACTAATACCATTATTGGTGGCTTGTTTATTATATTATTTGCAGGAATGGTAATTGGATTTGGTATTGATCGAATTGAAACTATGTTTATCACCTTTATGCCAAATGCTGATTATTTATTTGCTTCGATTGAAGCAATCATTGTATGTTTACTAACGATATTAGCTGGATCAGTTATTACTACTAGTGCAGCTATTTCGTTAGAAGGTAAACATTTTTGGATTTTAAAAGCTCACCCAATTGCTGAAAGAGATATCTTTATTGCGAAAGTTATGCTTAATTTAGTAATTGGTGGTGTACCAATTATTATCAGTAGTATTATCCTTAGTTTTGTAATAGGATTTGAATATTTGGTCTTCTTATTAATCTTACCATTCTTATCACTAATATTTGCATCAATGGTTGGATTATATTGTAATCTTAAATATCATAAATTGGATTGGAAAGATGAACAAGAAGTGATTAAGCAAGGACTTGCAGTTATTTTGGCGCTAGGTCTAGCGATTATTCCTAGTGTTATATTATTAGTAATCTATTTAACTTTCTTAATTAATATAGTATCACCAATTATTTATTTAGTTCTTGCAGTAGTAGTGCTTTTAGGAATTGATTTACTAATATATAGATTACTAATGACTAAAGGAATTAAGATGTTTAAAGCAATTTAAGAAGGATTTGATTTGATCCTTCTTTTTTATGTGCTTAAGAATTACAAAAATCTTTAAATTATGATAAGATATAATAGAGGTAAATGTAAGATGAAAACATTAGTATTAACGGAAAAACCAAGTGTTGCAAGAGAAATTGCTCGTGTCCTTGGTTGTAAGCAAAATCAAAATGGTGGAATTATTGGTGATAAATACATTGTTACTTGGGCACTAGGGCACTTAGTTACATTGTCGATGCCGGAAGAAATTAATCCCAAATGGAAAGATTGGAATGAATCTTCACTTCCTTTAATCCCTCAACACTTTAAGACTAAAATTATTAGTGAAACAGCTAAACAATTCAATCATGTAAAAAACTTTATGAAAAGTGATATTGTTGATAGTTTGGTTATTGCAACCGATGCTGGTCGTGAAGGAGAACTGGTTGCAAGATGGATTATTGATAAAGTTGGCTTTGATAAGCCGATGAAACGATTATGGATATCATCAATGACCGATCAAGCGATTAAAGAAGGATTTAGAAAATTAGTTGATGCACAAGCATATGTAAGGCTATATGATGCTGCTTATGCTAGAGCGAAAGCGGACTGGTTAGTTGGTTTAAATGCGACAAGAGCGTTAACTTGTAAATACAATGCCGCTTTATCTGCAGGTCGCGTTCAAACACCAACACTTAGTTTAATTGTGGAAAGAGAAGAAGAAATTAGAAAATTTGTTCCGAAAACTTATTATGATATTCAGCTAAAATTAAGAAATGAAACTTTTGAACTAATTAATAATAATAATCCTGTTCATTTTTATCAATTAGATGAAGCAAATAAAGTTGGTGATGAACTAAAGAAAAGTGTTTTTAAAGTATTAGAAATAGTTAAAACAAAGAAGAGAACTGTTCCCCCCTTATTATATGATTTAACATCATTACAACAAGATGCCAATAAAATCTATGGCTATTCGGCTAAACAAACATTAAATCTTGTTCAATCTTTATATGAACATCATAAATACTTAACATATCCTAGAACGGATTCTAAATATTTATCCACAGATATGTTTCCGCTGATTAAAGAACGAATTAAAAATGCAAGTTATCAGGAATATGCAAAATACGCTAGTATGATTTTAAACCATGAACTTAAGATGGATAAAAGAATCTTTGATAATAACAAAGTTAGTGATCATCATGCAATTATTCCGACTGAATTAAAACCAAATATTAATAATTTATCACTTGATGAACGAAGAATTTATGATCTTGTGCTAAAACGCTTCTTAAGTGCTTTTATGAATGATTATGAATATCATTCAGTTAAGATTATTGTTGGTAATGCTCAATACCAGTTTAGACTAACTGGAACCGAATGTCTTGATTTAGGATATCGAATTTTAACGACTAACGAAGAAGAAAATCAAAATCTTATTAAAGGGATATTTAAAGAAGGAGAAGTCATTACTAATCCGCTGATTAGTTTAAAAAAAGGTATAACTTCCCCTAAAGAACGTTATACCGAAGCAACATTATTATATGCGATGGAACATGCAGGAAAATACACTGATAATGAACAAGAAAAACAAGCATTATTAGATGCTAGTGGGATTGGCACACCGGCAACGAGAGCGGATATTATTGAACGAATTTTTGCTGCTGGTTATGTTAAATTAGTTGGTAAAAGTATTCATCCAACAGAAAAAGGCATGCAATTGATCAAACTTGTTCCATCGGAACTAAAATCAGTATCGCTTACGGCTAAACAAGAATTAAAGCTTAATTTGATTAGTAAGGGAAAGTTAAATCAACAAGTATTTATTAATGATATTTGTGAATTTACTAAAACGATTACGGCTACGATCCTTAATTCAACTAGTAAATATGCCCATGATAATCAAACAACATCAAAATGTCCGAATTGTGGTAAATCATTATTAGATGTTACGAATCATAAAGGTAAAGTCCTTGTTTGTATGGATCGTAGTTGTGGCTATCGAAAAAATATTTATCGAATTTCAAAATTACGTTGTCCTAATTGCCATCATTTATTAAAAGAATTTGGTGAAAATGATCATTGTTATGTTCAATGTGAATGTGGCTTTAAAGAAAAGAAACATAGTTTCTTAGAACGTCTTCGTGATAATAAACAAAATATGAATAAAAAAGAAGTGCGAAAGATTATAGCAAATCAAGAACAAGAAATTCCGAAAAATAATCCATTTGCTGATCTTTTTGATGATGAGGAGTGATAAGATGAAACGAATTGAAAATCAAAGCTTTGATGAAGAAAGAGCACTATATCATCTAGAAAATACCAAACTAATCAATGTAAAGTTTAAAGGTGTTGCTGATGGTGAATCAGCCTTGAAAGAAAGTCGTAATTTAGAACTTGAAGCATGTAGATTTGAACTTAGATATCCGCTTTGGCACGTAGTAGGAGCTAAAATCGAAAATACTTCCTTTACTGATACATGTCGAGCTGGAATTTGGTATGCAAGTGATTTTACAATCAATCATAGTGATTTACAGGGAATTAAAGCGGTTAGAGAATGCCATAATATAATTATCAATGCATCAAAGATTAGATCAGATGAATTTGGTTGGAAATCAACTGATTTAGAAATTAATGATACAACCATTGAAAGTAGTTATTTATTCTTTGATTCATCTAACATTGAATTAAATAAGGTTCAGATGAAGGGAAAATACTCTTTTCAATATGTGAAAAACTTAGTCATCAATGATTCATACCTAGATACAAAAGATGCCTTCTGGCATGCCGAAAATGTGATAGTAAAAAATTCCATTGTTAAAGGGGAATATTTAGGTTGGTATAGTAAAAACTTGACATTGATTGATTGTACGATCATTGGTATTCAACCTTTATGCTATGCCGAAAATTTAAAATTAGAAAACTGTACGATGATTGATGCTACATTAGCTTTTGAATATTCAAGTGTTAATGCGGTTATTTTAGGTGAAATTGATTCGGTCAAGAATCCTTTATCGGGAAGTATAATTTGTAATCGAATTGGCGAATTAATTTTAGAAGCTGGAATTTATGAAACTAATTGTAAGATTATAGAAATGGATAAAAATTGATTTAATAACTTGAGAAAAATGTTAAAAATTGGTATAATACTCTATATATAATAAGGAAACATAAAATTATGAAAAGTAATAAATTTAAAATATTATTAAGAGGAATCGTCGCTGGTATTTGTAATAGTATTGGTGGATGGTTATATTTAAGGGCTAGAGTTGACTTACATAGTATCGTTGTTGCATCATTCTTGTTTACTACTGGTTCAATCTTTATTGCTCACTATTTCTTTTATTTATATACTGGTCAAATAGGTTTTATTATTGAAAGAGATGGTAATAAACTGTTAAATAAAATCTTTGAACTACTTGTAGGTTTAGTTGGTAACATTTTAGGCTGTATGTTAATGGGATTTTTAATTCGCGTTGCTACATATGATACTAACCTGGAATTATTTGCTGAATTAGAAAATATTGTTAATCTAAAAACGGGTTATAAGTGGTATCAAGCATTGATATTATCATTCTTATGTGGGATGTTAATTCATATTGGTGTAGATGGCTTTAGGCGAATTGACAATCCATTAGGTCGCTATTTAGTCTTATTCTTATGTATCGGTGGATTTACCTTAGCTGGATTTGAACATTCAGTTGCCAATATGTTTTTCTATTTTGCAAATAATTCTTATAATGCTTCAGCCTTTTTATCAATCTTCATTTGTGTTATTGGTAACTCTCTTGGTGGTATCGCTTTATCATCAATTAGGCTACTTGTTAGTAATAATCAAAAATCGGAAAATCTTTAGTTAATTCTAAAGGTTTTTTTATTTTTTTGTTTAAAAAATTCTTAGAACTTGTAAAAGCAAAATTGATATTTTTGTTAATTATATAAGTGACAAAATAAAATATTTTGTTAGAAAGGAAGATACAATGATTAAAAAAATTTTAGTTGGTTTTTTGGTGCTAAGTTTAAACCTTACATTCTTAAAAGTTAAAGCATCATCAGGAATTAGAAATACGGGGCATTCTGATGTTATCGAATTGGGATTTGTTGATGAGCACTTAGGATATGAAGTCCTAAATCAAATGAGTGAAGAAGAGTTAAACCAGGCATATAAAAAAGTTAAAAGAAAAGCGTTTGGGTGGAATACCACAACTATTAATTATGCCGTGCCAATTTGGTATATTTCTGATGTCGTATTTTCGAAGAGTAATAATACCAATCAAACTTTTGAATTTACCTATAATACGAAATATTCAACTACTGCTGAATTAGAACTCAGTGCTAGTGGGACGATTGCTACTAAAGTATCGGGTAAGATTAAAGCAATCTCTGCTTCTGTAAATTTAGATGTCGAAGGCGAAGTGACAAAAGTTACAAAAGATTATTATGAAGAAAAAACTAATTTTACGGTTGTTTTAAATCCTAAACATAAGATTTCCCTTTTAGTTCGAGGTGATGCTTTCTTATCAACTGGAGTTGGTAAATATTTCTTATTTGGAATCAGTATGAAGAAAGGAACATGGGAGTACATTGATTTTGTTACGGAATATTATGAGTTTTTGGAAGAAGAATTATAAGAAAATTATTGTCATTAGTGTCGCTATTATTTTTACAATCTTAACGATTTTGATTATGACTTTTAGAAGACCCAAAACGGTTACTTTTTTAACTGCATCTAATGATTATTTTATTGTCGGTCAAGATCAAAATAATACTTTTAATAGTTTAATCTTTTGTTCAACTAAAAAATCTAGTTATTTAGATATGAAAAACATTAGTCAAGTGATGCTTAAAGATCGAGATACACTCGACCAATATGCAATTGAATTAGTTAGTATTAATGATTCAAGTGAAGCAACATATGAAGATAATAATTATTATGGATATGATTGCCAGTTTAATATTCCTTATGTTATTAATAATTTATTATTAATTAGAAATGCAGAAATCGTTTTCGAGTATCAAAATGGTGAAAATATTGGTTTAGCGATTGGCAGTATGTGTATTTATAATTACCAAGAAGAAGGAAAACTTCACTATTCATCACTTAAGGGATATACTAAATTTAAAAGCAATCAGAATATTTTAGAATCGGTACTGATAAAGTTAGAAAATTCAAACGCTTATACCATCACTAAAATTACACCGATATCTAATTATGCGAGTGTTGAACTAAAAGATTCATCGCTAATTGATACAATTCCTTTAGCTGATCCTGATTTATATGAGCTAGTTAATACTGATGAGATTAAACTAAACGGAAGTGATTATTTACTGATTCGTTTAAAATATCAAAAGCTAGTCGAGAAAGCTTTAATTGGCTTTATTATTACTTATTTAGACGATAATATTGAATACGAAAAAATAATTCTCCCATTTAAGTTTTTTTCGACAACTAGTGCTCCGCAAATGATTAAATATGAATACACCCCGAATTAGGATTAAGAATTTAACCAAAGCGTATAATAATCAAGTTGTATTCGAAAATCTTAATCTAGAACTTGATTCAGGTAATGTTTATTTTTTGACTAAAGAGAATGGTAGTGGTAAAACAACTTTTTTTAAATGTTTACTTAGAGAATGTGGTTTTAAAGGCAAAATTGTTGATCAGGGATTAGTTTATGCTTATTTACCAGAAAAACCTAAATTACCAAAATTTGTTAGTGTCAAAGCTTTTATTTTAATGTTTTTAGACCATCTGGAAAATTTTACTTTCATTGACAAATACCTAGCTGCGTTTAAAATTTTGAAATATCAAAATCAACCAATCGATAAATTATCCAAAGGTACCAAACAAAAAGTTGCGATTATCAAAACCTTACTTAGTGATGCTGATGTTTATTTGTTTGATGAACCGCTATCAGGCTTAGATCAGGAAAGTCGAAAAACTTTTTTTCGGATGATTTCAACAGTTGAAAATAAAATTATTATTATTGCAACCCATTATTTTAGCGAATATCAATTACAACACAAAAAGGTTATTTTAGAATGATAAAGTTAACAAATATTCATTGGAACTATTTGTTTAATAAAATTAATGTCACAATCATTGTAATCTTAGAATTAGTCGGAGTGATGATTGCGTTAGTTGGTATAAATGAAATTAACTCTGAATATAATGGTTATGTTAGAGAACAATCAATCATCATTTATTTGGATTATTATAAACTATATTATAAATTAATTATTGTTTTATTTAGTTGCTATTTATGGGGAAGCAGTTTTACCAAAGAAAATGATAGTTATCATTTACTTGTTACGGATTATTATCATAAACGATTGCTATATGTTGTAAGCAAGATTTTAATCTTAATGGTTGTTAGTTTTTTAATTATCTATTTATTATTTTTTAATTATGCAATTATTGGGATAATTTGTAGTAATTGGTTTGAAGTAAGTAAAAAAGTTTTAGAATTATTTGTTAGTTCGTATCTTATTGTCATAATTTACGGATTATTAGCGGCAATCTTGGTTAGAATTATTCCAAGTGATTATGCCTATATGCTATCACTTATGGCATTTGTTTTTGGCGAAATTATTAAAGAGGATTATGTTGAGAGTAGTTTTAATTTATATTATTTTATTTGTCCAATTATTTTAGAGGCTAATGTAACTGTTTATGGAATTTTGCATTTAATTTGCTTATGTTTGATCTATTTGTTTTGGTTGATTTTTCTTTTCGTTAAGAATAAACGTGTAAAAAAATAAGGTATATTATTGTCAATAACTTTGCAAATTTACAAAAAAATTAAGAAACATAAGCATAATTATTT
>CAZIQF010000033.1:0-18718 GCA_964541525.1 uncultured Staphylococcaceae bacterium | reverse complement strand
TCTTTTAAGATAGGTTCTTATTTTATCTCAAAATCTCAAAAGATTTTACAGAACCGGTATTAGTAAGTTCATTACTAATACCCTTTTTCTAATAATTACCACCAGTAATCATCTGGATCATTTTCAAAGATTCCACTACCATCAGTAAATGATACATTAGCAGTAGTAATATCTTCTAAATAAAATTCAACAATTTCAATTTCGGGTGTTGTATATTCTTTCATAATTATTTCCCTCCTATTACTCTGCATAACATCCTAGTGATTCTAAGATTGCATATAAGTCATTAATAACAGCTAATTGTGCTTCGCTTAAACCTGAACTTGCTTTATAAGCTGCTACTATGCTTGCCACTGAATATGATTTACTAGATGAATAATATCTTTCACCATTATAATCAACATATGCTTTAACAGTAAATACTGTAGTTAATCTATCAGAATAATTTAAAACATCACCTAAACCAATAACTACATATTTAACACTTTCATCATCATTTAATGTAGCATATTCTTTAGTATTTGTACCATCAGATACTTGAATACCATAAGTATAACTTTCACCATCTGGTAATAATGATGTAAGTTCTGCAACTTCAGCATCTACACCGAATTTAACTCTAAAATCAACATCGCTATATGTAACAACACTAGCTGCTGATTCAAATTCAACAGATACTGATTCTAAATATAAAGCACCAGAATTTGATCTAATACCGATATAGTAACATTCAGCAAGTAATGAAGTATCTACTGTTACTACATCTACTTCTGAAGTGCCACCATCATAAGTTGCACTACCAAGTTTTACATAATCTTCTTTTGTGTTACTTGTTGTATCATATAAATTAATAGGATTAGTAAATTCAGTTGCACTACCATAAATATTTACTACTCTACCACTAGCAGTACCACTTGCCCATTTAATTGTTACTGAAACTACTTTTGAATTAGTTTTATTAGCTGTCATAACAATACCAGAAGTACTACCTGAAGAACGTAATTGAATATAGCTTGAGCTATTCATAGCATTATTAGCAGCATATGTAGCGTTATTTTTACTAAAAGTACTGTCTACATAACTAGTACCAGTAGCACCAGTATCTTCTACTACAATTTCATCAATAGGGCTACCTTCTAATTCAGTAACAGTATACTTATAAGCTAACTTCATGTATGATTGAATTGAATTTACTTTTGAAACAAAATCATTTAATAAATTATTTTGCCAATCAGCCACAAGTTCAAGGTTACTTGTAACAACATCATTTTCAAAATCCCAATAAGTTGTACCATTTAACCAACCTAAGAATGTATATCCTACTTTTGTAGGTGCAACAGGTGCAGTAATTTTGCTTCCTTCTAAAACATCATTTCTGCTATCATATTCTACGCCTTCATTTGTAAATGTTACCGAATAGTAACCTTTGCAAGTTGAACCTGAAACAAATTCTGGAGTATTACTATTATAATTAACCAAATAACCTGTAATTTGAACTTTATCATCAACGGCTACTTCTTTACCAATACCATATGCTAAGATAGAACCAGTTTCATCATCAACATTAAAACTCATTTTTGATCCATTCCAATTGCTTGTAATACTAGATACTGTACCTACAACGGTATATTGATATGGTGAATTTGAAGTACCTGTAGCTTCAGCAATTGCAATTGCTTCGGCTACTGTAATTGGATTAGCATTATCTGGATAAACTTTAATTGTAACAGATGCAGTTGCTGTTCCAGCTGATGCAGTGATTGTAGCTTCACCCATACCAACTGCAGTAACTAAACCATCAGCATCTACTGTTGCAATATTATCATCACTTGATGTATATGAAATAGTAGGTTCTGTTCCAAAATTCTTAGCAGTTGCAGTTAATTGTACTTTTTCACCAACTTTTGCATTAGATTGTGGTGTGCTAAGTGAAATAGAAGGTTCAACAGCAGATGCATCATCATCATATACAATTGTATAACTTTGACAATATAATGAATTAGCAGAAGCTGTTATAGTAATTGTGATATTTTCTCCTTCCCCTACAGTAGTATCAATTGAATCCTTTGTTTTATCTACATATGTAGTACTCCAACCACCATTCCAAGCTGCTGCACTAAATTTGCTATCAGCGATAGTCCAAACTTCAGTTTCACCAATTTTTACTGATAGGGAACCCGCTCCTTTACTTGTATTTGAACGTACAGATAAAGTAATACTTTTAATTATTTTCCCAGCATAACCTGTTAGTGTTAGTGTGCTTGACTTACCAGCAGTAAGTTGACCTGGATTTGCTTGTGCATATCCATAATCGTTACTATAATCAGCACCTGAACCACTAGGTAGATTATTATACGCTTCATCTACAGTAACTGCAGTTTTTCCTGTTACATTATACTTTACTGTGTATTCTGCTGCAGATACTTTTACTACTGCTACAAGTGAAAAAAATGTTAAACATAGAACCATTATAAATGATAATGATTTTCTTAAAATAGAATGCATATTTTCCTCCTAAATATTTTAAATTTGTTTATTATTTAATTTTATATCCAAGGTAGTTCACCAGAATGCGTGTTATCTTCTTCTGAATCTTCATTTTCATTTGGATTTTCTGGTTGTTCTTCATTATCTTCTGGTTGTTCTTCTTGTGTGTTATCATCTTGATTATCATCTGGTTGTTCTTCTTGTGTGTTGTCATCTGGATTGTTGTTTGATTGATTTTGACAAGATGTTAGTGTAAATACTAATGTAAAACATAAGATAATGCTTAACCATTTTAGTAACGCTTTTAACATAGGAACTCCTTTTCTATAATTTTAAACAAAAGGCTTGATTTCTCAAGCCTAATATTTTAAAATAATCGCATTTAAAATATTAAGCTATAGTGCAATATTATTGGTATCGCGTAGAAACATCTTAACCATTTATTAAGATTATATAGCCTTTGATAATATTTTACCACTTTATCATGTATTTTGTCATATATTTGCTTATTTTAGTTATCAAATTTTGATAAATGCGTTTTCAATGCGTTGATTGGTAGACCTACAATATTATAATAGTCTCCTTCTACTTGCTTAATGAAGTTTGCGTGTTTGCTTTGAATGGCATATGATCCGGCTTTGTCGTAGACATTTTCTTTGTGAATGTATTCTAGGATTTCAGCTTTTGTCATCTGTTTGAATGTTACTTTCGAGGTTTCGGCGAATATATCGGTTTGATCTTTAGTGATGATTGCAACTCCAGTTATGACTTCATGAGTGTTGTTTGCTAGTTTTGAAAGCATTCTTATTGCGTCTTGTTCATCTTTTGGTTTGCCAAGAATTTCATTATCAATTACGACAATAGTATCAGCTCCAATAATTAGATCTTCTGGATATTGGTCTGATACATCCTTTGCTTTTTGATAAGCTAGGGATTTGACAATCTCTTCTTTGGTTTTGGTATAATCAACTATTTCTTTAATTGTTGATGGAACAACTTTGTGTTTAATGTTGTTCTCTTTGAGAATTTCGGTTCTTCTTGGTGATGCTGATGCGAGGATGATATTCATTTTTATTTCTCCTTTTGTCTTTTTATTATATCATTTTTGATAAAAAATAACTAATAAAATAGATTATTTTACTAGTTATTTTATTTGTTATTCAATTTTTTGATCTTCTAATCCTGATGATTGATTTTTTTGTTCTTCAACAAAGGCTTCTACTTTTTGTTTTTCTTTCTTCGATACTTGTTTATTTGGCTCGACACTGGCAGTATTGATTACAACTTGGTCATAAGAGATATCGATGCCTTCTTTTGTAATCATTTCACGATAGGCTCTTAGTAAGTCTCTTTGAATTTGGAAACGATCTTCTTCTTTACATTTAGCTATAATCTTGATTACGACATTGGATGCTGCATACATTGTTACACCTTTATAATATGGTCCTTCAATGATGCCATCAATATTTTCTTTCCATTGATCAAAATTATCTTTTAGTAATTTTTCTAGGTATTCAATTGGAATATCATATGGAAATTCACAATCTACTACTGCTAGTGATAATTCTCTTGACATATTAACAATATTATTGATGTCATTGTTGTTAATAATTTTGATGTTGCCTGATGCATCTTGAACTTTGGTTGAGCGTAGGCCAATTTCAGTTACTGTTCCTCTAAATCCATCGATTGATACGATTTCTCCTACATCATATTCATCATCAAAGAAGATAAAGATTCCAGCAATAATATCAGCGATTAATGGTTGTGCTCCAAGCCCAACGATTAATGATAATACTCCAACTGATGCAATTAAGGTTTGGGTATTGACACCACATGCTTTTAAAATGATAAATAGAATGATTAGTGCGGCTGCGTATTTAACAAATCCTTCAATTAGGCTTGATAGTGTTTTTGCTCGATTCGATTTTGTCATGTGAATGTGAAGAATAAAACGAATGATTTTTGAGATAAAATATACCATTAAAATGGTAATAATTGTGCTAATGATTTTTTGAATATCAGTTTTAAACCATGTTTGTAATTTGGTGATATCTAAGATATTTGCTTTGAGAAAACTAGTTGCTGCTGATGTTGGAAGTGCTAATTCAATTACAATGGTAACGATTAGTCCTAAGATGAATATCCCTCCAACAATTAATTCCATAATGGAAAAAAACTTTTTCTTTTTATTGTTCATAATGGTCTCCTTTTTTTAATTTGTTAAATTAATTGTATCTTCATATGTTACATATGTCGTTAAATCTTGATTTTGAAGTGAATATTTAATGGTAATCGTTTCGTACTGATTCAAAGTTTGATCAGTAATGGTATATCTTGATAACCATTCGTTATAGACATCACTATAATATCCTTCTTCAAACGTGATATTTTCGGCTGTATAAATATTGATATCACCAGCATATAATTCAATTTTAACTAAATAGTCATAAGTTTGATATTCAATAAAATCAAGATTTAAGGTTGATTGCGTTTGATCAAAACTTGTTGTAACTAGTATAAGATCAGTTGCAATCATCGCTATTAATAATTCAGAAGTATATCGAATTTGATTTGTGCCTTTAATGGCAATACCTGATGCTTTAATTTGTTCTTCATATAATGTTTCATATAGTTTCATCATTGTTTGATAGCTATATGAATACTGATAACCACTATAGTCTTTCAAATTAATTGAACAAATATTATTATCTTCATTGATTTGATCTTTAGTTATTGTAAAGTTTTCAGTTGTTTGATCTTCATAATAAACGGTAAAAATTAAATCAGAATTTAAATTTTGATATGATTCAATTTGAGCTGTTTGATTAATTCGGTCAACAATAAATAATAACTCATATATATCATGAAATGGTTCGATTGAGCCACTAGGCCATGTATATGATAATAGATATCCAACGTCATCTTTAATCCCATAAACTGAATATTTTACTATATATGATTGATTAAGGTCTAAATCCAGGAAGGATGCGACTTGTTCTTGACCAGTATAATATAGTTTAGTAACTGTTTCACTGGCTGAATCGGTGATTGAATATTCTATTATATTGATTGGTTCTAATTCAATCTCATAAATAATATCATCAAATGTAGTGGAATTAACTTGCATTCCGGTATAGATATAAGCGTTATATGTTTCATCATCATTTAAGGTTATCATTACATCACCTGGATTACTTGCGATAAAGGAATAATCAGCTGTATCAGTTGGTGGTGTGGTTGAAACATCGATATTAGCTGTTTTAATGATTGACCCTGCTTGTTCTAATTCATAGATGATTTGATAATTGTTATTTATTTCAACATTGTTAAAAGTTATTCGGTTCGTCTTTAGATCAAAATATTCTTCAAATATCACATCATCCTTAACCAAATATGCATTAAGGATTACATCTGGTTCTAAATCTGTTTCCAAAAGAACATTGATTCCATATGCTAAATCATATGGTTGATCATCTAATACATTAACAAAAACATTGTTGACTTTAACCGTATTGGCTTCCTTTGTGATAAAACTATCACTATAACAGATCTGATTAGTATCTTGATTAATAATCGCTAATTGATAACTAGTATTCGGAGTTAGGTTTGTAAAACTATATTCTTGTTGGGCTAGATCAATCGTTTGTTCATAGTTACTTGTTGCATTGGACAAACTTAAGTTATATGTATGTTCTGGATTAAGTGAAGTGAAACTAAAATCAAATGTGATTTGATATTTACCAATGATTGCTTCATTTAAAACGATATCTTCTGTATAATGAATTTTTGTCGTAAAGGTTGATTGATAATAGACTGTTTGATCGGTTTGATTAATAAAACTAAATAAATAAGTAGTACTACTTTCTAAGTCAATAAATGATATTTCAGTAGTTGTACTAAATACTTCTTGTTCTAGATAAAAGTCATTACTATTTTCTAGTGATACGATATATGCACAATCATTTGAAAGATCAGTAAAAGTTGTATTTAAAGTAATTGAATTCTCCGTTATGATTTGATTGATTATTTCGATTTGTGGATTAGGTTGTGGTAAGACTATCGCTGTAGCGATTGTTCCAACAACAGCAACTGTACCAACTAGTTTCAAATATGAGTTGAATTTAGATAATGACATACGGATGTTATTGTTCCTGATTGTCTTTTGGTTTTCTTCATTTTTATTAATTTCTTTAATTTCAACAATTTCCGTATTGTTAATTTTAAATTCATTAACATTATATTGTTCTTTTCCAATATCATTAAATTCATTTACCGAATTTTCTTCATGAAAATAATTAAATTCATCATTATTCTGAATCACTTGTCTTTCACCTTCCTTTCTATTGTTAATTATACCATATTATTATTTTTTTTGTGGGATTATAATAAAAAATTGTAGGAATTTATCGATTATTTTTTTAATTGATGTTTATATATTTTTTATATTTTTAAATATAGTGTTATAGAAATATATAAAAAACGATAACAGAACACTAATATTAGGTTTATCCATTATCGCTTATTATTATTTTGAATTCAATAAATTAGATTAAATCATCTGTTTAATTTTTATTTTTGATTTTAGTAATATTTCTAATTGTTTTTATTCTATTTAGTTTTTCTTCATCAATATTATTAATATTATTAACATATGTTTTGCGTCTTTTTTTGTTAAAGATTATCTTAAATAATCTTTCAAAGAAAAAGATTGGGACTAAAAAAGGGCATTTATTTAAGATTGGATTTCTTCGTTTAAAAAATGACATTGGCGGAAAGATATTTTCTAGAACTAATTTAATTTTACTATTATTTGATGCATCTTTTTCAGATATAGCTAGTTCACTAGTTAATGATTGTTCTAAAGTTCCATATGATCCACTATCAATTAAGTAATCTAGTACCAATTCTTCATCTGTAGAAAGTGGCAAATTACTAAATAAGCTATTACTAATATTTAATAAAATATTGCCAAATGTGTCTAATTCTAATTTTTTTAGTTCATCATTGATGTATGTAAAGTTGAGATTTGGAAATTGTTTTTGTATATAATAAATATCAGTTAAAATTCTAAGTCCCGTACCACCATCTGAAAAGTGCTTTCCACCATGAATAATATTAAATATATATATATCTTCTGGATTAAGCGTTAAGTGATATGCTCCTGATTTAGTAACTATTCTTTCAAAAATATCGTCATAATAGTTAGAGTTATCACAAAATTCACCAATCATTTTTCGATGAATTTCTAAATGCATAAATGGTGGTTTTTCATAAACATCATGATTTCCACCTTCACTATCAACTATATAACCTAAATCTAATAGGATGGTTTTGACCTTTTCAAAGTCTTCTTCTTTCACTAAGATATCTAAGTCACACATATTTCTTGCTTCTAAGGTTGGATAATAATGTCTAATAACTGAACCTTTTAGTGGTAAATGATAAATCTTATTTTCAATAAATTTTTCACTAATGTTTGAGAGTTCTGCATCTTGAACAATCGCTTTATGAAATAGGGTATTGATATATTTAATAAAACCTTCTGGAAGAGTTATTTGTGAATTTTTTAGTCCATTGTAAACTATATTTTCCATACTATGATATTTAGCATATTTTAAAATGGTATTAATTTCTTCTTTTGTTAATTCACATGTAATGGGTTTATTTTCAACATAGGCGACAATTGTATTAATAAATTTCTGTTTAATCGGACTTAATACAGAGCTCATCTTTTTTTACCTTTCTCTATTTATCAATTTTGTATGTTGGAACTAGTTTTTTAACTAATTCTTTCATTTTATCAGTTTCTTTATATGCTTCTTGATATAACTCATCTAATGATGTAAATAGCATTTCCTCATCTAGTTCAATTGGTTTTGCGATACTAATTAAACCATTTTCGGTTTTTTGAAGTCCTTCTTCTTCCATTAATCGTTCTTCATATAATTTTTCTCCTGGTCTTAATCCAGTTATTTTAATTGGCATAGTTACATTAGGGATGAAACCTGATAATTTAATTAAGTTTTCTGCTAAATCATAGATACGAACTGGTTCCCCCATATCAAGAACGAAAATTTCTCCGCCTTTTGCGTAAGACCCTGCTTGTAAGACTAATGATACTGCTTCTGGGATTGTCATAAAATATCTAATAATATCTTTGTGGGTTACAGTTACTGGACCACCTTCAGCCATTTGCTTTTTAAATAGTGGAATGACTGATCCGTTTGATCCTAATACATTACCAAATCTTACTGCAACAAATTCACATGTTTTGGAATGCTTACCAATTGTTTGAATAATCATTTCACAAATTCGTTTAGATGCTCCCATAATATTAGTTGGGTTAACGGCTTTATCCGTTGAAATTTGAACAAAACGTTTTGTGCCATATTTATCGGCCATTTGTGCTACATTTAAAGTTCCAAATACGTTATTTTTAATAGCTTCATTTGGTGATGTTTCCATAAGCGGTACATGTTTATGAGCAGCGGCATTAAAAACAATTGTTGGTTTATAAGTTTTAAATACATTTTCCATTTTACCACGATCACGAATTGATGCAATAAGCGTTAAAAGATTTAAATTTGGTAATTTTCGTCTTAATTCTTGTTCAATTTCATAGGCATTATTTTCATAAATATCTAAAATAATTAATTGTTTAGGATTATGCGTTGCAACTTGTCTTGAAAGTTCACTTCCTATTGAACCGCCTCCACCTGTAATTAGTACAACCTCACCTTCAATATATCCTAGAATATCTTCAATGTTAACTTTGATTGGATCACGTCCAAGTAAGTCAGATATTTCCACATCTCTTAAGGCACTCACTGTAGCTGTTCCATTGACAAGTTCATAGATACCTGGAATAATCCTTACTTTACAAGATGTTTCTTTACATATATTAATAATTTCAGATTTATCTTTATTAGAGATTGATGGTAAAGCAATAATGATTTGTTCAATATCATATTTTTTACATGCATCGATAATTGATTCCCTACCACCTACTATTTGCACACCTTGAATATATTTACCAATTTTATTTTTGTCATCATCGATAACACAAGCAACATTATATTCTAATCGCTTGGTTTCAATAATATCTTTGATAATGGCAAGTCCAGCAGCACCTGCTCCAATTACCATTACATTAATATTTTTACTTGTTGTTGTTTTTGAAATGTGATTTTGAATTGATAATATAAAACGTTTAATGAATCTAATACCACAAATAGAACAACCAAAAAACAATGCATTAACAATTGCCCAACTGATGTAATTAAACTCAAAGCAAGCAGATATAATTGTATCTACAATCATAATCAAAAAACTTACAAAAACAATCTTAATAAATTCAAAGATTCCTGCATATCGCCACAAACTACTATATAGTTTTAAAAATGAAAATATCACAATGTTTACTAATGCATGGATTCCAATCCACATAAGTAATGGCAACTCTATTGTTTTTCCGAAAATTAGGATATAACTTAAAACACTACATCCAAACCATAATAATATATCCGCAATTACAAAAATAAGTTTATTTAATATTCTCCTAGTTTTATTTTTCATATTTGAATTCCTCCATTACTTATTATATCATTTTTTGTAAATAAAAGCAATCTATTTATATATTTTGTTAAATGACTAAAAAACAGTCTAAAGCGTTTCTTCTTTAGACTGTTTTGTGATTTCACTGATTAACTCATACATGTTTGATGCATCATCTTTTTTTACAATTGGATCAATTGATAAGACTTTTACTTCAATTTGTTTTCGACCAAAGGCAATGGTGATAATATCACCGATTTTAATTTCTTTTGCTGGTTTAGCGATCTTCCCATTAACTAAGATTCTTTCACTATTAGATGCATCTTTCGCAAGCGTTCTTCTTTTGATTAATCTTGATACTTTTAGATATTTATCTAAACGCATAAATTATTCATCCTTTAGATTTTCTTCTTCAGCATTATTATGTTGTTCTTCACTATTTGCTTGATTTTCTTCTTCAGCAATTTTAGCTAAACGTTCTTGTTCTTCTTGAGCTTGTTTTGCTTTTTTCTTTTCCCACCAAGTAAGTTGACCAGTATTTAGTAAATCTTCGATATCTTCTCTTGTTAGTGTTTCAATTTCAATTAAATGTTTAGCAATTAAATCTAATAAGTCACGATTTTCAATTAAGATTTCTTTACCTTTTTCATAACATTCATTGATGATTTTTCTTACTTCTTGGTCAATTTCTAAAGCAATTTGATCTGAGAATTTCTTTTCTGACATATAGTCACGTCCTAAGAATGTATGGCCACCTGATTGTTCATATTGAACTGGTCCTAATGAACTCATACCATATTCGGTAACCATTGATCTAGCAATATGTGTTGCATGTTGGAAGTCATTATGAGCTCCCGTTGTCATTTGGTTAAATACTAATTCTTCGGCTAATCGTCCAGCTAAGAAACTGATAATTTCAGCAGTTAAAAATTCTTTTGTATATAAGAATGTTTCTTCTTCTGGTGTCATTAAGTTATAACCACCAGCATTTCCTCTTGGAATAATTGTTACTTTTTGAACAACTTGGGCATGTTTTAATTTTAAGCCAATTACTGCATGTCCAGCTTCATGATAAGCAATTAGTGCTTTTTCTGAATCAGAATATTTCTTTGATTTTTTAGCAGGTCCCATCATTACACGATCGACTGCTTCATCAATATGATAGATTTTGATTTCTCGGCAGTTTTCTCTAGCAGCTAAAAGGGCAGCTTCATTAAGTAGGTTTTCTAAGTCGGCACCACTAAAGCCTGGTGTTCTTTTTGCCACATCAGCTAGATTAACCCGTTTTGATAAGCGTTTGTTTCTTGCGTGTACTTTTAGAATTTCTTCACGTGCAAGTAAATCTGGATTACTAATTGTGATTTGGCGGTCAAAACGACCTGGACGAAGAAGGGCAGGGTCTAGGATATCAACACGGTTAGTTGCAGCCATAACAATAATTCCTGAGTTTCCAGCAAATCCATCCATTTCCACTAATAGTTGATTTAATGTTTGTTCTCTTTCATCATGTCCACCACCTAAGCCTGTTCCTCTTTGACGACCTACGGCATCGATTTCATCAATAAAAATAATACATGGAGCATTTTGTTTTGCAATCTTAAACATATCACGCACTCTTGATGCACCAACACCAACAAACATTTCAACAAAGTCAGAACCGGAAATCGCATAGAATGGTACATTTGCTTCACCAGCAACTGCTCTTGCAAGTAATGTTTTACCGGTACCTGGGCCACCACATAATAGTACTCCTTTTGGAATTCTTGCACCCATATCAAAATATTTTGCTGGATTCTTTAAGAAATCAACTACTTCAATCAATTCTTCTTTTTCTTCATTTAATCCAGCAACATCTTTAAATGTAACACCGGTCTTTTTTGCAAGTTTTGCACGATTTTTTGCAAATTCAAAAGCTTGATTGTTGCTATTTGCTGAATTTTTAAAAATAAAGATGACTACTCCTACCATTATCACAATTGGTAAAACAATTGATAAAAGGGATAACCAATTAAAGTTAGATACTACTTTAGGATTTAAAATGACAAAATTTTGTGTGTCTTTAGCAGTGCCTGCTAATTTTAACTCTAAATATAGTTGTTCCGCTTGTTTAATTACTTCTAATTCATCTTTAGTAATTGTTGCAGTAAATGTTTTGTATGCTTCATATGAGGCTTTATACTTACCTTCAACGGCAATTAAATCTTCATTACCACTCCCTGATACACCCTTATATTGAATTGACTCAATAATAATATCCTCTTTTAATGCTAGGCTATCTTTTACACCATCGCCATTTGTATCGACGTATTCATATAAACGTTCATAGATATCTTGGTATTTTAATTCTTCATTGGTAGATGTCCCACTCATTGCAAATCTTACTACTGCAAAGATAATTCCTGCAAATAATAGCAAAATGAATAAATCACCAAAGCCAAAACGTTTAAAGTTTTTTTTGTTTGAATTAGCCATATTTCCTCCTTAATATTTTCATTTTATTATTTTTCTTTACTATAAGATACTAAATCTTTATTAACTAATTGTTAAACCTAAGATGATTATTACTTCGTTTTGTTCATTTACGACAACTAAAGTAGCTAATCGATCTAAATATGGTACTTTTTGATTGGTTAATATATCACTAACAGATTGATGATAAGTTCCTGTTTTGGATTTTCTTCTAATCTTATCCCCAATTTTTCTATTTCTAATTGTTAGTGGTAAACCTAATATATTATAACATAACTTCTTATTTCCTGTTGTAAAATAACAATTATTTTTAATTATTGTTATTGTCTGATTATTCGGTAGTTTATAGGTTCCATCCTCATTGATTTTTAAAGAAAATGGTTCTACTTGTAAAGTTCTAGTTGTAAAAATCAGCATACCATATTCTTTGATTAGATTGAGGTTAGGGTTGATTGGGGTTTGAATATTATTTTTATTACTGATAATAATTTTCATAATTTCATCAATTTGATACCGGCTTAGACGAAATGGTTTTAAGATTTTAAATAAGATTTGCTTACCTAAAAATTCATTATTAGTTAAGTTATCCATATTTTTAATCACAATATCATCCTTTATTACCACATTATTTACAATGAAGCGATCTACTTCGGCCTCGATTAGTTTAGATCCTTCTATCATTTGATAATTATAATAGTTTACTGCATCGTATAGTGATGGATTAATCTTTCGCATAATTGGAATAATTTCATTTCTAATTTTGTTTCTTAAATAAATATTTGATTCATTTGTTACATCATTAAAGTATTTGATATTATTAGTATTTGCATATTGTGAAATTTTAGACTTAGGAATTTGTAAAAATGGTCGATATAAATAAATATCTTTAAACTTTGTTTCTTCTTTCATTCCAGCATAAGCTTCAATTGATGCACCCTTAATTAATCGCATTAACATTGTTTCGAGATTATCATCAGCATGATGTGCAAGTAGGATATATTTAGCTTGATACTTTACTGCGAGTTGATAAAAAAACTCATAGCGTTTTTGTCTAGCTTGTTCTTCAAAATTATGATTAATGATATCTAAAGTATGACATTCTAAGATTAATCCTAATTGTTTTGCATAATCTTTTAAGTATGCTTCTTCAAGGTCGGCTTCACTTCTCACTTTATGATTAACAAAAGCAACAATGATTTGTTCTTTATTAAGTGCTTTTAAGCAAACATCAAGTAATACCGATGAATCAACACCAGTTGAACAAGTTACAATAACTTTTGACGTTTTAATTTTGGCTTTAATTTTAGTTAGAATTTGCTGCATGCTAAACTCCTTTATAATTACTTAAGATTTATTATACCATATTTTTTTATAAATGCTATTGTAATAATTTAAAAAATCCCACATTTTAATTTTTAACTGTTTTGAAATAGGTAAGATTTACTTTTCAAACAAACTATACACTTAAAAATTTTAAGTTTAAAGTAGTACATGTTATTTTAACTTCTCTATGAATAAAAAATGTATATTGAAGAGGTATAGTAATCCATCCATTCAATATACAAAAGTAGTTATATTTTTAATAATCGTTTATTCAAAAAATTTATAAAGTATACGATTGAAAACAGTAGCGAGATTCACTGATGTTTAACGATTTTTGTATTTCGTCATCACCACTTAATTTATAAATTTCATACTAATTTGCTATGTATACTCGATGTATATATTATATTTATTTTATTTTTTGATTTTTTTGATGTTTAGGACATTAGTATCAAAACTAGATATATATTTTTTTGATATATTAGCATCAATAATCGCCTGTTTAATTAAATCATCTAGTAGAGTTGAATAATTGATGCCTAAATCTTCATATAAGTAGAAAGCTAGCGATCCAGGAATTGTATTTACTTCATTAAAATATAATTTTAGATTGGTTTTATCATATATATAGTCAATTCTGATTACTCCTTTAAAATCTAATACTTCATAGATGGTTTTGGTATATCTGTAGATTTGTTCTTCTAATTCAAAGGGGATTACAGCCGGAATTGTACGATTTTCTTTATGCCTATCTTTTAGTGAGGTTTCAATATATTTATCATCGAAAGTTAAAATATCATGATTTGTTTTTACTTCTTCGATTAATGATAAAACATATTTAGATGTTTTTAGATAACATGCAGCATTGTATTCCGTAAAATTAGTTAATTTTGGTTCAATTAAAATTCTTGATGTATACATTTTAGTTTGATTAATCAAATAAATTAGTTCTTCTTTGTTATGTGCGCAGGTAATACCGATACTTGATCCGAGCGTTGCAGGTTTAATAATTAAGGGAAATCCATGTTTCTTAATAAATTTATCCAGTTTAGTTAGATTGACATCATGAGTAATTTCTAAATGAGGGAGGGTGGGAATATTATAAGTTTTCAGCAACCTTTTTGCAATAATTTTATCTTGTGCTATTCCTGATGGTGTAACTGCAGCAGAAACATATGGGACTTTTAATAACTCCAAGTAACCACTAATGACACCATCTTCTACACCTTTTCCGTGGACGATTGGCAGGACAACATCAATTCTAAACTTTTTTAATCCTTTTACTAAATATGTTTGATCTTTAATTCTTGTTAGTGAAACGTTAGTCTTTTTTGGATATGTTCCTTTTTGATATGTTCTAATATCAGTTAAACTTTTACTATAGACCAAATTGTTATCTTTAGTTAAATATAGCATATAGACTTGATATTTGTTCTTATCTAGATTTAAAATCGCTTGTAAGGCCGAAATAAGCGATATTTCGTGTTCTACGCTTTGGCCTCCGGTAATTACACATACATTTAATAATTGTTGATTTTTCATTTTATCACCTCATTATATAATTATCTGGTAAATCGTTTTCTAATAAAACATTAATATAAGTTGCATTAAAGGAAGCATATTTGTGATGGACATATTGTAATGCTGCTTTTAAAGAAGCAAAGGTTAGAAAATTAATATTATTTAATTTTAATTGCTTCTTTAACGGAACAATTTGTTTATTGTCAATTAATAATACTTCATCTAAGTCTTTTAAAGCAGGAGCAATGGTTGTTGCTAGCTTATTGGTGTAAGCTCCACTATCGACAATAAAAGGAGTAATAACAATTTTAATTCCTTCTACCCTTTTTAAAGTATTAATTGCTGATAAAAACCCTTTTTCATTAGAATTGTAACTATCATCTAAATATCGATATTTGACCCCACTAATTTCTTCTTCTTTTAATGATAAACGATGGCTAGGATTGACAAGATTTGATACTCGATTTTTAAAGTCTTGATCAGATAAATAAAATCCTTCATGATCTAAGATTAATTTTACTGCATAAGCCATTGTTATATTTTCGACATTATGGAGCCCTAGCATTTTTGTTTTAATATTTAAAACAACTTGATTATTAACAACCAGATCAAAAGTGGTTTCTAAATCATTAGTAACAACATTTTTATATGTAACGCTTGATGTTGGTAAATTGACACCAATGGTTTCAGATAAGTTATATGCTTTTACACCTGCTAAATAAGGTGAAGCTTCATTTAAAATGACTTTGCCATCACTATCCATATTCGAAGGTAGTTCCCATTTAGTTTTTAAGATATTATTCATTGTCTTAAAACTTTTTAAGTGCTGAGCGCCAATTTGCGTAATAATTCCTAAATTTGGCTCAATCATCTCAGTAATTTCTTTAATATCACCTGTATGAGTCGCTCCTGCTTCTAAAATCAGTAGTTCTGAAAGCGGTGATAAATCATTTAAGATGGTTTTAGCTAAACCCATTGGAGTATTATATGATGCTTTAGAAGCGACAGTTAGATATGATTCATTATATAAAGCATAAAGAATATTTTTTAATGTTGTTTTGCCAAAACTACCAGTAATACAAATAACATATGGTTTAATCTTTTTTAAACGTTTTTTTGCAAGATGCTTATAATAGATTTTAATTAATATTTCTAGTGGATACAGCAATAGATTAGAAACAAAAACATATATTGGTAAACATAAAATAATAAAGATTAAACTGTAAAGGTTTTTTGTAAAATAAACTGTTAGAACAATTAGTCCTAAATTAACTAAAATTAATCGTACCATTCGTTTAGTAAATTTGAGACGCATAATATATTTAGTTCTAAATAAACTAAATATTAATATCAATAGATAGATTAAGTAATTAAGAATACTAACATTTAGGATAAAAAAGATTGTTAAGTAACAAATTATAATAAAAGCACTTTTAAAATAGTATTTTGATAAATACCTAAAAACCGACATTTTTTCATAATGATCAAGCTGAACCATTAATAATAACATATATAGTCCTTTTAATAACGGAATCAATAATATTAAATTTAACATCTTATACCTCCAAATAATTTGTTAAGACTAGAATAAAATAGGAATAGTTTTCAATATAGGGAAAGTGTCCAGCATTAGGAATTATAACTAAACCACTATTTTTAATTTTTTTATGCAAGAAATAAGCATCTTTTAGTGGAGTGATTAAATCATTTTTTCCATAAATAATTAAAGTTTCACATGTAATGGTGTTAATTAGGTGTTTTTGATTATAATTAACGGCTTTAATTAACATTTGTTTTTGGATATTTGAGGAATTTTGATAATCACTACTGCCACTATTTAAAATTAGATTTTGATATTTCATTAGTTGATGAGTGATTTTATAATAGTTTTTTCTTAACTTATAGATGTTGGTTTTAAGAAAAGTCCTAAGATGTTTCCTTTTGATTCCAGCTGAATCGATTAAAATTAATTTAGCGATATTGTTAAATTTACTAGCGTATTCAATTCCAATTCTTCCCCCATATGAATGACCGACAATAATCGGCTGTTTAAGGTTTAAATCAGTAATAAAATCATTTAAAATTGTTGATAAATCTTGAATATCTAAAGCGTGGTCTGGTTCTTTGGAGTTGCCAAAGCTAGGTAAATCAATTAAATACACTTCATATTTAGGTGAAATAGCAGTGGCTACTCGATAAAAGGTATCTAAAGATGTTCCCCAACCATGAAGAAAGATAATTGGTTTACCCAATCCGATTTTTTCATAATAAATATATCCACTATGATACTCATATTTCACATCATCACATCACTTTCTTCTAAAATATATTCATAAAATTTTTATTTATTACATAATCTATTGTAATTAGGAGGTCTTTTTATGAATTATAACGCAATTTACCCATATGAGGTTAAACCTTTACCATATGATGTCGGGGCACTTGAAGCATATATTGATAAAACAACAATGTGTATTCATCATGACAAGATATATGTTAAGTATGTGACTAAACTTAATTTATTAATTAAAAATAGTAATGGATTAGATAAGTATTCAATTGAAGAGTTACTTTATAACCCTTATTTGATTCCAGCTAATATTTTAAACGATATTAAATATAATGCTGGTGGAATTTATAATCATGAATTATATTTTAATAATTTATCAAATAAAAAAATTTCCTGTAAAGAGAATTTTAAAACTCTAGTGGAAAAACATTTTAATAGTTTTGAAGGACTAAAAGAACAAATTATAACCCTTACAAATAGTCCGATTAATTATCACTGGATTATTCTTTGTATGTGTCATAAAGGCAATTTAAAATTAATTGGTTTAAAAGATAATGATACAGTTATTCCACTCAATTTATGTCCACTTTTAGTTATTGATATTGCTGAACACGCCTATTTTATTAAGTATCATAATCACAAAGAACATTATGTTAATAATCTATTAGAATATATTGATTATGATGTTGTTGAAGAACGAATTAATCATTGCTTAAAGTTCATTAATTAAGAAAACAATACCTATTGTAAAACTAATTATTAGTTTACAAATGGTATTGTTTATTATCTCGATTTTTTAATTATCCTTTTTTTATCAACTTTTTAGTCATATATAGTTATATTAATTTAATCTTGGATTGGTCAATTTAAATTATTCATTTTTATAATATTAAATATCATAAAATAAATTTTTAATGCATCGTCATAATTTTTTGAATTTTAATATACTAACTACATCATTGATATAAACTGGTATAGTTTTAATAAATAAAAAAGAACCAAAACTTATCCATAAGGGTTCAATAAAATCTTTTGAGATTTTGAGATTTTAAGATTTTGAGATAACTAATA
>CAZIQF010000032.1:0-19414 GCA_964541525.1 uncultured Staphylococcaceae bacterium | reverse complement strand
CTATGATTAATCTTAAATTCTACCCAGTCAAAGTCTCTAAATCCATATGGATTATCTAAATCATATAATAATTCTAAAGTCAATTCTTTTTTGTTTTTTTCTTTTTGTGGACCAATATATTTAATTATATTTCTTCTTTGAGATCCTTGTGTAAAATTAGGTATTATTTCTATTAGATTGATTCACTGAAAAATGGTTCATAAATTTCGCTTAGTTTTTGTGCAATTGATTGTTGTATTACTCTATCAGTTGCGGTTGGTATTCCTAAAGGTCTTTGTTTCCCATTTGGCTTAGGAATATATACTCTTTCTACTAGTTGAGGTTTGTATGTTCCTTCTAATATTGAGTTTATAATTGTTTTCCCATTAATCTTAAAATGGTCTTCAAGTTTATCAACCTTCATCTTATCAATACCTGCACAACCTTTATTTGTTTTAACTCTTTTAATTGCACTATCGATATTTTCTTTACTTAGTATTTCATCGATTAATCTCATTTGTTGCTCCTCCTTCTATTTGTAAATTTATTCAAAACTATCCCATTTAACTTCAACCATCAATAATTACGATTTATTGTTCTAGGTCTATCTTCAATTTCGGATTACTTGAACATTGCTTATAGTGATTTGCACTATATAAACATTAGGTCCTTTAGTATTTCTATTTACTATGACCTCAGCTGACTTCCTAACTATTTGCTTTATATCGCACGTATTTCTACGCGTTAGGACCTCTCGGGGTAAGACATAAATCTTTCACTCCATAACCTCTTGATTTACTGCTTTGGTTTTACGTTTATCTTTTAGACTTCGGTTTGTCATGCAACCTTATCTACCATTTAGCCTCATCAAGTTTCTATTCGTAGGCTCGAGAGTTTTGCTACACCACTTCCTTCACCCATAGTATTACTACTAACAGCTTGTGGTTCACTACGCTTGGCGATAACTACCCGCGACTAGACTTTCACTAGTAAGATTTGCATCATGCCCGACACACATGAAAAGGTGAATCTACCCGAAGGTAAATATTTATAGAATGAAAAAAGACTTAAGATTTACGAATATTTTTCGTATTGTCTTAAGTCTTTTTAATTCAATTTTAATTATCTAACACTACGATTAGTGTCAATTGCATATTTTTGGAAGACATTCTTTTTCATCTTTAAAGCATCAGTAATTGGCGTTGCCACTACTTCATTATTGAAAACACCCATACAAACTCCTGATTTACCTTCGATTAATGCATCGACAGCTGCATCACCTAAACGAGTTGCAAGAACACGATCAAATGGGCTAGGATTACCACCTCTTTGAATATGTCCTAAAATGGTAGCTCTACAATCAAAACCAGTTTCTGCTTTAATTCGTTGTGCAAGAGCTGCCGTATCAGTTACTTTTTCAGTAATCACAATTAATAAACGACGACGGCCTTCTTCTTTAGCTTCTTTAATAAACTCAATTAATTGTTCTTCATCATAACCAGTTTCAGCTGTAATAATAAAATCAGCACCACTAGCTACACCAGCAGCAAAAGCAATATCACCACAATAACGTCCCATAACTTCAATAACTGAGCAACGATGATGTGAATTACAAGTATCTCTTAATTTATCGATTGCATCTACTGCCGTATTAACAGCTGTATCAAAGCCAATTGTAAACTCTGTTGAAGCGATATCATTATCAATTGTTCCAGGAAGTCCAACACAGTTTATTCCAAAATTATGAAGTTTTAAAGCACCTTGATAAGTACCATCACCACCAATTGCAACTAAAGCATCAATCCCTAATTTTTTTAAATTCTCAACACCTTTTAATGCAACTTCATCTTCCTTAAATTCAGGTAAACGTGCTGTTCCTAAAATTGTACCGCCACGATTAATGATATTAGTTACTGCAGAACGATCCATTTTTTGGATATTGCCTTCAACTAAGCCAGCATACCCCTCGTAGATTGCATATACTTCTAAGTTATGGCTAAGTCCTGATCTAACTACGGCCCTAATTGCAGCGTTCATGCCTGGAGCGTCACCACCAGATGTTAGAATCGCTATTTTATTTATTTTTGCCATATGATTATTCCTCCATTATTGTCACAATTCTATTTTTTTCTAAAATAACCTTTAGTATTATACAACATTTTACCTTTTATAGTCAACTTTTACGCAATGATAAATTCTATTTTAATTTCTTTAATCTCCAAATATTTTTCGCATATTCTTCAATACTGCGATCAGCCGCAAAACGGCCAGCTTCAGAAATATTGATTAATGACATCCTTTGAAAAGCTTCTTTGTTTTGATAAACCTTATCCATTTGTTGATATGTTTCAAAATAACTTTGATAATCAGCAAGACACATATATTGATCAGCAACACCACCATTAGTTAATAAGTATGCAGCAATATTTTCAAAGCTCTTTCCAGCAAAACCTTTTTTAAGGCGATCGATAATCTTTCTTAAATCCATACTATTATTATAGAAATAAGTCGAATTATAACCACTCTTCCAAAGTTCATCAACTTCTTTCGCACTCATACCAAAGATAAAGATATTATCCGAACCCACTGCATCACAAATTTCAACATTAGCTCCATCCATCGTACCAAAAGTAACAGCACCATTAATCATAAATTTCATATTACCAGTACCACTTGCTTCTTTACCAGCTAAACTAATTTGTTCACTAATTTCTGAAGCTGGCATTAAGCATTCAGCTAGCGTTACACAATAATCTTCAACAAACGCAACATTTAATTTACTCTTAATCTCTGGATGCATATCAATATCTTTTGCAATATAGTTAATTAATTCAATAACTTCTTTTGCATGATAATATCCAGGAGCAGCTTTAGCACCGAAAATATATGTTTGTGGCGTAATTTCAGCATTAGGATTTTCACTTAAAGTATTATATAATTGAATAATTTTTAATACATTTAGTAATTGTCGTTTATAAGCATGAAGACGTTTAACTTGAACATCAAATCGAGTAGCGGGATCGATTAATACGCCTTGCTTTTTGTATAATCGATTGGCAAAATCAACTTTATTTTGATATTTAATTTCTGCTAAGCGATCCAATACTGTTTGATCATATTCATAGGCTCTAAACTTCTTTAAGGCACTTGCATCACTATACCAATCATGACCAATTGTTTCATCTAACAATGCTGATAATCTTGGATTTGATTGATGAAGCCATCTTCTGTGAGCAATCCCATTTGTAACATTAGTAAACTTATTTGGGGTTAAATTATAAAATTCTTTAAAAATGCTACGTTTAATAATATCACTATGTAAAGCTGATACACCATTAACCGTATGACTTGCAAGAACTGATAAATTAGCCATTCTGACATGATTATCACCAATTAATGAAAGTTGATTAATCCTATCCCATTGTCCTGGATATAGTTTCCAAACATCAGCCATAAACCGGCGATTAATTTCTAATAAAATTTGATAAATACGTGGCAAAATTCGATGTAGTAAATCTTCATTCCAAGTTTCTAATGCTTCAGCCATAACCGTATGGTTAGTATATGCAACCGTTCTTGTTACAAGATCCCAAGCTTCATCCCAACCTAAATGTAAATCATCCATTAAGATTCGCATTAATTCAGGAATACATAAAGCGGGATGCGTATCATTAATATGAATAGCTGCTTTGTCTGGTAAAGTTCTAATATCTTTATGTCGTTTTAAATGGTCATTAATGATATTTTGAATTGAAGCGGATACTAAGAAATATTGTTGTTTTAATCTTAACGTTTTACCTTGAGTATGATCATCAGAAGGATATAACACCTTTGTAATTACTTCTGCATCATTATTCTTTTCCATCGCTTTTGCATAATCACCTTGACTAAATGATTTCATATCAAAAGTATTAATACTACGGGATTTCCAAAGTCTAAGTGTTGAAACAATTTCGGAATTACCACCAGAAATTAATAAATCATATGGCATTGCTTCAATCACTGTATCATCATGATAATCAGTAACTAAATGCCCATTTTCTTCGCGTTGAGTAACCCATCCACCAAAACGAACAGTTAAAACCCGGTCACTTCTTGGCGTTAACCACACTTCACCACCTGGTAGCCATACATCAGGCATTTCAGTTTGCCAACCATCAACAATTCGTTGTTTAAATAAACCATATTCATATCTCAATGAAAACCCCATTGCGGGATAACTAAGGGCAGCAAGACTATCCATAAAACATGCAGCAAGCCGACCTAAGCCACCATTACCAAGTCCTGCATCTGGTTCCATTTCATATAATTCATCCAATTCTACGTTATATTCTTTTAATACTTTTCTATAATCTTCTACCAATCCTAGATTATATAAATTTGTTTTTAAGCTTCTACCAACTAAGAATTCCATACAAAGATAGTAAACGCGTTTTGCGTCTTGTTGTTTCATTTTTTCATTAAAAGCACGTTTCTGTTCTAATAAGATGTCAACAACAGTCATACTTACGGCTTTGTATAATTGATCCTGTGTCGCATCAGCTGGTGTTACCCCAAAATAACGAGATAACTTTTCTTCGATGTTTTGTTTAATTTTGTTAGCACTACTTTTTGATGCCACATTTACCTCCTTCAAACTAACAAACAATATTTTATTGCCTATTAATTATTTTAATATTTTTTTATACATTGATACGTATGATTTAGCTGATGCCTTCCAACTAAAATCAACATTCATCACACTTTCCACTAATTCATTCCATTTCTCGCTATGATAATCACTAATAGCACGTTTAACCATATTATTAAGAGCAGATGGTTCAAAACCGCTAAAAGTATAACCATTACCTTTTTCTAAACTAAAATCTTTAATACTATCTTTTAATCCACCGGTTTCTCTAACCATTGGAACTGAACCATAGCGTGATGCAATCATTTGGCTAAGTCCACATGGTTCTGATGCTGATGGCATTAAGAATAAATCACTTGATGCATAAATTTTTCTTGATAAATCTTGATTATAAGCTAAAACAACTTTTACCTTATTGTGATGTTTAGCTTCCATATCTTTTAGGAATCCTTCATAATAAGCATCGCCAGTCCCAAGAATCACAAGTTGAAGATCTTCATTGATCATTTCTTCAAATGCTCTTCTTAAAATATCTAATCCCTTATGAGCAACTAAACGACTTACCATAGCTACAAGTGGAACATCGGGATTAACTGGTAATCCTAACATTTTTTGTAATTCAACTTTATTGATTTTTTTAGCACTAAAGTCCTTTTTATCATAAGTTGCAAATAATGCTTTATCATGTTTAGGATTATAGAATACAGTATCAATTCCGTTTAGAATACCACATAATTTACCTTCGGCTGCAGCACGATTAACTTCAATTTCTAGTCCATGTGCATATTCTGGAGTCTTAATTTCTTCTGCATAACTTGGACTAACCGTTGATACTAGATTTGAACATTCAATTGCTCCCTTCATAATATTTAATGATCCTTGATATTCTAAAAGATATGAGTCATTAGCACTAATACCAAATACATCTTCAATAATATCTGAATCATTTGAATATTTACCTTGATATTCAATATTATGAATTGTAAAAATCCGTTTTACCGGTTTAAACGCTTCATGATGATAGTATAAAGTTCTTAAATAAACAGAAACTAATCCTGTTTGCCAATCATGACAATGAATAACATCTGGAACATTATTTAGGTGTAACATCACATCAATAACTGCTTTACTAAAGAATGCAAAACGTTCAGCATCATCAAAATAGCCATATAAACGTTCACGTTTGAAATAATATTCATTATCAAGAAAATAATAAGTCACACCTGCATCTTCATATTTATAGATGCCACAATATTGTTTTCTCCAAGATAATCGAACATATGTTTGTCCAACATAAACTAACTTATTTGCATATTGTTTAGAAATATTGCTGTATAGTGGTAAATAAACTTCAACATTCCATAGACCTTTGTCTAGTTTAACAATTTTTTTAGGTAAACTGCCAATTACATCACCCAATCCACCAGAAGCAAAGAAAGGTTGACATTCAGATGCCACAAAAGCAATATTTTTTATTTCATTCATAAGAACTCCTCCTATTTTTATTTTATCCATTTTATCTTTTTTAAACCATTGAATATTTTCCTAAATAATAAGGAACTTTTTCACAACCCATTAAATTGTTACGATCACGAATTGACACATTCTTATCCGTAATCACATGATCTAAATTACAACTTGAACCAATAATTGTATCTTGCATTAAAATTGAATTTTTAACAACTGTACCTTTAGCTACTTTAACACCTCTAAATAGTACACTATTAATGACTGTACCTTCAATTTCACAACCATCAGCGATAAAACTATTCTCTACTACTGCATCTTCACCATATTTTGTTGGTGCAGAATCACGAACTTTAGTATAAATCCGACGTTCTTGATTGCCAAATAGTTCATTTCGAATTGACTCATTTAAAAGTGCCATATTACCTTTATAATAATTTTCCATCGAATTCATATGCATATAAACACCTTGATAATTATAGCCAAAAATCTTCAGTGATTTAATATTAGCAAATAATACATCACGATGGAAACTAGTAGCACCAGTTGTAGCCGCATCAACTAGTAAGCCTTGTAATAAGCGACGATTAATCACCCAAACATTGATTGCAACATTGCTTACTTCACCAACTTTAGCTTTTAAAGTTGCCTGATTTACACGGTTTGATTCATCTAATTCAATTGTCATATGACTCTTTAAATCACTCGTAACTTCTTGGTGCTTATAAACAATTGTAATATCCGCACCTGTTTCTTCATGTTGACGAAGTAATTCAGCATAATTAACAACATTAACATTATCACAATCAGTTAATACAACGTATTCTTCTTGACGTCGACTAATATAACCAATCACACTTTGTAATGCTTCAAATCGGTTTTCATATAAGAAATCACTACGATGTGAACTATATGGAGGAAATATAATTAAACCACCATGTTTTCTTGATAAATCCCAGTCTTTACCTGAACCTAGATGATCCATTAATGATTGATAATTCTTTTGTGTAAGCACACCGACATTTGTGATATTAGCATTAACAAAATTAGATAATGCAAAATCAATTAAACGATATCGACCACCAAAAGGAATTGATGCCGATGTTCTTTTTCTTGTTAATTCATCAATTGTTTCATTATGAATATTCGAAAAAATAATTCCAATTGCACTCATCTATTTATCCTCCTCTTCAATATTAGCACCTGCTTCAACAACTGCACCATCAGCTATCTTACTTTTACGACCAATGACCGCAATTTCAACATTATTAGCTTTTGGAAGTCCAACTTTGGCATTTTTACCAATTGTTACTTCTTCATCAATAATACTATAATCAACCGTTGCATTGGCTTTAATAACTGTATCAGCGAAAATAACACTATCACGAACGACAGCCCCCTTCTCAACGACTACTGAAGCACCAATAATACTATTAATTACTGTACCATAAATTTTGGCACCACTAGTTACAAGGGAGTTTTTTACTACTGCACCTTCAGCAATATATTCTGGTTCAATCCCCATATTTCTTGAATAAATTTTCCAATAAGAATCATAAATATCAAATACAGGTGAAGGTCCTAATAAATCTTGATTAGCTTCCCATAGACTACTGATTGTGCCAACATCTTTCCAATAGCCTTTAAATGGATATGCCATCATTTTTTCACCACCATTTAACATATTAGGAATAATATTCTTTCCAAAGTCGTTGCTTGATTTTGGATCTAACGCATCTTTTCTTAAATATTCAAATAATTTATCTTTCTTAAAAATATAAATTCCCATTGATGCTTTATTACTCTTTGGATGTGCTGGTTTTTCTTCAAATTCTACAATTTGATTTTCACTGTTAGTGTTCATAATTCCGAAGCGACTTGCTTCAGATAATGGCACTTCTAATACTGCAATTGTGCAATCAGCATTATTTTTAATATGATCTTCTAACATTTTTTGATAATCCATTTTATAAATATGGTCTCCTGATAAGATTAAAACATGATCAGGATTATAATTTTCAATAAAATTGATATTTTGATATATCGCATTAGCTGTACCTTTATACCATTCCATTGAATTTTTTGCTTGATATGGTGGTAAAACATGAACGCCACCAAAAGTTCTATCTAAATCCCATGGTTGACCATTACCAATATATTCGTTTAATATTAGTGGTTGATATTGAGTAAGTACCCCAACTGTATCAATTTGTGAATTAATACAATTTGATAGAGTAAAATCGATAATTCGATATTTAGCACCAAATGAAACAGCAGGCTTTGCAACTTTAGTCGTTAAAGCCTTAAGTCTACTACCTTGACCACCAGCAAGTAGCATTGCAATACATTGTTTATGATTATACATTTTATCTTTCCTTTCTTAAAACCAGACCCGAACTATATGGTAAATCGATTACTAATTTACCATCACTATGATAAAGTTTATTCTTTAATTGTTTTGAACCAGAATATTCTTCATCCTCACTACATATTAATACTTCATAATCGCCAGTTTCAACGTTTAATTCGTAATTATGCCATTCACAATATGCAAAGTTTAATATAACCAATATTGTTTCATCTTGACTCTTACGCATATATGCAAATACACTATGTTCTTTATCATTAACAACCACCCATTCAAATCCTTCCCAATATTTAGTATCATCATATAAAGCAGGATGATTTTTATATAAGTGATTTAAATCTCTAATATATTTTTGTAAAGTTTGATGACGTTCAAATTTTAATGAACTCCAATCAAGTTCACGATTTTCATTCCATTCTGTAAATTGACCAAATTCAGCACCCATAAATAGTAATTTTTTACCAGGATGAGTTAATGCATAAGTCATATACGATTTAACACCTGCAAATTTTTGATCATAAGCTCCAGGCATTTTTTCAATTAAGGCCTTCTTTAAATGAACAACTTCATCATGAGATATTGCGAGAATATATTGTTCGCTAAAAATATATGTCATTTGGAACGTAATTAAATTACTATGATCACCTCTAAATAATGGATCAGTTTGCATATATCTAAGGGTGTCATTCATCCATCCCATATTCCACTTATAATCATAACCTAGACCTTCATAATCAACTGGTGCAGTAATTTTAGGATAAGCAGTTGACTCTTCAGCAATCATTAATAATGATGGATCAAAACTTTTAACACTAGTATTAACTTTTTTGATGAAGGCAAGAGCTTCTAAATTAATATTAGTTCCAAAGCTATTTTTTTCCCATTCACCAGCTTTTCTACCATAATCTAAATATAACATTGATGACACTGCATCCGTTCTTAAACCATCAATATGAAAAACATCACACCAGAAAACAGCATTTGAAACTAAGAAACTTTGAACTTCACATCTTCCATAATCAAAACATCTTGTTCCCCATTCTTTATGTTCTTTTCTAAATGGTGAAGATGGTTCATATAAACATTTACCATCAAATTCAATTAAACCATGAGCATCCTTGGTAAAGTGACCAGGAACCCAGTCCATAATTACCCCGATACCTTGTTGATGACAAATATCAACAAACTTCATAAAATCTGTCGGTGTACCATATCTTGAAGTTACTGAATAATATCCGGTAACTTGATATCCCCATGATGGATCATACGGATATTCCGAAAGTGGCATTAATTCAATATGGGTATATCCCATATTTTTAACATAAGTTGCAAGTTCTAAAGCAATATCTGCATAATTGAAGAAATTACCATCAGCATATTTACGCCAAGAACCTAAATGTAATTCATAAATATTTAATGGTTGATCATATCGTTGAACTAAATGACGATTTTTCATCCATTTTTGATCATTAAATTTATACTTACTTAAATCAACAACTTTAGATGCTCTTTCTGGCCGAAGTTGACTATGAAAAGCATAAGGATCACTTTTATAAAGCAATTTATCTTCATCAGTTGTAATCGCATATTGATATGCTTGATATTCCTTAACTCCTTCAATTACCACTTCAAATAGTCCTTCATTAGTAATCTTATACATTGGGTTCTTATAGATATTCCATCCATTAAAATCGCCAATCACACTTACATGCTTGGCATTAGGAGCCCAAACACAAAATCTAGTGCTCTTCTTGCCATAATGAGCACCTAGTAGTTCATAAGCTTTATTAGTTGTGCCTTGATGAAAATAATAAATCGCTAATTCATTCATAAAATAATAATCTCCAATCTATCCATATTATACCATATCTGTAATTAAATTGCAAAACTTTCATAAATAAAAATAAAAATATCAATTCAATCAATTTTTGTTCGAATATTTATTTGTTAATTTTTTCCTATTTAATATTTAATTACAAGTATAACTTCTCCTACTTTAACAAATTAAGAGCTGAAAAAATGTTAAAAATTGTAAATAATTTTGTTCCTTATTATATAAATATCAAATAAAAAAGGATGCTTTTAACATCCTATTCTTCATGTGTAAGTTCAACAACTTCTTCATGTGAAGTTTCTGTAGTTGATAAAACTTGATATCCTTTTAAGCAAACAATGCCCATGCATACACAAAGAGCAGCAAAAATCACTCTACCAATAAATGATAAGAAACCAAGACCACCAGTAAATAAAGCAAAATTCGTATTAAGAATCATTGCAAAAATACTATCTAAGCCGCCTACAGCAGCAACTAAACCAACAATAATTGTCAAACCAGCAGTAATAAATAAGTAAATGCCAAGATATCTTAAATCATTCCAACAATGTTTTCCTTTTTCATGATATTTAGTCATACCATCAACAAAGTACATTACCGCTTTATAATAAACACAAGTAACAATTGTAAATACAATATAACCTATTAATAATCCTAAATAACTCCAGAAGACTTTTACTCGAACTGCTTTTGCTGCAGCAATTTTTTCTAAATCAACACTATTTTCTACTGCAACATACGCTTGCTTAGCGGCATTAGCAGCATTAATCCAACCAAGGACAATCATAATTAGTACTAAAACAAATAAAACAAATACGATCAAATATTTAGCTGCATGAGCAATTTGAAACATTTTAACGCCTTTAATACTAAATTTTTCATCTGTGTTCTTACTATTTGCACATCTAAAGAGCCACATACTAGCACAAACAACACTATGAACAACTGCATTAATCGCACCCATGATATAGCCACCATCTAAGATCGCTAAAACTGTATTAATTACTACATACGCTGTATATGCGATTAATAAATAGAATAACCACTTAGATTGTAATAAACTTTTAAATGTTGAATAATCTTCAACAACTATTCTTTTAGTAGTTTCTTCATTTTCATTATATAATCTCATTTTATATTCTCCTTAATCTTTTACATCTACATATCTCTACTGTCTATTATATCAAATCTTTTATCAATTTGCAAACAATACGTATAGACTATTTAATAAACATTGCATCACCAAAACTAAAAAAACGATACTTATTTTTAACCGCTTCATTATAAGCATTTAAAATATTTTCTCTACCAGCAAGGCTTGACACTAGCATAATTAATGTCGATTTAGGTAAGTGAAAGTTAGTAATTAACGCATCAACAACTTTCCATTCATATCCAGGATAAATAAAGATATTCGTATCTTCAACACATCCTTTAAACATTCCATATTTAGTATAAATACTTTCTAAAGTTCTTGTACTAGTTGTCCCTACAGCAATAATTCTTTTGCCCTTCTTTTTAGCTTCATTTAAACGATCAGCCACATCTTGTTTCATTGAATAACGTTCAGTATGCATATGATGTTCTTCAATTGTGTCAACTGTGACCGGTCTAAAAGTTCCAAGGCCAACATTTAGGGTTACATATTCAATTTGGACACCTTTTTGTTTTAGTTGTTCTAAAAGTTCCTTTGTAAAATGAAGCCCAGCAGTGGGAGCAGCCGCACTACCATATTCTTTTGCATATACGGTTTGGTACCTACTACCATCCTCTAATGTTTCGTGGATATAAGGCGGAAGTGGCATTGTTCCGATTTGTTCTAAAATTTCTAAAAAGATACCTTGATAAATCATTTTAAAACTTCTTAAGCCTTCTTCTTGTTCATCAATACATTCTGCTTTTAAAATTCCATCACCAAAACTGATGATTGTACCTTTACGAACGCGTCTAGCTGGACGAACCAACGCAGTCCAAATATCTTCTTGTTCTTCTTTTAATAATAATAATTCAATGAAAGCATTAGTATCAACTTTATGTCCATAAATTCTTGACGGAAGCACTTTAGTATCATTTAAAACAAGAACATCGCCTGGATTAATCAATTCAAGAATATTAGAAAATGCTAAATGATTAATTTCACCAGTTTCTTTATTCAATACCAATAATCTTGAAGCACTGCGATTTTTTAAAGGGGTTTGTGCAATCAATTCTTCTGGTAAATAATAGTCAAATTCTTCTACTTTCAAAATAATCCACCTCGATTTACTCCTAAATGTTCATAAGCTTTATCAGTTGCAATTCGACCTCGATGAGTTCTAATAATAAAACCTTCTTGTAATAGATATGGTTCATTGACATCTTCTAATGTAACCGCTTCTTCCGAAATAGTAGCCGCTAAAGCCTCTAATCCAACTGGACCACCTTTAAAGCGATTAATTAAACCTTCTAAATATTTTCGATCTGTTATATCTAGTCCTGCTTTATCGATCTTTAATTTATCTAAAGCCAAATTCGTCACTTGATAGTCAATAACTTGTTTATTTTCATATTGTGCAAAATCCCGAATTCTTCGAAATAAACGATTAGCAATTCTTGGTGTTCCTCTACTTCTTGAAGCTAGAGCCTTAGTTGCCTCTTGATTAATCGGATAATTTAAGATTTTCGAAGTTCGCGTAATAATTTGTGATAACTCATCGCCATTATAATAATGTAAGGCATGAATAATCCCAAATCGATCACGCATTGGTGCAGTTAAATCACCAAATCTAGTTGTCGCCCCAACAAGAGTAAATGGTGGAAGTTCTAATCTCAAGGTTTGAGCAGTACTATCTTTTCCCATAACAATATCAATCACATAATCTTCCATCGCTGAATAAAGCATCTCTTCCATTACTTTCGGAAGGCGATGAATTTCATCAATAAACAATACATCACCAGGTTCTAATTCAGTTAAGATAGACGCTAAATCACCAGGCCGATTAAGGGCTGGACCTGTTGTAAGTTTGATCCCTGACCCCATTTCATTCGCAATAATATGTGCAAGTGTTGTTTTACCTAATCCTGGAGGGCCAAATAATAGTACATGATCAAGTGGTTCTTTTCGCATTTTTGCAGTAGTGATATAAACATCCAACATTTCTTTAATTTCTTGTTGCCCCACGTACTCAGCTAATCTTTGTGGTCTTAATGTTGATTCAATCTCATCACCATTAATCATTTTTTGGTCAACTATATTATCCATAGAAATCTTCCTTTCTTTTGCTTTTATTTTAATAATATGATATAATTTAACTAGTAATTATTGGAGGTAATTTATGTATAGTTATATCAAGGGAGAAATTACTTTAATTAAAGCAACTCACATTACCATTGAAACAGCTGGAATTGGTTATTTAATCAAGGTTGCAAATCCTTATTCATTTACGCTTAATACCTATACAACAATTTATTTGCATCAACATGTTAAAGAAGATGCAATTGAATTATTTGGATTTTCAGCAGAAATTGAAAGGGATACCTTTGAAAAATTAATCGGTGTTAAAGGCTTAGGTCCTAAAGGTGCACTCGCCATTCTTGCTTCAGCTACTCCTCAAGAAATTAAAGAAGCAGTTGATAACGCATCAGCCAAATTCTTTGTTAAATTCCCCGGAATTGGCACTAAACTCAGCCAACAAATCATTCTTGATCTAAAAGGTAAAATCGACTTTAGTGATGACAATTCAACTAAAGATGAACGTTTAGATCAAGTTGGACTTGCGTTAAAAGCCCTTGGTTATAATCATACTGAAATTAAAAATATCCTTAAAAATTTACAATTAGAACCAACTACTACCCTTAATGATGCAGTAAAGATGGCTCTAAAAATGTTACGTTCTTAAGCAAAAGAGGTTTCCTAGAATCGGAAACCTCCTTTATTTTTTCCTTTTCCCTTTTTTTGTTTAGGTTGTTTCATCGGCATTTGACCACGACTGGCCATTTTTTGTAATTGATCATCACTAAGACCAGAGAAAGATAATAATTGTTTACGCATTTCTTCAAAACGTTTAGTTAGATTATTAATTTCTTGATAAGGGCGCCCTGATCCTTTTGCAATTCGCATTTTTCTTGAATAGCTGTTGGCAATTAAATTAGGATTCTTGCGTTCTTCTTTCGTCATCGAGCCAATTGCAACTTCAATATACATAAATTGTTTTTCATCAATATCAATATTTTTTAATTGAGAGCCAATCCCCGGAATCATTCCTAGCAATCCCTTAAGTGACCCCATTTTCTTAATCATTTTCAATTGATCTAAAAAGTCATTGTAAGTGAAAATTCCTTTTTGCAAACGTTCAGCCATTTTCATCGCATCATCTTCATCGATATTAGCTGTAGCTTTTTCAATTAGGCCAAGAACATCCCCCATACCTAAAATTCGTTTAGCCATACGATCTGGATGGAATACTTCTAATTGGTCTAATTTTTCTCCAACACCGATAAATTTAATTGGAATTTGGGTCATATAGCGAATTGATAGTGCTGCACCACCACGAGTATCAGAGTCTAACTTAGTTAATAAACAACCAGTAACATTTAGTTTTTCATGGAATGTCATTGCAACATTAACGGCATCTTGACCAGTCATCGCGTCAATTGTCAACAAAATTTCATCTGGATGGGCAATTGCTTTAATTTCAACTAATTCATTCATTAATACTGCATCAATTTGCAAACGACCAGCGGTATCAATGATAACTAAATTATTACTATGTTCTTTTGCATAGGCTAAACCTTTTTTTACAATTTCTTGTGGCTTAACGCTCGTACCTAATTCAAAATAATCAACATCTAGTTGCTTTGCAAGTTGAACTAATTGATTAATTGCCGCCGGACGGTAAATATCAGCAGCAATCAATAATGGTCTTAAGTTATTATTTTTTCGCAAATAACTAGCAAGTTTAGCCGCATGCGTAGTTTTACCTGAACCTTGCAAACCACACATTAAGATGATTGATGTACCATCTTTTTTTAGATTAATCGGTACTGCTTCATCACCCATTAATTTAACTAGTTCTTCATGAACAATTTTAATAACTTGATCACCTGGTGTCAGTGACTTCATTACCCGTTCACCAAGAGATGCTTGTTTTACTTCTGCAATAAATTGTTTAACGATTTTATAATTAACGTCAGCTTCTAATAAAGCGACTCTAATTTCACGCATCGCATCATCAATATCTTTTTCATTTAATTTACCACGTCCGGTTAGACGTCTTAAACTCATTTGAATTTTATCAGATAAAGTTTCTAAAGGCATGCTTTACTCCATTTCTTCAATTTCTTTAATAATTGCCATTCCTCTTTCATCAACACATAATTTTAATTTTGCTAAGTGTTCATTTAGAATGGTATTTTTCTTCAAAAGTTGTAGTTTTGCTTCATATTCATCAAGCAAACTAATAACTTTTTTTAATGTATCCCAAACAGCATTACGACTAATTGATAAAGAAGCAGCAATTTCAGCTAAACTATAATCTTCATCATAATAACTAATAAACATTTCTTGCTGTTTAGTTGTTAAAAGCGATTTATAATATTCAAATAACATCGCATAATAAACTTTTGTTTGTGGTTCATCAATCATTGTTATCCTCATCAAATAACCCCATAATATAATCTTCTAGATCAAAATATTCTAAATCATCCAACTGTTCGCCTAAGCCAACCATCTTAATCGGTAAATTATATTTGTCCCTAATCGCAAGCACAATTCCACCTTTTGATGTACCATCTAATTTTGTTAATATAACCCCTGTAACATTAGTTACTTCCATAAAAGCTTCGGCTTGACTTAAACCATTTTGTCCTGTTGTAGCATCAATTACTAATAAAGTTTCATGGGGCCCATTTGGGACTTCTCTTTCTATCACTTTATTCATTTTTGCTAGTTCTGCCATTAGATTACTCTTATTTTGAAGGCGTCCTGCGGTATCACATAATAAAACATCATATTTACCATCTTTAGCTTTTTTGATTGCATCAAAAATAACACTTGATGGATCAGTCGCACCTTTTTTGATCACAATATCAACATTAATTCGTTTTGCCCATTCCTCTAATTGATCAACAGCACCTGCTCTAAAAGTGTCACCAGCTGCGAGAAGGACCTTTTTACCCTCTTTTTTTAGGCGATATGCTACCTTAGCAATTGAAGTGGTTTTACCAACGCCATTAACTCCAACAAATAAAAAAACACTTAAATCATTTTTTTGAATATTTAAATTATTATTAACAATTTCTTGTTTCAAATATAAATCAAACATTTTATCAACAATAATCGGTTGTAATTCTTGGGCATTTTGACATTCATCAACACGTGGATCTTCCCTTAACGCATCAATAAAATTAAGCGTTGTTTCAACACCTATATCTGCCATAATAAAAATATCGGTTAAGTCATCAAATAAATCTTCAGTAATTTGATTGTGACCAGATAAAACATTTTTAAGTCTTCCCAAAAGTGAAGTTCTTGTTTTTTTCATTCCTAATTGATATTTTTTAGCTTGTTCATCATTTTTCTTTTTTCGTCCAAAAAGGAAACCTAAACCCATATTTTATAACCTCTTTTTATATTATTTTTACTATTAATATATTATACAATATATTTAAATATTTTTCAAGAAATTGTAATCAATTCATTAAAAAATTGGTAGAATGCTGCGCTGCATCCTACCAGGAAGGGTTTGTGTTTTATACACAAAATATAGGGGATATGTTCGTAATCGCGTTGCCTAAGTTCTTGGGGGGGATAAGCAACATCGATTACAATAAAATTATACCATAATCATATTTTATGTGCAAGCAAAATGTTATATTTTTTGCTATAATGCGACACGATTTAAGCTTTATTTTCCTTTTTCGCTTTCTTTAAAGCAATGACCGTTTTACACTTTTCATTACCACAACGAATCATTTCATCAGTCTTAATCATTGGTGCACCACAAATTTCGCATTTTTGTTCTAGTGGAATTCCTGAATAAGTTGTTCGACATTTAGGATAGCGATCACAAGCATAAAATTTAGCGCCCTTACTACGTCCTCTACCACTTGTACGTTCAACAATTTCACCTTCACCACAAACTGGGCATTTAACCCCAGTTCTTATTACTTCTTTAGGTGGAGCTTTTTTAATATATTTACAATGAGGATAGTCTGAACAAGCAGTAAATTCACCAAATGGTCCTCTTCTAATTACTAATGGACAACCACACTCTGGACAAAATTCATCGGTCTTCTTCGGATAAATTTTAACCATATTATCCCTTGCAATCTCGATTAACGGAGCAAACATATCATAGAATTTGGCTAGTTCTTCATACCATACAGCATTACCTAAGGCTATTTCATCTAAAGTTGTTTCCATATCTGCAGTATATTTAATATTAATAATCGATTTAAAGAATAACTCTAGTTGTTCAGAAGTTAGGATTCCTTGTGATGTTGGCACAAATGCTTTTTTATCCATAGTAACATATGCTCTTGCTCTTAGCGTTTCCATCGTTAAAGCATAAGTAGATGGTCGACCAATTCCTAACTCTTCCATTTTTTTAATTAAACGTGCTTCACTATAACGATATGGAGGTAAAGTAAACTTTTGTTCTTTGATGATTTCTTCAAAATCAAGAACTTCACCAATATTCATTTCTGGAAGAGGATTAAGATTTTCTTGGTTATTTTCTTCAATGTTCATTTCTTCATACACTTTTAAAAAACCATCATAGGTAGTAATTTCACCATTAATATTAAATAAATAACCATTATTTGTAACATCAACTTTAGTATCTTCAAGCACTGCATCACTCATTAATGAAGCTAGAGCACGATTATAAATTAATGAATAAATTTTAAATTCTTCTAATGATAAATATTTTTTAACACTTTCCGGAGTTCGTAAAATACTTGTAGGACGAATTGCTTCATGGGCATCTTGAACATTTTTTGTTTTATTGCCAGTCTTTTTAACCCCTTTATAATATTTTTCACCATACTTATCAATTATATATGTTTTAGCACTGTCAACAAATTCATCACTTAAGCGGATTGAGTCAGTTCGCATATAGGTAATCAACCCTACTCGCTCATCTTCTAATTCAATCCCTTCATACAATTTTTGGGCAATCCCCATAACTCTTTTTGCATTATAATTAAATTTAGCACCTGCATCTTGTTGTAATGTTGATGTAATAAATGGTGGTTTAGAAGCTCGGTTTCTTCTTTTCTTCACAACATCAGTGACAACATAATCATCTGATAAATGATTTAAAACATTATCTGCTGCTTCAGCATTAGTAATTTCTAACTTTTGATCTTGATAGCTAACTAGTTTTGCTTTAAAATGATAAATAGTTTCATCGACTTGTTTTGATAATTTAGCAGTAATATCCCAATATTCATCACTCTTAAATGCTTCAATTTCTTTTTCACGATCAACAATCAATTTTAATGCCACACTTTGAACACGACCAGCACTTTTAGAACCAATCTTTTGTTGAAGTAAACTTGATAATCTAAAACCAATAATCCGGTCAAGAATTCTTCTTGATTCTTGAGAATGAACTAAATTCATATCAATATCACGATCAGCAACAATTGCTTTTAAAACTGCAGTTTTAGTAATTTCATTAAAAACAATTCTTGATACTCTTTTTTTCGGTTGTTCTAGGACTTCACTTAAATGCCAACTGATAGCTTCTCCTTCACGGTCAGGGTCGGTTGCAAGATAAATATGATCAGCTGATGATGCAAGTTTCTTAAGTTTCGCAACAATCTCAACCTTATCTTTTAAAACAACATATTCTGGTGCGAAATTATTTTGAATATCAACACCAAATCCACCTTTTCCTTTAATGCTTAAATCTCTAATATGGCCAATACTAGATTCAACAATATAATCACTCCCTAAATATGCCGCAATGGTCTTACATTTAGCTGGTGATTCAACAATAACTAAATTCATAATATTCAGCACCTTTCTTTCTCGCTTTAGAATTATACAAATAAACTTTCATCTTGTCAACTAAAATTAATTATTTTTTAAAAATATATGATTAACATATGATATATTCAAAAATGTTAACTTATGAATTTTACAAAATAA
>CAZIQF010000031.1:0-19455 GCA_964541525.1 uncultured Staphylococcaceae bacterium | reverse complement strand
TTAGTTATCTCAAAATCTTAAAATCTCAAAATCTCAAAAGATTTTATTGAACCTAAACTGATAAAGTTACTTTTTTATTTTTAAAAAACCATAGATTATTATAGAAAATTAAGTATAAATAGTGATTTAACATAAGATGAAGTTAATATTCAAAGTAATTTAAGATAAATGATTGATATAGATTGTTGAAAGGAAAATTACGAAAGATAGTGCCAAAAAATTATTAGATTACATAGTAATTATAAATAAGTCGTAACATTTATATAAATGAAGGTTAAGAGTTGTTGATTTGAGTTGGGAGCCTAAATTCTATATAGATAATTTAAAATAATTATTATTTATAAGTTTTTATATAGTAAAAATTAGATATTTTTTTAATTACAATCATATAATATAGTGAATTAAAATTTTCTCTTTGTCACCATCAAGATAACAAAAGAATATATTATAATAAGGAGGGATAAAGAGTGAATGATGTTCGTGAGATTGTAACTCGGGCTGTACTTGCAAAAGGTAGAAAAGTCTTAAAACTAAAAGAAACAGTAACAACATTAAATTCAGTTACTAGTGTACTTGGTTGTTGGATTATTAATCACAATTTTACTGCAAGTTTGAACGGTAAGGAAGTTACAGTAAATGGTAGTTTTGAAAACAATATTTGGTATTCATACAATGATAATAGTGCCACAGATGTTGCGAGAACGATAGCAGAGTATGAAAGTGTTATCAAAGTAAGAGAAGTATTCGCGGATAATATTAGTGATCATTGTGATACTGTTGTTAGAGTATTACAACAACCTACTTGTACGAATGCGGTTATCACACCAGAAGGTATTGTAATCGATGTTGTATTTGAAGTATTAGTTGAAATAATTGGCGAAACTAAAATGATGGTTAATATTGTTAATTGTCCAACAACAAATGATTTTGTTGATGATTTTGAGAATGAAATCAATGAAGATTTTTTAAATGAGGGGAAATAGGAAATGACTTTTCACATAGTTAGGATGAATGAAAAAATTGAAAAGATTGCTTTAAATTATCAATTAGATATTGAAGAAATTAAAGAGGTTAATAAATACATTAAAGATTGGAATCATTTAATTCCAGGAACTAAATTAAGACTTCCGGAAATTTCAACATCATTGAATGAAGAAATTGATCAAGATGAACCATTTATTGAAGAATATTATCCAAAGTTAAATGAGCATGATTATCAACATTTTGAAGAAGAAATTGTTAATGTTAGTAATAATAATCTTGGTCATGATACAACAAATATTGTTGATGAAAAACAAAAAGTGAACCATAATGAAGAAAATATCGCCCCCTTAAAGCATCCAAAAGTTAAACAAGAAATGATCTTACCTAATTATCCAAATTTTTACCCATATCCTAATTATTATTATCAATACCCATATTTAACATATCAAAATCGTAATTTAAGAAAACCAACAAAACGAAAATAGTGCTAATTTTTTAGCACTTTTTTTTGCTTTTAAAAAGGATTTATTATATAATAATATATAAGAGGAATTGAAATATGCGTAAAATCTTATTTGTTGTTTCAAGTTTAGTAAGTGTACTAGTTGAATACTTAATAATATACTTATTATTTAGATATCTTTTTAAAGCATCACCAATTATTACTTATGGTGTATTAATTATAATTTTTTTAGTTATGAGTTTTTTAACGATTACATCTTATATTTATTTACATCAAAAAACTCCTGCTGATGAAGAAAAACCTAATGAAGCTTTTTTAACACAAATTATTGATGAAGTTAATCGTAAATATCATCGCCATTTTAAATTATTTTATATCACTTCAATTCAACCTAATCCTGCTTGGTGTATTGGTAACTTGATTTATGTTAATAATAGTTATAGAATCGATGAGGATTATTTAGGTGGAGTTATAGCTCATGAATTAGGTCACGCGATTAGTGGTATTGGTAATTATACTTTTATTGCGAGTTTAAAACCATCGACAATGATTTCGAAAACTATTTATTTTGCGATTGTCGCTTTAATGAATCAAACAATCAAATTAAAGAAAATATTGACTAAACTATTATTAGTATTGTATTTACTCTTTAGTTTCAATAATTTACTTTTTGTTTATCCATTTATTAGAAATGATGAATATCTTGCGAATCGAGTTGCGGTTAATTTAGGCTATGGTAATGAATTAAGATGTTATTATGGTTTAGGTTATAATGAAGAAATAGATCCAATGTTACAACGTATTGATTTTATGCATCCAAAATTAAGTGCTATGATTAATCAGATTAATCTTGATTTAGGATTAACTGATAATGAAGTAAATTTTTATATTATTAACAATAAACTAATTAAATGTACAAAAATGACAAAAACAATTACATTGCCAGCTGAAGTTAAAATTATTACAAGAAAAGCCTTTATTAATCCCCATTTAAAAAAGGTTTCAGGTCAAGGTGTTTTACAAATTGAATCAGGTGCTTTTTTGAATAATTTAGAATTAGAAGAACTGGTATTTCCTAATTTAATGTCATTAGAAATGTATAAATTCAGTCAGTTAGTGAGTCTAAAAGATATTAAATTGAATAATGAAGCAATCTTACTTCGCTTAATTGATGTATTTAAAAGTTCTAACCCCAGACTTGTAAAAAAATTAGAAATAAAGCTTGAAAGGATAAAAAAATGAAAAAAATATGTTTATTATTAATTTGTTTAATGGTGCTTAGTGGTTGTTCTTGTTTTAATAAGAATCATAACAAGCAACAATATTTATTTAAAACTGAAAATGAAATTAAAGAATTATTTACAACATTTAAATTTACGATAACGACAATCGAAAATGAATCATCAGTCAATATGTATGATGTAATGGTCAATCCAGATTTGATGTATTATAGTAATGGTATCAATCAGTATTTAATTGATAAAACTAGTAGTTTAACATATAAAGTTTATCCCAATAATGCCACTAAAGTTTTGACTTATAATTCTAATGTTAATGAAACGAGCGTTAATCAATTTTATTTATCTTACTTAACTGCTCATTACAGCATTAATGATGGTAATTTTACTAAATTAGCTGATTCGGTTTTAGTGAATGAGATAGTAACTGATGTATATGAAGAAATCGAAAATGTTCAAGATAAAATGATTACTTCGGAAAGGTATTATGTAGATCAAACTACTGGTGTGTGTGTGAAAAGAAGTTTAAGTATCCAAGTGGGAGAAATTGTTTCATCTACGGATTGGGAAATTAGTAATCTTTCATTTGATCAAACAATTATTAATCAGGTATTAACGGAATATAATCAATTTGAAACAAAAACTGAATCACAACAGTTTGATTCATGGCCAAATACATCACTTGCTAATCTGGTCCCTAAATTTACTAGTGGTAATTTCGAAATTGCAACGGATGATGGTAATGAGTGTTACATTATGATCAAGAATGTTGTAAAGCGTGATGTATTATTATATGTTAGTCAAATTAAAAATGGTGGTTTTAATGAAGGTAAAGAATTTACCAATGAATTCCTTCAATACTTTTATGTGACATATAATGCAGATAATATCTTAGTATCAATTAAATACTCAGAACAATCATTACTATTTACGATGACGATTAAAAAGAGTAATGCCGAAGAAATCGAAAGTGAATTAGCAAAATTACAATGATGAAATTACCAATAATAGTTAATAATTTATTTAAGACATATGCTGAGCATGGTTATGATCTATATTTAGTCGGAGGAGCGGTTCGGGATTATCTACTTAATAAAGTTGTAGGTGAATATGATTTTGCGACTACAGCTACTGTTGAGGATAGTCTTACGTTTTTAACCTATGATGTAGTTGATCGATATCAACAAGCGTTAGGTTCATTAAAGATTAAACAGGGATGTAATGAATTTGAAATCACAACGATGAGAATTGAAACAGGGGTTAAATCAAATAGATACCCTGAGCAAACGATATTTACAGATGACGTTAGAATCGATGCGTTGAGACGTGATTTTACGATTAATGCCATTTATTATCATCCAGAACAAGGCTTTATTGATCCACTCGGAGGAATTAGTGATTTAAACAAGGGAATGATTAAGTTTGTTAAAAGTGCCGATATTAGTATTCAAGAAGATCCAATTCGGTTAATTCGAGCTTTAAGGTTTAGTCATACTTTAGGTTTTAAGATTGATGATGTTGATTATCAAGCGATGATCAAATTAGCGGGAATGGTTAATTCACTAAAACAAATTAAGTACAGTGAATTATATAAGATTTTTAGTCTTGAACATTTTCCATTGTCTTTAAAAAAACATTTACCAGTTTATTTAAAAAGTTATCCTTCTTTAAATCAAGATTTAATTAACCAGATGATTGAGCGTAATTTGTGTTATTCCAAATATGTAATGTTTTTACTATTTCCAAAAGAAGAAGCATTAAGTTTTGTTAATAATTTAAACTTAAGCAAAGATGAAGTTAAATTGATTAAACATTTGATTTCGTTTGAAAAAGTAAGTCCTTCTTTAATTAATGTTAAAAGATTATTGCGAAAAATTGCTGATTTAGAACCAGTTTTAACAATCTTAAAACCATTTGATGAAGCATATTTTAGTGAAATGATGCAATACTTAAATTTAATTAAAGAACAACATTTATGTGTTGATAAAAAAGATTTGGCTATTACTGGTCAAGATTTAATTGAAATTGGAATTCCTAGAAGCCATATTAAGGCAATTATTGATGAATTGTTAGAGATGACAATTAATGATGATTCGTTAAACAATCGGGAAATATTATTAGATATAGCATTAAAAAAGTGAGCTTATGACTCACTTTTCATCTTCTAATATAGGTATTAATGTTTGGATATGGTTGATAGACTGGATATGGATAGGCATTAACATAAGGATAGGTTTGGTAGTTTGGATAATAATTGGCTTGATAAACCGGATATGGATAGGCTACAGGTTGATTTTGGGGATAGTAGTTGTTATTACAACATTTATTGTTGTTCCCTAGCCAAAATGGTAGGGTTAGAATGGCAGCACCAGCTAAAATGGGGATCCATAAACGTTCACCTTTATCATTAATTACTTCTTGAAATTGCATAATTTCACCTCATTTATAAAATATGATGAAATTCAGATTTTGGTGATTATAAAAGAATATAATAATAAAAATATTCTTCTAGAGTTAAATTGTTTTCATAAATAATCTTTGCAACATCTTTACCGACATAACGATAATGCCATGATTCATAAGGATAGCCAGTAATATCTGTTTTGTCTTGAGGATAACGTAGGATGAAACCATAAAGATGGGCATTAGTAAATAAAAACTTAGCTTCATTAGTATTATCAAAATGTGATGTGAGTCCAGTTGTTCTTAAACTGATATCAATAGCGTAACCACTTTGATGTTCACTAGCACCAGGTTTTGCTACAAATCCATTTTTATTGTTTTGATATAGTGTGTCTTGATATTCATAACTTCGATATCCAGAAAAGATGGTTAAATGATAGTTTAATTGTTTTGCATGATTATATAGTTCCAAATAAGCAGCATATGCTTCTTTGGATAGTGTAATTGGGTTATCTTTTTTAATGTAATCAACATCTAGTGGTAGTACTAAATTATTAGGAAGGTATGTCTGATCTAAATAATAGTTGGTATTAACTAATAATATTCCTTCTTTATTAATTGCATTCGTTTTAGTGTGATTAGGGATTAAAAAAGTTGGATGATTAACCTTATTAATTGCATAGATCAGATTATTTGTTTGTTCATATATTGCGATATATTCATCAATTTTGGTTTGATCATGAGGATATTTATTTAATTGATCTAAAAAGGGATCTTGGTCGATTGAGTGTTTTTGATTACAACTGCAAAGTAAAAATAATAGTAAAAAGATGAAAAATTTTTTCATTTTTAATTAACTCCTTTTTATAATTATTATTACCACTAAATTCTTTGTTTAATAATATGCTTTTTGTTGAAAAATGTGGTAAAATATAAATAACAAATCTTTGGAGGTGCTATTTTGAAAAAAATGATTATTTTAGACGGCAATAGTATTATGTTTAGAGCGTATTATGCTACAGCCTATACGGGAAATTTAATGCAAGCTCGAAGCGGACTTTATACTAATGCAATATATGGCTTTGTGAATATGATTCAACATATTTTAAGTACACCGGATATGACTAATATTTTTGTAGCGTTTGATAAGGGGAAAAAAACTTTACGACACACTGAATATGATGCATATAAAGGTGGAAGAAAACCAACTCCGAAAGAATTTTTAATGCAAATACCTTATATTAAAGAATATTTAGATGTACTAGGAATCAAACATTTAGAATTAGATGATTATGAAGCGGATGATATTGTAGGAAGTATGGCAATTAAAGCAGCACCTTTATTTGATGAAATTATGGTTATTTCTGGTGACCGTGATTTATTACAACTAGCAAAAGGAAATATTCATGTTTATTTAACTAAAAAGGGATTAACTGATTTAGAATGCTATACAGAGGAAAACTTCTTTGAAAAATTAGGAATTGAATCTTCACAAATGACTGATTATAAAGGTTTGATTGGCGATAGTAGTGATAATTTACCAGGTGTTACTTCGGTTGGGCCAAAAACTGCTTGTAAACTATTAAAAGAATATGGGACTTTAGAAGGAATTATTGCAAGCGTTGATCAGATTAAAGGTAAAGTTGGTGAAGCAATTAAAATGGATGCTGATGTTGCTTTAAGAAGTAAACATCTTGCAACCTTATATTTAAATGTTGATTTAGGAATTGAGATTGCTGATACTAGCTATGTTGAACCTAAAACGGAAGAACTTCTGCATTTTTATGAAAAAGTGGAATTTGCTTCCTTTATTAAAAAGTTACAACTAACATCTAAAAAGCTTGATGAAACAAGTAATAATTCAGTGCTTAATCTAGATTCTCATCTTAGTTATTATTATAATGAATTAGAGTTAGTGAAACATGATTTGGGTAATGCTGAAATTGTTTTAATTGAAGCTGAATTAACGGGGGAAAATTATCATCAAGAAAGTTTACTAGGAATAGCACTAGTGATTGGTGATCATGGTCATTTTATTGATTGTTCGCATCTGTTAATGATTAAAGATTTATTAGAAAATGAAAAGATTAAGTATTATGCATATGATATTAAGAAGCTTTATGTCGCTTTAACTTATGTTGGAATTAAACTAAAAACTTTTGGTTTTGATGCTGTTCTTGCAACCTATGTTATTAATCCAAGTTTACCAATGAAGGAAGCTAAGAGTTTATATGAAAACTTTTTTCCGACAAAACTTGCTTATTTAGAAGAAATATATGGTAAAAAAACCAAATATCAAATTCCAGAACTAGAGGTTTATGGCAAGTATGCAATTGATAAAGCTGCACTTTTGATCCAACTAAAAGCAGAAGTCGATGAACAATTAAAGGTTAATCAACAATTAGATTTATTATATCAAATGGAAATCCCGCTTGCAATTGTTCTAGGTAATATGGAACTTGCTGGATTTAGAGTTAGTAGGGATAGACTTCTAGAAATTGGAGATAATTTTCTCAATGAAATTAAGCGATTGGAATGGGAAATCCATCAACTAGCTGGGCATCCGTTTAATATTGGTTCACCTAAACAATTGGGCGAAGTATTATTTGATGAACTTGCTATTGGTAAAACAAAAAAGAATAAAACGGGTTATTCAACTTCAGCTGAAGTTCTAGAAAAATTAATCAATGAACATCCAATTGTTGAAAAAGTTTTAGATTATCGTAAATATAGTAAACTTCATTCGACTTATATTGTTGGCCTTAATAGTTGTATCAATGAAAAAACTAAGAATGTTCATACTATTTTTAAGCAAGCATTAACGCTTACGGGTCGTCTATCTTCGGTTGAACCCAATATTCAAAATATTCCGATTCGTACTAGTGAAGGTAGGTTAATTAGATCAGCTTTTACTTCGCGTTTTGATGATGGGATTTTAGTTAGTGCTGACTATTCACAAATTGAATTAAGAATTCTTGCTGCGATGGCCAATTGTAAGAATATGATTGATGCGTTTAATAGTGGTGAAGATTTACATCGTTCAACTGCTTCTAAAATCTATGGTATTCCTTCATCAGAAGTGGATAGTGATAAACGAAGAATTGCTAAAGCTGTTAATTTTGGGATTGTTTATGGTATGAGTGCTTGGGGACTAGCTGAAGAATTACATATTTCACCTAATCTTGCACAAACCTTTATTAATCGTTATTTTGAGATTTATCCAGAGATTAAAGGATATCTAGATGAAGTTGTTGAAAATGCTAAAGCTAATGGCTATACAACCACTTTATTCCATCGTAAACGATTTATGCCAGAAATTAATTCATCGAATGGAGCATTAAGAGAGTTTGCTAAAAGAACGGCTAAAAATGCCCCAATTCAAGGAACCGCTGCTGATGTGATTAAACTGGCAATGATTAAAGTTGCATCTCGAATGGAATCGCTTGAACTTAAGAGTAGGTTAATTGCTCAAGTTCATGATGAATTGGTGGTAGATACAATTAAAGAAGAAGAAGAAATCGTAAAAACAATTCTTCAAGAAGAAATGGAAAATATTGTTACATTAAGTGTAAAACTCGCAGCATCGATTGCTAGTGGGCATACATGGGATTTAAAATAGGAGTGATTTTATGCCAGAATTACCAGAAGTTGAAACCGTTAGAAGAACGTTAGAACATCAAATTTTAAATGAAACAATTACTGGTGTTGACGTTTATTATGATGGAATTATTCAAAACCCAAATAAAAATTATTTTAAAGAACGTTTAACCAATCAAACAATTCATAAAATATCGCGATATGGTAAATATTTATTCTTTATCTTAACTGATGTGACGATTATTTCGCATTTACGGATGGAAGGTAAATATTTTATCAAAAGTGATCAAGAAATTGTTGCCCCACATGAACATATTATTTTTCATTTTAAATCGAATAATACGCTTCGTTATCATGATACTAGGAAATTTGGGACAATGCGAGTAGTTGAAACAACCAGTTATGAAGCTTTGTTAAAAGAACCAGAAATTGCTAAACTTGGTAAAGAAGCTAATGATTTAAGTTTTAGTCGTGATGAATTATATGCTAAACTTCAAAATAAAACGATGACAATCAAACAAGCTTTACTTGATCAAAGTATTATTTGTGGTTTAGGTAATATCTATGTTGATGAAGTATGTTTCTTATCAAAGTTAGCACCAACTACTAGTTGTCTAAAAATTACTAAATATGACTGTGGAGTTATTTTAACTAATGCAAGAACCGTTCTAGAAAAAGCCATTCTTGCTGGTGGAACAACGATTAGGAGCTATACTTCTAGTTTAGGAGTTACTGGTCGTTTTCAACTTAATTTATATGTTCATACTAAAGCGGGTGAATCATGTCTTAATTGTCAGTCAATCATTTTAAAAACACGTGTAGGTGGTAGGGGTACATATTACTGTCCGACTTGTCAAAAAGAAAATCGACCTTTAGTTGTTGGTATTACGGGTGGAATTGCAACAGGCAAGAGTGTAGTTAGTACTTATTTGTTAGAAAAAGGTTATAATGTAATCGATACTGATCAAATCTCAAGAAGTTTAACTAGCGAAAGCGAAGAAATCAAAAATAAAATTAAATCGGCTTTTGGTAATGATTACTTTGATCAAAATGGGCTAAACCGTAAAAAGTTAGGAAGTTTAATTTTTACCAATCGTGAAGCTAATGCTAAGCTATCTGCAATTATGCATCCGGTGATTAAACAAATCGTCATTGATAAAATCAATCAAGCAACTGAACCAATTATTTTCATTGATGTACCATTGTTATTTGAATCAGGATTTGATGATTTATGTCATAAGATTATTTGTGTTGTTACTGAAATGCCAATTGTTATAAAAAGATTAATAACTCGTGATCAAATTGATGAGCAAATGGCTTTAAATAAAATTAATTCCCAAATGGACTTAAAATTAAAAGAAGAAAAATCGCACTTTATTATTGATAATTCTAAAGAATTATGTTATACTTATAGTCAAATAGATAAAATCTTAAGTAGATTACTTTAAATGAAAGAGGTAAAAATATGGCACTAGAAAAAATTTTTTCAAATAGTTTTGATACAGCTGAACTAAGTGTGAATCATGAATTAACAACTCACTATTATAATAATGATTATGAAAAAGTCAAAAATACCATTATTGATATTTGTCATGGATTACGACAAAAACTGATGAATGTTGACGATAATTATAATGAAATCTATATTGTAATGCCTAAAGGTGAGATTATGGTTACAATGATTAAGTTGAGTTACAACGTTACTAGTGTTGATTTTAAAGTAACTACTTCATATTTATTGCCTTGTGGTCGTGGACTTAAAATGATTAAGACTTATTATGATAGTTTAAATCGCCAACTTGATTTGAAAAAAATTGGTGGTTATGATGCCTAATAATAAGAACTATACAGTTGAAAATACGACATTTGTTATTAATGCTTCGGATGTTTTAACTGATTTAGATCGTAAAGTTTTAACTCATTTATATTTACCAATCATCGGTGATAAAGCTTTAAGCATTTTTCTAACCTTTCATACGATGATTAATAGTAATAATTTAGAAACTGATCCAATTAATCATCATCAGTTATTAAAAATGTTAAATTTAACCCCCACTGCTTTCGTTGAAGAACGTATTAAATTAGAAGCAGTTGGGTTATTATCAGTGTATTACCAAAATAATTTATATTTATATGTATTAAAAAATGTTTTAAAGCCAGATTGCTTTTTTAATGATTCATCCTTAGTCCGGGTTTTAACCGAAATCTTAGGTAGTGATGAAGTAAGTATGCTTGCCTATAATTTCTTATTAAAAAAATTAGATTATCAAGCCTTTGAGAATATTACTCATACCTTCGATGAAGTTTATAGTTTAGTTGACACTATTAGTGTTAATAACTATCAAAGCATGGGTGTTGATACGTTAAATAATGGGATTGTAATTAATGATGAAACATTTAATACTGAATACTTTATTCTTCTAGTTGATGCAATGAATCTTTTAAATAAAGATATTTTATGTGATATGCATTTTTTAGAACAAATTAAACGTTATGCCTTTTTATATGGTTTATCTGTTGAAGCGTTAAAGGATGCAGTAAAGAATGCAGTAAAAACCGATGGAACAATTGATGTAAGTGATGTAGAATATTGGGTTAAGAAAATGTATGATAATCGTGATAAGAAAATGACTTTTGTTCCTAAAAAGATGGTTGTTAAAACTTCAGATAAGTTAGTCAATTTATTAAATACGAAATCCCCTAATGATATTGTTAAAGCTAGGACTAAGACAGAATTAACTAGTGGTGAAATTGCAATGTTTGATCAATTGTTAAAAGATACAAATATTACGATAGGGGTATTAAATGTGGCGATTTTATATGTTCTAACCGAAAAAAATGGTGCGATTCCCCCATATAATTACTTTTTAAAAGTCATTAACACTTGGATTAGGGCGGGAATTTCAACTACTGAAGCTGCTTTAAAACATATTAATAATCAGGATATTAATTCAAAAACTAAATATCAAAAGCCGAAAAACGTTAAGAAAGTTCCTGAATGGTATAATAATCAAGATCAAGAACCAGAATCAAAAGTAGAGGATAACACTGAATTAGTCGATATCGCTGATTTTTTTAAACCTAATGAATAGGAGTAAGTTATGAGCTTTCAAAGAGAACAAATATTAAAAAAGATTTTAAAAGATCAAGATGTAATTAAGTTAATCAATGAACATCAAGTGAGTGAGGAAGTGCTTGATCGTGAGTTTCTTAATTTATATTCATATCTTGTTAATAAGAATAAATGCCTTGATTGTAAAGGTTTAGAATCTTGTGTACAAGATGGATTAGGTAAAGCACCAGTGCTTTGTTATAATTCAAGTTTTTATACAGAATATCATCCATGTAAGTTTTTAAATGAACAATTAAATGTTCAAGCTAAAAAGGCTAATTTGATTACCCTTGCTTGTAATTTAGATGGAATTGATGTAACAACATTGTTCCCAAATAGTTCTAGAAATGTGGTTTATAGTAAAATGAAAAGTATTTACCAAGAATATATGAATGGTAAAATGCCAAAGGGAATATATTTACATGGTGCATATGGAACTGGTAAAACGTATATTATGGCGTGCTTTGCTCAAAAATATGCTGAAAGTGGTAAACAAGTGGTATTTGCTTATTTTCCTGACTTAGTTAGAAAAATTAAAAGTTCAATTTGGACTGGAGAATTAGAAGCATTAGTCGATACTTTAAAATATTGTGATGTCTTATTCCTAGATGATTTTGGTGGTGAAACAACAACTAATTTTATTCGTGATGAGGTATTAGGAGCTGTATTCCAAGAACGAATGGAAAATAAAAGTTTAACTTTTATTACTTCTAATCTTGATCAAACAACGCTTCATTCTCATTTAGCAGAAACAACGAAAGAAATTGATGATTTAAAAGCTTCACGTATTGAAGAACGAATCAAAACATTAATGGAGTTTATCCAATTAAAAGATGAAAACTACCGTAAGTAGTAACCAAAAATTAACCCTGCTCATATATTAATTCTGAGGAGGGTTTTAATCATGAATAATTATGGATTAAGAGTTGAATATGTTGAATATACAGTTAAAAAAGGCGATTCACTATATTCAATTGCTAAGCGTTTTAACACAACAGTCTCAGAATTAATTGATATTAATATGCTTACATCAAATACGATTTTTCCTAATCAAGTATTATTAGTGCCTAAAAAAACGGCATCAGATGATAATTTTGATTTTGTCAGTTATGTTGTAGTTCAAAATGATACAATTGAAACAATAGCAGAAAAACAAAATGTTGATCCAGTATTAATCGGTCTATACAATGATTTTGGTAAACTAAAATTAGTACCTGGTCAAACCATTACTATTCCTAAAACTAATGTTTATACAGTTAAAGGAACCGATACTGTTGATTCAATCTTATCTAATACTAATCGAACAGCTGAACAATTACTTCGTGCAAATGCTTCTAATTGGTTAAAAAGCGGCAGTAAAATTTATTTATAAAATGAAAGACTGAAAACGAATTTGTTTTCAGTTTCTTTTTATTTGCCTTGTATTTTTATCCAAAAAAGTGTATAATAAAATTAATAATAGAAAATGAGGTAAATATGAAAGAAGTAATCGTAATTGGAGCTGGTCTTGCTGGAAGTGAGGCTTGTTATCAACTTGCAAAAAGAGGAATTAAAGTTCATTTATATGAAATGCGTCCATCTAAAATGACGCCTGCTCACCAAACAGCGGGATTTGCTGAATTGATTTGTAGTAATTCATTAAGAGCAGCAGGACTTCAAAATGCAGTAGGGGTTTTAAAAGAAGAGATGCGGAGATTAGATTCATTAATTATGAAAGCTGCTGATGCAACGAGAGTCGAAGCCGGTGGAGCTTTAGCAGTTGATCGCAATAGTTTTTCTGAATATGTTACTAATACCTTAAAAAATCATCCTAATGTTGAAATTCATTATGAAGAAGTTACAAAAATCCCAAGTTGTCCGGTTGTTATTGCTAGTGGTCCATTAACTAGTGATGAATTACATCAAGAAATTCAAAACTTAGTTGGTTGTGATTATATGTATTTCTTTGATGCAGTAGCACCGATTGTTACATATGAATCAATTGATATGAATAAATGTTTTCTTGCATCAAGATACAATAAAGGTGAAGCATCATATATTAATTGTCCAATGAATGAAAGTGAATTTAATGCTTTTTATGAATTTCTAGTAAATGCTGAATGTGCTGAATTGCATGATTTTGAAATGAAGGTTTTTGAAGGATGTATGCCTGTTGAAGAAATGGCAAGAAGAGGTAGACAAACTTTATTATTTGGTCCAATGAAGCCAGTTGGTTTAGATGATCCTCGAACTGGTCGTTGGCCATATGCGGTTGTACAACTGCGTCAAGATAATAAAGCTAAAAGCTTATATAATTTAGTTGGTTTTCAAACTCATTTAAAATGGCCAGAACAAAAGAAATTATTAAGTTTAATTCCTGGGTTAGAAAATGCGGAAATCGTTCGCTATGGGGTCATGCATCGTAATACATATATTAATTCAACTAAAGTATTAAATAATGGTTATCAATTAAGAAGTAACCCTAATATCTTTTTTGCTGGACAAATGACTGGTGTGGAAGGATATGTTGAAAGTGCTGCTAGCGGACTAATTGCTGGAATTAATATGGCCCGCCATTTAGAAGGATTACCTAATTTAGAACTCGATGCGAAGACCGCAATTGGTGCTCTTGCAAATTATATTAGTTATTATCATAATGGTGAAGAAGGTGTCGATTCTTTCGAACCAATGAATGTGAATTTTGGTATCTTTGCACCATTAGAAGGGAATTATCGAAAAAAAGAGCGAAAGATGGCGTATGCCGAACGAGCATTAAATAGGATAGATGAATTATGTAAAGAATTATAAAAAAGAAAGGTGATAAGCGTGGCAATTAAAAAATCAGTTAGGCCAACTGGAAAAAAACAAGTTCAGAGTGTTAAGCAAGTAGCTAAAATTCAAGTAGATAATGAAACTAAAGCGAAAGAAGCAATTAGTTGTTATGAACAATATTTAACTTCCGAACGCAATTATTCGAGTTATACTATCCAAAGTTATATTAGTGATATTTGTGAATTTGCTGATTTTTTAAAAGCAGAAGAATTTGGTACACTCTTAACCGCCCGCCCAACCCATGCCAGGGCGTTTATGACTAGACTTTTTAATAGTGGTTTTAAGCGAAAATCAATTGCGAGAAAATTATCCAGTTTAAAAACTTTCTATCGCTATTTAATCACGGAAGGTAAAGTTGAAAAAAATCCGTTTGAATTAGTTGAATCACCAAAAGTTGAAAAAAGTTTACCACACTTTTTATATAAAGAAGAAATTGAAAAAATCTTTAATTCAATTGATTCAAATACAGCTATTGGTAAACGCAATCTCGCAATTATGGAAATCTTATATGGGTCCGGACTGAGAGTTTCGGAACTATGCTCTTTAACAATTAATAATTTAGATTTTGCTAACGCAATGATTAAAGTTATTGGTAAAGGTAGTAAAGAACGATATGTGCCAATGAATCAAAGAACAATTGATGCGTTAAATAACTATATCTATATTGGCCGAAAAGAATTAATATTAAAGAATGAAAAGGCTGATGTTAAGAATCTTTTTGTTAATCATCATGGTGGTGCCTTAACGACTAGAGGGGTTAGGATCATTATTAATAAAATTATTGAAGATGCTGCAGAAGCAATTCATGTCTATCCGCATATGCTTAGACATACTTTTGCAACGCATTTATTAGATGGTGGTGCTGATTTAAGATCGGTTCAAGAAATGCTTGGCCATACCAATTTATCAACAACCCAAATTTATACTCATGTATCGACTGAACAATTAAAAAAGTCAATGGAAAATCATCCAAGACAAAACAATAATAGGAAATAATTGCATATTAAAAAAGGAGAAATTAATGGTAAATTTAGAAAAAGCATTATTAAAAGATGCGAAAGAACTATTAAATATTCAAAAAGAGTGTTTTAAAACATATTCGATTAAGTATGGAGATTTTGATTCTAATCCATATCATATGACATTACATCGGATGGAGTTTAATTTAAAATATCAATTTGGTCAATATTATAAAATTGTTGATTTTAATACCGAAGAAATTGTTGGTGGAATCTTTATTTTTGAATTAGATGATCCTCAAGTGATGCAAATTGCTCAATTTTATTTAAAAGCAAAATATCAACATTTAGGAATTGGAAAATTGGTTTTAAATGCTATTATTGAAAAAAATCATCAAGTTCATACTTGGTATGTTGATACAATTCTAGAAGAAGATTATAATGTTAATTTTTATAAGAAAGCTGGATTTGTTGAAATTGATCAAGAAGAAGAACATGAGGGATTATCGTTTGTAACATTAATTTTAAAAAAGTAGCGTTAATTAATGGTAAAAGTAGTTATTTTTTGATATAATAAATAATGGCAAAAAAATACACATAAGAAACGAGTGCGTCGTCAAGTCTATAACATTATAGGGCGGTTCATAAAGACTTTCTTAGAGGCCAAAACAAAAGAAAAATGGAGGAATAAAAAATGTCAGTAATTACAATGAAACAATTACTAGAAGCTGGTGTTCATTTCGGTCATCATACTCGCCGTTGGAACCCTAAAATGAAAGAGTATATTTATGGAGAAAGAAATGGTGTTTACATCATTGACTTACAAAAAACTGCTGATTTAATCGAAGTTGCTTATGCAAAAATGGTTGAAGTAGTTCGCAATAATAACTGTAAAGTATTATTCGTAGGTACAAGAAAACAAATCCAAGACATCATTAAAGAAGAAGCAGTTCGTGCTGGTCAATATTATGTTGACAAACGTTGGCTTGGTGGTACAATGACTAACTTCAAAACAATTCGTAAATCAATTGCCAAACTTTATAAATATGAAGAAATGGAAAAAGATGGAACATTTGATCTTTTACCTAAAAAAGAAGTTATTGAAATTAAAAAAGAAATGGTTAAATTAGAAGCATTCTTTGGTGGTATTAAAGAAATGACTGATTTACCAGGAGCAATCTTTGTTGTAGATCCTAAAACTGAACATAACGCAGTATTAGAAGCTAGAAAATTAAATATCCCAGTATTTGGTTTAGTTGATACAAACTGTGATCCAGATGATGTTGATTATATCATCCCTGCAAATGATGATGGTGTTAGAGCTGTTCGTTTAATCTTAGGTGTAATGGCTAACGCTGTATTAGAAGGTAATGGTGAAGCTGTAGAACCTTATACTTTACCAGAAGAAGAAAAACAACCAGAAGAAGAAAAACAACAACAACGTCCTAATAAACCTAGCCGTGGTGAAAAACGTCCTCGTGCTGCTAAAGTTAAAAAACCTCAAGAAGAAGCTCCTCAACAAGAAGTTTCTCAACAAGATGGTGAAGCTGAAAGTAAAGTAGAAGCTGCTCCAGAAGTTTCAGAATAATATAATTAAAAGGGAGATAATTGAAAAATGATTAGTGCTGCTTTAGTAAAAGAATTAAGAGAAAAAACTGGTGCTGGTATGATGGACTGCAAAAAAGCCCTTACTGAATGTAATGGTGATATGAATGCAGCTGTTGACTGGCTTCGTGAAAAAGGAATTGCAAAAGCTGAAAAGAAAGCTTCTCGTATTGCTGCTGAAGGTTTAGCAGATGTAGTTATTAATGGGAATGTTGCTTATCTTTATGAATTAAATTCAGAAACAGACTTTGTTGCAAAAAATCAAAAATTTATTGACTTACTTGCAACTATCGGTCAAATTTGTGTAGAAGCTGATGCTAAATGCGAAAAATGTGTTTTAAATGCTAGCCATAATGGTCAAACTGGTGAAGAAATTGTGATTGCTGCTACAGCTGTAATCGGTGAAAAAATTTCACTTCGTCGTGTTAGCCGTGTTGAAAAAGCTGATGATGAAGTATTCGGTGTTTACAAACACAATGGTGGTAAAATCGTGGTTTTATCAGTTATCAAAGGTAGCGATGCTGCTGTTGCTAAAGATGTATGTATGCACATTGCAATGTACAATCCTCGTTATTTAGATTCATCATTAATTGAACAAGAAGTATTAGATCATGAAGCAGAAATGATTAAAACTGAGATTGCTAATGATCCTGCAAATGCATCTAAACCAGAAGCAATTATTGAAAAGATGATTGTAGGTAGATTAAATAAATTCAAAAAAGAAATTTGTTTAGTAGATCAACCATTTGTTAAAGATCCAAGTGTCACTGTTGCTCAATTCTTAAAGAGCCACAATAGTGTAGCTGTAAACTATGTACGTTTTGAAGTTGGTGAAGGTATGGAAAAACGTCATGATGACTTCGCTGCTGAAGTTGCTGCACAAGCTGCTGCTGCTCAAAATAATAAATAATAAAATTGATTTTATTAGTGGAGGATTAAATGGAACGCGTAATTCTAAAATTAAGTGGACAAGCATTATCGGAAACAGGACAAGGAATTAGTTCAAGTAAAATTGCTGATACTTGTGAAGAAATCAAAGAACTTGCAAGATTAGGCGTTGAAATTGCCATCGTTGTTGGTGCTGGTAATATGTGGCGTGGCCGTGATGCTGAAGAAAATAATATGGATCGTTGCTTAGCCGATAGTATTGGTATGCTTGGAACAGCAATGAATGCCTTAGCTGTTGAAAATGGTCTAAAGAATTTGGGATTAAAAGCCATCACAATGAGTGCAGTTCCGATGCCTTCATTAATTAAGTCATATACAAGAAATGATTGTCTAGAATATTTGGCAAAAGGTTATATTGTTGTTTTTGCAGGAGGAACTGGTTGTCCATATTTTTCAACCGATACAACTGCAGCTTTAAGAGCATTAGAGATTGGCGCATCTAAAATCCTAATGGCTAAAAATGGTACTGATGGTGTTTATGATAGCGATCCAAGAAAAAATCCTCATGCAAAAAGATATACAAAACTAACATACCAAGAAGTGTTAAATCAACAATTAGAAGTAATGGATTTAACCGCTACTAGTCTTTGTAACACTAATGATATTGATGTTATTGTCTTTGATATGAACCAAAAAGGAAATATCAAAAGAATAATGGTTGAACCAACAATTGGTACAATCATTACAAATAAATAATTAAGGAGAAACAAAATGCCTAAAACTATTATCGCTTTATGCGAAGAAAAGATGTTAAAGACGATTGAATCACTTAAAAAAGATTTTGTGAATATTAGAACAGGTAAAGCTAATCCTAATATTTTAAATAGTGTAATGGTATCTTATTATGGTGTACCTACACCAATTCCACAAGTAGGTGCTGTATCAGTTCCCGATCCACAATCAATTGTAGTTAAGCCTTGGGATAAATCAATCTTAAAAGATGTTGAAAAAGCAATCCAAACTGCAGGATTAGGATTAAATCCACAAAATGATGGTGAATTAGTTCGTATTCCAATTCCACCGCTAAATGAACAAACTCGTAAGGATCTTGTTAAACAAGCTAAAAAAGTAGCTGAAGATAATAAGGTTGCAATTCGTAATGTTCGTCGTGAAGCAATGGAATCATTAAAGAAATTAGAAAAAGATGGACAAATTTCTGAGGATGAATTAAAACGCTATAATGATCAAGTTCAAAAACTAACAGACAAGTATATTGAAAATATCGATAAACTTGCGAAAGAAAAAGAACAAGACATTATGTCTATTTAATGAAAAATTAAGGCTCTAAAAAGTTTTTTGGGGTTTTTGGGGTGAAACAGAAAAAACAAAATAAAA
>CAZIQF010000030.1:11936-21515 GCA_964541525.1 uncultured Staphylococcaceae bacterium | reverse complement strand
CTTTTAAGATAGGTTCTTATTTTATCTCAAAATCTCAAAAGATTTTACAGAACCGAATTTTTTTATTTTATATCTATTTATTTTTTCCAAATATTTCTTGGTAAATGATTGATTTGCTTACGCCTCGATCTTTTGCAACTTTCTTTAATGCTTCTTTGAAATCAATTTGTTGATTTAGATAAAATTCATAATGTTCTTTGATTGTTTTATTACATAACATTTCAGCAATATCATCTAATTTTGCACCTTCTACACATATTACCATTTCACCTTTTAATTCATCTACTACTTCTAGTACTTCAGTAATAGTACCTCTTAGGTGTTCTTCATATTTTTTTGTTAGTTCTCTTGATAGTGAGATTTGTCTGTTACCTAAGATTGCTAGTAAATCGGTTAATGTTGCTTTAATTCGGTGTGGTGCTTCATAGATAATTAATGTTTCTTCTTTATCTAATAACTTGGTGATTTCTTTTTTTCTTAAATTTTGTTTGCTTGATAAAAATCCTACGAAATAAAAGTTTTTAGTTGGTAATCCACTAGTAATTAAAGCGGTTAGTGAAGCTGATGGTCCGGGAATCGCAACTACATCAATATTAGCTTCAATAGCACATTTACATGCAAGATATCCAGGATCGCTGATTCCGGGTAAACCCGCATCTGTTACGATTGCTATAGTTTTGCCATTTTTAATTGTTTTAATTAAGTTATCAGTTAAATCGTTTTCGGTTACAACATTATATGATTTTAGTGCTGTATGAATATCAAAATGTTTTAATAATTGCCCTGTTATTCTCGTATCTTCACAGTAAATAACATCCACAATCTTTAATGTTTCTACTGCCCGATAGGTCATATCTTCAAAGTTACCAATCGGGGTTGCTACTAAATATAATTTAGGGTTATCATTATTTGATTTTTGACGATTCAACATATTTATTCCTCTTGTTTGTAATTAAATATTTTTAAAATTTCTTCAGTATATGTATTATCTTCATTATATACATAAAGTGGTGGTAAAATTTGTAAGCCACCTGGTTTTAAACTTTTCTTACCTTCGATAAAAACGGCCAAGGCTGATTTTGATGTGGTTTTGGGATAGACAAATAATATTCTTTTAGGTTCAATATGATTTAATCTAAATGTTTCTAAAATGTCGATTAAGCGTTCAACGCGGTGAACCATTGCAAATGTTCCTCCATCTTTTAACAAGATATTGGCTGTATGTAAGACATCATTTAGGGTTACTTTTACTTCATGTCTAGCAATTGTTAGATAGTCATTGGCATTAATCTTACTGTCTTTTTGGTATTTAAAATAGGGTGGATTGGATGTAACTAAATCGTATTTGGCAACACCAACTGTATTATAGATTGTTTTCATATCACCTAAATGGATTGTGATTTGATCTTCTAAATGGTTTAATTTAACACTTTTACAAGCAAGATTATATGCTTCTTCTTGAATTTCAACTCCTTCTATTTTTGCTTTAGTTCTAAGAGTTAAAAAGATGGGAATATAACCATTGCCACAGCCTAAATCAATAATGCGTTTTGCAGTTTTATTGATAGTAGTATAATATGCAAGAATGGTTGAATCAAGGGAAAAATTAAACATATCCGGACGTTGGATAATCTTCAAACCTTCATAGCCTAATAAATCGTTGATTACTTCATCACTTTTTTGTTTCATTTTTGTTATTTTTTCGTTTATTATTTGGCTTTTTAATTTGTGATGGTTTGTAGATTTTTCTTTTTGGTTGTTTGTCATTTTGATTGTTTGGTTCTTCTAACTTTGGTTCTTGTTCAACAATATCCTCATTATCGCCACTATTAGTATTTTCAGCTACTGTTATTACTTCCGCATGATCTTGGTATTCGCTTTCCACTTTCACATTTTGAAGTTCTTGATATGGATATTTGACAGGTGTTCCTTCTGGATGTTCTAAGACACTTACTTCTTTTTTAACATAGTCGACACTTACAACTTTACAACAAGGACATTTTGGCGTTTTAACCATTTCACCAATATTAGGTAGAATTTTTTTTGTTTCTTGGTAAATTTCATGTTCATATCCGATACAACACATTAGTTTTCCACATATACCACTGATTTTATTAGTATTTAAGCTCATATTTTGATCTTTTGCCATTTTCATTGTGACAAAGTCAAAGTTATTTAAACAGGTTTTACAACATATTTCTCTACCACAAGTTCCAATTCCACCAATCACTCTAGCTGCCTCTCTTGGTCCTATTTGTCTTAGTTCAATCCGGGTACGGAATCTAGGTGTAAGTAGTTTTAGTAGTTCACGAAAATCCACTCTCTCTTCGGCTGTATAATAAAAAATTAGTTTACTAGAATCAATTGTGTATTCACAATAAAGTGGTTTCATCTCTAAATCTAGTTGTTTAACTAGTTGTTTAAAAACTTCAAAACTATCTTTGGATAATGCTTCATTACGTTTTTGATTTTCAATATCGTGGTTAGTTGCTTTTCTGATAACTGGTTTTAATTCACCAGTAATGTCATCATCTTCAACTAGTCTGTTGCCAATGATGACACGTCCTAATTCTAGTCCTCTGACTGTTTCAACGATTGCATATTCTCCAACTTCAAATTTTAAATGTTTAGGAGCAAAGTAGTAAACACGACTGGTATTTTTAAATTGAATCCCTACGATTTCGGTCATGGGCCCTCCTATAATTCCGTAAATAGACTGGTGTACAATAAGTCTAGATTTACATGATAATTTAATCTTTCTTCATATTTGTTTAAGATTTCAAGTGATCTTAAAATTGTTTGTTTGTTTAACTGTTCTTCTTTAATATTATCGATGATGCTTTTAAAATAATTAGTTTCATCACCATTTGCTTTTTTATATAATTCTTGATGAATTAAAATTAAGATATCAAAGAAAATCCAATGCCATCTTTTGTCTTTTTCACTATCTAATAGTTGTTTATTTAAATAATATTCAACGTACTGATTTCTTTTTTTAAACTTAGCTGCAGTAATTTTTCTCGCAAGATTAATAAATAGTACTAGTTTTCCTTCTTCAATGAATTTTTTAGCTTCAGTAAAATCACTTGTGATATGGCTAATCACATAAGCGACATCGCTATCAACTCCGTTGGCTAGTAATTGATCAACGATATAAGTTTTTGCTACAGGTTTAAAGTGAAGATATTGCGTTCTCGAAACGATTGTATCTAACAATTTTTTATGATTAGTTGTTGTTAATATTGCATAGTGATTGCTTGCTGGTTCTTCTAAAAATTTTAGTAAGGCATTTGCTGCTGCCGTATTCATCTTATCTGCTTCTTGAATAATATAGATTTGTGGTCCTTTTTCTAGGCTTGTCATTGAAAAATCATGCATTAAGTTTTCAATTTGTTCTTTACGAATAACATCACCAATTGCTTCGATAGTTACCACATTGAGATGGGAATTATATTGAATTCTTTCACAAGTGTTACATTTTAAACATGGTTTATCTGATTCTTCACACAAAAGGGACATCGCAAAATATTTTGCTGCTTCCATTACACCAGTTCCAGAATCTCCTTCAAATAAATAAGCGTGGACTAACTTATCTTTTTGAATCGATTTTTTAATTAAATTAATAATTTCAGGTTGATTTTTAACTAATTCTTCGTAATTCATTCCTGATGCTCCTTAATGAATGTTAAGACGATATTTAAGACATCATTTAACACTTGTTCTTTGGATTGCTCGCCATCGATTAAAACAATTCTACTAGCAAATTTATTTTGAACAGTTAAATAGCCTTGATATACTCTTTGATGAAATTCCATTTTTTCCATTTCTAATCGGTCTAGTTCTCTTGCATCTTTTTTGATTCTGGACATACCTATTTCTGGTCTAACACAAACAAAAATCGTTAAATCTGGAAGTAATCCTTCAGTTGCGAATTGATTCATTTGATATACTTCATCAATACCAATTCCCCTTGAATAACCTTGATATGCAAGTGATGAATCTAAAAAGCGATCACAAAGAATAATTTGTCCTTTTTCTAAAGCTGGAAGAATTGTCTTTTTTAGATGTTCTCTTCTACTTGCTGCGTATAGTAATGCTTCGGTTCTTTCATCCATTCCTAAATTGCTGGGATCTAAAATTAATTCTCTGATTTTTTCAGCAATCGGGCTTCCACCGGGTTCTCGGGAATATATTACGTCATAGTTTAGTTCTTTTAATGTTTTCAATACATTTTGTAAAGCACTAGATTTTCCTGAACCATCATTTCCTTCAAATGAAATAAATAAACCTTTCATACTTTGTCCACCTCTTTCTAAATTATATTATACCAAAAAAACTTAATTTAATAAAGTGATATGTAAAAAATTAGTTTTTTGTATATTTTTTAAAAATCTTATAATAATAATTGTAGAGGTGATTTTTTTGAATTCAAATGAATTAAACAAACAAAATAATAAAAAAAGGCAAATTGAAAAAGAATATAAAATGGGAAAAAAATATTTTGTGGAAACTAACTCAAATGATGATGAAAAAGAAAATCGGATTGAAAATCATATATCTTTAAATCATTTTTTAGAAGCAAGTGATGAGTTATCTCCAACTATAAATCTTAATAAATTTTCAAACAATAGGAAAAAATAGTTTAATAAAACTTGATAAAATCTATTATTTTTTAACTTTTTTTTAATTTTTTTTAATTTTTTGTGGAAATTGGTTGTTGAGAATTGTATATATTATTGAAGGAGTTAAAAATACTTAGTGTCCCTATCATTCAATAAGACCATCCCAAATTATCTTATTGAATTTATTCTATGCCGCAAATTTTTCACAGGTTTTTGTAACTCCTTCACTTTATATAGGGGATGTGTAATATGGCATCTATATCATAGATAAATAGTTAATCATCGATTAGTTATTTATCTTTTTTTGTTTAAATCTAGATAAATTAAAAATTCGGCTGATTAATAACCGAATTTTTTTATCTATTTTAATTAATTCTAATTTATTTATTAGGAATAGTTCAGCTCCACGTACCATTCAATCACAAGTTAATAAATTGATTTTTAAAGTTGATATTGTCCTTCATCATAATAAACTTTCCACAAATATAACCCTTTAGCACTGGCAACATAGGGAATTGCTTTACGTGATTTGGCATTCATTAGTTCTGGTACTTTTTTTACATCAATTTTACCTTCACCAACTTTTAACATTAAGGCGATAATTATTCGTACCATATTATGTAAGAATCCATCACCAATTATTTTAAAGGTCAAGATACCATCTTTTACATCTAGTGTAAATGATTCAATTGTTCTAGTTGTGGTTTTGATTAAATGATTTTTGGAAAAACTTTTAAAATCATGAGTACCAACAATATAGGTCATTGCTTCTCTGATTAAAGCGATATTAAGCCGATCATGAAAATATAAGACATAATTTGCTTTTAATGGATTAAATTCATTCATTGATACATAATAGTGATATTCTTTTTTAATCGCACTTTTTCTTGAATGGAATTTTTCTGATACATTAGTTATCGCTTTAATATAGATATGGGGATATAAATGTTTATTCATAACTTTTCTTAAGTTTTCGCAAGGAATTACTTGGTCACTATCAAAATGGACAACTTGTCCTACTGCATGAACAAAGGCATCGGTTCTGCCTGCTGGATGGATAATAATCGGCATTTTAAAAACAATCGATAATTTTTCCTCTAATACTTGTTGAACCGAAATCTCATCAGGTTGACGCTGAAAGCCATGGAAAAAAGTTCCATCATAACTAATAATCATTTTATATCGCATTTTATTTTACCTTCCATATAATAATCAAGACTAAAACAACACAGGTAATAAAATATGCAACTACATCATTAAAATGATGTTTCATAACATTTAGTTTAGTTCTTGTCGCTCCAGGTATATAACCTCTTGCCTCCATTGCATCAGCTAAATCGGCTGCACGTTTGAAAGAAATAACAAACATCGGAATTAGTAACGAAATGATTTGGGTAATTTGTGATTTTAAGTTCCCTTCTTTAAAATCAACCCCTCTACTTGCTTGAGCTTTTAAGATCTTTTGCGTTTCATTAAATAAAGTTGGAATAAATCTTAACGCAAGACTAATAATCATTGCAAAAATACTAACATTTATTTTCAAGAAAGTTAGTGGATGTAGTAACCATTCAATCGCACTAGTTAAATCCGTTGGTTTTGTTGTAAGGGTTAAAATCGTTGATAACATAATAATTAATAACACTCTTGCGAAAAAGAAGCATCCAGTATATAGTCCAGTTTGATATAACTTAAAGTTAATCGTTGTAAGTGGTGTTCCTAAATTTAAAGTTAATATATATATTGAAAGAACAACTAACCCTAAAAAGATTAATAATTTATTTGGTAAATATTTATTAAATGTGAAAAAAGCAATTAACAATAATAACACAATTAAAATATTAATGATTGAAATGTTTAATGTCGTATCAACAAATGTTATTAAATCCTGTGATGGTGTCAGAATTTGAATTATGAACGCAAACAACATTAAGAAGACAATTTGTTTTAAACTCTTTAAATATCTAATAATTGAAATTTTCGTAAGTAAAATAATAATTAATAAAAATAATAAATAAATCCCTAACGCAATAAATGGTAAATAAGGTAGTTCTTCATCAAGTGGTGAAGGAATCAAAAAGACAGCAACCATTAAAATGATTAATGAGATAATTTTACATCTAGGGTCTAGTTTATGAATAACACTATTTCTATCTACATATTGACCAAATGCTAAGTTATTCATTGATATCACCTCCAAGAATTACAGTTTCTAATTCTTGTTTTGATAAAGGTAGATGCTTATATGTAATTAATCCTTTATCTTTCAATTTAAGGGCTAAATTAGCCGAATTTGGAAGGTCTAGATTAAATTTGTGTAATTTATCAACATCTTCAAAAAGCGTGCGTTTATCACCATCATAAACGATCGTTCCTTGATCCATCACAATTACTCTTTTTGCATATTCACCAACAATATTCATATCATGAGTAATCATAATAATTGATTTATTTGTAGATCTTTGAATCGAAATGAGTAATTTCATTAATTCTTCTTTACCAATTGGATCCAAACCAACTGTTGGCTCATCTAAAATAATCACATCAGGATTAAGTGCTAAGATACCCGCAATTGCAACTCTACGCATTTGTCCACCTGATAAAGAAAAGGGGCTTTTTTCTAGTAAATCTGGAGTTAAACCAACCAATTTACAAGCCTCAATCGCAGCAGATTTAGCCTCTTCTTCACTTAAACCAAAGTTTTTAGGACCAAACATAACATCTTTCAGTACTGTTGTTTCAAATAATTGGTATTCAGGAAATTGGAAAACAAGGCCTATATGTTTTCTAATTTCTAATAAATTAGAATTATAAACTAATTTATCGACTTTTACTAAGCATTTACCTGAATTAATATCATATTTCAAACGATTATTTTTAGTATTAAGTTTTATTGGATGTTTGATTTTTTTTACAATATCTTTAGAAAAACAAGTTATCTGTCCTTTGACAGGTAATAATAAAGCATTCATATGTTGAACTAGTGTACTCTTACCACTACCAGTATGACCTAAAATACAAATGAATTCACCACAAGCATCAATATGTAAATTAATATCTTTTAAAGAATAGGGACCATTATAATTATATTTAAAACTTACATTTTGAAAGTTAATTCCCATAATAATTCCTCGATTTCTTTTTTATTTGGATATAGTTTATTCTTTAAACTATTGATTAATGCTACGCTATCAGTTGTCTTTAATCCACTCTGTTCTAAAACATTTTGTAATTTAAAAACTTCGCTTGGTGTATCATCAGCAACAATTACCCCTTCTTTTAAAACAATAACCCGGTCTGCATAACATGCTTCTTCTAAATTATGGGTAATTACAATAATCGTTTTATTACCTGATTCTTTAATTTGTTTAATCATTGAACCAACTTCCTTTGTACATAAAGGATCAAGCATTGAAGTTGATTCATCAAATATCATTAATTCATTTTCTAATGCTAATGCACCTGCAATTGCAATTCGTTGTTTTTGACCACCAGATAATTCTTCTGGATTAGCATCAATATAATCCTCCATATCAACTAATTTCAAAAAATAATGAATTTTTTGAATCATTTCTTCTCTTGATATATTTCTATTTTCTAAACCAAAAGCGATATCATCCTTGACAGTAACCCCAACAAATTGATTATCAGGATTTTGAAAAATAATCCCCATTTTATTACGATATAAATCAAGCGTTTCTTCATTCAAGATTTGATCGTTAATATATATATTACCAGAATCAATTGGTAATAAACCCATAATAATTTTCGCAAGAGTACTTTTGCCACTACCATTGTGACCCAATATCGCAACCATCTCACCCTCATTAATTGTAAGATTAAAGTGTTTTAAAATTGGTGTGTCTTTGTCATATGCGAAATTGACATTTTCAAATCTTACTTTCATTTCGTACTCCCTTCTTCTAAACAAATAAATAAGCCACTTGGCATGCAGATGATATTTAGATTATTAATAATATCAATATCTAAAGTAATTACATCATTTAGACAAATCTGATTAAAACAATTTGCTTCTTTAATATAAGCTCTACCATCGCTTACACATAGATGGTTAACATATTGATGATCTAGTGATATAATTTCCAAATCAACTTTAGTATCATAAGTAAATTTAATTTTTTGATATATTATTGGTTCTATCTCTTGATTAAAATGATAATCAATTGTTTGATATTGATAAATCACCAAATATAATTCATTTTTTTGTTTAATGTTTTGATTAAATTTATTATAATAAATGCTTAAACCAATTGATAAAATAATAATAATCAAAATAATTAAACTACTAATTAAGATAACTTTCTTCTCTTTCATCATATATTTATTATACCACAATTAATAACCTATTTCAATTCCAATGACTATATTAAAATTTTTTACTTACCTCTTGCATAATCTATATTAAATATGTTATAATGAAAGCGAGAAGAAGGCAATGTCCTTTTCTTCTTGGTTAAGAAAAAAAGTCCAACTTTTTATTGTGTGTGTAGTAGGACTTTATTTCTATTTAATTGTTTTTATTTCTTCTTTTTTAGAAGAAATATTATAAATTTAATTATATCTATAACTAATCTAATTAGATTAATTATTAGTGAAATTAAATTCATTTCTAACTCCTTTCTTTCAAAAGGGGTTATTTTTTTATAAATAGCCATATTAACACCCCTCTTCTTGCCCCCTTTTGGTTCAAGAAGAAAAGTAATCCCTTAGTATAAACCCTTCTATAAATATTGCATTCTTCTCACTTATATAATTAATAAAAATTTTAAAATTACTTTTGTGAAAACAATAGATTTTATTGTTCTTTCATTTCTAATAAAAGATATTTTTTAATTGTTTTTTCGAAAAATTAAAAAAGTTTTACTTACCTCTTGCGTAATCTACATTAAATATGTTATAATGAAAGCGAGAAGAAGGCAATGTCCTTTTCTTCTTGGTT
>CAZIQF010000030.1:0-11836 GCA_964541525.1 uncultured Staphylococcaceae bacterium | reverse complement strand
TGCATTCTTCTCACTTATATAATTAATAAAAATTTTAAAATTACTTTTGTGAAAAAAGATAAATTCTATTGTTCTTTCATTTCTAATAAAAGATATTTTTAATTGTTTTTTCGAAAATACACCTAAGAGTAAATAAAAAGATAGTAGTTTAAGATTTTGGCTTAAATTACTATCTTTTATTGATTTTTATTTTATATTTGAACCAAGAGCTTTAATTAATATATCTTCATAATCCCATCTACTCGCCCAGAAGAATGTACTAGCTAGACCATTTGTTTTTACATATTCACATTTATATTTAATACTTTCAGGATTATCATATGAATAAAATGATTGTTTATCTTTTGCAAGTAAATATGGCACTTTACATTCTTCATCAAAACATTCATCATAATTACCAGAGGCAATTTCATTAAGAATTGTTGAATAACCTACTGATTTATCGGATTTAAAATAAGTTCTACCATCAGCATCTGTATATGTTACTTGTCTTATTCCATAGAATGCTGCACCGATTGCAAGTTTATGATATGGAACATTATATGTATTATGGAAGATAGCTATTGATTCATCAACTGAACATGATGTAAGGGTATAAGTCATGCCATTGCTGGTTGATCCACTTGGTTTTTGATAATAGTTATTGTATTCATTATATGGTTGTTTTGTTGTTGATTTATATAATGCACTTTGATGGTACCCATATGATGATGCTCCACCATAGGTCATAACATTGATATAATCCATATATTGTTGGGAATTATTTAAATCGTATTTAGGTGGTTGCCATTTACCACCACCAATATCAGCTGTTACTAAATGATTAATATTGTTAGCTTTGACTTTAGTATATATTTCCTTCATTAATAATGTAAAGTTTGTTGATGTTGATGTATTCGGTGTTTCCCAGTCGATATCTACACCATCTAGATGATATTGATTAATTAGTTTTACGATATTTTCCGCTAATGTGATACGTGCAGTTTCGCTTGCAGCAATTGCTTCGAAGTTTGCATCAGCTCCATCAACACCAGTTACTGAGACTACTACCCATTTACCTTTGGCGTGTGCTTGTTCAATTACATAGTTTTTTAAATTATTTGTAAAAGCATTATTAGCTGAGCTTGTTGGTATTGTTCCATCTGAATTAACTTTAATAAATGCACAATATAATACATCTAAATTTATAAACACTTCTTCGGTTAGTGATGTTAGGTTACCCCAAAGAAATCCTGATGCAAAAGGTTGAGATAAATCAGCATAGCCTTTGATATCAACCGTGAATGTTGCAGTATCCAGAACTTTACTACCACTAACTAAATCAACACTCATTGTTATTTGTGTATCTTGATACGGTCTTGTATATATACCTTGATTTGAGAGTAATACTTCATTAGAACTATACCATTCTAATTTGTAATCGCCAAAGATTGTTGGCAGATTAAGACTATTTTCAATTGGATTTTCAAAGATTAATTCTAAATCATTTGCCCATTCATCAATATTTGATTCCCACTTTGCATAAACTGTTATACCATTATTGATGGTTGTGACTGGACTTCCTGTTAAATTAATATCTTCATACCACCCTACAAAATTATATCCACTTTTATAGATATGATGAGATAATTTATAAGGGTAATCAACAGCTAACGTTGTATCTTGATTGATTATATTATGATAATTATCCTCTTGATATATTGACATATTTAAATCAATATCACCACTAGTTAATAAAGTAATATCTTGATCAAAGATAATAATGTTTCCTACTTCCAAATCTGAAGGTATTTGCTTATCAGCAGTTGCATGCCAATATAATGCATAATCAACTGAATCTAAATAGGCCTCCCCCCTTATACCATTATTAATGATTTGAATGATTTGATAAATACCACCTAAATCTTTTAATCCAAGTCTTGTTGAATACATTGCGTTAACGGCTTGATTAACTGGAGAAAGAAAAATATTTCCCTCATATGAATCCCAATAGTCATCGATATATTTGCTTACTCTAACTGTTGCTTCATTTTCAATATTACTTAGCCCATTTTTAATGATTTCCAAATCAGTCCAGCTACCGCCATTTAATACATAGGTAACTTTTTCTAGTTCCCATTTTGCATATAAAGTTATGTCCCCAGTGGAATGATTTTTGATTTCGGTAATCTTATCTTCTGTAAATTTGCTATCCAAATACCATCCTTCAAATGTATATCCTACTTTAGTTGGAATGGGTAAGTTGAAACTATCTTGAGTTGTATATAGTGTTTTTATTTTACTAGGTAAGTTACCACCATTAAGTTGATAATTAATGTTATAACAATTATTAATAATATAATCTAAATAATTATGATCTTGATTATCGTTTTTAGCGGTTAAAGCTATATCATATATAGTTCTACGAATTACTGTATTTGAGTAATAGTATATTCCATCAATTTTAACATATGATCTAGCGGTAAAGATTGTCGCAAAGTCAGATACTAAAAGATTTGTCAATGATATACTAAATGTGCCATCTGGGTTTAGTTCGCTTACTTCATCATATATACTATCTTTTCGATTAATCGTAACTAATGCGGCATTAATATTACCTTTAACCACAACAATACCATATGTGATTTTATTCCCTTCAATTTCGCCACTAACACTTCCCTTAAATCTGATACTAGTTGGATTCGTTAGTCTAATTGATGCTCCATTTTCAATTTGAATCTGAAAAGTTGAATTAGCTTTCAAGATGTTAGAAGTAGAAATAAAAATAATGAATGCAGCAAAGACTAAAAAAAGTGATATCCATTTTTTCATATATGTGCTCCTATTAAAATTAATTATCATTTCTATTATAGCACCATTAAATGTTTTTAGCAAATAATACATATATAGTTAGGTTTTATAATTTAGTTAATTCATATATAAAAAGATAGTAATTTAAGTTTAATCCTTAGATTACTATCTTTTGATTTTTTATTTTTATTTTATGCTTGAACCAAGAGCTTTAACTAAGATATCTTCATGATCCCATCGACTTGCCCAGAAGAAAACACTTGCTAAACCTTTCTCTTTTGCATAATCACATTTATATCCAATACTTGTTGGATTATCATATGAATAGAATGTTTTCTTATCTTTTGCAAGTAAATATGGAACTTTACATTCTTCATCAAAATATTCATCATAATTACCTGATGCAATTTCAGTAAGGATTGTTGTATAAGATTGATCCATTGTTTCAGTTGTCTTATCTTGACTGAAATAAGTTCGGCCACTATCATCTGTAATTGATACTTGTCTTATTCCATAGAATGCTGCACCGATTGCAAGTTTATTATATGGGACCTTATATGTATTATGAAAAATTGTAACTGTTTCATCAACAGAACATGATGTAAGAGTATAAGTCATGCCATTATCCGCAGAGCCGCTTGCTTTTTGATAATAGTTATTGTATTCATTATATGGTTGTTTTGTTGTTGATTTATATAATGCACTTTGATGGTACCCATATGATGATGCTCCACCATAGGTCATAACATTGATATAATCCATATATTGTTGGGAATTATTTAAATCGTATTTAGGTGGTTGCCATTTACCACCACCAATATCAGCTGTTACTAAATGATTAATATTGTTAGCTTTGACTTTAGTATATATTTCCTTCATTAATAATGTAAAGTTTGTTGAAGTCGATGAACTAGGTGTTTCCCAGTCGATATCAACACCATCTAAATGATATTGATTAATTATTGTAACAATGTTATTCGCAAAATTTGTACGTGCAGTTGCACTAGCTGCGATTGCTTCAAAATTGGTAGCAGCTCCATCAACGCCGGTAACTGATAATACTACCCATTTACCTTTACCATGAGCTTGATCAATCACATAGTTAGTTAGATTACTTGTAAATAAATTATTAGCGTAGCTAGTAGGAAAATTACCATTACTATCTACTTTAATGAATGCACAATATAACACATCTAAATTCGTAAATACTTCTTCAGTTAAGGATGTTAAGTTACCCCAAATAAATCCTGCTGCGAAAGGTTGTGACAAATCAGCATAGCCTTTGATATCAGCTGTAAAAGTTGCAGTATCAATAACAGTACTACCACTTACTAAATCAACGCTCATTGTTATTCTTGTATCTTGATATGGTCTTGTATATATACCTTGATTTGAAAGCAATGTTTCATCCGAACTATTCCATACTAGGGTATATTCTTCATAAGTTGTTGGAAGAGTAATGTCACTTTCAATTGGATTTGCAAATAATAGTTCTAAATCATTAGCCCATTCACTATTAGCACTTATCCATTTTGCATATAATGTTAAGTTACCAGTTGTTCCTAATGCGATTGCAGTAATTGATTCACCACTAAATGCACTATCTAAATACCAACCATCAAATATATATCCATCTTTTGAAGGAATAGTTAAAGTAAAGGAATCTTCAATTGTATAAGTTGTTTTTGTGCCAGTTGGTAATGTACCACCATCTAACACATAATTAATTGTATATTCATCTAAATTTTCTAAAGCATTCCATTTTGCATATAGAATAATATTTCCTGTTGCGTTAACATCAATTTTTTGAATTGCACTACCACTAAATTCTGGATTATCATACCAACCAGAAAATTCATAACCATCTTTGATTGGTGATACTAATGAAACTTCATTTCCTACTACATATTTAGTTGGATATTCAACATGTGGCACATATTTTGATGCATATTCTTCAAATGTTAATCCTGTTCTATCAGTACCATATCCAGCAGTACCACTTGTACCACATAGATTTAAGAATGTATGAATTTCACCACGAGCTTCAGCTTGACCATCGGATGCTGATAAAGCATTAGCACCTCTTGCAATACGATCAGCATTAATTAAATCTAACATCCAACTCCATTTTGCAGAATAAGCTTCGCTAGTTAAGAATAAATAACCATAACTTTCACCTGATGCATTCCAAGATCTGTCAAAGAAGTCAGAACCATCGGATGCAACTACTCTACCTGTATGTTTATTAAAATCAACTACGAAATCAGCTACTATTTCAGTATGTGATTGGTATATATATGGGAAGAAACCATCATTTAATTCATAACTGATTGTATAAGTATTTACATCTTTTTCCCATTTTGCATATAGATTTGTAGATTCACTAATAGTTGTTAGTACTGAACCACTAAATTCTGGATTATTATACCAACCTTTAAAAATGTAACCTGTTTTCTCAACATTTGTTGGAAGTGTATACGGATATGTAACACTAATTGTAGAATCATTAGATTTTGCAGTTTCAATAGTTGATGCTGAATAGAATTTAATATCGGCAACACCTGTTGATGGAGTTCCATCAATGGCTGCAATTGTTCCCACTACAGCTGTTGATCTAAAATCTGCTGTACCAGCATAATCACTATAGTTTTCAGAAATAAGAATTGTATATGTTGCACCTTCACTTGCTGTATAAGTCCCACCAGATACTACTACTTGTGTTACTTCATATAATCCATCTGCTCTTACTGTAAGTTCCACACGATGAGAGAATTTAGCTGCAATTGTACTAGCTGATGGGAATAAGAAAATACTACTTGCATATCCGCCCCAGAAACCACTGTTTGCATTTGTACTAATTGATGTTAATGCTGTATCATTTGCAAGATTAGTTTTGATAACATTTAGATCATTACATACGCCTGCATTTAGATTTAATTTTACATATGATAATACATCTTTTACTAATTCATTTTCAACATCTGGATGAGCTTTTTTATATGCTTTTGCAACTTCATTAATGTGTCTTGTAACTACATTTTCTGAATAAGTATATGAACCATTTGCATAAATATATGCTCTTGCTGTAATATCGGAAAAATATGCTCTTGATGGAATATTTACCATTGATACTGAGTATGTTCCATCTGCATTTACTTCACCTACTTCTGCATTTACTACACCTGTAGCACCTACTACAACTTGATCTGCTACAACTTCACCATTTGCGAATACAATACCATACTTTGCACCTGCTACTGCTTCAGATACAGTTGCTTTAAATCTTAATCCTGCTGGATCATCTAAACGCATTGATGCGCCTTCTGTCATTGTAACTGTTACTGCTGCTTTTACTGTTAATACTTTTGTACCTAGCACTAATGCTGCCAACATTACGAATAAACCTAAAATAATTTTCTTCATAAAAAATTACCTCCTATTCAAAGAATTCGAAGTCTTCATCAGCTTGCCATGGATAGTTAACTACTGCACTTACTGATGTTTCAATATCAACAGAAAGCTGAATAATTTCAATAGTTGGTGAAATATAGTTTTTATTCATTTTTTTAATTTCTCCTTAATTTATTTATATGTTAAATATTATAACATAATTAATCTTTTTTCGCAAATATTATAACTTTAGATGAAATTCAAAATGAGAAATTTAACTTTCTGTTTTAATCAAACCGTATAATCATAAAACATTTATAGTTAATTGTAAACTAAAAATAAATCATTGTATAAAATAAGAGGTGCCTTTTTTGACACCTCTCTTATTTCGCTTTTTTTAGTAATATATTCTACTTAATCTTTATCTATTATGCATTTGCTTCCCATTGAGCTGTATAAGTAATTGCACCAGGATTAGCTGTATATCCAGGGAATTCAGTATATACTACACCATCAAGACTGCATAACCAACCTTTGAATGTATAACCAGTTTTTACTGGAGTTGGTAGAGATTGTGGTAATAATAATACTTTTGTACATGATTCAAATGCACTAAGATTATAAACTGAACCGACAAGATTTGTGCTACCTACAACTACTGATGCATTATCCTTATCTAATGCAATATATTGACCTACTGATGCATATGTAGAAATATTTGTATTAGCATTAGCAAGTGCGTGTGTCCATGTAACACCTGCAGCACTTGCAACATTTGCTGCTGATGCTGTTGCTGCATCTACTGCTACTACTTCATATAAATCTAAATCTGCATGATAATTTAATAAAATCTTATATTGCCATCTTAAACTATTATTTTTAGTAACTCCTGTATCACATAAATAAGTACCACTAGCACCACCTGTATTAGAATATGTAGAAATATTAATAGTATTAGAAGCTGCTGCTCCAGGCCAATCTTTTGGTAAATATCCACCATCAAGTACAAAATTAACTGATACTTCTACATTTTCTAGAACTGTCCATTTTGCATATACAGTCTTTGATTCATTAATTTCAGTTATTGCTGAACCTGTTAATTCTGGATTATCATACCAACCACCGAAAAGATAACCAGCCTTTTCAACTTTTGTTGAAAGTGTATATGGATATACTACAGCTAATGTAATATCTGAAACTTTAGCTGCTGCTGCATCTGTTGCTGAATAGAATTTAACACCTGCTTTACCTGTTGATGGGTCTCCATCAAATACAACATATTGACCTTCTGCTACATTTGCTTTAAATGTAGTTACATCAGCAGTAGTTGTATCACTATTACCTGTAAATGAATCAGAGATTAAAAGGATATATGTTCCAGCAGCAGTATAGCCAGAACCATTATGAACTTTAGTAACTAAATATGAGCCATCTTCTTGTTCTGTAATTTCTACTTTTAATGCTGAAGCTGCATTAGTAAGACCAGCTTTAGTGAATAAATAAATATTACTTGCATAGCCACCCCAGAAACCACTGTTTGCAGTAGTAGTAATAGAAGCTTGTTCTTTTCCTTTTAATGCTGAAGTGATAATTTCTGAATCTGCCCATACACCATCATTTAATACGTATGTTACTTCACCTGCAATCCATTTTGCATATAATTCTACATCACCAGTAGAACCAGCTTTAATGCTTGTAACTGGATCACCTGAGAATTCTGCATTGTCATACCAACCAGCAAAGAACATTGATGCTTTAGTTGGAACTGGAAGTTCTAAGCCTTCAATTGTATATGTCACAGCTGCATCTTCTGCAAGGGCACCACCATCAAGATTATAATTGATTGTGTATTCATTAATCTTCCATTGTGCTGTTAATTCTGCACCTTCAGTTAATGTATCAACATCAACTTTATTATCTGCTGCATCAAACCAACCTACAAATGTATAACCTTTACGATATGCAACTGATATACCACTTTCAAGGTTAACTATTTCAACACCGCCATTGATTGCACCTTCAATTTGTTTTGCTACAACATATTGACCAAAGTCAGGACAAGCTGCACCACTATATCTACCAACTTTTGTTAGTGTCATTAATGCTTGGAATGCTTGTCTAACTGCCCATTGAGATGCTACTGTAGAACCATTTCCTGCTAAGAATGCTTCATATTGTTCTTTTGCACTTGCATGATAACCATATCCTTGATCACCTAATGCAATGAATAATTTTAATGCCCAACCCCATTTTGCAAGCATTCCTTCTGCATCAAAGAATGTTCCAAAGACATTACCAGCATCATAAAGTCCTGATGCTTGAGCGCTTTTACCTGTTGCAGTATTAAAATCATTTAAGAAATCTTCTACCATTGCATCATGGTTTGCATATTGATATGTTCCACCGTTTAAATTTAATTTTGCAACTGATAATACACCATTTACAAATGCTACTTCTGCTTCTGGATTTGCTACTTTATATGCTTTTGCAACTTCATTAATATTTCTTGTAACTGCAGCTTCTGAATATGTATATACTCCATCAATTAAGATATATGCTCTTGCAGTAATATCTGAGAAAAATGCTCTTTCTGGAATATTTACCATTGATACTGCATAAGTTAAGTCTTCTTTTACTTCGTCTACTTCTGCATTTACTACACCTGTAGCACCTACTACAACTTGATCTGCTGCAACTTCACCATTTGCAAATACGATACCATATTTTGCACCTGCTACTGCTTCAGATACTTTAGCTTCAAATCTTAATCCAGCAGGATCATCTAAACGCATTGATGCGCCTTCTGTCATTGTAACTGTTGCTGCTGCTTTTACTGTTAATGCTTTTGTACCTAGCACTAATGCTGATAACATTACGAATAAACCTAAAATAATTTTCTTCATAAAAAATTACCTCCTATTCAAAGAATTCGAAGTCTTCATCAGCTTGCCATGGATAGTTAACGACTGCACTTACGGCTAAACTAATTTCTGTTTCAAATTCAATTACTTGAATAGATGGAGTTTCATAATTTTTTTTCATTTTTATTGTTCTCCTTCTATATTAAATATTAAACAAAATATATATTTAAATACTAATATGTGTGTCTCGTTTGTGCATGCAAATATTTCCATATATACTTTAATATATTATACCACATTTAATTAAATATGTAAATCAATTTAATAATTTTTAATAAAAAACATTAATCCAAAGTCTTACCATCCAATAGTATATAGTTTCTATCATATCATTTAGTATCGTTATATTATATATTGATAATATATTAAATATTACTATTATAACTAAAATAAAAATCATTCCGTATTTTTGATATTTCATATATTGATAATAAGCTTCTTCAGGTAAAATTGCACCAATAATTTTTGATCCATCAAGTGGGGGGATTGGGATTAGATTGAATACACCTAAGCCAATATTAATAATTGCTAGTTGTAATAAAAATGTACTTATATATTTTGTCATGAAAATATTGCCTGAAAATTTTGATATTAATACTATAAAAAAGATTGATACAAATGCGACTAATAAATTCATTAACGGTCCAGCTAATGAAACTAAAGCTACTCCCCATTTTTCATTTTTATAGTATCTAGGATTAATCATAACTGGTTTTGCCCATCCTACTCTAAAAAAGATTAAACACAAGATACCAATTGGATCAATATGTTTTAGTGGATTTATTGAAAGCCTTCCACTTGATTTTGGTGTGGGATCTCCTAACCAATACGAAACATAGCCATGAGCCATTTCATGTAATACAATTGCAATAAGTGCAGCAGGGATAATATATAGATATTCTATCATAGCGTTTACTCCTTTACATTATTCGTGTATAATCTAAACTGAAATATTAAATGATTGGTTTAGATAAATCACGAATTTTTTATTTGTGATATACTTTTATTGAAGTTATATCAGCTTCATTTAATATTTTATTACATCTAGATAAACGTAATCTAGTTGTGATCGGCTGTGGGTATGTTTTTATATATTCGGACCTTATCGTTTATTAAGTGAACCTGCGATATAATCCATGCCCCTTCCTTGCTTTTATTAACCTGCTTATATGTTTTTAGGACTTTTATCTTATTTAATTGATCCAGCACTACTTACGAATAAAGCGAATTAGAAAGCATTTTAAAGGAAGATCAACCAAATATTTACAGGATTTATGAAAGGAGCGTATATTATGAATTATAATCCCTGTATCACAATCGATGTATCTCAAGGTAAAAGCCATATTCAAGGTTTTATTGGCTATAACAACAAAAACCGTAAACCCGACAACATTACTCAACCTAAAGTAATGAGACATTCTAAACAAGGTTTTAATAAAATAATAGAACTGATTTCTATTATTAATTCTAAAACAAACATGATTCCTCTTGTTATATTTGAATACACTGGAATCTATCATAAAACTTTAGAAAAGTTTTTACAACAAAATAATATTTCATATCATATTGTTGCACCACTACGTGCTGCTAAATCCCGTCAAAATGATATTAGAAGCGTTAAAACTGATAAACGCGACTGTTTAAGTCTTGCTGGAATGTTCTATGATATTAAAAATGATTCATTAGGTAAATTTGATGTTGAATCTAAAGAGTATGAATCTATGAAACAATTAAACAGATTCTATGAAAATATCTTATTACGTCAACAAGAACTAAAGGTCAATTTTAGAGAATTACTTGCTGTTATTTATCCTAACTATAAAATAACTGATTCTAATCCTAATGGTGCTTTTAAACATGTTTATTCTAAGGAATCATTAGGCTTTTTAAAAGAATTTCCTCATCCAGAATTAGTTGTTAGTAAGACTGTTGAAGAAATAGAGGAAAAGTTAATTAAATATTTAGGAAGAGTTCATTCTAAATACTCTTTATCAATTGCTTCAAAATTACTCAATTATTGTAAGGATTTAGTTTCAGGTTGTTCTGTAAATCAGCCTCTAGTTTCAAATATGCAGTTTTATATTTCCCAAATTGAATTATATGAAATTCAATTAAACAACACTTTAGATAAACTAATAGCTTTAGCTAAAAACACAAGTCTTTATGATCTTCTTTTAACTATCCCTTGTGTTAAAGAAAATCTTGCTTCTAGATGCGTTGCTGAAATTGGTGATATAAATAGATTTAATTCTTATAAAGCTATTATTAGTTTTGTTGGTAACGATCCTAAAATATATCAGTCAGGTGATGATTTAGGTCTGCATAAGAAAATAACTAAAAAAGGTAATAAACATTTGAGAACTTTAATTTATCTAATTGTACAACAAATGACTAAAGCTAAAAACATTGATTCAAGTATAAAAACTTTCTATAAAAAGAAAACGCAACAAGGTCTTCCAAAACTTGCTGCGTTAATTGCCTGTAGTAATAAACTTATTAGGATTATTTATTACATGAATAAAACAGGCTGTGCTTTCATCTAGCACTTAAATTTTAACACAAAAATAACTAAATATCAATACATTAGTCATCTAAATTGCAAATATTGGGTGACAAGTTTTTTTACGCTCATTTTACGGTATTTTTAGAATGAGTATTTTTTTATTATCATATTACTTGAATACTTATGTTTATTCGTATAATAAAGTTGAAATCAACATTATTATACGATTTTC
>CAZIQF010000029.1:0-21572 GCA_964541525.1 uncultured Staphylococcaceae bacterium | reverse complement strand
ATAATTATGCTTATGTTTCTTAATTTTTTTGTAAATTTGCAAAGTTATTGACAGTGATTATCCTAAATTTTTTAGATAACTTAGTAACCACTTTTTTTTAATTTTATCTAAACTTACGTTTAATTAGTTTTCTTAAATATTTCTTCGGATTTGCCAGTGACGCTTCTACACTAGCTACCTCAGGAACAATACTATGAACAACATATTCACAATCAGATAGATCTTTTACTGCAACCACTAACTCTAAACGTTTCGGTTTGTAAGCGATAATGCCTGAAATTACTTTACCTTGAAAACTTTGAGAATCAAGCTTTCCTTCACCACTAATCACTAAATCAGCCTCTTTAACATATTCATCAAAATAAGTTAATTTTAAAATTTCATCAATACCTCGCTTTAATTCAGCATTAAAGAAAGTAATCATCCCGTAGCCAACACCACCAGCTGCTCCACTTCCAGGAACTTCCTTAAAATCTTGATTAAATTTTTTTGAACATAACTGACTAAAATATTCTAAATTAGCCTCTAATTCCGGTAATTCTTCGGGTTTAGCTCCTTTTTGTTTTGAATAAACATAAGTTGCTCCATTTGCATGAAGTAATGGATTCGTAACATCGGTTAAAACATCAAACTTAATTCCTTTAATTAATTCCTTAAAAGCACTCAAATCAAAGTCATCAACTTCTTGTAGTTTTTGATTACATAGCTTAGTAACCACTTGGTGTTCATGGTTATAAAATACAACACCCATCGCTTCTAATAAACCACTTCCACCATCATTAGAAGCAGAACCACCAATTCCTAGTACAATTCTTTCCGGTTGATATTTGATAATTCCATCTTTAAGCAATACTCCTAGTCCATAAGTAGAAGCATGAAAAACATCCAATTCTGTTGGTGCTAAATCTTTAATCCCTACCACTTCAGCAAGTTCAAAATATAAGGTAGCGGTTTCCTCATCAACTAAATATGTGGCATTTTTCTCACGATAGAAACAATCAACACTCCTAACTTGTACTCGTTGTAATGAACTAATATTACTTGCAATCGCATCTAAAAAACCTTCACCACCATCACTAATGATGATTGGTTTAACAAAATACTTAAGTTTTGGTAACGCATGATGAATCGTTTGTACCACTTCTTTTGATGAAAGCGAGCCTTTAAACGAATCACAAATAACAATCGTTTTAATCGGTTCATAATTTGATTTAAAAAATTCTTTTTTAAATATTTTCGAAATTTCTTTATAAACAAAAAAAGTAATTAAACAAACAACTAATGCGATCAACGCGTTAAATGGTACAACTGCATATAGTAAGTAATACGCCATAAAGTTATCAGCATTAATCCCTTTGATTACACTTGAACATGCATTAACTAATGGCACAACTGACCCACCAAAGATTAGTTCAATGTATAGTGGAATACTAATTAACCAGTTAACTAGAACACTGACTCCAATCCACGTCAAGCCACCAGCACTAAGAGCGATAATCCCACCTTTTTTACTTTTAAACTTTTTATAAATCAGCGATGCGACTAGTACCACAAAAATGCCAATAATTAAATCCGATATTTCACCAATCGGTGATGTAGCAGAGGGACTAATCAATAGTTTTAAAAGACATTTAACAATAATAATTAAGCACCCACCAACTGGTCCTAAAATAAAACCGCCTAGAATTGCCGGTAAATTAGAAAATTGGATTTCTAAAAATTCAGGGAATAAGAATGGCAAGGGAAACTTAACCAAATACAAAATAAAGCTAATTGCTGAAAAAATTGCGATCTTCGAAATATAATCATATATTTTTCTATTTTTCATTTTCTTTCACCTCCATAAAAAATCAAAAGCCACGCATCAAGCGTGGCAAAATGAAAGCAAAAATAATCTATATTCTTCTTTCATCTAGACTGTAACTATTGGTTTTGGAATTTCACCAAATCATGCATAACGCTTGTGGACTTTACCACCAGTCGGGAATTTCACCCTGCCTACGAAGATACAAATTAATTATACAACACTAAATATTCATTTGCAATCAATATACAATTTATTTATTAGTCTTTGGTTTGATTTCTTTTGCAATTTCATTGCGAACATTTTTTTCAATTTGCGATTCATTCACTAAGTTACTACCACTATTTCGAATTCCCTGTGGTTTCTTTTTAGGTTTCAATTTCATCACTCCCATATATCATATGAAATAGATGAAAAACTTATGCTTTAAACTCGCTCATTACTTTCTTAATGTCTTGATAAGTATAACCTTTTGCCATTAGACGAGTAACAATCTTGTTTTGATCCAATTCTTTGGTTAATAATTTTTGATATTCCATAATTAATCGATTATTGTCTACTTCACTATAACTAATTACACTTAAAACTTGATTAATGACACTATAATCATATCCCATTCGATTCAAACGGGAATAGATTGATTCTTTTTGTTTTAAATAAGGAAGACCAATAACTGTTTTTAAAGTTTTATTAGCCATATCTAACGCATTATCATGTTGTTCTTGAACAGTGTAATTGGCTAAAAATTGATCAATCAATTCTGGTTTAATTCCTTTGTTTAATAATTGATGTCTAATCAGATTTGGTCCATTTTGATGTCTAATTCCTTCTTCAACAAACATTCGCGTGTAACGTTCATCATCAATAAAATGAAGATCTTTTAATTTTTGAATCAGTTCATCGATTTGATCATTAGTTAATGCGAGATTGAGTAAATAATCAGCAGCTTCTTTTTCCGTTCTTGGCTTATAATCGATGTATTTTAAAACTTTATCAAGAGCTTTACCTAAATCTAATGAATCAATAATCCGATCGAAATCTTTTTGATAAAAGGAATTCCCCTTAATAATTCGATAATTGACAATTTGATCTTCGGTAAAAATGATTCCCTCATCTTCATCATTAATATAAACTAAATATTTTTTCCCTTTTTTTACAATTTTTTTAATCCATACTAACTTTTCTGCATCTGCCATTAAATATCACGATCCTTGGTAAAACCAACACCACTAACCTCAGAAGTTCTAGTCACAAACATAAACGCATGTTCATCTAATTCTTTGATGATTCCTCGCATTTTATTAACCTCAGCACTTGACATCACACAAATAATCATTTGACGATTTTCATTTGTATAACCACCGACTGCTTCAACAATTGTTAAACCACGATCAATGTGTTCAAGAATACCTTGTCTTACCTTTTCCGTTTCATTAGTAATAATCGAAACATTATAGCTCTTAAAACCACCAAATACAACAGAATCAATCAAATTACCAGATAAATAAATATAAATAATACCATATAAAATGGGATAAACATTTTTGGATAGGATTGCAGCAACCAAAACAATTAATCCATCAACCGCAAATAAAGTAACTGAATAGGGAATATTAAAATATTTTAAATTAATTTGTTCAATGACATCAACACCACCTGTTGAAGCACCATGTTTAATTGCAAGACCAATACTCACACCACTAAGCATTGAAGAAAATAAAATGACAATTAAAGTGCTACCCACGCCACTAATATCATAAATATTCCCAACTGGCAATAATTCACTAAAATTAACGATATCATATAACTTACCGAATAAGAAAGTAAACACGGGGTAAGCAATTGAACAATATAAAGTTTTAAAAAAGAATGATTTACCAATTAAAAAGTAAGAAATTATTAATAAAGTTACATTAACACCAAGAATGATTAATGAATTGTATAAATTATAATGATCATAATCTAATGATTTACCACTAATTCGCTCAATAATTCCCAAAACATTAATCGCAAGGCCGCCAATTCCCCCGGTTACTAAACCATTAGCTGAAAGAAAAAAACTAAATGATAATGCAAGTCCCATTACGCCTAAATTAATCCATAAAAAATTTTTAATTTTCTTTTTCATCTTATTTCTCCATTTTGGACCATTTCAAATAACTATTAATAAAATCATCTAATTCTCCATCTAATACAACTTGTGGCTGATTACTTTCATGGTTAGTTCGATGATCTTTAACTAAAGCATACGGGTGTAAAATATAACTCCTAATTTGACTTCCCCAACCATTATCAGAAAGTTCACCCATAACTGATTTTTTTTGCTGTTCTTGTTTTTCTAATTCTAATTGATAAAGTCTACTCTTTAAAATCGTCATCGCTTTTTCTCGATTTTGAATTTGACTTCTTTGACTTTGTGAACAAACAACAATCCCAGTCGGTAGATGCGTAATTCGAACTGCAGAATCAGTTTTATTAATATGCTGTCCACCAGCACCACTCGCACGATACGTATCAATTCGTAAATCTTCTTCTAAAATTTCAACTTCAATATCCGAATCAAACTCAGGAATGACACTACATGAAGCAAAAGATGTATGACGTCTAGCCGAAGAATCAAAGGGTGAAATTCGAACTAAGCGATGCACCCCGGATTCACCTTTTAACATTCCATAAGCATATTTACCACTAACTAAAAAAGTTACACTTTTAATTCCAGCGTCACTAGCTTCTTGATAATCGATTAATTCTAATTGATAGTTAGTTTTTTCAGCATAGCGTTTATACATCCGATATAACATTAATGCCCAATCTTGTGATTCAGTACCACCAGCACCAGGATGTAGTTCAATAATCGCATTTTTTAAATCAAATTCATCACTCAACAATAATTCATTTTCAAACAATTCTAATTCTTTATTTAAATTTTTAATACTTTTTTCACACTCATCAAATAATGACTCATCATCTAATTCTAAAACAATCGCAATTTCTTCTAATTTAGACATTAAACGATTATAAGTTGATAGTTGATCTTTTAAAATATTACATTGATTGATAATTTTTTTAGCGCTTTTTTGATCAGTTCAAAAATCATCTTGAATCATTAGATTTTCATATTCTTTAATTTTTCCATTAATGGTATCTAGTTTTATAACATCTTTAATGTTATTAAGACGATTGGTAAAATCTTCTTTAGCTTTAATAATTTCAAATTTTTCCATATATTTCCTTTCAAAAAAGCAAGCCATAAATTAATAGGCTTGCTAATTTTTATTTACGTCCACAACAATGCTTGTATTTTCTTCCAGAGCCACATGGACAAGGTTCATTTGGACCTATTTTTTTATTTTTATTAACAATTGGTTTTCTTTTTCCATCATCATCTGATGAACCACCAGATGTACCTACAATTTTCGCAACGCGTTCTCTTTCACCCATTGTCACTGGGATATATCGACAATTAGTAAGAGCGATTGTTTCATTTTCAATCGAAACAAGCATCTTATTAAACATTTCAAAACCGATTGTTTGATATTCATGAAGGGGATTAACTTGACCATATGATTGTAGCGAAACACTTTGACGAAGTGTACTCATTTGATCAATATGATCCATCCAATGGCGGTCAACAACCGATAATAAATTACGTTTTAAGAATTCTTTATAGTTATTCGGGTCAGCATCGGCTTTCTTTGACATAAGATTAACTTTAAAGATTTCTAAAATAGCATCTTGAACTTCGCTAATTGTTTTACCTTCAATCTCTTCAATCGAAATTGTAGTTTTGATGGCCTTTTGAGCATCAGTATCCCGTCTTCTTGAAACCGTAAAACCATTACGACAATCTGGATTAATACATCTAGTTGGAATACCATCATGAACTCTTTGAACTCGACCACAAGCAGGACAAGGCACCATAATATAACCTTGATCAAAATACTTAGTTACAAATTCTTTCATGAAGCGAACCGCATCAATTAAATTAGGATTATCTTCTTGACCAAAAATTGCAATCTCACGTTCAACAACTCGTTCCATCATCTTTAAAATGGTTGGTTCAATATCATCTAAGAATAGAATATCTTTCCTTTGACCATAAATAACTTCTCTTTGTTTTCTTAACACTTCATCATATTCGACAACACTCTTGCGGCGATCATAGTTTTGACCTTCAATTTTCTTTTGAGCACTTTCAACAACATTTGAGAAACCTTTGTATTCAATTGGCATCATTTCTCCAGCCTCATTTTTTGTTGTTGCAAGCATCAACATTCTTTCCATTCGATCACCACCAAAGCGAATCAATAATTCATCTTTAGTTGATAAATAGAAGCGACTATATCCTGGGTCACCTTGACGACCAGAACGACCACGTAACTGGTTATCAATTCTTCGCGATTCATGACGTTCAGTACCAAGTACAGCTAAACCACCAAGTTCTCTTACACCTTCAGCAAGTTTAATATCGGTACCACGACCTGCCATATTTGTCGCAATCGTAACTGCACCTATTTCACCGGCATGTGAAATAATTTCAGCTTCTTTAGCATGTTGCTTTGCGTTTAAGACATTATGAGGAATACCATATTTTTTAAGCAAATTCGATAATAATTCACTCGTTTCAATTGAAATTGTCCCAACTAGAATTGGTTGTCCAAGTTCATGACGACGTTTGATTTCGGCAGCAATTGCTTCATATTTAGCTTTTTCCGAAAAATAGATTAAATCCGGATCATCAACTCTAATTACAGGGACATTAGTTGGAATTTCAACAACTAACATATTATAGATATCTCTAAATTCTTCTTCTTCAGTCTTAGCTGTACCAGTCATCCCTGATAATTTTTTATACATTCTAAAGTAATTTTGGAAAGTAATCGTTGCAAGCGTTCTAGTTTCTTTTTTAATTTCTACGCCTTCTTTGGCTTCAATTGCTTGATGAAGACCTTCACTCCATTGACGTCCATGCATTAAACGACCAGTAAATGGGTCAACAATAATGATTTGTCCCTCTTGAACAACATAATCAACTTGATTTTTCATAATATAGTTTGCTCTTAACGCATTATTAATCCGATGTAATAATTCAACATGAGCAATATCATAAAGATTATCTAAATGGAAATATTCTTCAGCTTTTTGAATCCCTTCTGGTGTAAGTGAGGCATGTTTAGTCTTTTCGTCAATTTCGAAATCAACATCCTCATGTAATCTACGACAGAACGTATTGGCTTGTTCATAAAGGTTAGGACCAGTTTTAGCACCACCAGAAATAATTAATGGGGTTCTAGCTTCATCAATTAAGATTGAGTCAACTTCATCAACAATTGCAAAGTTAAGATTAGGTCGTTGAACCATATCTTCCTTATAAACCACCATATGGTCTCTTAAATAGTCAAACCCAAGTTCATTATTAGTTGAATATGTAATATCACAAGCATATTGAGCCCGTTTTTCTTCACTCGAATATTCTCTTAAATTTAAACCAACAGTAAGGCCTAAAAACTTATGAACTTCACCCATTTCACTCGCATCACGACTTGCAAGATATTCATTGACAGTAACAATATGAACACCTTCACCAGTTAATGCATTCAGATAAGCAACCATAACCGAAGTTAAAGTCTTACCTTCACCGGTTTTCATTTCAGCAATATTACCATAATGCATTGCAGCAGCACCAATAATTTGCACCCTAAATGGCGTAAGTCCTAAAACACGACGAGAAGCTTCTTTAGCCGTTGCAAAAGCCTCAACCATAATATCATCTAAAGTCTCACCTTTTTTTAGTCGTTCTTTAAAAATATTGGTTTGATTTTTTAATTCATCATCACTAAGTTGTTCATACTTATCCTTTAAAGCCAAAACAGCATCAGCAATCTTTTCACATTTTGTTAATTCTTTATAAGCAGGATCAAATAGTTTCTTTAAACCTTTAAACATTACATCACCTCATTTTAATTCTTATATATCATACCATATCTTAAACTTTTTTTCAAGTAATACCATTTTTTACTTTTTTTACTTGTTAATTTTTTCCCGATGTTCATTAAATGAAAACTCACATCCACAGTAATCTTGTCGATATAAATCGTATGCTTTCGAAAGCCTAATTGATTCAGCATATCCATTTTCTTTCTTAAAATTAGAATAAAGAAAGATCGAGGATTCTTGATATTTTACTCCTAATTCATTAATCCAATTACTATCCTTATAAGGACTAACACTCATTACCGTTGTATAATAATCAAACCCATTATTGCTTGCAACTTTACTTAACCTCTTAATCCGAAATTCATAACATTTATAACATCTCATAGTTCTTTCCCCAAGATGTTCATAACCAGCTATACTATTTAGATACTCTTGATGATCATAATTCTCAACAATCATTTTAACATCACTACCAATAATATTAATTAATTTTCTTAATTCCTCTTCCCTTTTTAAATATTCATCAAGCGGATAAATGTTAGGATTATAATAATATAGAGTGATATCAAAATATGTTTTTAATAAATTTATCACTGAAGTACTACAAGGACCACAACAAGCATGAAGTAATAGCGTTGGTTTCTTTTCACTTGCTTTAAGACTTTCTAAAAGGTTTTTAAACTCTAAATACTCATTCTTCATCACGCTTAAACTCCTCAATTAATTCTAAATAATTACTAATTTCTAAATAATCATTATGTTGTTCAAAATGATCACTTTTTAAAATTGATACCATCTTTAACGGCAATACTGGTTCAATATCATATTTAAACATATTACCAATATAACCAATTGTATCACTTTTATACCCCATTATACCATACTTTTTTAAATACAATGTAAACACATGTCTAGAAGGTTTTCTAACTAAATAATCAGCGGAAGAAACAACACTTTCAAAATAAGTTAAAATACCAACACTTGCAAGTTCTCTTTTTATTTGACAACTTGAATACATACTATTACTAAAAACCGCCATTCTAACACCTTGATTTTTTAAATAATCCAATAATGTTTTAACATGATCAATCATTTCATATTGATAAAATTTACTAATAAACATTTCTTCAATTTGTTCATAACCCAAATCAGTTTTAAGACCATATACTAGCGATAGATAATTAAATAAACTACGAAAAGAAAATTCTAAACTTCCCTTTTCACGTTCGGGTATAATTTTGATTAATTCATTAATAAAATTAGTATAATCTTGATATGATTCTTTAACATCAAGAACTTCATCATAGAGATATTTATATCCTAAATCTACATTTTCAAATCTACTTCCATTAATCAGTGTTCCACCGACATCAAAAATCATTATTTTTGGTAATTTCATTTTATCCCTCTTATTTTGCTTTTATTTTTACTGCTTTTATTCATATTTTACCATATTTACTAAAATAATAACATTTTTTAGCAATGAACAAAATAATTTTTAAAAATTATCTTGGAAATTACACCCTAGTTTTATAAGAAGCATTATCTTATTGGTACCATTTGACCTATATTCCTCAAGAACAATGAACCTTCCATATAAATAAAAAAGAACCCATCATCAGATGAGTTCCAATATTATTATTCTAGTGATTCCAAAATACCATATCCACCACTATTACGTTTATATACAACCGATATAGTATGGGTTTCTTCATTTTTAAACATATAGAATTGATGATTTAATAACTCCAATTGCGTAATAGCTTCATCAACACTCATTTCCATCACATCAATCTTTTTAACTTTAACCACTTCTGGTTTTTCTTCAACCACTGCTTCATTTACTTTTTCGACGAAGTATTGGCTAATCCCATCGCGCTTTTTAATCATTGCGTTAACTTTTTTCTTATAACGAATTAGTTGTTGTTCAATTTTATCAACGGCTTGATTAATGGCCGAATATAGCGTATCACCTTTGCATTCAGCACGTAAAATAACATGTTTTAAAACAATTGTAATCTCTGTTTTAACTTTATCATTCGTTTCATCACATAAAACATTGACGTTAACATGTTCGCTTTCATTAAATAATTTGTCAAGTTCCATCACCTGTTTGTTGATGTGTTCTCTTACCGCATCACTCATTTTTACAGATCCTTTAGTTCTAATAATAATTTTCATAAGAAAGCCTCCTTTTAAATTTTGATAAGAAGTTATGGTTTCTTCTTACATATATATTTTATCATACCAATTTTTGTTTGTAAAGCATTTATTTAATTTTTATCCAATTATAATAAAACTAACTAATTCATCAACCTTTAATAAATCAAAACACGTCTCAAATTCAAAATAACTCCTAAACCAAAACACATTGAGATTACTAATCAAAAGTTTAGAAATCAACTGATTTTTAATTACTTCATTAGAATGATTTAACTCACAAACAATAAAAGTTTGGTAACCGATTTGAAAACTATTAATTAAAAGTTCCGATTCCATTTCAATTTTTAAAATTTTTCTAATTTGATTAATAATTTTATTCATAGTGATATTTTAACAAATAAATTAATTAATCGCTCAAAGTTTAATAAAAAAGTGTTCGACAAAAACCTCATTATTTTAAAAATATCTCTAAAACAAATAGTCAAATAACTATCAATTTTAGAGATTAATTTTTATTTTAAATTAACTATAGAACAATACTAACTAATTTCTTAGGCACAACAATAACTTTACGCGGTGTTTTACCTTCTAATAAGTTAACAATCTTTGGTGTAGCTAAAGCCAATTTTTCCACTTCTTCTTTTGGTAAATCAGCACCAACTTCAATCTTATCTCGAATCTTACCATTTACTTGAATTACAATTGTAATTAAATCATCGACACATAATGCTTCTTCATATGTTGGCCAAACTTCATATGCAATCGTATCATTATGACCTAAGATTTCCCACATTTCTTCACAAACATGTGGACAAATTGGTGAAAGTAATTTGACTAAACCTTCTAAGTAAGTTTTTGATACCACTTGTTCTTTATAACAATCATTAACAAAAATCATCATTTGAGCAATCGCCGTATTAAATGACATATTCTCATAATCATTAGTAACTTTTTTTACAGTCTTATGATATGACTTTGTTAAATTAGGTGTATCTTCATTAACTACTTTAGCTTGTGATTGATTAGTTACTAAACGATAAGTACGATCAATAAACTTTCTGGCAGCTTGTAGCCCTGCTTGTGACCAAGGTTTTTCATCTTTTAGTGGCCCCATAAACATTTCAAATAAACGTAATGAATCAGTACCAAATTCTCTAATGACATCATCAGGATTAACAACATTGCCTTTAGATTTAGACATCTTTTCCCCGTTTTCACCTAAAATCATTCCTTGATGATATAGTTTTTGAAATGGTTCTTCAACTGGTGATAATCCTTGATCATATAAAAATTTATTCCAAAAACGTGAATATAACAAGTGACCTACGGCATGTTCTGCTCCACCAATATATAAATCAACTGGCATCCAATGTTTTAACAACCGTTGATCAGCAAATACTTTTTCATTATTAGGATCAATATATCTTAAATAATACCAACTAGACCCAGCAGATCCTGGCATTGTTGATGTTTCGCGTGTAGCAGGTACACCATTATAGGTAGTATTAACCCATGAAGTAGCTTTTGCAAGTGGTGATAAACCATCTTGACTACGACCATAATCATCAACAAGTGGTAATACTAGTGGTAATTCTTCATCACTTAACGGAACAATTTCATCACCAACAAAGATTACTGGAATTGGTTCACCCCAATAACGTTGACGTGCAAATACCCATTCACGCATTTTATAATTGATTTGCTTTTCACCTAGATTATTTTCTTTCAAAAATTCAATCATTTTATTAATTGCATTTTCTTTGTTAAGTCCATCTAAAAAGCCCGAATTAATATGCTTACCATCACCAACAAAAGCTTCATTTTCAATATCTCCACCTTCTAATACGGGAATAATTGGTAAATTAAACTTTCTAGCAAAAGCATAATCTCGTTCATCATGTGCTGGTACTGCCATAATTGCACCAGTACCATAAGTTGCAAGAACATAATCCGAAATCCAAATTGGAATTAACTTATTATTAACGGGATTAATGGCATAAGCACCAGTTGGAACACCAGTTTTATCTTTATTAAGTTCGGTTCTCTCTAAGTCAGATTTAGATGCAGCAAGTTTAATATATTCATCAACCGATGCCCTATTTTCAGGACTTGTAATTCTTTGAACAAGAGGATGTTCAGGTGATAAAACACAATATGTCGCACCAAATAATGTATCAGGTCGAGTTGTAAATACGATAAATTCTTCATCAGTATTATTAACTTTAAATTTGACATGCGCACCTACCGATTTTCCAATCCAATTGCGTTGAATTTCTTTTGTCGATTCCGGCCAATCAATTGTATCTAAACCAGCTAATAATCTTTCAGCATACTTAGGAATATCTAATACCCATTGCTTCATATTTTTTCTAACAACCGGATATCCACCACGTTCTGACTTACCATCAATAACTTCATCATTCGCAAGAACAGTTCCTAATTCTTCACACCAGTTAACTGGCATATCAATTAATTTAGCAAGACCAGCTTCTAACAACTGCTTAAAAATCCATTGTGTCCATTTATAAAATTTAGGATCACAAGTAGAAATTTGTTTACTCCAGTCAAAAGAAAAACCAAGCATTTTTAATTGTTTAGTAAATGTTTCAATATTTTTTAAAGTAAAACCTTCAGGATGATTTCCCGTTTTAATTGCATATTGTTCAGCAGGAAGACCAAATGAATCAAATCCCATTGGATGAAGCACATTATATCCTTGCATTCTTCGCATTCTTGCCATAATATCGCTGGCAGTATAACCTTCCGGATGTCCAACATGAAGCCCTTGTCCTGATGGATATGGGAACATATCTAAAACATAATATTTAGGTTTAGAAAAATCCCAAATATCCGTTTTAAATGTTTGATGCTTTTCCCAATATTGTTGCCACTTTTGTTCTACTTCTTGATGATTATAACTCATTATCACCACTTCCTTTCTCCTCTTCTTGATCTACACTTTGATTCATATTATTACCCATCATATACGCAGGAATATTAATACCTCCACCATATTTAATTTTATATGCAGTTAGGGCTTTAATTGTATAAATAATCATTAATATATCACCAATAATTTCTAAAAAGGTAAAGCCAGTAAAAGTTGAAATGACACAACATATAACATATGGTGTTGATGATAATAATACTGCTTTAAATACCTTACCAAATGAAATTCGCAAATAACTATAAATTAATTTTTCAAGCACTGAAACAAATAGTACCGATAATAAATAACTACTAGCACCAACTAAAATAATAATTGGAATAATAATAAAAAGTAATTTATTTTTAATGTTTTGATAAATGGAATCAATCAAAGATATGATTTGACTCTTAAAAGTAAAATCATTATTATTTACATTTCGAGAAAAATCAATATCACCAATCTTTAATTTAGCATATGTTTCTTCAAATAAGACAATACTATGATTATTAATAACTGCTAATTGTTCCATATTATTATTGTTATTATTAGTATTTTCCCCACTAATCACACTCTTAATTGTAAGCTTCTCATGAGAAAAAATCAATAATAGCGATACTTCTGGTTTCATTTCTAAAGTACTAGCATCAAAATTACCTAAAATATCAAATACAAAAAGAGTTGAAACATCAATATTATTAACATTTAAGCTAGATTTAACAATTTCAATATCATTATAATCATCGATACTAACCAATGTATGATCTTTAATTTGATAATGTAATGCATTTGTACCATAAAAATCATCAACAAAGTTATCAGCAATATCTTTTGATACAGTTGATGTAAATAACACAATTACTAATAGAGGTAATATATATAAAAATAACAGGATTAAAAAATAACCAATTGTTTTTTTCTTCGGTTCATCAATATAGTCAGCAATATTTCTTGGAGCTAAAAGACAATCTTTAAATTTTTTATACATGATAATAAATACCTACTTTCTTATGTTTATTATAACACATTTTAGATATATTATAAAGTTTTTTGATTAATTGAATATTAAGTTTAAAATGTTTTTACTATAAAGAAGATTTTTTTTAATAAATATGATAAACTATTACCAATAGGAGGCGAAAATGAATAATAAATTAATTAAATTTTTAAGTATTGTATCAATCAATATCTTAACATTAGGTATTTGCATCAGCTTCAGTCAAACTAAGACTAATGCTGCAAGTTCAAATATTTACTACATTACTACTTGTGTTGGTGAAAATGAGACTAGCATTGGCATTAATTATCACTGTAATATTAAAGCATCAACTGTCGTTTATGCTACATCACCAACATTCTCAAATGCGAAAACAGTTCGTGCAACTGCTACAGAATGGAGTTCTGATCAAATTAATAATGATAAAAGAACGGGATTTGCTGCTAGATATGTCTGTACTGTTAATTTAGATAACTTAGAACCTAGTACTCAATATTATTATAAGATTGAAGCAGGTAGCGAAACATCTGATGTTTATACTTTTACAACTCATAGTTCTAGTGCTGCAACAGCCAATATTCTGTTTGCAACCGATATTCATGCATCAACATCAATGTCAAGTACAGCTCCAACTGTTGATAGCATTTGGAAAAAAATTAATCAACAATTCGGTAATATGAATTTAGTAGTTATGACTGGTGACCAAGTTGACCGTGGTGGATATGAATCTGAATGGCAAAACCTATATGATAACATGAGCAGTTTCAAAGAATTAGTTCAAGCAACCATTCCAGGAAATCATGAATATTATCATTCAAATGATGGTTCTTATGTTTCACCATATTTCTATAATCAATTTTACAATAATCCTAAAAATGGTCCTACAAACAGGCTTAACTCTTCGTATTATTTTCACTATGGTGATATCTTATTTGTAATGATTGATACGATTAATCGTGAATATATTACCGAACAAAAAGCATGGTTTGAAGAAGTAATGAAGAATAACACTTCTAAATGGGTCATCGTTGGGACTCATGCTGGCGGTATTACTGCTGGTATCTATGATCACGATGCCACATGGATTCAAAAAGAATGGGTGCCACTTTGGGAACAATATCAAGTCGACTTATGTCTTAGTGGGCATGAACATATTTATTTAAGAAAAGATCTTGCATATCAAGGAGAACAAAATAACGATTTGGGTGTTACTTATTTAGTTGGACCAGCGACTGGTCATAAACAATACCAAGTAGTTGATGGCTCTGGCTTAGTAGTCAAATCAATTAATTTTGCAGCAAATGTAATTTCTGTTCGTGGTTCAACTTTAAAAATTACTTTATATGATAAAAATGGTGAAGAGACTGCTTATTCAGTTACTCTAAAATCAAAACGAAACGATACAGTTACACCAATGACCGATCAAGAAATCTTAGATTCAATTAAATTAGAACAAGATAAGGAAAATGATTCGGTAAGAATCTCTTGGGATCCTGAATTATATGGTAATGTTTTTGATATTGTAGCATCAAGAATTTTAGATGGACATACGGTTGACTTTAGATCAGTTATTTCAACATCAAAAATGACTTATTTAAATATCAACACTGTATATCATGATCTTAATTATCAAATTAAATTAAAAATAACCAAAAAAGATGGTAGTATTCTCGAAAAAGAATACACCCTAATTCCAACTAAAGAATATCGATTAGAATTAAATCTAAATGATGGTTTCCTTGAAAATAGTGATCAGTGGACAACCTACACATCAACTAATGAATTAGAATTACCAATACCAACTAAAGAAGGCTATACATTTGCCGGATGGTATGATAATCCTGAATTAACTGGCGATGCAATAACACATATTAGTGATACTACATTTGGTAATTTAAAACTATATGCTAAATGGGAAATGCCTAGTAATAACAATAAAAAATGTGGCAAAAAATGTGCACTAGTAGTTGAACTATTAAGTATTTCAAGTTTATTATATCTAGTTTTTAAAAAGCGTCAATAATTAACCAAATAAAAAAAGCAACTAGTTTGATTAATAAATAACATAACAGATAAAATAACGACTAAATAAAATGACTAGATAGAATTAGTTGGGGTTATGAAAAAAGCTCTAGAATTAGTTGGAACTAATGAAAAAAAGCGATAATAGAATACCAATACTCGGTATATCTATTATCGTTTTTTTTGTACTAAGTATCTAGCAATAATTGCCAGTTTATTTATAATATTAAGTTGTATAATACAACTTATGTATTATCATAACAACCGCTACGTATTCGAAGCGGCGTAGTGTCGTTTGTCCAACGCATTAAATAATCCCTCCTTTGTAATCTTATTTAATAAGATTATAAATTTTAAGATTTTTAATATTAATGCGTATAATCTAAAACTATTACGCATATAATATTAGTTTATACACTAATATTATACACTAATTGGTTTGTAGAAATTTGTAATATTTTATAATTAGGGAATTAAGTTAAATTAATTTTAATTTTTACAATAAATTATATATGAAGCGTATGAACTCAAATTATTAATATTGTAATAATTTTCCTCATCTTTCCACTGCTGATGAAATCTAATGATAACATTATTTTTATTATTTATTTCGATATATACTATAAACTTATGATTAGGAAATTGTAATATTAATTTTCTTAAAATTTTTTCTCCTAATTTTTGTATTTCAATTTTTAAATATTTTCTACACAAACATATTTGAGGTTTAATTAAATGAATATGATTTTCTAACGATTCGAATTTGGTTTTATCATTAAAAATATTTTTACTAACTACATGGCTATCATATTTATTAATTAATATATATTCTATTCCATCAATTTTATGTTTCATAAACCCTACAGAATCTACAAATTCTTCAAATATTTCATTAATTTTTTTTCTTGTAATCATACTAATAACCTAATATTTTCAATCCTTTCCCAATCGCCTTAATTATTGACTTATCTTTTAGTAAATTTGTTATTGCTTTAGGAGCCTCTCTGCCTGCTGAATCAACAAATGTTTGATTAGCAAAATCATAATAATATTTTGCGTTACCTTTATGCACATGTATATTTCCTGGTCTTCCGCCTGGATTTTCAACATCTATTCTTATCCCCTTTTTATCATAAACTGTTTTACTACTTGTTTTAGTACCTTTTGATCCTTTGTTATTAGGATCAGGTGGTATAGGAGATGCTGCTGCACTTGCCATTAACGAAATTGCATTACTATACGCTTTATCTTTTGCATACCTAACAATTGTTATTATTGAACACACAGCTATTATTGCAACAATAACAATTAATAAGGCCCATCCTACGACATTCCATGAATTTGATGTTCCTATTGCTAATAAAGAACTAATTAATGAATTTAATAAACTACCACCTAAAACTCCTGCTGTTATTGATAATCCCATTTTATCAATAAAATTAACAGGATTATTCTCACAATATCCATATAAATTTAAGCTCAATAAGCTGCCACTTTCACCTAAATACTCAATTTGATTCATTGTAATAAATCTATTAGTAAGAGGGTTATAATATCTACTATTTAAATAATACCATCCTGTTTCATTATCTTGATAATAACTTCTATATCTAAATGGATTAATACTACTTAAATTAATACCTGATGTATCATTAGTTTTTATTATTCTTCCGTATGCATCATAGTAATATTTTACCATGAATTTTTTATTTTTGCCATAATTCATATAAATTACTTTGAATAATTTTTATCGAACATAAGAAAAAAGCTTCAGGTATGAAACCTAAAGCTGCTTTAGTAATATCTATAAATAAAACACTACGAATTATTTATTCATTGGATCAAATGGTTGTTTCTATGAATAGCACCATAATTTATTTTTTATTCTTTTTCAAGATTTTCTATTTCGTGAATTTCAACTTTAATTTTTCCAACTCGCATTTTATCACATTCAGTAATCGTAATCGTTAAATTTCTAAAATTAAATGAATCACCAACATCTGGGATTTTTTGTAAAAGATCTGTACAAAATCCACCAACCGTTGTATATTCAACTTCAAATTCTTCATCATCTACTTCAAATAATTCTAGGAAATCATTGATATTCATATCACCATCAACTAAATATGTTTCTCCATCAAGTTGTTCATAATCATAAATAATTTCATCGGTTTCATCAAATACATCACCAACTAATTCTTCGATAATGTCTTCCATTGTTAAAATCCCCATCACTCCACCAAAATCATCAGTGATGATTGCAAGTTGTTCATTATTTTCTTTGAACTCGGTTAGAATTGTTGAAATACTCTTAGTTTTATGCACATAAAATGCTGGTTTAATCATTGACTTTAAATCAATTGTTTGATTGGCAAGCAAACATTTCATTAGTGTAGTTGTATTAATGACCCCAACAATATTATCAATTGTATCATCATAAACAGGTACTCTTGAGAAGCGATATAATTCTTCATTTTTTAAGATTTCTGTTTCTGAATCGTTAATATCAATTGCGAAAACATCAACTCTTGGAATCATGACTTCTCTAGCAGTAATCGTTGTAAAATCGATTGCTGATTTGATTAATTCAGCATCTTCTTTATCAATATATCCATCTTCTTCAAGTTGGGAAGCAATCGTAATTAATTCTTCATCGGTTGCTTGCGTTTCATCTATAGTTTCATCTAGACCTTTAAAAACTTTAAAAATAAATAAATTAACAATGTAAGTAATTGGGAAAAATAGGAATTTAAAGAAATTATATAAGTCAACATAAACTAAAGAAATCGAAAAACTAAATTTATTACCAATTGTTTTTGGTAAAATTTCACTAAAAATTAACAACACAACTGTTAATACTGCAGTTGAGACAATTGAGCCATATTCGGCACCAACTAATTCCATTGCTACAATCGTACCTAGTGATGAGATTAGTGTATTGACTAAGTTATTACCAATTAAAACCGTTGATAAAGTTGTTGCATAATCATCAACAATCTTCAAAGCCCGATTCGCTTTTTGATTACCTTCATCGGCTTTCATCTTTAGTTTTACACGGCTAACACTTGAATATACAGTCTCACAAGACGAAAAGAAAGCGGATAAAACAATTAAAATTAAAATAATTATTAGGATAATAACCATTAGTTGTTACCTCCTAAAAGATCCGGATTGTCTGATGTTCCAATCAATTGATTGATTACATCTTCCATTGTAACAAGGCCAACAATTTGATCATTATCATCTTTAACGATTGCTAGATGTTTCTTTTGTTCTTTAAATACTTCTAACGCATCATCAATTTTAAGATTTTGATTAACATATAGAACTTCGCTAATTGCAGAACGAATGGAAAAATTTTTGTTCTTAATAATGTTTTTTAAGGCTTTCCGAACATGTAAAATACCAATAATATTGTCTTTTTCATTACTATATACCGGTATTCGTGAGAAATTAACATTTTGTAGATAACTAATTAAATCTTTTCTTGCAATTTTTTTAATATCAATTGATGTAACTTCTTCTAATGGTGTTAAAACAGCTTTGACTGTGATATCACCAAAATCCACAGCTGCTTGAATAATATCACTTTCTTCTTCATCAATTCTCCCTTCTTCTTCAATGGCATCAACAATTCCTTGAAATTCATCTTCAGTAATCTTATTTTCGGTATCACTTAATTTAAAAATCTTTTTTATTGACCATAAAATAAAATTAAAAATCATCATTAGCGGATAAGTAAGATAATATACTCCCACTAAAATATAACTAGAGAAATTAACAAAACCTTCAGAATGACTCTTTGCAAAGTTTTTGGGTAAAATTTCACCAAATAAGAAAATTAAAATTGTCATAACAATCGTTGCAGTAGTTGTTGCGAGAACTTCACTACTAAAGATTGTTAAAGCAAGAGTTGTTGCAAGTGATGCTGCTAGTAAATTAACGATATTATTACCGATTAGCAAAGTAATTAAATAGCGATCATACATATCACATATTTTTAATACTAGTTTAGCCGTTTTATTGCCTTTTTCAGCTTTTACTTTAATTCGAATTTTATTACAACAAGTAATAGCTGTTTCTGTCGCACTAAAAAATGCGGAAACAAGCACTAAAATTAAAATAATTATGACATAAATTGTAATTTGTTGAGTTTGAATATTACTTAAACTAAATATTCGGGACAGCGGATCCATATCAAATCTTCACTCCTTTTTCTATATATTATACTAAATATTACCATTTTAGTCAATCAAAGCACATAAAAAGAGCCACTACCTAAATAGTGACTCTAATTTTATTATTTTGCAAGTGCTTTTTTAGCTACATCACAAAGATTGTTAAACATTGCTGCATCATTAACAGCTAAATCAGCTAACATCTTTCTATTTACATCGATATTGGCAACTTTTAAACCATGCATTAATACACTATAGCTTAAACCTTGCATACGTGCTGCTGCATTAATACGAACAATCCATAATTTACGGAAGTTACGTTTGTTATTTTTACGGTCTCTAAATGCATATTGACGACCTTTCATTACTTGTTGATTTGCAACTTTAAACAAGCAATGTTTTGATCCAAAAAAGCCTTTTGCAGCTTTTAAAACTCTATTACGTCTTCTTCTAGCGACTACTCCGCCTTTAGTACGTGGCATTTTTCTTGTCCTCCTTATTTAATTTGATCCAATTGTTGTTTAATTCTCTTGTGATCACTTGTTGATACTAAAGAGAACTTACGTAATTGTCTTGTTTGTTTTTGTGTTTTTCCTGGTGCAAGATGTTGATTACCTGCACGACTGCGTTTGAATTTTCCAGAACCAGTAACTTTAATACGTTTTTTAGTTCCAGCATGAGTTTTCATTTTAGGCATAATTCTTTTCTCCTTTTTTATTTTTTCTTTTTTTGCATTTTTGGACTAAGTACCATCGCCATGTTACGTCCATCTAACGTTGGTTGTTGATCAATTTGGGCAACATCTTCTAATTTTGTTGCAAACTTTAAGAATAATTCTTTAGTATTATTAGCTTGTTCAATCATTCTTCCACGGAAACGACAACTAACTTTAACCTTATCGCCTGCTTCTAAAAATTTACGAGCAGCACGAGCTTTAGTTTCATAATCGCCGATATCAATCGTCGGACTCAATCTAACTTCTTTTAAACTAATAATCTTTTGATTTTTCTTTGCTTCTTTTGCACGTTTATTTTGTTCATAACGGTATTTACTATAATCCATTAATTTACAAACCGGAACAGGTGCATTAGGAGCAACACATACTAAATCATAACCTCGGTCATAAGCAATACTTAGAGCTTCTTCAATTGCAATTTGCCCTAGTTGATTACCATTTTCATCGATAACTAATACTTGACTAGCTTCAATTTCATCATTGATTAGGTTTTCACCTTTTTTATCCGTTGGCTTTATATTGTCCACCTCCAAAAATTTTTGAAATAAATTGTATTTTGAAAAGAATAAAAAGTGAGCGTAAACCGCCCACTCTGATTGTTCCATACTATAAGGAATAATGACTCTTTTACCCACCAAAATTATTGGTCAGGTGAGAAGTTGGGCTTCTACTTTTCATAAACACTATTTAATTCGATAGTATTATACCATATTTTATTATCTATATCAAATAATATACCTTATTTTTTTACACGTTTCTGATTAACTTATGATATATTCAAAAATGTTAACTTATGAATTTTACAAAAT
>CAZIQF010000028.1:0-21876 GCA_964541525.1 uncultured Staphylococcaceae bacterium | reverse complement strand
TTTGTAAAATTCATAAGTTAACATTTTTGAATATATCATAAGTTAATCAGAAGTTGGTTTTTTGCTTTGATTTAATATCTTGCATAAATTTGCAAAATATAGTATAATTAACAAAAAAGGAGAAAGTGTATGTTTGTCAAATTAAGAAAATCATTATTAATAACGATTATATGTTTCTTTGCGTTAGTTTTAACTGGGTGTTCATTATTTGATGAAATATTTCATCGTGAATTGGATCCTAGTACTTTTGATGATTTTACTAAAGAATTATTTGTATCAATTATTGGTGGTGATGAACTTACCGCTAACTATTATTTTGAAAATCGAGAAAATTATGGATTAGAAGCTTATGAACCTAGTTTGCCTACTCCAACTGTTAGTTCTGTTACTAGCATTGCTGCAATCAATTTATATTTTGGTCAAATTAAAAACTATGATTACAATAAATTAAATGATGATCAAAAAATGACATACAATTTGATTGTTAATTTAGTTGATTATATTAATGCAAAAACCTCAGAAATGAGCTATTTAGATAATAATTATTTAGGAACTTATCTTGGATATCAGGCTCAACTTCCATTATTATTAACTGAGTATCATTTCCGTACGAAGGCTGATGTTGAAAACTACTTTAAATTTTTAGAATTAGTTCCAGAAACATTTAAAACATATTATGAATTTGAAGTTACAAAAGCTAGTAAAGGTTATGGTATGCCTGATTTTGTAATTGATAATGTTACTGATCAATGTTTGACTTTTATTAGTGGAATTGATAATGAAAGTTCTTTTATGTTTAATGTGATTGAAAGTAAGATTAATAATTGTTCTTTTTTAAATGATGCTGAAAAGGTTAGTTATATTACACGTAACAAAGAATTATTAAAAGGGGCTGTACGAAGTGGCTATTTGTATATCGCTGATAACTTATCTAGTTTAAAAGGAAGAGGTACTAATAATCAAGGACTTAGCCATTATGTTACTGATCAAGGTGAAAATATTGGTAAACAATATTATGAATTAATCTTTAAAAATACCGTTGGATATGATATTAATCCTAGTGAAGCAATGACTTATGTTAATGCGAAAATTACTCAATACATTGAAGAATTACGAGTTATTTCTGCAAGAATTGCAAGTAATCCTACGGCTGTGAATCAGCTAGAAGCTATTGAAAATGGTGAATTTGAATTAATGACTAATACACCAGAAGCTCAACTTGAATTATACAAAAATTTAGTTAAGAGTGATTTTCCGAGTTTAAATGTTGGACCAGAGATTATTGTTAAATACATCGATGAGTCAATGCAAAATAATTTTAGTCCTGCAGCTTATATGAGTTCGGCAATTGATAACATCAGTGTAGAAACCATTTACCTAAATCCTGCTGACATTTATTTAAAAGATGAAAATGGTAATCTCACAAGTTCTTTAGATACAACGTATTTATTTACAACTCTTGCTCATGAAGGACTTCCTGGCCATCTTTATCAAACAGCTTATTTTAAGAACTTAGATGTTAATCCGATTAGAAAAGTTTTAAAAAATTCAGGTTATGTTGAAGGATGGGCTACTTATGCTGAAAATTATGCTTATCAATTTTTAGAAGGTGTTGTTGATCAAAGTATTATTGATTATTTTCAAGTTCAATCAAAGTTGACTGCGGCAATCTATTCAAAAGTTGATTTAGGGATTCACTATGAAGGTTGGAGTACTACTGATATGTATAATTTTATGAGCACTTATTTTAACGTTGATAATGAAAAAATCTTAAAAGCTTATCAACAATTAGTTGAGATTCCAACTAATTATCAAGAGTATTTCTTCACTTATCTAAAAATTTGTGATATGAAAGATGAGGTAGAATCTAAACTAGGTGCTGACTTTAATGCTTTAGATTTCCATACAACGATTCTTAATGCAGGTGCTGCACCATTAAAATATGTTGAAGTTATTGTTGATGAAAAGTATGGAATAAAATAAACAAGTAAAAAAAAGGTTTTTTATGCTAAATAGTGATATAATAGATAACGAAATAAAATATTAAAGATATGAAAGAGGAAAAATTATGGTAAAAGTAGAAAGATTAAGTGAAAACAGAGTTAAATTAACAATTACTGTTACAGCTGAACAATTTGATCAAGCATTGGATGCTGCTTTTAATAAAGTAGTTAAAGATGTTAAAGTAGATGGTTTTAGACCAGGTAAACTTCCAAAAAATATCTATGTTAGTCGTTTTGGTTGGGAATCATTATATAACGATGGTATTGAATATGCATTCCAATTAACATATGCAGCTGCACTAAAAGAAGCAGAAGTATATCCAACTGATGATCCAAAAGTTGATCTTGTTGACCCATCAGGGATTGAAAAAGGTAAATCATTTGATTACACTGCTGAAGTTGATGTATGGCCTAATGTTCACCTTGGTGAATATAAAGGTGTTAAAGTAAAAAAAGCATCAGTTCGTGTGACTAAAAAAGAAGTTGACGACCATATTAATAATATTTTAAAAGGAAAAGCTGAAAATGTTATTAAAGAAGGTCCTGCAGCACTTGGAGATACTGTTGTTATCGATTTTGAAGGATTCGTTGATGGTGTTGCTTTTGAAGGTGGAAAAGGTGAAAACTATTCATTAGAACTTGGATCTAATTCATTTGTTCCTGGTTTTGAAGACCAATTAGTAGGAGCAAAAACTGATGATCATATTGAAGTTAAAGTTACTTTCCCTGCTGATTATCATGCTGATCTTGCTTCTAAAGATGCTGTTTTCCAATGCGTAGTTCATGAAGTTAAAACTAAAGTAGTACCTACTTTAGATGATGAATTTGTTAAAGAATTAGCAATTGAAAATGTTAATACAGTTGAAGAATATCAAGAACATATCAAGGCTACTTTAAAAGAACAAAAAACTAATGAAGCTGCAACTAAATTTGAAAATGATTGTATTGAAGCAGTTCTAAAGAATTCATATGCTGAATTTCCTCAAAGCTTAATCAATCAAGCTGTTGAACGTAACCTTGCTCGTTTAGAAGAACAAGCTAAACAATATAATTTACCAGTTGATGTATTACTACAATACTATCAAATGGGCACAATTGAAGATTTCAAAAAATTATCTGAAGAACAAGTAAGAAAAGAATTCTTACAAGAATTAGTATTTGAAGAAATTATCAAATTAGAAAATATTGATGCATCTAACGAAGAAGTAGAAGCTAAATATTTAGAACTTGCACAAGGCGATCAAGCTAAAGTTAAGGATGTTAAGAAACAATATCGTGAATCACAAATTGTATTCCACATTAAAACTTTAAAAGCTGTTCAATTAATTAAGGATAACGCTGTTACTAAATAATTAAGTTTAAAAAGCAAATAATTGCTCATACTAATATAGGAGTGTGATCAATTATGGCTAAAAATAAACGTTGTTCTTTTTGCGGATGTGAACTTTCAAAATTAAATCGAGGAATTGAGGGCATTGGTGCAGTTATTTGTCATCAATGCCTTGAATTATATGGCGAAATTAGTCGGATGGAAAAAGCTGAAGATTTTGTCAATCATTATATTAAGGTCGATACGAATCAAAAAATATCGCCAAGATATCTTTTTGATGAATTATCAAAACATGTAATTGGTCAAGAAGAAGCGAAAAAAATTTTGAGTGTAGCAATTTATCGTCATTATAAAAGAATTACCAACCCGAAAAGTAATATTGAAAAATCAAATATTTTAATGATTGGTCCAACAGGTGTTGGTAAAACCCTACTTGCAAAAACAGTGGCAGAAATTCTTAATTTACCAATTGCTTTATGTGATGCAACGGTTTATACACAAGCAGGATATGTTGGAGAAGATGTTGAAAATATCTTGTTGAAACTAATTCAAAATGCTGACTATGATTTGGAATTAGCGGAAAAAGGGATTGTTTTCATCGATGAATTTGATAAACTAGCTCGTAAATCCGAAAGTCCATCAATTACGAGGGATGTATCTGGTGAAGGAGTTCAAAATTCTTTATTAAAAATTATTGAAGGTTCGGTTGTTAATGTTCCACCACAAGGTGGAAGAAAACATCCATATCAAGAATGTATTAAATTTGATACATCAAATGTGTTATTTATTTGTGCTGGAGCTTTTGATGGATTAAAATTAGATCAGAAAATCAAAGTCGGATTTAATCATGAACATAAACAAAATAACATTTTGTTAACAAAAGCTTTACAAAATTATGGTATAATCCCAGAAATATTAGGTCGCTTGCCCGTCGTTGCCAAACTAAAAAAATTAACGATTAGCGAATTAGAAAATATTTTGCTTAAGCCTCAAAAAGCCTTAATTAAGCAATATGAACATTATTTTGCTTTAGATGAAGTTGCGTTAGAATTTATGCCTGATGCAATTCACGAAATAGCAAGTATTGCATATAATGAAGGTTTGGGGGCTAGAGCGTTAAAAAAGATTTTAGAAGATATGATGTTAGACTATATGTTTGAAGTACCTTCTAATAAAAATATTGAAAAAATTGAAATTAAAAAAGAGGATGTACTTCAATTATTAGAAAATGCAAAAACAAGAAGTGCATAACTTTAGAGAGGAGTTTATATGACGTTTTCATCAACTGAGTCTACAACGGTTAAATTACCAGTTGTTATTGCTAGAAATTTTGTTGCTATTCCATCGTCTGAAATACGTGCTGAATTTTCCAAAGCTCCAGATTTAAAAGCCCTTAAATTGGCAGAAGATTATCACAATCATGTAATTATTGCTTATCCTAAAACTAATGATGTTACGCAACCAACCATTGGTGAATATTATGAACGAGCTGTTATTGCGAAGATTATTTTAAATAGTGGTTCAAATAGTAGTATTAATCGTATCAAATTTTCAGTAGTTATGCGTTGTGATATTAAAGAATTTGATGTTAGTGATTTTGCAATGATGGCGGTTGTAGATACGGTTCCTTCAATTATTTCATCAGCTGATAATGCTTTAGCAACACTTTCATTAATAAAAAAAGAAGTTGTTGATACAAAAGGTTTATCTCCAGAAGAGCAATTAATTAATCAAAAGATTACGATTGCGATGAATCGTGATTTAGCATATGATGAATTAAGTGATGTTCTTGCATCAGTTGCTGTTAGTAATATTGATGAACGAATGAAATATTTATTTGAATTAGATGCTACTAATCGTTTACTTTATGTGTTAATGGATCTAAGAAAAATCAAATATTTCAATGAACTTGAACAACGAATTGACGATAATATCCGTAAGAATATGAGTGAAGCTCAAAAAGAATATTATTTACGTGAAAAAATGCGTGCGATTCAAGAAGAATTAGGAGATAAAGCCAAAAAAGAAAAAGATATTGATGAATTAAGAGAAAAAATCAAAGCAGCAAAAATGCCTAAATCAATGGAAGAAAAAGCTTTAAATGAACTTAGTCGTTATCAAATGATGCCTGCTACTACTCCTGAATCAGGAATTATTAAGACATATTTAGACTTTGTTCTTAGTCTTCCATGGAATATTTATAGTGAAGATACGAAAGATATTGCTGCTGCAAAACAAATTTTAGATGAAGATCACTATGGATTAGATAAGGTAAAAGAACGAATTTTAGAATATCTTGCAGTTAGACTTGCAACTAATGAAAATCCCCAAGCAATTTTATGTTTAGTTGGTCCACCAGGAGTAGGTAAGACTTCGCTTGCGAGAAGTATTGCGAGAGCTCTTAATAAGAAGTTTATCAAACAATCATTAGGTGGTGTTCGCGATGAAGCTGAAATTAGAGGTCATCGAAGAACCTATTTAGGTGCTTTACCTGGTCGTATTCTTCAATCAATGGCAAAAGCGAAAACAAATAATCCGGTTTTCTTGCTTGATGAAATTGATAAAATGAGCAGTGATTATAAAGGCGATCCAACTTCTGCAATGTTAGAAGTACTAGATGCTGAACAAAATAAGTATTTCAGTGATAACTATCTAGAAGAACCATATGATTTGTCTAAATGTTTCTTTATTGCAACGGCTAATTATTTAGGGAATATTCCTGCACCACTTCGTGATCGTTTGGAAATTGTTGAAGTGTCAAGTTACACTGAATATGAAAAATTTGCAATTGCTAAAAACCATTTAATTCAAAAACAACTTAAATTAAATGGTCTAGAAGCAGCTAATTTTGAAATTACAGATCAAGCTATTTATCATATTATTCAAAGATATACTCGTGAGGCGGGTGTTCGTGAATTAGAACGTTTAATTGGCACAATTGTAAGAAAATCAGTTAAAAAGATTTTAATGGATCATGAACCAAGTGTCAAAATTACAATTGATAATCTTGAAGAGTATTTAGGTAAAGAAAAATTTGAAAATAATGAGAATGTTGGTAAAGATTTAGTTGGTGTTGTTACTGGTTTAGCTTATACTGAATTTGGTGGTGACACATTACAAATTGAAGTTGCTCATTATAAAGGCCATGGTAAAGTGCTACTTACAGGTAAACTAGGCGATGTAATGAAAGAGTCGGCTGAAACAGCTTTAAGCTATGTTAAAGCCAATGCTGGTAAATATCATATTGATTATTCACTATTTGAAGAAAATGATATTCATGTACATGTACCTGAAGGTGCAACGCCAAAAGATGGTCCATCAGCTGGTGTCACAATGGTTTGTGCGATTGTTTCATCATTTACTAATCGTCCGGTTAACCATTTAATCGGAATGACTGGCGAAATTACCCTAAGAGGAAGAGTACTACCAATTGGTGGATTAAAGGAAAAATCTATTGCTGCTCATCGTTCTGGTTTAAAACGTATTTTAATTCCTAAATCAAATCTTAAGGATATTGAAGAAATACCTGAAAGTGTTCGTAATAGTTTAGAAATTATTCCAATTGAAACGGCATCAGAAGCAATTGATTATGCTTTGGTCGGATAAAAATTATCAATATATTTGCACAAAAGATAAAAATATGATATAATAGTTCTGTTATAGTAGCAAAATATAAATAAATAGGAGGCCTTTATGGGTGCATTAGCTTGGTATGATTGGATTCTTTTAATAGTATCTATGGCATTAATTTTAATTATCGTATTACAAAATTCCAAAGATGATGTAAATAATGCATTTTCTGGCGAAAAATCAGATTTATTTGCTAGTCAAAAAGCAAGAGGAGCAGAAAAAGTAATTAATAATGTTACTGCTGGGTTATCTATTGCTTTCTTCTTATTAGCAATCTTAGTATCTGTTTTACCACGCTTTTAATTAGAAGAATTTTTAAAGGGCTTATTTTTAAAGCCCTTTTTTTAACAAAAAAATAAATGGGAGGAACGAAAATGAAAGAAAAATTATTAGAAATATTTAATAGTCCTACTTTTAACCATCCTCTTGATGTTGATACAATATATGCGATGCTTAATCTTTCATCACCATCTGATTTTACTTTACTTGCGAAAACTTTAAACGAATTAGAAGATGAATTCATTATTACTCATAATAAAAAAGGATGCTTTGCGACATTAAAATATTTTAACCTATGGGTTGGAATTCTTGATGTTAAAGATCAAGGATATGGGTTTGTTGATACACCAGATGGTGGCATTTTTGTTAGTGAAAGAGCATTAAATAATGCTATAACTTATGATCAAGTTATGATTAAGGTTTCAAAAGATCATCTTGATCGCCTTGAGGGGGAAGTTGTAAGAATTATCAAAAGGGGAAATAAATATTTTTATGGAATATTACAATCTAAAAATCATAAATATTATCTTCGAAGCATTGATAATAAAATAAAATTAATGATTTTTATTGACAAAGCTTACTTAAAAAAAGCTAAACTAAACGATATGGTTAAAGTCGAAATCATTAAGTATTTTCCTAATCAAACGGCTGATGCGAAAATCGTTGAAGTCTTGGGCAAAAACAATGCTGCTGGTATTGATATTGATGCATTAGTATTGACTAGTGGCTTACCAACAAGATTTAAGGAAGAAACATTTAAAGAAATTGAAACAATTCTTGATTTTGTTGATTCTAATGATTTAGCCACTCGTGTTGATTTAACAGATAAATTAATTATAACAATCGATGGAGTTGATGCGAAAGATTTAGATGATGCCATATCAGTTAAAAAAATGGATAATGGTAATTATTTTTTAGGAGTCTATATTGCGGATGTCGCACATTATGTTCGCGATGATACTTTCTTAAATCTCGATGCCTTGGAAAGAGGAACGAGTATTTATTTAGCTGATCGTGTGATTCCAATGCTACCTAAGAAACTATCTAATGGTATTTGTTCATTAAATGAAAATGTTATTAGATTAGTAATGGCTTGTGAAATGGAAATAAATCATTTAGGCGAAGTCGTTAATCACAACATCTTTGAAGGATATATTAAAAGTAAACATCGTATGACTTATGAAGAAGTAAATGAAATGATTGATGGTAATCAAAAAACGATTGATAGGTATCAAGATATTGTGCCAATGATTAATGATGCATATGCTTTATCAAAAATTTTATATCATGCGAGAATTAAGAGGGGTGCATTTGAGTTTGAATCACCAGAAGCAAAACTAATTCTAAATCAAGATGGAAAAGTTAAAGATATCGTTCTTCGCATTAGAAGAAGTGCTGAATGTTTAATTGAAGAATTCATGCTGATTTGTAATGAAACGGTTGCAAGTGTTATGAGTTATTTAGATGTTCCTTTTATCTATCGTGTTCATGAAAGCCCAAAACAAGATAAAATTACTAAATTACTAACTCTAGTTTCGGGATTTGGTTATGAATATAAAATCAAAAATCAAAAAAGTACGCAAAGAGTATTACAGGCAATCTTACAAGATAATGATTTAAATGAACCTAATTTAAGTGATAGTGAATTAACTAAAAGAGGAATTATTAATACGATGTTAATTAGAACAATGTCTAAGGCTGTATATCAAGAAACTAATATCGGTCACTTTGGTCTTGCTTCTAAATGTTATACGCATTTTACATCACCGATTAGAAGATATCCGGACTTACTTGTTCATCGATTAATTAAAGAGTTTTTATTGTTTTCATCATGTACAACTAAAAGCGATCCGGTTGGTTATTATAATCATATTGTTAATCTAGTAGGTAGTTCTGCTAGTAAATCTGAGCGTGTCGCAGAAAAACTCGAACGAGATGTTGAAGTTTATAAGAAATGTGAGTATATGGAACAATTTATTGGTGAAAAGTTTGTTGGAACCATTTCTCAAATTATGAATTTTGGTATGTATGTGACATTAGATAATACGATTGAAGGAATTGTATTGTTTAAAGAAATGTATGATGATTACTATGTATATGATGATACGAAGAATTTAGTCGTTGGAACAAGATTTAAAAAGACATATGCTTTAGGGGATAGAGTTAGTTTAAGATTAATGTCAAGTAAAAAAAGTGAAAGAGAAATTACATTTAGAGTATTAGGAAAGGAGTAATCTAATGGCAAAAGCAGAAAATTATAGGATTGTTTGTCAAAATAAGCGAGCATATCATGATTATTTTATCACTGATGAATATTTTGCTGGAATTGTTCTTGTTGGAACCGAAATCAAGTCGCTTCGAAATAACAAGGCTACCCTTCAAGATTGCTATTGTGAGATTATTAATGGCGAGATGTTCTTAAAAGGATTACATATTTCTAAATATGAAATGGGAAATATCTTTAATCATGATCCCGATCGAAGGAAGAAATTATTGCTTAATAAAAGTGAAATCATTAAATTAGAAAGCAAAAAAGCTAAAGAAGGTTACACGATAATTCCGTTAAAAGTAATTATTCAAAACGGTCTTGCGAAAGTAATAATTGGTCTTGCTAAAGGGAAGAAACTTTATGATAAACGTGAAGACTTAAAGAAAGCAGATCAAAATCGGTATATTGAAAAAATTGATAAAGGAAGAGGTTAACTAAAACATGACAAAAACTGAAGCAATAAGTCTAATGGAAAATGGTAAACATGAAGAAGCGTATAATGCGTTTAATGATTTGTACTTAGCTAATAAAAAAGACTATGAGGCTTTATATTTCAGAGCTTTAATTGATTTTATCCATCTAAAAAATAATTTTGAACAAACATTAGCAGACTTCGAATTACTTGCAACAGTTAACCATAATTATTTGGTTAACACTCTTCATATTCTTACTGCAATTTATGATGAATTCAATGAGTATGATAATGTTATTAGAATTGCTCCCAAAGCAATAACTGAAATAAAAAAGATGAATACTGATCCCAAATTTTTATTACTTCCTTACTTTGCTTTAGCACGGGCATACTATCATAGTGATCAAACTGAAGATTTAGAAACTGCTCTTAAATATATTAATCAAGGGTTAGAACTGATGACAGATGAACCAGATAGTGATTATTATTGGCTTAAAACGGATATTTTAATTCTTTTAAAACGTTTTGATGAGGTAGAAGAAGTAATAACTGAAATGATTAATAAAATGCCGAATGAACCAGTGATTTATTTTTCTAAGGCTCGTCTTGCATCGGAAAAAGGTTATGATTTAATTCATAAAGGTGATGAAGAAGTAGGAAAAAAACTTCTATTAGATGCACTTGATTATCTTGATATTTATGAAAATTATGCAACGAATGAATTCGTTCAAGATATTCGAATTGATGTTTTACTAGAATTAGATCGTAGTGAAGATGCACTTAAATTAATTGACGATAGTATTAATGCTGATAACAAAGAAGAAAAGACAATGAAAAAAATCAATTTGTTATGCCGATTAGATCGCGAACAAGATGCGATTAAGGTCTGTTATGAATATTTAAAAACAAATGATTCATCAGAAATAAAGTACTTCCTTGCGAAATTGCTTTTTAACCAAGATAACGCAACATTAGCAGATTGTGAAATGGCTAAAACGATTATTGAAGAAACTTATCAAAATCATCATAATGAAACGGTATTATTATCACTTTGTATTGTTTATAACAAATTAGGCTTATATAAGGAAGCTTATGATGAGATTATATCTTTTTATGGCCAAAGTATTACAAATGGTCGAATGGCTTATTTTTTAGCTGAACTTGCATCTAAACTTAATTTTAGTTATGATCTTCAAGAATATTATTATACGATTGCTTATCAAGATGATTATATTACACATTTAGATTATTTAACAATTGTTAATAGTATTACTAGTCATCCTCGAAATATCGATAAGGCTTTATCTAAATACTTAAAGCTATCAATTGAAGATCTATCACCATGGACTTGTTATGATTTTGGATGTATTTACTTATATGGTAATAGTAAAGTTAAGCCAAATTTAGATAAAGCTTATCAATATTTTTGCCAAGCAATGAAAAAAGCTCCAGATGTTTCTTGTTTTGTTACAGCATTAGGACGCGTGTACGAATTAAAACAAGATTATGAACAAATGATTAAATATTATCATCAAGCCCATCAACTTAACATAGAAAAAGCTGAAATTGATTGTGTATGTACATTTGGCTATTTAGCCCATGCTTATCTAAATGGATTAGGTGTAGATAAAGATGTCAATAAGGCTAAACAACTAATTTTGGATGCAGTAAAGATTAAAGGACTTGATTCAGGAAACAACGTTAGCTACTTATATGCTTATTTTGCGTTAAATAATGAATCGGGTTTTGATCTAGATTATGCATATCAACTATTATTAAAGCAAAAAGGCTTTAATCGATATGAAATATCAAGATATATTATGTTGAAACAACTATGCCAAGTTTTAAAACAAGATTCAAGTAAGTTTGATGAAGCGATTAAAGATTGCTTAAAGCTTAAAGATTGTAAGATTAAACAATATTATAAAGAAAATATTAATAAAAAAGTATCATATCCACATTTTAAGCATTTTTAAAATGTGGATTTTAGTTATTAATCTTTTGCTTTGATTCATTAATAATATTCATTAATTCATTATATTCGTCAGTTGTTAGCGATACAGTACCCTGAGCAGAAAAGGTAAGGAGGGTTTGACCGACAAGTTCAAACCAGTTACCTAAGGCATTCTGTTCATTTGGTGTTAAATTAAATGCTAGTACATATCCAACTACTGAAGCTAAAAAGGTAAATTCAAATGGGGATAGGCTATTTATGATTGATATAATGCTTTTTGTTTTGTCTGAAGAATTGTTGTTCATATTAAATCTTATTAAAATAATACTAAAAAAATGTTTTATTGACTTTAAAAAATAGTTTATTTATTTCTATTCTACTTGAATAAAATCCAATAAAATGATATAATAAACTAAAACATTGAGGTGAATTATGAAATTAGATTTAACTTTATTACCAGTAGATGAAGAAACAAAAGTTGGCTCAAGTCATATTTTGGGTTGTCCTGATGTTCCTAGTAGTTGGAATGAAGAAGCGGTTTTTTATAATGATGAAGTTTTCTTAGGACAAATCAATTTGGCTGATGTTAATAGTTTGGAATTACCTCAAACAGGAATCCTATATTTCTTTTTTGCAAGTAAGTCTAAACCATATCGTGGAATTGTTCGATATACTAATGATTTAGAAAGTCTAGAACGAGTTGATTTTAATTATCCTGAATTGTTAGATGCTCATTTTGAACAAGAATATCAAATTACTTTTAGTGAAGGTGATGGTAAGATTGAGTTACTTGGAACTATGCCTAAATTTAATCATTTTAAAGTTAGTAATGATATGATTGTCTTATTAAAATTTAATCCTCAAGATTATCCTTTAATTGACTTATTTAAAGGAGTTGATGAAGAAATTTGCTATTTAATTAAAAAAGATGATTTGAAACATCATCTATTTGAAAAGGCTTTTTTAAGCTTAAGTCTAGAATAAAATAATCAAGTATTAATCGAGCAAGTTTGATGCTTGCTTGATTTATATTAGTTTTAATTAATACAATATGGAGTAAACAAAAATATGAAGAAAAAATATAAAATTTTAATTACAATTGTACTCGGTATCATCATCTTTTTTGTTACCTGCAACATTATGCCACCTGCAAAGGTTGTAGCTGATAATCCATTTATCACTGATGGATTGCCGATGGTATGTGCTCATCGTGGGGGTAAGGATTTAAACCCCGAAAATACCTTAAAAGCATACAAAGCTTGTGTTAATGAATTAAAAGTTGATATTCTTGAAACTGATCTTTATTTAACGAAAGATCATTATCTAGTTTTAAGCCATGATGAAGAAATCAATCGTACATCTGATGTAGAAGTAATCACTGGCAGTAGTGATGCATATAAGATTACTGATCATACGCTAGAAGAATTACGTTATTTCAATTATGGTTATAACTTTAACATCAATGGTGAATATCCGTATCGGAATTTGGTTGAAAATAGCGATAATCGCGTTCAAACAATTACTGAAAATGAATTGAATATTGTGACGATTGATGAATTTTTTGGTGCATTCTATGAAGAACATCCAGAATTATTATTTATTGTTGAAATTAAAAATGGTGGTGAATTAGGCTACAAAGCATGTGAAATTCTTAATGAGCTATTAGTTAATAAATATCCAAAATATCAAAACCGAATTGTTATCGGTACATTTAATGATGAAATTGAATCACATATTAAAGTTCAATATCCTAATTTATTAAGAGGAGCTTCACCAAAAGCTGCAACGGCATTTATTGTAACAGAACTTCTTCGATTAAATTTATTTGATATGCAAAGCTTTGCTTGCCTACAACTGCCAACTGAAGATTCTGGAATTAATTTAACTAAAAAACATTATATTAATCGTGCTCATCGAAGAAATATTGCAGTACAATATTGGACAATTAATGATGCCGAAACAATGCGTTTATTAATTGAAAATGGTTGTGATGCAATAATGACTGATGACCCGATATTATTAAAACAAGTATTAGAAGAATATAAATAAAGTAGGTTATATATGGAAATTAAAGAATATGTAAAATTTCGTAAAGAATACTTAAAACAAGAAATAAATAAATGTGATAAAATTCCGCATTTAGTGATTATACAAGTCAATAATGATGAAGCATCTAATGCCTATGTTAGAGGAAAAATTAAAGATTTAACTGAAATTGAAGCTAGATATACTCATGATTTATTACCAATTGATACTAGTGAAGCAGCTTTAGTTGATTTGATTGATAAGTACAATCAAGATGATGATGTTGATGGTATCTTAGTTCAAATGCCGCTACCTAAACATATTAGTGAACAATTAATTAAAGAAGTAATTATTCCTTCGAAAGATGTTGATGGATTTCATCCGATGTCTAAGTTAATTCCATGTACGCCGAAAGGCATTATTGATTATTTAAAACACGAACAAGTTGATTTTAGAGGAAAAAATGCGGTAGTAATCGGTCGAAGCAATATTGTTGGTAGGCCAGTTGCTAAATTATTACTAGATTTAGATGCGAATGTAACAATACTACATTCAAAAACTAGCAAATTAGATTTAGAAAATTATTTAAAAAATGCTGATATTGTTGTCTGTGCTGTAGGGAAAAAATGGTTTATTAGTGAACAAGAATTAAAACCAACAGCGATTGTTGTTGACGTTGGGATTAACCGCGTTGACAAAAAATTGTATGGTGATTGTGCACCAGGATTGAATGTAACAATGCAAACACCAGTTCCTGGTGGTGTTGGTTTACTTACAAGAATATCGATGCTTGAAAATTTATTAGAGTGTTATAAACTTAGAAAGAGGTCTTAAATGGAATTTAAAATTGAAAATACCCAAATTTATGGTTTGGATCGTGCTATTAAAGCTTCTGGAAATCCAATGAGAACCATCATCAATGTACAAGCTGTTACCGAAAAAGATCAAGCACGGGCTAAAAAACTAGGAACTAGTAGGGCTGGTGCTGGTCATGATAATTTCCTAAAAGGTATTTTAGTCCAAATGGATGTAACTGCTCCATTATATTGGTGGAAGCAAGCTCAAAGATATCATTGGTTTGATTTTGTATCAAGTCAATCGACAATGCACTGTTTGCTTAAATTTAATGTTAAAAGTCAATGTGTTGAAGACACTAACCCTAAGGTATTAGAAATCCTTGAACAAATGATTGCTGAATATAATGCGATGGATGATTCTGATGAAAATAAGAAGACTCAATGGCGTGCTTTGGTAGCAACTCTTCCATGTGGATTTTGCCTAGGTGCAACAATGACAACTAATTTTCAACAACTTAAAACGATGTATCATCAACGAAAAGGACACAAATTGAAAGAATGGCACGTTTTTTGTAGTTGGTGTGAAAGCCTTCCGGGCTTTAAAGAATATGTACTAGATATTGAATGAGGAGGTTCATATGTTTAAATTTTTAGAATCTGTCCCACAAGAACCAGTTTACCAATTAGGTTGGTATATTGCGATGATTATTCTAGTGATTATTCTTGTTTCACCATGGATTTTTATCATTGTTAAATATGGCATTTTTAGAAAATTAAGAGTTAGATTTATTATTGGAGATGAAGAACTAGTTCCATTATATTTAAAAAAAGGCAGTAAAATTGTTTTGCCAGAAGCACCAGTGAAAGAAGGAAAAACTTTTGTTGGATGGTTTATTGATAGTGACTTAACAGAAGAATATATCGATATGCCAATGCCAGACCACAATATCAAATTGTATGGTAAATATGAATAATAATAAAATAAGAACTTTTGGTTCTTATTTTTTATTTTTATTAAAACATGAATTAATATATTTAATACAAAAATCAAAAATATTAATACAATAATTAATATTTTTAATCATATATCTTGACAAAATTAATAAAATATATTATATTATTAGCGGAGGTGCAAAAATGAATAAGAAAATAATTGGAACATGTCCAGTATGTAATAATAATTTAACCGTTAGTGTTTTAAAATGTAACGAATGTAATACAAGTATTCATGGTGAATTTAGTTTATCTAGATTTGACTATTTAACTCCTTCTCAACAAGAATTTGCATTAGTATTTATAAAGAATAGTGGTAATATTAAATTAATTGAAAAGGAATTAAATATTTCTTATCCAACGGTAAAAAAGAATTTAGATGAAATCATCAATGCTTTAGGCTTTGAAAAAATAAATATTTTAGAAAGTGACAAAATGAGTAAAGAAGAAGTGTATCGGGCTTTAAAGAATGGTGAAATTGACTTTGAAGAAGCAGAAGAGCTTTTAAGGGAGGAATAAAATGACAAAAAATGAATATTTAACTAATTTAGAACAAGTATTAATTGCTTATAATATTGATAATTATCAAGAAATTGTTGAAAAATATCGTAAACGATTTGAACTTGCTGCATCAGCAGATATGACTGAAGAAGAAGCGATCAAAATGATGGGGAGTGTTGAAAGTGTTGCACGAAAATATGCAACAAATAGTGATGAAACTACATATACTGATACGTATAGTTTGAAAGTTGATACCGCAATAGTGGAACAAGTTATTATTAAAGAAACCGATAAATTAGGAATCGTTATTAATATTGATGAAGACTTAACTGATAAAATTAACATAAGTAATAACGATAAAAAAATTACAATTAGTGATAAGTTCGGTAAAAGCTTTTTTCGAAAAGCACGAGGACGAATTTTTATTGAAGTTGGTCCTAATGTAAAATTTGATTTATTTTCAATTAATACTGTTGCATGTGATGTTGAAATTTGTTCAATTAATGCAGAAAAATATGAAATTAAAAATGTATCAGGAGATTATGAAATTGAACGAATTACTGCTGAGGAAGTAAGATTATCAACAGTTAGTGGTGATTATGATATTTCACGAATCAAAGCAAAGAATTTAAGGATATCGACAGTTAGTGGTGATGCTGATGTAAGTTATTTAGATATTGAAAATGCCATTTTCGATACCATTAGTGGTGATATTGAAGTAAGTGGTAAGATTCTAAATAAAAAAGGATCAAGCATTAGTGGCAATATTAATTATACAGAAATAAGATAAGGAGGAAGAAATAATGAGTAATGAGTATTTTGATCAAGATGGAGTAGAAATTAAGGTAAACCGAAAAGGAAAGGGTAAAGTTGCAAAAAAGATTTCAGCTGTTACCCCGCTTCTTGCAGTAGTTGCATTTTTGATATTAGGTTTATTCTTTGACGCGTGGCATCCAGGTTGGGCAGTGTTTTTATGCATTCCTGTAATTGAAATTTTCTTAAATATTTATGTTCAAGAAGGGAAAGCAAAATGGGTTTCAATTGCAGTTATTGCAAGTATTATTGCATATGTTGGTTTAAGTATTTATACAGGTTGGTGGTTAAAACTTTGGGTTGTTTTCTTTATTATTCCAATTACTGCAATCATCGCTGAATAAAAAATAAAAAGCATTTATCATAATATTATGTTAAATGCTTTTTTTGTGGTATAATATATTATTATGAAGAAATTTAAAAATATTTATATTGAAATTACTAAAGCATGTAATTTAAAATGTTCATTCTGCCCATCTAGTCAGATGAAACAAAGAGATATGATTTCAATCGATGATTTTAAATTGATAATTGATCAAATCAAAGATTATACTGATGGTATTTATTTACATATTCTTGGTGAACCACTACTTCATCCTCAGGTTTTTACTATGATTGAATATGCGAGTAATGAACTGAAAGTATCATTAACGACAAATGGACATTTATTAAATCAATATTTAAATGAAATTATCAATAGTAATCTTTACATTATTAATTTTAGTATGCAAAGTTTAGTTAATGAAAGTGATGAATTTATTAATAATTATTTGAATAATATTTTGTTACTATTAAAGCATAAAAAAGATAATTTAAATGTACATTTAAGAATTTGGAATAATCAGACAGTTAATCAAGAATTAAATCAAAAACTAAATAATTTTATTCATGATCATAATTTATTAAAATATCCTAATGTTAATATTTCTGTTAATGATGAATTTAGATGGCCTTCATTAAATGATGAACTAAATAATAATCAGACAACTTGTCTTGGTGGGAAAAAACAATTGGGTATTCTTACTAATGGCGATGTTGTAATTTGTTGTTTAGATTATCTAGCTCACACTAAAATTGGTAATATTTATGAGAATTCATTTTTAAATATATTAGAAGGCGAGCAGTATAATTGTGTATTAGAAGGTTGGAAACAGCAAAAACCGTACTTTGAATTATGCAAAAGGTGTACATATCGTAATCGATTTATGAAAGGAAAGATTCAATGAAAGTAAAAATAATTGAAACAAAAAATCTAGAAGAAGATGTTGTCACGATTGAGTGTGCTAAAATTAATGACTCAATTCTAGAAATTGCTAAATATATTGAAAACTATGATTTAAGTATTGTCGGAAAATTAAGTGGTAGTAAATATATTATTGCTTTAAATGATATTTTTTACTTTGAAGCAGTAGATAACCATGTGTTTGCTTATACATCAGATGCGGTATATGAAGTTAATTACAAGATTCAAGATATTAATGATAAATTTAAACATACGTCGTTTATTCAAATTTCTAGAACGGTTGTTTTAAATATTGATAAAATTGAAAAAGTATCTACACTGGTTAATGGTCGAATTTTAGCTTTTCTAATTAATAAAGAAAAACAAATAATTACTCGGGCTTATGCTGCTGATTTTAAAACTAAATTATTAAAAAAAGGAGGAGATGCAAAATGAAAAAAATTAACTATAAGATGTTATATGCAATTATTACTCGTTACATTGCATTTTTCCTATCAATGTTTGCTGTATATGTTGTTTCTTATACGATTATTACTAGTTTCATTTTCGGTCAATTTATGTTACCGATGAATTATATCTGGTATATGTGTATAATCGCGTTGGTTATTTCTATGATATTAAATGTCATATTAGCTTTTAATAAACTAAATTTTATTATTCAAAGTTTATTAATCTATCTAATAATTGCAGCTTCAATTTATTTTGTTGGTTTCTTTACTAACATTTTCACACGAGATATTAGCTTTTGGTTTTTCTCATTAATTATTAATCTTGTTGGTTTGTGTATCTTACTAGGAATTGTAATTATTCGGAGGACAATCGAAAATAAAGATTTAAATGCTAAATTGAAAGATTATCAGGAGAAAGATAACTAATGAAAAAGATAATTGCATTATTTATGATTTTGTGTTTATTTTTGATTCCTAATCTTAATGTTAAAGCTGAAGAATTAGATGATAGTACCCTTACTAAATTTAATTATTATCCACTTGGATCGCTTAGCAGCAAAAGAGAATTAATGTTGAAGTGGACATCTAATAAAAAGATGGAAAATCTAAGTATCAAGGTTTATTCACCAAAAGAAGATGATTATATTGAAATATATAATATGAATTGGGATTTTACGATTGATGAAAATCCATATAATGTTAGTTTTAAAGTTGTTAGTTCACCTGTTGATGATGAACTTACACCCGATGTTGATGAATCATTAGTAGGTGATTGGAATTATGAAATGAAGTTTTTATTTAATGAAGATTCATTAGAGATTATTAAGTTAGTTTTTGATTATGATGCATTAGGAAAAAATTATTTTAATAGTTTTATTATTCCTAACGTCGTGTATCCAATTACTCCACCTACGGAAAATCCGGCTGAAGATGATGAAGAAGGAAATGAATCTAGTTATAAAAACTATTCAACTAAAAATGCGTTGATTGCAGCTGTTTTTGCAACAATTTGTAGTGTTATTGGAACTATTTTAATTATTATTTCATCTAATCGTAAAACGATTGAAGATGACGAGGAGATTTTATCATGAGTATTTATGGTGCTTATTTAGAAGATTATCATTTTATTAAATTAATTATACCAAAAGATGTTAGTTTTACTTCAATTATTTTGAAAAATCAGTTTGAAGAAAGTAAGCTTTCGATTTTCAAAGAAGAAGTGTATGCCCATGAACGTCATTTATATACATCATTCCTAGGGGTGATTCAATTACATCTTGATTATTTTGTTATTGTCAATAATAAACATGATATATGTTTAAAATATCAATTGTTTTTAGGGAAAATTACTAAAACAAAACGTTTTGATGTTGAAAATTATACTGATGCGAAATTAGGTGTGTTATATCAAAAGGAACAATCTACTTTTAGAGTTTGGTCTCCGGTAGCAAAAGATATTATCTTAGTTTTAAATAATGAACAATATCCACTAGAATATACAACTAAGGGTGTTTGGGAAAAAACAATTAGCCTTGATGTTCATCTTTCTAAATATTATTATTTAGTAAGAATTAATGATAGGTTTGTAAAGACGTTAGACCCTTATGCAATAAGTACTAGTCCTAATTTTGAATATAATATTGTTGTCGATCCGAAGCATTTCGTTGAGATGAAGTATGATTATGTAGCTGCTTCAGATCCAATTATTGATGAAATTAGTATTCGTGATTTAACCAGTAAAAAAGATGGTGGAACCTTTGCCGATGCAGTAGCATCTATAGATCAAGATTATGGTTTGGGATATTTAAAGACGTTAGGAGTTAATTATATCCAATTAATGCCAATCTTTGGTTTTGGTGGCGTTAATGAAATAATGAAAAATGATTATAACTGGGGCTATAATCCGGTTGCTTATTTTAGTATTTCTAATTATTTAACAAAAGATTCCAATAATCCTTATGGTGGAATTAATGAACTTAGATTACTAGTTGATCAAATTCATAAATTAAATTTAGGGATCACAATGGATGTTGTTTTCAACCATGTTTATGATGTTAAGAAATTTCCATTTGATATTTTAGTGCCAGGATACGCATATCATTTTGATCAAGATGGATTTATGACTTCAGCATCAGGTTGTGGTAATGATCTTAATACAACCAAAAAGATGGTTCGTCGTTTTATCGTAGATTGTATGAACTATTATCAAGAAACGTTTAAAATAGATGGGTTTAGGTTTGATTTAATGAATTTGATTGATGTTGATACCTTAAATTTAGTAGATTTAGAGTTAAGGAAAAAGAATGCGAAAAACTTAATCTATGGTGAAGGTTGGAATATGCCAATGGCTTTACCGAAAGAATTAGGTGGACTGAGTGAAAATTTCTGGGAATTGCCGAATTATGCTTTCTTTAATGATTCGTTTAGAAATGTAATGAAATGCAATTTTGATTGTAGTGAAAAAGGTTTCTGTTTAGGTGGAACATATAAACATGAACTTTTATATAGTGCTTTTACTGGTTTTTGTGTGAAAGAAGAACGTGGATCAAGTCCAAGAAGTTCAATTAACTATATTGAATGTCATGATAATCATACTTTTTATGATGCAATTGTAAAACTTATACCTAACGCATCAAAAGCAGAAATTATAGATCGGATGATTCTAGGATTGGGTTGTGTTATTTTGGCTCAAGGGATTCCCTTTATTCATTTAGCTCAAGAAATTGGAAGATCTAAACAAGGCCATCACAATTCATATAATTTAGGTGATGAAATAAATGGTATCAATTATCAAAATATTGAAATATATCAAGAGTCAGTTGATGCGTTAAGAAATTTAATTAAATTAAGAACCAAGTATCCTTTCTTCAGATTACAAACGGCTGAAGAAATTAAAAAGACTGTCTTTTTAGATAGTGAAAAAGGTTCATTACAATTGAGATATTATAATGGTGATAGTTACGTTTTAATTGTTAAAAATGATTATCAAGAAGAAGTCAAGTATTTCGCACCAAACACTTATTTAATCTTTGATGGCAGATGTGAAGTAAATCAAGTAGTTGAGATGGTAACATTAACTAAGCCAGGAATATATTTATTTAAAAAATAAAAAGAAGCATTTTAGGTTCTGTAAAATCTTTTGAGATTTTGAGATAAAATAAGAACCTATCTTAAAAGA
>CAZIQF010000027.1:0-25862 GCA_964541525.1 uncultured Staphylococcaceae bacterium | reverse complement strand
ACAACTTCACTTCATATTAAAAAATGGTACAACAGATAGTAGAAAAAATTGGTTTATAGTAGGTGACTATAAAAAACTTCCTAATGAGGTTGGTGGAAGAATTACTACAAGTCCTGAAAAAGTTGAAGATGAAGTTAAATCTTTAATTGAATGGTATAACAATATTAAAAATAAAACTTTAAATGATATAATTGAGTTTCATTATAGATTTGAATACATCCATCCTTTTCAAGATGGTAATGGTAGGGTAGGTAGACTTTTAATGTTTAAAGAATGCCTTAAATATAACATAGTTCCTTTTATAATAGATGAAAAGTTAAAGATGTTCTACTATAGAGGACTAAAAGAATGGAAACAAGAAAAAGGATACTTAATTGATACATGTCTTGCGGCACAAGATCAATTTAAAGTTTACCTTGATTATTTTAGAATAAAGTATGATGGGTAAATTTTTGATGATTAAATGAAATTAGGTTATTACGACAAAAAGAAACATTTGACACTTTTTGTTTTGTAAATTAAAGAAAAAAACTTTTTGTCATAATGACACATTTTTTGAAATCTATAGGTCTTCTGAAAAGAGGATCTATTTTTTATTTTATAGGGTATTTTAGTCAATGATGGTTAGAATACCTTATTTTTTTATGCTTTTATGAAACATTTAGATTTAAAGACTAGGTAAGACTGACCACGGACTCGAACCATTAACTTACGGGTGTCGAACCTTTAGTTCCGATGGGACTCGAACCATTAATAGATAATGGTGGAAATATATTTGGAATTATGGTATAATAACTATTAGATAAATAAGAATTTGTAGAGCTATAAAAAGGAGTGACAAGTAATGAAAAACATAAAGTGTAATGTAAGAAAATCTATTGCTATTATTCTTTCGGGCATCGTCCTATTAGCGATATGTTTCTTTTTTGCTTTTTGCAACTTTCGCCAATACGTAGATGTTTCTCTTTTTAATAATGATATTGCATATTATCTGATAAAGGGATTTATGGTCTTTGCTTTTGTGTTTTTGGGCTTTGGTATTTTAGTCATTCTTCGTAGTGTCCTGTTGTATAGAAACAAGATGATAGAGATTGGCGACGATTACTTGTTGGATAAATCTTCGTTTGCTTGTGGTGGAGAAGTACGATATACAGAGATTAAAAGCGTATATATCAAAGGTATGTTTTTGTGCATCAAGCTTCATAATGAAGAACAATTTCTGAAAAAGCAAAAGTTTCTCAAACAACTGCTTATGCGTGCAAACAAAAAGATGGGGTATGAATACATTACAATTTCCGACAACTTTTTAGATACCAACTTATTTGAAATAAAAAAGCTTATTAACGAAAAGATAACTTATTAAATTCCAATTTATCGATTAGTTAATGAAACATTTTGTAGTGTTAGTGATTTTTATATTACTACAAAAAGTTGCATCGTGAAACATTTTGTAGCGTAAAATTCAAATATGAAAAATTTCGTAGTAATGACACATTTTTTGAAATCTATAGGTCTTCTGAAAAGAGGATCTATTTTTTGATTTCTATAGGGTATTTTAGGCAATATAGGTTAGAATACCTTCTTTTTTTATATAAATATGAAACATTTAGATTTAAACAATAGGTGAGACTTGCCATGGACTCGAACCAGTAAGAGATAATGGTGGAAATTATTTTGCTTTTGATGTATAATAATATTGTAGGATAAATTAAAAGTTATGATAAAGGATATTTTATATATGAGTTGGAGATTACTTGGACAAGAAGAATATTTATCAAATAAAAAGTTTATTAAAGTAAATATTTTAGAATATAAAAATAAATTCAAGAAAAAAGGTAGATTTCATGAGCACTGCGAGTTTTGTTTTGAAAAGATTGAAAATATAGATTTAGCATTCTGCACAAAAGATTTTTATTATTGGATTTGTCCTGAATGTTTTAATGATTTTAAATCAAAATTTAATTTTGAAGATTTTAAGTATAAATATTTTATTTTGAATCATGAAAGAGAAGGCTCATTCTATCATGAATTTGCATTTGGAAAACCAAAAATGGAGTATTGGAATGAATTATCTTTGTATATAGATGATTTGATTATGGACGAGATAGAACTATGGAAAATCTTTAAAGATAATATTCCTAATTATGATTATTATGGAAGTACAATTATTGATGAAAAAGGATGGGCTAGAATTAAAGAAAATCTTTCTAATTATTCAGAATGCATTCAAATAGCTATTTTAGAAATAAATGAATGGGTAGAATATGCCATTAAAACATATAAATGTTTTAGTATTTTAGGTATTTAAAAATAGACTAAATAAATGTAAATCATATAGTATGGTAAGTGATTTATTATTACTAAAAGTTACATTAAGAACCTTTCATCTTACACACACTAAGTATGACTAGATTTTAATCTAGTCCTTTATTTTTTTTATGTATAGTTTCTTCGTAATTGTGATATAATATAGTTGAAATGTTATCGCAATTGTGATATAATATAGTTGAATTAAACTCGCAATTGTGAAGAAAGGTAATATGTTATGGAATTCAAAAGAAAAGTTTATGATAAAATGCTTAAATGGAAAAATGAATATGCTCCTAATTATGCTTTGTTTTTAAAAGGAGCTAGACGTGTTGGAAAATCGACTCTTGCTTTAAAGTTAGGTAAGGAAGAATATAAGTCATTTATTGAAATTAGATTTGATAAAGCGCCTAATGAAATTAAAGAATTATTTGTTAATTCTTTAGAAGATTTAGATTACCTTTTTAATAAGTTACAAATTTTTTATAAAACTAGATTATACGTAAGAGAATCATTAATTATTTTAGATGAAATACAGTTATTTCCTGAAGCTAGACAAGCATTGAAAACATTACTTGAAGATAAAAGATATGATTTTGTGGAAACAGGTTCACTTGCTTCTATAACTAAAAAGAGTAAAGATATACTAATACCATCAGAAGAATATACAATAGAAGTATTACCAATGGATTTTGAAGAATTTATGTGGGCTATGAATGATGATATTACAATTGATGTAATAAAAGAGCACTACAATAGATTGAAACCCCTTGGAAAAATTAATAAAGATATAATGAAAAGTTTTCGAGAATATCTTCTTGTCGGAGGAATGCCACAAGCAGTAGTTGAATATGCGACTTCAAAAGATTTTGGTAAAGTAGACTTTGTTAAACAAAATATTTTAAATCTATATGAAAATGATATTGAAACACAAGATGAAGAAAACCCTACGTATGTGAAAAATATCTTCCTACATATTCCATCAGAACTTTCTAAACATGATAAACAATTTGTTTTATCTCACATTAATGGTGCCAGACGTAGAGAATACAAAGGCCCCGTTAGATGGTTAAATGAAGCAATGATTGTTAATATTGCGGAAAACGTTAGTGATCCTAGTGTTGCATTTAACTTATCAACTAATGATCCTTCTTTTAAATGCTATATGGGAGATACTGGATTACTTGTATCACTTGCTTATAAAAATAAAGATTATCTTGAAAACGAATTATACGAAGCAATATTGTTTGATAAACTTCATATAAATGAGGGCATGATTATAGAGAATGTTGTGTCACAATTATTAAAAGCAAATGGACATAATATTTACTATTATAAAAAAACTGATAAAGAATTAAAAACTACAGTAATGGAAATTGACTTTTTAATTAGACATAATAATAAAGTATGTCCAGTTGAAGTTAAATCTACTAATAACTATACTATCTCTTCATTAACAAAATTTAAAAACACATTTAACAAAAAAATAGGAACATTATATGTATTACATGATGGAGATATTAAAGTAGAAGATAATATAACATATTTACCTTATTATATGGCATTTTGTTTATAATATAATGATATTTTTGTTTTATATGTAAAATAAGGTCATTACGTCAAAAAGATACATTTAACACTTTTTGTTTTGTAAATTAAGAAAAGCTCACTTTCTGATTTGTAAAACATTAAAAAAGCACTTTTTGTCGTAATGCCACATGTGTTTACTACGGAGTTGATGACCTTAATTTAGATGAAAATAATATAAAAATAGGTAGTTTAGTGCATAAATATAAATATAAATATTTAGCTTATATAGTATGTCCAAATGGATATAGATATAGAGAGTGGAGAGATAGAACTAATATAGTCTTATGTATAAACCTCTGCACTACTAAAAGCTGGAATTTATGAAAAGTGAATTTGATTTAGTGCTTTAAAGTTTTTTAAACGTTTAAAAAAGTATTATAGAAAAATAAGATAAATAAAATTATTTATCGATTCAATTAATACCAACTTTTATTACCAACTCATATAATAATAAAGTTGGTGATAAAATATAAAACGTATATTTTAAAAAAATGTGTGTTTTAATAAGGTTGGAAAATGAATAAAACTATATTTATTTTAGATGTAAAAATGCAATTTATGTGATATAATATAGTTGTAAAAATGCAAGAGGTGATAACATGTTATTCAGAAAAGCTTATAAAGACATAAAAAAATGGTTTGATTCTACTAATAAAAATGCTTTATTGATTGATGGAGCAAGACAAATTGGTAAAACTTATCTTATTAGAGAGTTTTTAAAAAATAATGCTCAGTCGTATATTGAATTTAATTTATATGAAAATGATTTAGCTAAGCAAGCATTTGAAACTATTAGTAATGCTAAAGAATTATTGATTAAAATTAGTGCACTTGCTACAAGTCCTTTAATAAAAGGAGAAACTATTATCTTCATAGATGAAGTGCAAGCTGTAAGCGATGTTGTTACAAAAGTAAAATTTCTAGTTGAAGACGGTTCATATAGATATATTTTTAGTGGATCACTACTTGGAATTAGTTATAAAAATATTGATTCTTTACCAGTTGGTTATCTAGATATATTAGAAATGTATCCACTAGATTTTGAAGAATTTTGCATTGCAAATGGGGTTTCAAATGATACTATTAATTATTTAGAAAAACAATTTAGAGATTTAATTCCAATTGATGACATAGTGAATAAGCAAATGATTAACTTATTTAACCTATATACCATTGTTGGCGGATTTCCAGAAGTGGTAGCTAAGTTTATAGAAACTTCTAATTTACAAGATGTTTATTATTTACATGAATCAATTGATAAATTATATAAACTTGATATTTCTAAATATACAAAAGAAAAAACTTTATTAGTAAAAGATATTTATTCTTTAATTCCTAGTGAATTAAATAATCCCAATAAAAGATTTATTTTAAAAAACTTAAATGAAAAAGGCAGATTTTATCAATATGAAGATTCCTTTGTATGGTTATTAAATAGTAATATAGGTTTATTTACATATAATGTTGATAATCCTATTTATCCATTACTTGCTAGTAAAGAAAGAACATTGTTTAAATTATTTTTATGTGATACTGGACTACTATGTCATTATCTATATAGTGATAATGTGGTTAGAATCTTGAATAATGATATAAATGTTAATTATGGATCAATATATGAAAATGTAGTAGCACAAGAACTCAAATCTCATAATTATAATTTATTTTATTATAATAGTAAAAAAAATGGTGAAGTAGATTTTATAATTGAAAATGGTACAGAAGTTCTACCTATTGAGGTAAAGTCTGGTAAAGATTATAAGAGACATGTAGCATTAGAAAATTTATTAAATAATGACTCTTACAATATTAATAAAGCATATACATTATGCCAAGGTAATATAGAATGTATTAATAATAGAATATATTTACCAATTTATATGATAATGTTTTTTGAAAAGAAAAAAGATGTAGAAAGTCAAATTGTAAACATTGATATTAGTGCTTTAAAGTAAGAATTAAAGGTGGACTTAAATATGTATTTTAAGTTCATTTTTTCTTAAAGTAATAGTATTAAATTAGGTTAAAAATGAAAATTAACAACTTATTGTCAAGTCCATAGTGTACAGGTACTACAAAACTTACAATCGTATAGTACTGACACATTAAAGTAAATCGATTAGTCTTCTGCGTAAGGCTAATTTTTTTTGATTTTACAGGGTATTTTAACCAAATATGGTTAGAATATCCTATTTTTTTATTCATTTATGAAACATTTAGATTTAAACACCTTGGGATACTGACAACGGACTCGAACCTGCCTTCGTGGAGATTCGAACCTTTGGTTCCAACGGGACTCGAACCTAAAAAACTATTTCAACCTGTAGTTGAATAACACTCGAGATTTGATTTATTGTTTAGTGTGAAAACATTCATGTATAATGTTAGTGTAATCGATTATAAATATTAAAGGAATTGTATCATTTTGAAAAAGTATTAACATAAAAAAACAAAAGTATTAGCATAAAAAAACAAAATACTTTACATTATTTATTTACTTTGTTATAATAATTATAGCAAATATAAAAATTACTTGAAAGGAGTTGATTACTATGAAAAATATAAATGAACATAAATTAGAAGTAATCAGTTTCTTTTGTGTAACTGTAGTTTGTTAAGTTTTATTAATTGTAATATACTTTTAAAATTTAAACACTTCTAATTTATTGGAGTGTTTTTTATTTTATAAATATTTAATTAGGAGATTAAAAGTATATGAATTTATTAAAAAATTATTTAGCTAAATTACATGCTCAAAATAAAAATAGAATTGATGAACTATATTTAGACAGGTTAAGTAAAATAGATGATTACAAAATATTAGAATATGAATTTTTAGGATTGAAATTTTGGTTTTTTGGAACATCTCATAGAAATCCTGAAAAACTTATTTTAAATATTGAAATTCCTAAAACATATATTAGTGATAATATAAATACTGATAATATAGTAGCATTTGAACATTACGTTTTAAAGTCTTTGTTTGAAGACGTTAATAAAATTAATGATGAATATTTTAACAAAAATAAGAGTACTAGAGAAAAGCCATATGTGGAGTCCCAAAAAACAAATGAAATTATAATTAAAAGAAATGGTATTACTTACGATTTTAAAAAGAAGGTATTTCATTATAAATTAATATTTGTTGTTCCACTTATAAATAATACTTTTATTAATGGTAAAAGTACTTTTAAGGCAATCAAAGAAATTATTTCTGTAGTATCAAAAAAAATAGAGTCTATTAACAAAGAGGAATTAAATAAAAATGTTGGCATTTACTTAAATCAACAAGAAATTAGAAGATACATTAAGGAAAATAATTTAGTTACGTTTATTGCTAATGATAGTATTTTACCAAGAAAAGAAGGAACTAATAAACCATTAGAAGATGCAACTAAATTTATATCACCAAAGTCACTTGAAACATTAATCAAGTTAAATGATGGTACAAAGATTTTAGGAATGGGAATTAAAAAAGGAATAACTGTTATTACTGGTGGTGGTTACTCTGGCAAAACTACTTTACTTGAAGCTATTGAAATGGGTGTTTATAATCATGAGTATGGGGATGGAAGAGAATATTGTATTACTGATGATTCTGCTATGAAGATTTGCGCTGAAGATGGTAGATATGTCACAAATACTGATATTTCACCATTTTATGAGTATATTCCATTAAGTGAAGGGATTCATAACTTTTCAACGCAAGATGCAAGTGGAAGTATTTCACAAGCAGTAAATATTATAGAAGCAATTAACTGTGAAAGTAAGTTACTTTTAATTGATGAAGATAGAAGTGCAACTAATTTTATGATAAGAGATTATAATATGCATTTAGTTGTGAAAAATGATCCAATAATACCATTTACTAATAGGATTAAAGAAATATATAATGATTATGATGCGTCAACTATATTAGTAATAGGTGGTTCAAGCGTATATTTGAATTATGCTAATTGTGTAATTTTATTAGAAGACTATATACCTAAAGACATAACAAGTTTTGTTAAAACATTAGATTTAATGAAAGTTGTAGAGGAGCCAGATAAGACAAATTTTATATCAAAACGAAAAATAACTAATTTTAAATCAAAAGAGATGTTTAACTATTTTAATTTTGTTGCAAATGATAAAAGTAAAAATATTGTTATTGATGAATATCAAGCTGATATCAAGTTTATATCAACATTAATTTCTGATAGTCAAATAAACTATTTGGCTTATATAATGCAGTTAATATTATCAAGAAGTGAATTTTGGGATGATGATATAATTGATAGCATTTTGTATAGAAATATTAAAATGTTTGATGAATCAATACAGCAAATTATTTCACAGTATAATTTTAAGTGTAATGTATGGTTTGATGAGATACGCAAACAAGATATCATAAGTTGTATAAATAGATTAAGAGGAATTCGTTTTGAATTTATAAGTTAAAGGAGAGTTATACTAATGAATTTAGATAAACCAAATATTATAAAAAACTTCTTTTACTCACTAAAGAAGATTTATAAAATTGATAAAATATTTGTTTTTGAGACTATAATACATACAATAATTTCTGCATTAGTTGTTTTTATGTATCCATATATATTAAAGATGGCAATAGAAGCTATTGAACAAAATTTAAGTTTTAAAGAATTAATACTAAAAGTACTAATTGTTGTAGTAAGTGTAATGATTTTAGTTTTCATTAATCAGGCATGTTGGAGAGATCAATCTTATAGAGCACGAAAATTATCTGCGCTATTTACAAGAGCATATCATTTGAACTCACTAAAAACTGATTATGAAAAATTTGAACAACCAGAATCACAAGATGCTTTTGAAAAAGGATCACGTGCACTAGGAACAAGAAGTGGATTTATAGGGTTATATACAAATATGTTTACGACTATTAGTAAAGTAATTACTTTTATAATTGGTTGTGGAATAATATTAAGAGTAAGTATTTGGTTAATAGTAATAATTGTTTTATTAGCAATTATAAAATTATTATTAACAAGTTATAATACTAAAAAAGAAAAGGAAAACTTTCATGATAAAACACCTGGTATATGGAGAAAAATTAGTTATACAAATAATATATCTAAAAATTTGACAATAGGAAAAGATTTACGTATTTATGAAATGGATAAGTTTATAGATATGGAAAGACAAAAGACTATTGATGAATATATGAAACTTTATAAAAAAGAAGAAATTAGATCTAATATATTAGGCACAATAATTAATTTAATACATATATTAGATGAAGTCGCATTATATTCATTTATGATTTATGAAGTAATTAACAATAATATGAGTATTGCTGATTTTACTTTTATTATTGCGTCAATTAGAACACTATCAAGATCGTTGACAGTCATAATAAATAATTATAGTAATAACTTATCATATAGTTTACAGGTTAATGATTATCGAAAATTTGAAACATTAGATTTATCATTTAATAGTGATACTAAACCTCTTGTAGCAGATGAGGTAGAAATTGAATTTAAAAATGTAAGCTATAGTTACTACATGCAAGAAGGTTATACACTAAAGAATATCTCGTTTAAAATTAAGAAAGGTGAACGAATAGCACTTGTTGGGCATAATGGTGCAGGGAAAACAACCCTAATAAAACTTATTTGTGGATTTTATCATCCAACTGAAGGAGAAATCCTTATTAATGGAGTAAATATAAATGAGATAGATAGAGAAAGCTTAATAAAACTAATTGCTCCTGTTTTCCAAGATTCTAATCATTATGCGGTCAGTATAAAAGAAAATATTGCTATGGAGACAATTGGGAATATAGATGATGAAAAATTATACATGTCACTGAATCTCGCTGGCTTAACACAAAAAATAGAAAGTTTAAAAAATGGTGTTGATACAATTATTACTCGTGATATGGATGATACAGGTGTTGAGTTATCAGGTGGTGAGAGTCAAAAATTATCGATTGCAAGAGCTATTTACAAGAACGCTCCATTTGTAATTTTAGATGAACCAACTAGTGCACTTGATCCGATAGCAGAATCTGAATTGTATATGAATTTGAATAAAATTATTAATAACCATTCAGCTATATTTATTTCACATAGACTTTCATCAACAAAATTCTGTGATAGAATATTCTTTTTAGAAAAAGGAGAATTACTTGAAGTTGGAACACATAATGAATTAATGAGTATAGATAGTGAATATAAGAAACTGTTTAATATGCAAGCTGAATACTATAAGGAGGTAGATGAATAATGAAATTAAAAACAATTAATAGAAATTTAAAATATTTTATTCCTTTACTTCTAAAGATTAGTCCAATGTCAATTATTATAATGATATTAGTGGCACTTATAAATTCAATTAGTAGTGTCGCATGGGTAGTATTTCCTAAACTAATTCTTGATGAACTTTTTTATACGAAAGATTATGAAAAATTATTTTTTATTGTGATTGTATTTATTTTAATTCAATTAATATGTAGAGTGTTAGAGAATATATTTAATAGTATGAATTACTATATTATTCAAAAGGCAGATTTTAAAATAGATAAATTATTTAATGAAAAGATTGCTCATATTGATTACTTTCATATAGAAGATCCACAATTTAATGATGAATTAAGTTATGCGAAAAATTGCTTAAGCCAATATAGTAATGGGATTTATTCAGTAACTTGGACAATAAAAGAATTCATCCAGAACATAATTACAATATTAAGTGTTGTTGGAATAATTATAGCAAGTGGAGAATTCTTTATCATTCTTGTAACATTAATAGGCGTAATATTAAATACAATCTTTTATGGAAAATTTCAAAAAATAGACGAAGAGTTTAATAATGGAACAGTCAGATTTTTTAGAAAACAATGGTATTATGGAAATAGTATGATGGCATTTCGAAGTCAAAAGAATTTAAGAATGTATAGTGCAGATAATTTGATAAAAAACAGAAGTGATGAAGTAAATAATGATCTATTTAAAATAGAAGAAGAAACAAATAAAAAAAGGAATAAAGTTAGTTTATTTGAAACTAGTTTTAGCTATTTATTTACAACTTTTGTTACAATAATTTTGCTGGCATATGCTGTTTACTATAAAAATCTAGAATTAACTGTTTTTACAATGCTATATGGTGCAGTTCAAACACTAGATAATGGAATTGCAAATTTAATATATTCATCTAAAAAATATTATCAAGATTGTGTTTATCAAGAAAACTTTATTAATTTAATGGAAATTGAATCTATATTTAAAGATGGTAAAAAAGCTATAGAAAATATAGAAACAATTGAATTTAAGAATGTTAGTTTCAAGTATCCAAGATGTGATGATTATGTACTTAAAAATTTAAGTTTCAAAATAGATTCTAAGCAAAAAGTTTCATTAGTAGGTTTAAATGGTAGTGGTAAAACAACAATAATCAAATTGATTTGTAGATTCTTTGATGTTAATGAAGGAGAAATATTAATCAATGGAGAAAACATAAAGTTATATAAATATGAAGACTATATGAAATGTTTAGCCATTGTATTTCAAGATTTTAAAATTATATCATTTAGTGTTAAAAACAATATTGCAATACTTGATGAAAATAAAGAAAAACTATATGCTGTTTTAGAAAGAAGTGAAGCATTAGAAAGGATAAGCGAATTACCTGATAAAGAAAATACTTATATTAATAAATGGTTTGATAAAAAAGGTGTTGAATTCTCTGGTGGTGAACTTCAAAAGTTTGCTTTGGCAAGAGCATTATATAAAGATGCAGATTTTGTTGTGTTAGATGAACCAACAAGTGCTTTGGACCCTGTGAGTGAGTCAAAAATCTATTATCATTTCAAAGATGTTGTGGGTGAAAAATTGACCTTATTTATTTCGCATAGACTATCAAGTTGTATATTTAGTGATAAAATATTAGTGCTTGATGGATATAATATCGTTGAAACAGGTACTCATGAAGAACTTATGAAAAATAAAGAAGGATTGTATAGAAAAATGTTTACTGCTCAAGCAGAGTATTATAATTAAATTTTTTGTCACTTTTTACTATGTTAAATTGTTTTGTATATGAAAGATGAATAATTCTCATATAAAGAGATAGTATTCTATTGAAAATTCTAAAATTATGTATTATAATATAAATAAGTAAAATAGTTCTAAAAAATTTGTTTTTTATTTATTATACGAGGAGGTAAATTAGTATGAAAAAAATATTAGTTAGTATGTTTTTATTAGTATTTGGATTATGTTTAACTAGATGTGATAATAATAAGAATAAAAAACCTACAGTATCTATGTTATATTCTGATTGGTATAATTGTGTTAAACTTCCAAGTATGGAAAATCCTTTTGCAGAAGTATATGATGGTTGTTATACAATTAAGATTGATGAAAACAATAATGTTTCTTTTAAATCAATAAATCAAGAACAACTTAAAGGTACATTAGAATATGAAGAAAAAGAATATACTATTGATATTAAGATTACATTTGAAAATAATGAAATAGCAAATGGTAGTTTAAGTATTAGTAATGATTCTCCGTATTTACATTTTTTCTATAAAGGTGTTAATCATTGTTTTTCTAAAACTAAAGTGGTTTCAAAAGAAGAGTTTGAGCAATATCGTAATGATTTCAATAAGTTTTTAAGAGAAGCATTTATAAAAAATAATTATCCAACTATTGAAGAAGTTGAACAAGATACATTATATAGAGAATATACAAATTTTGTTCATATTGATCCGTGTTGTAATGGACCAAAACATTATACAAGTGTAGGTAAAGTAGTAATTAAAAGCATACCAGAAAAAGATGAATTTACTGCTACATATAGTGATGGCACAATTGAAAATATAAATATTTATGATGTTGAAAATATAGTTTTAGTCAAATTAGATGGTACATTCGAAAAATTAGAAAATATACAAAATGGACAATGCTTTTTAACTGACAGTCTTTCTATATTTTATTTTGAATGTGAACATCTTTGGGATGAAGGTGTGGCTGATCCTTCTTCAAGTCTTTCTACTCCACCAATAATATATACATGTATGCTTTGTGGAACTACAAAAAAAGAGCCAAGTGAGTTATTAGAACACGAACATAATTATATTGATGGCAAATGTAGTTGTGGAGCGGAAGAAGATAAAAAATATTATATGTTATCTTTCGACACTGATGGAGGTAGTATAATTGAAACTGTTTTATTGTATTCAGGAGATACTATTATTACACCTGCTAACCCTATAAAAGAAGGATATACATTTAAAGGATGGAGTCCAAAATTACCCGATGTTATGCCAGAAAGTAATGTTGAAGTAAAAGCAATATGGGAACCTATTACGTTCACAGTTACTTTTAATGCAAATGGTGGTACTTTAGTGGCTGGAGATGAGAACCAAAATGTGTTAAGTTTTGATGATATTGATTATCCGACATATGAATACTATGGGTACATTATAGATAATTATAACATTGCTGAAAGTGATGTAGATGGTATTTATTATATTGATGTAATTTGGAAAAGAAATCCTGAGTTATATAAACTTGATATTATATTAGATAATGAATTATATTATAGTAATTTCTATCAAGCGGAAGAGATTGTAGATATTGAGTTACCTTCAAAGGAGCATTATATTTTAATAACTGATACCGATATACCAAATGCTATGCCAACTAATGATGTGACAATTAACATAAGATTTGAAATTGAAAAAGTATATTTATATGTTTGGTATGACTCAAATGAAATTGGTGTACAAGAACTAGAATATGATTATGGTGATTTTGTATATGAAAGTGATTTAGATGTATCTTTTGATTTAACAAAAAAAGGATATAATTTTAATGGATGGGATAGGGAATTTCCTTTTAAAATAGAAGAAACAATGGACATATATTCTGTGTGGGAACCTGTTACATTTCATTTAATATTTGATGGTAATGGCGCTGATACTCTTGAACCTGAAGAATTGTATATTAAATATGATGAATATGTTACTTTGCCAATTCCAGAAAGAGAAGGATTTAAATTTGAGGGATGGTATTATTATACAGAGCGAATTCAAAATGGTGAATGGAGAAGATTAAATAGTGATAATCAATTAACTGTTACCGCAAAATGGAGTTATAATAAAGAATATTATGAATTTGGTAAATATCCGCAAACACATGTATCTGATAGTAATTTAATAGAAGAACTAAATAAGCTTACTAAAGTAAATGAAAATGGTTATTATGTTTATAATAATGAAGAGTATTGTAAAATCAATGCAACACCAATTGTTGAAAATGAATTATATTATTCAGATGGAACTATTGTTACAAAAAAAGCTGAATGGTTTAAAGTGGAACCAATTAAATGGATAGTAAAAGGAACAAATACATATACACTTTATCCAATGAAATTACTTGATGTTGCTGTATATGATTCATATGGAAATGCATATTCTAACTCTCAAATACGACATTATTTAAACAATGATTTTTTAACAACTGCATTTTCTAAAGAAGAAATTGAATTATTATTGCTGGTAGATCAATTTATAACTGAAGTTAAAGTAGAAGGAACATCAATAACTACTACTGGAATTGGTATTAGTGACAAGGTAATGTTGTATAGTGCTATGACTAATGCAGAAAATAAAGAGTTAACTGACTATGCTATTGCAAGAGGAGCTTCACTTACAAAGGTTACAAACAACAGTACTAATATTTCAAAATATTATGGATCATGGTGGATAATCGAACAAAGCCAGGTATCTCATTTTGTTTATAAACAAACATATTTTAGTTCATATGAAAAAGATTATAAATATGCAGAGGGAACTAGATTAGGTATTTGTTTTAATGTTAGAATAATATTACAATTATAATATAAAGGCTAAAAGAAAATATAATATACATTTAAGTCAGTTAACCAAAAACGTTAGCTGGCTTTTTAAATAGTAGAAATAAATGAGGAAATGTGGTATAATATTTACAAAGGATGGATTGATAGTATGAAAAATATGTATGCAGTAAAATTTTTATATAAATATAGTTATTACAATCAAGAAAATGAATTAATTGAAGAAGTAATACCAAGTTGGGAAGAAAGAATAATTTTAATAAAAGCTGACAATATGGATGATGCAGATAAAAAGTCAATAATATTTGCAAAAGAATATGAAAATGAATACATTAATGTAAATAATCAAATTGTTAAAGTAGAGTTATATGAGATATTAGATATATTTACAATATTCGATAATGATGAAAAAAACAATATGGAAGTATACTCAAAGATGTTTGATGCTAACCAAGAAGAGATTGAAAATATGTTAGACATTTTGTATCCATTGAAAGAGAAATGATTTAGGAGAGTATTAATAAATGAAACAAGTTTTTGATTTAAAAAGTATTGAGCAATTAGGAACTATATTTAAAGATATGACACTATTGCATGACATGAGGGTAACTAAAATTGCTAATCAAGATAATTGCTTAATATTTGAATATAAAAACAATGATTTAAATGATAGTTTATTTGAAGAATACAAACTATGAGAGCATTACTAGACTGTATAAAAGTAGTAAATAAACACACAATAGAATTCCAATTCAAATGTGATCTAATAATTCAAGAATACTTATAAAATGCCAGATAGACTATTCTACCTGGCTTTTTTTGCGTTATAAAGATTGATAAGATTTAATAGTGGTAATTATTTTAAATTAGGGTATAATATAGGTGTAAGCTGATGTGAAAATTATATAGGAGGTCAGATGTATGAAAAAAATTATGTTGATTATTTCTTTGAGTTTAGTTATTATGCTTACTTCTTGTAGTACTAATAGTAATGAATTTATAGATGATGACTCCTTAAATCAATATGGTGTGATAGAACTAAAAAATATTATATCATCAGATGTATATTATACGAAAAAGTTCGATTGGGGAATTGAGTCTAACTTATATTATAACAATGATATAGAAGTTCAAACTGTAATAGAAGATATTTTTGAAATGTTACAAAATGAAGAATTGTATTCATATTGTGGATACGTTCCTGGATCTGAATACCTAAAAAGTAATAAAACAATAAAGAGCAGTACAAATTTAGAAGACTATTATGTTAATGATAATGACATGAATGAAGATTCTATGACATTAACGTCTTGTTCATTTATATATAAATTAAATGGAGATGATACTGTATATGAATTAGAAGTTACTAGTAAACCAGAGACATGGGTTTATTATAAAGTAGAATTTAATGTCGTAATACGCCTTAACAAAAGACCAGGTTATATTTGTGAATAATATATAATTTCAATATAATAAATGAAAATAAGAAACTAATTAAAATATCAAATATTAAGCACTTTTTGTTTTGTAAATTAAAGAAAAAGCACTTTTTGTTTTGTAAATTAAAGAAAAAGCACTTTTTGATTTGTAAAACACTTAAAAACACTTTTTGTCGTAATGACACATTATGAAACGTTAGGTTTGATACAATGAATACAAAGTCATGGGTGAAACTATGGCTTTTTTCTTTTACTTTGTGATATAATAAAGTAAAAATTAACAAAGATAAATAAGTTAATTATAAAGTTAATTTTAGGTTGTTTCTTATATTATGTTATTTATGATATAATGATTGCAGAAAAGGAGGAAGCCTAAAAATGGAATACTACAAAGTGTTCGCTAAATGCGGTCACGTTGGTAGGAACAGGTATATTCTAAAATGGTTTTATCTTAAAGCTGATAGTGGTGAGGAAGCAGCAAGAATTATTCGATTCACACCACGAGTGAAACATCATCATAAAGATGCAATTCGAGAAGTCGTTAGAATCGATTATGATGAGTATGTGAACGGAATTAAGATAATGGCATCTGATATGTACTTCAATGTTCATAATTCAACTGACCAAAAACTGTATAACTGCATAAAACAAGAAGAAGTTTATCCGGAAATTGAGGAAAAGAAATATAAGAAGAACCAAAATGGTAGAAGGCTAAAATACGAGGCCTTAGAAAAAGAGTGGAAACATAAAATTAAAGGAGGAAGGAACTATGATGAATAAGAAAAGAATAGGACTCTATCTAAAACAATTAAGAAGTCAAAAAAAGAGAAAAGATGGAAAAAGTTTTTCTCGGTATGATTTGGCAGAAGAATTTTTAACTAATTATGATTGTGAAATATCTATAAATGCAATTGCTGAATGGGAAGCTGGTAATACAATTCCTTCACCTGATAATCTAGAAATATTATCTGAAATATATAATAGGTCAATAGATGAAATTCTAGATGGTGAAGATCAAGACAAAACCGATTATAAAGAAAAATATATTATTTATGATGATAATTGGGGAATGAAATTTGATCAGAAGACTAATTTATATCAAATTAGGAATGAGCAAATCAAACTAATAACATCTAGATTTAAAGAATTATTATTAATTAGGATTGATAGATATTTTTCTAAAACTGAAGAAAATGAATTCAAATTCTTATTTAATAATTTTTACTTATTGTCTGATTATGCTAAAGATTATTCTGAATTAAATGTTAATGACCAATATTTAATACTTAAAGATGCAATTAATGAATTATTAGTAGAAATTAGAAATATGACTCCTGAAGAAAAATGGTGGGAGATTCAAAAACTATATTCGGAAAAAGAAGTATTATGGTTTTCATTTTGGAGAGATGTTTGTGATTTAAAACAAGTAGATATTCTTAAAGAAAGATTTTCTTTGTTTGAAGATTGGCAAAAGGATATGCTTCTAGCAATGTTCCAAAATATAGAGCCCTATGATCCTGATCCCGCTAAATATGGTTCATTTCATTATAAAAGATATGAGGATGAACATGGTGAGTATAATCATGAGGAACTATTCAAATCTAAAATTGTGGAGCTGGTAAAGAATGGAGCTTGCTTAAATAAATGCTTTTTCAATATTAAACGTAGCTATTATGAAAAAAAACGAATCATTGATAGATTAGAAGAACTCTACAATTTATGTTTAAAACCAATTGAAATACATATATCTCAAGATGATGGAACTGTTAAATCTTATAAGATAGAAAATAACATTAAAAATAGGTTCTTAAATAACTATTATTTTTCTTTGCAACATTCATTAAAAGGTTTTGTTCATGATGAAAATCCATATTCTGATATTGAAGAAATATTTGAGTGGTTTATTAATTCAAAAGAAATATCTGAGGATGTATATTTAGATATAGCTAAAAGAGAAAGGATAGATATAAATCAGGAAAAGAAATATTGGCTTGCTGATGTTAAACAGCGAAGTTTGATTGATAAATATTTCTATGAATTTAAAGCAAAAGAAAAATCGATAGAAGATGGATTAAAAGAAATAGAAGATCTGAAAACTAAATTATCAGCTGGAGAAATTGAATATTCAACACATAAGAATGAAGTAATTGGCGGTCATGATGAATCTTCAATTAGAGATTATATTGAATCTTGGAAGTCAAAATTAACATATTCTGAATACTTAAAAGGAAGAGATAAAGAAGCAACAAAGAGGCTTCTAAAAGAAATTGAAGGACTATCTATCCAAGAAATCAGAGAAAAGTATTTTATGGTGGAGGTGTTTGAAGATGAGTAATTTACAAACGGCATCATTATTAAAACAGTTAAGAAATAATTACAGTTATACAATTCAAAAAATAGCAACTTTACTTGGTGTTAGTAAAGCCGCAGTAAGTAAATGGGAAAATGGTGATGATATTACCACAGAACATCTATATGATTTATCAAAACTATATAATGTTTCATTTTCTGAATTATATAATGGCAAACTAGATAGCGAAGATAATAGTGATTATTGGCGAAGAAATTATGATTTGTCTAATTTTGAAATAGATGATGATATAACAAATAAAAATGTTAATAATCTTAAAATGTTATTTGATCACTGCAATATGGTCAAGAAAAGATTCTTTAAATTATTACCTAAGTGGTCAAATGGAGAATTATCCAATAATGAATTAGAAGAATTTAAGTTTATAAAACAGTATTTTAAGTTCGATATTAATTACTATGCATATATTAAATATGGATCTAGACATATTGCATTTGCTAATGAAGATACTGAAAAAGAATTTATAAATGAAGTATTAACTAATATAAATGATCTTGATGAAAAATCATTTATGTGGGAACTAACCAAATTATATAACTTCACATATGATATTAAATCTGATGATATTTGTAAAAGTGGTAACCTTAAGGCGTTAGAATATATGTTATCATCATTTAGCCAAATTGAAAAAGATTCAATTCTTTATGCAAATCTTCATATTGAAGAAGAAAAAGAAATAGATACTCCTTTTGGTGGTAAAACTACACAAAAGCAAACTAGAGATAGAACAGTAGAAGAAATTGAGTATATCCCATATTTCAAATCAATGATTAATGCAGGGGCGAATTGCTTATTTCAATATAAGTCATTTAATAATGGTTGGGATGGAGAAATGTTTAATCACATTGATGGTAGAAAAGTTGAATTGAATGAAGAAATATATCAAAAATATAATTTTTCTAATTTTGGTGGTCAAACATTTGTGCCAATATTAAATAACTGGAAATTATTTTCTTATCAAGATTATTTAGCTTTTATTGATAAAGATGAGACTAATAAATTAAAAGATATTGTTAATTTAAAAGATTCAAATCCTTTGAAATACTTTAATAATATGATTGAGAGAGGCTATACACATGTTAAATAAGATCGTTAAATCCTTTAAAAATATTAATCATAAATTATTTATATCTTTATTAGTAATGGGGCTAGTGCCAACCATTTATACAACACTAAGAGTATTCTGGCTAGGCAATTTACCAGGTGATTGGTCATATTCAATTGCAGGTCAACTATCATGGATTAATCTAATATATGAAGTTATTAATGAGGCAATCATATTACCTTTATTCTATTTTGTTGGTAAAGTTTTAGAAGATAAAAATGAACTAACAAATAGAATGAAAACAGGTTTATTACTAACATTGGGAATATATATTGTCTTATCTATATTTATAATGACATGTACTAATCCATTATTAAAAGTTATGGCCACTGATCCATCAATTATAGATGCTTCAGCAACATATATAAGAATTGAAGCCATAGCTAATGTGTTTGGAATACTAAGTCAATTTGCATTAGTTGGTTTAGTAACACTTGGTAAGGATAAACTTGTTTATATTATAACAGGAGTTAAATTAGTATTATGTGTGGTTCTAGATTTATTCCTAGTTTCATCATTATCATGTTCAACTAATTTAGGAGTTAATGGTATTGGTGTTACTAACTTTATTGTTAATGCATTAATATTTGGAGCTACACTTGTTTTACTTTCTAAAAATGGTGTTAATGTCATTAATAAAGAAAAGATGGACTTCAAATGGGTAAAAAAGTTTGTCAAAATCGGTGGAATATCTGGTTTGGAATCTTTTGTTAGAAATTTGGCTTATATGGTAATGATTGCTAGAATGGTTAATGTGGTTAATGAACAAGGAACATATTGGGTTGCAAATAACTTTATATGGGGATGGATGTTACTTCCAATTACACAACTTGGAGAATTAATTAAGCAAGAAACATCAACTAATAAAAATGCAGTTAAGAATCATAGCTTAGGATATTTTGCAATAACTGGTATAACAGTAATAGCTTGGTGTATGTTAATTCCAGCATATAAACCTTTTATGCAATATGTATTAAACTATGGTAATGTTAATAAACTGTTTGAATTAGTAATGGTACTATTGGGGTTCTACGTGCTATACGCAATTCAAAATGTATGCGACAATACATTCTATGGACTTGGTAAAACTCATTATATGTTATTTGAATCGGTAGTTACTAATTCAATATATTATGGAATTGCATTCATTTTATATGTGACAGGTGTATGGCAACCAACACTGATTGGTATAGCATTATTATTTGGTATCGGAAATGCATTTGATACATTAGTTTCAGTTGGTGCTTATTGGTTCTTATTAAGAAAACAGCAAATAAACATATTAGATGTGGAAGAAGAAAAAATGATGGAGTAATTATTCTCCATCAGGCTTCTTTCCCCAATAATCTTGACTTTTGAATTTCTTTCTTTTAGATTGAATCTTAGAATTCTTTCTAATAGACCATACTCCTAATTCATATTTATAAAGAGTATCATCTATGAATTCATAAAGAAGATATTCATTTTCAACAACATATATTTTTCTTTTCATCATCATTATAATATACATGTTTCTTATTTACAAAATGTTTTTGTTTATATCTTGGATCATTCCTTACCCAACGTTTGATTGTACTATATGATGGTTCCACATATTTTCTTGAAACTATCATTAAATTTTCTCCATGTTTATAGTAATAATCAAGTATTTCTTTAAAGCAGTTGCAATTGCGGATAAATTAAGGAATGCGGATACCGCAGAAAAAGCGGAAAACTCGTAGACCACAAATATTTATATTTCATTATACACCACAAAAGATATCATATTAAAAAAAATTTTAATGATAATGAACTATTAGAGAGTTCAACTACTCGAAAATTTCGAATAGTTCAAAATGAAGAATATATAAAAGATGCTAAACTTGACAAATGTCCTATCTATGGTGCATTTGATGGTGATAAAATCGTTGCCTTAATAGGTATGAGAAGTAATAAGACTCATATTAACTTAGTATTTACAAAAAAAGAATATCATAGAAGAGGAATAGCTAAATCTATTTTTAATTATTTATTAAATGATATAATAAATGGAAATCCAATATTAGAAGGAATTACACTAAATTCATCGCCCTATGGATTACCATTTTATTTAGCAACAGGTTTTATTCCTTTAAGTGATGAACAAGAAATAAATGGTATAAGATTCACTCCAATGAAATATATCATAAAAAGATAAATTCCAATTTATCGGTGAGTTTAACTGTACGCATTTTTTCGCATCTGTACGCACTTTTTAAGAGGTGTACGCAAATTGTATCAAAGTAGGTATTTACACACATTTTAAGAAATCTATAGGTCTTCTAAAAAGAGGATCTATTTTTTAATTTTGTAGGGTATTTTAGCTAGTTCTAGTTAGAATAGTCTCTTTTTTTATGCATTTATGAAACATTTAGATTTAAACACTAGGTGAGACTGACCACGGACTCGAACCTATAAGAGATAATGGTGGAAATAAAATTAGTTTTATTGTATAATATTATTGTAAGATAAATTAAAAAATTTACTAGGAGAATATAGTTTATGCATAAAAAAGATTTAGTTCATCATATAAATAAGTTTATGGAAGATAAAGGTTTTAAATTAAATAGCAAATCAACTAGGGGCATAAAATATGTTTATGAAACAAATGATTTATTTTTGATTGTATATGTAGATCATTCATCATATTATGAAGGAAAATATTTTAGATATACATTTGGAATAAAAGAATTGTGTGGCAATGAATTTGATGAAAGTGATGATTTAATGTATTCATTTTATACTGCTTTAGAAATGGGATATTTTGAACCAAAAGATTATAAAACAGAAAAATTAATAAAAGAACTTAATAAAAAATATATAAAATATCTTGAACCAATAATTAATAATGGTTTAAATTATATATGCAGCTCAAAAAGTTTAATAAGCAAAGAACCCGATTGGTTATTTAAGAAAGAAGTTTTGCAGTTTCTAGTGTTATATAAATTCAGACACGAAATAGATCGTAATATAAAAGTAAAAAAAGAGAAAGTAGGTAATGAGGAACATATTGTAACACATATCTATGATGAAATTTCAAACATAAAAATTCTATATGGCTCATTTATTAAATTTGCTTATGATGGAGAAAATGCTAATTTGAATGGTAATGTTCCAGGTCTAAAGTCTTTTGTTAAAGTACTAAATAAATTATTAAAAAGAAAATATAATTATGTTAGATTAGCAGATACACAGGCTGGAGATTTCTATACATATGCAGCAGATTATTTTTTCGATTATTCATCAAATTATTTGTCTTTGGTTAAAATAATAGAACATAAAGAATTTATATATTATGAAGATTCAGTTGGATGGGCTGATAAAAAAGAACTTAATCTTTATATTTCAAAAGATAACCTTAAAGAATTAAGAAATACTATTGTTAAATTAATTAAGGATTCGAAAATGGAAAAGTTTGAATTTAAATTAAGTGATAGTAAGTTTTTTGTTATAAACAAATTATATTGTGAAGCAATAAGAAAATAACTAATCAAATTCAGTTAACCAAGCTTACCGGGCTTTTTTCTTATATATTATGTATAATTCATGATTTAATGACACATGTTATCTTAACGAAAGTGTAATTAGTTTAATTCGTACATATAATAATAGAGTAATAAGACGATAATTATTTTTTATTATTAGTCAACCTAAACTATGTCAATAAATTTACAAGAGATAATTGTGGAAATAAAATAGACAATGTGATATAATAAGGCTATAAAAATAATTAAATAATTTAAATTACTTAATCTCTATAAATATAAATTGTAGTTTATACCCCAATAAAGTAGTAATCAAAATTTTAAAAGACATTTCTAGAATTATTCACTAATTTCCAGGAAGTGAGTAAATACATAGTTGAATGATGTATAAAATGTTAAATCACAACAGAAAATTAATTAGATATGTTTATAATCTAAATCTTTAAATGGTTAAAAAATAAAAGAAAATAATTAAATTTATTTTTTATTGTCAATAATTATAAATAAAAAATTGTTGTATAATTTAAGATTAATATTTTTTGATATAGTCATAAATGTATTAAAATAAATATTAATAAAATAATATATAATGTTATAAGACTAATTAATAGTTAAATTAAGAAAATTTATGCATAATATGTACTGGTTTATTAGAATGATATATGTGTTTTATTTATACTAATATGAAAGGCGGTGTAGAGATATGTATCAAGACAGAAAAAAATTATATGAAAAGTTAGAAAAAATGTATGAAGCTAAGATTATTTCATATATAACTGGTGACAAACCTGGGTTTGAGGCTCAAATTGCTGGAGATGCTATTGATATTTTCATTAGACACCTAGAAGAAATAGGTGTTGTAAATAGAATAGTATTATTTTTATATACCAGAGGTGGAAACACTGCTGCAGCATGGAATATTATTAATTTGTTAAGAATGTATTGTGAAGAGTTATATGTTATTATTCCACATAAGGCTCATAGTTCAGGAACACTAATCAGTATAGGTGCTAATAAAATAATTATGACAAAACAAGCAACTCTAAGCCCTATTGATCCTAGTTTAAATACTCAACTTAATCCTATAATACCTAATTCAAATGGAAAAACTTCTCCTGTTAGTGTTGAAGCAGTTAATGGCTACATAGAATTGGCCAAAAATGAATTTGGGTTGAGAGAAAGTCAGCTAAGTGACATTATGATCAAATTGACTGATTTTGTTCATCCTTTAGTTTTAGGGCAAGTATATCGTTCGAGAATGCAAATAAAAATGTTGGCTAAGCGACTTTTAAAAAATCAAATTAACGATCAAGAAATAGTAGATAGAATTACTGATTTTTTATGTAGTGATTCAGGAAGTCATGATTACACTATTAATAGAAGAGAAGCAAAAACAGATTTAAAATTAAATATAGAGAATCCTACTGAAGAACAATATAAATTAATTAAAAAGTTGTTTGATGATTTTAGTACTGAATTAGAATTAATTAAACCATTTGATGTACAACTTATTAATGGTGCTTTTGCTGTTAGAAGATGTTTTATTGAAAGTATAGAAGGTGGAAGCGATTATTTTACAACTGAAGGTTTAATAAATAAGGAATTGGTTAATAACAAAATAGAGGTTAAAATTGCAAGAAACTTCGAAGGTTGGCGAAATGATGTTGTTTCAATTACTCCTAAAGAAATACAAAGTCAAATAGATGGAGGTGTAGAATATGAAAAATCCGATGAACACGTCTTATAATTACTCTACAGGTGCTGTTTCATATATATCAGAATCTTCTGCTGAAAACAATAGTTTATTTGAACTTGTCGAAACTTCTAATGATTTCGATTTAGGAAGGTATTCAATATATGAAATTGCAAATTGGTTTTTAAATAAAGAAGTTATGACGCAAAAAAAATTACAAAAATTATGTTATTATGCACAAGCATGGTATTATACTTTAAATAATCTTAGATTATGTAATGCGAATTTTGAAGCTTGGATACATGGACCAGTTTCACCAGTTTTATATGATAGATTTAAAAACTTCGGTTTTTCTGGCATAAAACTTACTGGAAATTATATTTCTTGTATAATTGAAGAAGATAAAAATTTTCTTGAAAGAGTATGGATGACATATGGAGAATATACAGGCAATGCTTTGGAGGCGCTAAGCCATTCAGAACCACCATGGAAAGAAGCAAGAATTGGTTATTCAAAAGATGAACGTTGTAATGAAATTATCTCTCTTGAATCAATGAAAAAATATTTTTCTTCGATTATTGTTGGTTCTACAAGTAATGGGTGATAAAAAAAATGATTTATTAACTACTAGAAGAGATGTTCCATTTGTATTGAAATTTAGAACACCTTTAGAAAAGACATATACTTTTAAAGAGATGAGCCAACAAAATAATAAAGAATTCCAAAATTTTCTAAATAAGATTTCAAAAATGACTGTTCAAGAAGTTGATAAATTATTCGGTCGAAAACCAGATAAAGATGATATAGTAAATGATAAACAAGTTATTCACTATGAAGTTACTGATAAATTTAGAATACATGTTATTATGGATATTGACGGATGTTTCGAAGTTATAAGATTAGATCCTAATCATAAATTTCATTAGTAAAGAAATGTATGCTACCAATAGTTCAAGGTTCTGTAAAATCTTTTGAGATTTTGAGATAAAATAAGAACCTATCTTAAAAG
>CAZIQF010000026.1:0-29485 GCA_964541525.1 uncultured Staphylococcaceae bacterium | reverse complement strand
ACGATAGTTGGGAACAGCAAAAATAGGGCGTCGCCAGCTCCTTTCTATATTCATTGTGCCTCAATAGCTCAGTTGGTTAGAGCATCTGACTGTTAATCAGGGGGTCCGCGGTTCAAGTCCGTGTTGAGGCGCCATTTTTTTTAATTGGGTCTGTAGCTCAGCTGGGAGAGCACCTGCCTTGCACGCAGGGGGTCGAGGGTTCGAGCCCCTTTAGATCCACCATTGGTCCGTTGGAGAAGCGGCTTAACTCACATGCCTTTCACGCATGCACTCACGGGTTCGAATCCCGTACGGATCACCATATTGAATGCATAGGTTTGATACATAGTTATCAAGCCTTTTTTTGTACCTAGATGTAGAGGTTGAAATCCTGTATTTGATAATTAAATGAACCATATTAACACAAAATCCTAAATTCATAGGCGGGATTGAAGCTTAAGAATAAGGATTTTTATTGTATACAAATTATATCAAAAACGAAAGCTCATTTAAAAAACTATAGACCCAATAAAAAACGAAAGATATTATTTGAGGAAAAATTGAGAATTAAATGTGATTAAATATCGAATAAATAGATATTTGGCTAAAAAAAGTGCTATAATAATTGATAAGAAAATGGCATTTCTAGGAGAAAAATTATGAATTTTGATTATGCAAAAGCGATTAAACAATTACGAAGTAAAATGATTCTTTCACAAGTTGAGCTTGCTGAACTTTTAGGTGTTGCATTTTCTACTGTAAATAGATGGCACATGAAATTGTTGGTTATGCAATATGCTCAAATTATATCATTAGCATAAGATAATAGATTCATCAGTTGTCTCATGCTACAGATGCCTTCTATGAACCAAGCGATGAGGTTATTATCCCGTTTGAATCGCGATATAAGCCGAAACGAAGTATTCTCATCAATTACTAATAAATTGGTAATTTTTGAGAATATTCTCCTAAATAGGAGAGGGGGAGGCCAAATCTCTACACCTATTTAAGGGGATACCAAGTATGGGGCTTCGCGTGCAAAATTTGGAAATCAAACGGTGTGGATGCTTGGTTTACTATAACTATTGAATCAACAATTCACTTAATCAAGAATAAGAAATAGCAAAATCTCTGCAAAACCTCAGTATTTTCATAATATTGAGGTTTTTTTATTTATCTCCATTGTTATTAAATTACTAGATTTTTTGGATAATTTGTTATATAATTAATGTACTAAAACCGATTTTATGATTTTAGCTAATATAATAATTCGGAGGCACGATTATGAAAAAAATTGGTAGATTTATTGTTTTATCTATTTTTATGATGTCAGTTATCTTTATGACTGGTTGTAGTAATAAAACTCCTTATATTGGAGAAAATGGAAACTGGTGGGTTGGTGAGTCTGACACTGGGGTTCCAGCACAAGGTGAAAAAGGTGATAGTGGCGAAAAAGGTGACAAAGGAGACTCAGTAACTGTTGTTTCAGTTAAAAAAACAGGAACTGAAGCAAATGTCGATACATATACAATCGCTTTCTCTGATGGAAGTACTTCATCATTTACCGTCACAAATGGTGCTGATGGCGAATCAGTTAATGTTGAATCAGTAACTAAGATTGGTTCTGAAGGATTAATTGATACTTATAAAATAGTATTTTCTGATGGCACTGAATACACTTTTACAGTAACTAACGGAGCAGATGGCGATTGCATAACAATTGAATCAATTGAAAAAACAGATTCAGATGAATTAGTTGATACTTACACAATTACATTATCTGACGGAAATAAATTCACATTTACCGTTACTAATGGTAAAGACGGATTAACTCCATATATTGGTCCTAATGGTAACTGGTGGATTGGCGATGAAGATACTGGGGAATTTGCTTCTTATAATTATGAAACTAGAGATATTACTAATGGATTAACATTTACTCCTATGACTATAAATGGAAAGGGTGGGTTCGTTGTTACTGGTTTTGACCCTGTTGTTGCATACGGAAGTGAAATCTACAATCTTTTAGATAACTATCCAGAACAATACGCATCAACTTATGGAATTATTAATATTCCTGATTATTTAGGTACAACTCCTGTTATTGGAATCAAAGCTGAAATGTTTAGAAATGTTGATTTTATCAGCAAAGTTTCACTTTCAAGAAATACAGTTTATCTTGGAGATAATGTTTTCAATGCTTGCTCAAATTTACAAGAAATTGATTTTAACGGAGCACCATTAGAAAAACTTCCAAACTATGCTTTCTATAATACAAAACTTCAAAGCATTGATTTACCAGACACTATAGAAACTTTGGGTGCATACTCTCTTGCAAATACTAAGTTAAAATATATTGAATTGCCAGATTCATTAACAAGATTAGAAAGCTATGCTTTATATGGAAATACTATAAAAGATATTGATATTAATAATGTTACTTATTTTGCAGATTATTCTTTATATGGAATTCATGGTAATCCTATTTATTTAACTAATGATGTTGAATATGTTGGTAGTTATGCTTTTGCTGGAACTTATGTCTATATTGAACACGAATCAATCCCTACAACTTGGGGAAACAATATTGCAGGAACTAGTAAAGTTTATGGTGGAATTGTTACTCCTAATTGTTTAATTAATGATGAGTATATTTACTCTAAAAACGGAAATGAAATAACAGTATTAAATTATATAGGAACTGATAAACGAATTGAAATTCCTAGTTTAATTGATTCTCTACCAGTTACAAAAATTGGATACGGTTTCAACTCTGTCACTGAAATTGGACTTGATGTTTATGAGAATATTTATACTGAAGAAAGTGGTGAAAACTATTTCAGTTATATGGTAAGAGCAGAACAAGTGGTAATTCCAAATTCAGTAAAATCAATTGATTTAGGAGCATTCAATAATTTATTTACTACAATTTATATACCTTCAAGTGTAGAAAAAATAAGCACTTATGCTTTAATCATATATGAAGATAACAGGTCTTCAAACTTTATGATTTTTGAAGCTAATTCATATCCTACATTGATTAAAGGTTGGGTAGATGGCGAAAATGATGGTGAAATTGATGGTGCGCTATGGTTTGATGGCGAAAACTATATTCACTATTATCGCAATATCAAAAATACAAAATGGGAAGATGTTTATTTTAATGAAGAAACAAATTCATACTATATTAAAGATTTATTTGGTTATACTTTAATTGCTTATATGAACCATGAAGTTGGTAGTGAAATTGTAATCGAATCAACTTTCAATAACGAAACTGTTCACACTATTAGAAAAGGTGCTGTTTACGGATTTTTAAATCCTAAATCCTTAATCATAGAAGATGGAGTTAAAAAGATTCAAAAGTGTGCGTTTATGAAGTGCAAAGACTTCAATTATGCTTATATTCCTAGCAGTGTAACAACAATTAATGCTTATGGATTTGGTGATGTTTGCAATAGATTCTATACAAATCATACATCAAAACCAGATGAATGGGATACACAATGGGCTGGTTATTCAACAGGAAGTTATAGCATTACTTATAAAGCTGAATTAGATGAAATTCCCTCAATTTCTTTTGATGGCAAATATGAGTATCTTGTTCTTGACAATGGTACAGTAAGTTTAGTTAAGTATTTAGGTTCTTCAACATCAACAATTAAGGTTCCAAGAACAATTGATGGATATACAGTAACTGAAGTAAAGAGCAGTTGTTATTCAATTTCATACTCTTCTACAGTTAGCATTTATATTCCTAAATCAATTCTTGTGTTAGAAGAAAATGCATTTTATCGTTCTTACAATTCTTATAGAACTTATGTTTATTTTGAAGCTGAAGAAGTTTTACCTGGATATCATTCAAAATACATCAATACATCTTCTTACTATTTAACTGAATATTGGAATAGAAGTATCGGATACTAATTAAAATGTTGATCAAACCCCTCAATCCTAATTTGGAAAGAGGGGCTTTTTTTGTTAATGAATATAAGTGGCTTCCATAGCACAAGATGAATCAATATCTATTTCTGCAAATGTAACAATGGGTAAACGATGGTGCTTTCAAGAAGGTAAAGTTATGATTCCTTTTAAAAACTTTCTAGGCTTTAAAAAAGGTCCAAATGGTGAAATTGAAATAGATGAAGAACAAGCTAAGATAGTAAGGTTTATTTATAGAGAATTCCTAATTAAAGGAAAAACCTATACTGCAATTGAAAATAAATTAAATGAGGCAGGTGTTCCAACACCAAGTGGACTTGAAGGTAGATGGTTAACTAATGTTATTGTTTCAATTCTGACAAATGAAAAATATAAAGGAGATGCTTTACTTCAAAAAAGGTATACCGATAATTACCTAGAGCATACCTTAAAAAAGAACGAAGGAGAGTTACCACAATATTATGTTGAAAATAACCATCCTGCAATAATCGACAAATACGAATGGGAAATGGTACAAACTGAAATCCAAAGAAGAAAACAAATAGGAAAGAAATATTCCGCAAGTACTCAATTCGCTTCTAAACTGATATGCGAAGACTGTGGTGGTTTCTTTGGTAAAAATATATGGCATTCAACAAGTAAGTACGCCAGAGAAATTTATCAATGCAATAGTAAATTTTCAAGAAAGAATGGTAAGAAAAATTGCAAAACACCACACCTTACTGAAGAAGAAATTAAATCAATGTTTATTCAAGCATACAACTTAACGATGCAAGATAAAGAAAGACTCCTAACTGACACAAAAGAAGTTATACAATTGTTAACTAATACAGAAACATTCGATGAAAAGATAACATCAATTAAAAATGAAATTGATATTGTTAGTGAATTAGTTAGAAAACTGATAAAGCAAAATTCAACTAAGCTCAGTCACAAGAAGAATACCAAAAGAAATATAATGCTTATCAGAACGATACAATAAGTTAAAAGACTAACTTGATAAGTTGATTAATGAACGAGCTTACAAGTTAGGACAGTCAACCAAACTAGAAGCATTCCTTAAAGAAATGGAAACAGCAGAAACAATCATAGATACATGGAATGAGAAACTTTGGATGATAATGGTTGAAGGTGCAATGGTTCACAAAGACAAATCTATTACATTCAAATTTTATAACGGAAAAGAAATACGAATTTATAATCAAAAAGCCATCCAAAATTAAGGGTGGCTTTATTGCTTTATATGGTCAATTATGGTAATATTTACTTAAGCAGATCTAGATTGCTTCCTAGATTGCACTAAGTTATGGTGTTGCACCGCATTCAAGTACCTATGGGCGGTAATAGATAGCTGTACGCAGGTTATGGCAGTTAATCAGGTGAGGCTCCTACCCAACGAAAGTGGAGTCTTTTTTGTTGCATCGCATTAATGGACATTTTAATTATTTTTTGATATAATTTTATGGTGAAAATTGACTGATAAATTAGAATTAATCGAGGTAATATTTATGAATGCAAATTTTAAAATTAATGGAATTAAAATAGAAACTGAAAGATTAATACTACGTGCTTTTGAACAATCAGATTTAGATGATTTTTTTGAATATGCATCGGTTAAAGGTGTTGGTGAAAGAGCTGGATGGAAACACCATGAAAGTAAAGAAGAATCTCAGCAAATACTAAATAGTTTTATTAATCATGACAAAACTTTTGCTATTGTTTTAAAGGAAAATAGTAAAGTAATTGGTTCACTTGGTGTTGAAGAATATGGTATGGAAGAAGCTTTAACTGAATTTCTTGAATATAAGGGAAGAGAAATTGGTTATGTGTTATCAAAAGACTACTGGGGTAAGGGGATAATGACTGAAGCAGTAAAAGCAATTATAAATTATTTATTTAATGAACTAAATTTAGATTTTCTTACTTGCGGACACTATGACTTCAATAATCAATCAAAAAGAGTTCAAGAAAAATGTGGTTTTAAACCATATAGAAAACTTTTGATGGAAACAAGAATGGGTACTAAAGAACACTCGATTTTGAATTTACTGTTAAATCCTAATAAAAATATTAAATTGGTATTTTCACATCCAGAAACTTTAATATACGCAGACAATTAAATTCCTATTTATCGTTTAGAAATAGGGGTATGCAATTGTATTAAAATTGTGTAACGTTGCCAAATAAGAAAAGAGGAAATGGGAATCGACTATGAAGAAAAAGCGTTCTTCGACATTCTTTTGGCAGTAGCGGATAAATATAATTTCACATTTCCTGAGGACAAGAATATAGAACTCGCTAAGTCGATTCATGAGAAGATTAAGGATAAATCCAAATATTCTGACTGGCATAATAGGGCCGATATCAAAGCTGAAATGCAAGTTGATATTATCTTACTTTTAGCTCAGTTCGGATATCCTCCAACACCACCTGAAGTCTATGAAAAGGTCTATGCTGACATTATTGCACAGGCAGAAAACTTCAAGAAGTATGAGGATTAAGTAAAAAATAAAGTATAAGGAGGTCATTATTCCAAATGTCAAAAATTTATAAATATGCCAGTATTGATAGTGGCCTTTTAATACTTAAAAACCAAAATATCGTAGTTAGTGATCCGACTACATTCAACGATCCATTCGATACAGAACTATTAGTAAAATCTTTTGATATTAAAAATGGGCTTAGAACTTATGTAGATTTTATGTTTGAAAACGAAATGGTTGACTGCTGCCAAAAGGTTATTGATAGTGGAAATATCAAGCAAAAGGGGATTTGTCAAAAGTTTATTAAAAGAATCAATAGAAGAAGAGCAAAAGGTAGAAAAAGAGGCTCATATTATCCTCTTATAACTTTGGACTACATAAAGTTCATGGCTAAAGTTTTTGGTTTTACCATTCCTGAGGATAAAAGACTGATATCTATGGAATCATTCGCATCGATTGAACAAATGATTGGCGACGATGGTGCTGTAAAACTTGAAAGTATAATAGGCAATATCCCAAGAAGCTTGAGAGTTTCCTGCTTCTCAAAGAGGCCAGATATATCAAAAATGTGGTCTCATTATGCAAATAAACATAATGGAATATGCTTAGAATATGAGAATATAAAAAATCTTTATCCTATTAGTTATATAACTAGAGAGAAGTATGTTAAGTTCCATAAGTTTGTGGTAAGGTATTTAGCTATGGTTTGCTCTTCGGGCAGTCAATTATTAGAGAAAGATTTTTCTGCGTTGTTTCCAATCTTGAACAAATCGAAAGACTGGAAAGAAGAACAGGAAATAAGAATGGTCATTTCTTCTAATGATTCATTGATAAAACATGAAACGATAAACAATAGAACTTTAGATCTTTATCCTATTGGTAAACCATCTAGAGTTATTATTGGCGTCAATGTTGATGAATCAAAAAAGAATGAGATAGTAACCTTTTGTGAAAAAGAGCAGATACCATTTGCAATTTGCAAAAAGAAAAATTACAAAATAACTGTAGAGGAGGAGTCTATATAATTATGAAGAAAAATGATATTTTTTGGCAAACTTATTTAAAATTAGAAAAAGAATTACTAGAGATTTCAAAATATATTTATATAACTGATGAAAAAATAGTAAACCATTTACCTCAAATTTGTACTACGCAGCTAGAAACATTTTCTCCTCACATAGCAGATTTAATTATAAGAACTTGCATTGAAATAGAGGCAATTTCAAAAGAACTGTATTTTGACTTTGGGGGTTCTAAAATTAGAGGTGCAACTGACTTATTCTTTGATGAAGATTGTTTAAAATTAATAGATATAAAGTGCCAGACGCATAAAAAGATAGTTGTAATTTCATGTTTGTCTTTTAACGTTACTAAAGATGAAAATAAATTTTTTAGGCCTTTAAAAGAGGCCCATAAGAGAAAAGGGACAGATTGGGAAAAAGCCTATCAAGCGTTGAAACATGACAGATATTCATCTTTATGTTATGGAACAGTAAAAAATTTATTACATGCCATGGGTGCATTATATTTACTTAATCTTTATTATAGAAATGTCAAATTAACTTCAAAATATTTAGATGTATCAAACCTGGACTTTTCATTTGGATCTAGTATTTTTTCTATAAAGAAACCAAGTGAACAATACGTTATCGATGTTGTTAATGGTAAAGAATTTGATGGATTGTTGATTGCAGATGAGAGTCCACTCGTTTTGAAATATACTGATAGAATATATAAGGATGTAGTTGAGGCAAATAAGAATAGTAATCAAATGAGAAAAGAATTTTTGCTACGACAACCGGAATTAAATGATCCAGAATTTTGTGAAATTGTTAATAAAGGATTAGAACGAGAAAAAGCTAATCCGCAGGAAAGATTCATTTTTACATGGGAATTATGTAAATATAGATTAAACAAAAAAATACCTAATACATTACCATTTGAGGAAAGAAAAATATTATTTATTAGTAGCGACGAATGGAATGGAAGAATTAGAAAACTAAACGATCATCTTTTAGAAAATCAATTAACCAAAGATAATATACAATCTGAAATTGATCAAGCTGGTATTTTTTCAGGAATAGAAATGGAACAACAATTTGAAGCAATTAAAATGCAAAAAGCGTTTAATGAGGGGTATTGTGAACTTGTCCTTGATAAAGGAGATGTAAAATATAATTAAATGAGTAATGAAGAAAAATCAAATATCGAATACAACTTATATTATGACGAATCAGAGCATAGCAGAAAAATAACAAATGAAACTATAACAGCATCTAATTTTGCGGTTGATTTTATAGCCTCTGTCGTGGGCATTCCAACTGTGAATTATGATATTGAAAGTCGTTATCTTGATCTTGAAGAGCGTTACAAAGATATTTACGGTGTTTCAGAATTAAAAAGCTCAATCATAAAGAAAGCAAAATATAAATATGGCTTAAAATCTTTCAAAAAAAATGACTTGGATTTAATAAAAGATATTTTTTCTTTTTTAAATAAACATGAAATCCTTATTTATATTACATCACAGAACAAAATTGAATACTTGGTAAATCAACTGCTAAACATGTATCAAAATGATTTGTTTGTAGATGCGGATCTTTTAAGATATTCGGTCACAAAGATTATAAACCAATACATGCCAGATTCTGTTATTGAAGCTATATATAACAAGGATTTGAGCTTTATAAGAAACATAAAAATATTTGCTAATCAATTGTTGGCTAAAAATAAAGATGTTGTAAGCAAAACTACTGAAAATGAAGTTTTAAAACAATTAGTCGTACTTTTAGACGAATATGACAAAAATATAGTTTTAGACTGGAATTACTCAATTTCTTTTTATGGGTTATCCAAATATGTTTCAGAACAAAATATTATTTTAAATAATCTTTATATCGATAAGGAAGGAAGTGGAAAAACACTAAATTCTGCAATAGATTGCGGTTTTGATTCTACCTATGAAGTTGACTCAAATGACTGCTACGGAGTAAGGCTTGCAGATTTCGTTGCAGGAGTTATCTCTAGATTTGTTATTTCCATTCACGATAATCTCAAATATAAAAACATTAACGATGGAAAAAATTTAAAATTCCTTGATCCACAATGGTTCGCGATAAACGAAGGAATGTTTTCATTATACAAATTGATTTGCAAAGTAATTATTAAGCAAAGTAATTCCTGGAGCAAAATTTGGTGTTCGAACTATTCTGATTCATTGTTGTACTTTATTTGCCTTATCAATTATTTTGATAGTTTTGGTTCGTTCGATGAGTACAATAAAAGAAGTTATCTAGATCATTCTTATTATGTAAACGGTGGAGCATTACACGCTTTGAAAGAACGTTTTACTCTATTGCAGAATAAGTTGAAAATTGAGGAAATTAAACCACAACAAAATGTTGATTATTATATAAATTCTAGGGGTGCGATTTGCTTTTATGATTTTAACAAGCATCTTACATTGAACATCTCACAAAGCGGTAAAATCTATAATGTGCTCTGTGTTGGATTCTTTGGAAGAATGGAAAAAGCGTGCATAACTATAATGGAAAACAACTCTCCTGTATGCTATTTGTTGCCTGACGAACTCATGGAATGGGCGATATCGTGTGTTGGTTTTGCAAACAGAGGAGTTAATTTATTTCCTTCCGATGTATTGTTTGGTATAAAAAACAATAGATATTATGCAGAAATACTCTGACTTAGGCAAAGGTGCGTTAAATCGTTACAAGGGTGCGTAAACCTGATGAAGGGTGCGTGATTTTGCCTAAGAAAAATGTAATTTTCTTGGATTTTAGGTCATTTTATGTTAAAATATTAATATATAAATAGTTTAAAGATATTTATTTAGGAGTCTATATGGGTAAAAATGGGAATATCACTTTTTTATTTGGTGCTGGTGCGGAACAATGCTATAAACTACCTTTAGGAGAATCATTTAAAAGAGATGTAATTTTGTGTCGTGGAGTATCAAATATATATACTAAACTTAATTCTAAAGATTCTATTATCGAAATTGATGATAGAAAACTACTTGCATATAATAGTAATAGTATTTTATATCAAACTATAGTTGAACATAAAGATATATATGAAAAATTTGAAAGTCTGAAAAAATATCAAAAAGTAATAGATGAATATATAAAATATAAAAATCAGTCAACTAAAGAAGAAAACCATGAATACATTAAACAATTGCGTAATAAATTCCAGGAAATTTACAAAAAAGAAATTTATGATAAAATAGTAAATGATAAAAGTGAAGATATGGTGAAATAGTCTCTTTTTTACGCCTTTATGAAACATTTAGATTTAAAGACTAGGTGAGACTGACCACTGACTCAAACCTATAAGAGATAATGGTGGAAATGCCCTGTATTCCGTGATTAAGAAAATACAATTAATATAATTATTTTTGTGGCTAATCATAATACATCTGCATTTAGACGTATAAGCAGATTTCAGCACCCTTTTTAAGGGCTGTAGCAGATTATTATTCTAAAAGAGGGTAAAGAGCAGGTGCCTCTACTTTATGACGATGTGGACCATATTTTAAGATATTATTATTTATCGTTGATAAAATAATACAGGTTTTGACTAGATATTTATTTTAAAATTAAATATAATTGGTTATAATATACTTGACATTAGGTCGACATTCCGATATAATATAGATGGGTGATACATATGAATTTACAAGAATTAATTGAAAAGAACAATTATACAATATATAGATTTTCTAAAGAAAGTACGATACCTAAAACTACATTATTAGATTTATGTAGTGGAAAAACTAGTATTTATAAATCACAAGCTATAACAATAAAAAAGATAGCTGATACATTAGGAGTATCAATGGAATATATTATGTCTTTAGAGAATGTAAATAAAGATTATTTAGAATTTAATATTCCAGATTTTTTAAGAGATTCTATTAATAAGTTTAATAGAAATATTAAACTATCGCTTTATGATATTTATTATTGTACATTACAAAGTGATATTAACGTTGCTGAAGTTGGAGGTTATATTACTCCTAATCAAGCATGGTTTTTAAGAAAAAAATATTTGGGGGTAGATAATAATGATTGATTTCACAAGTATGATTCGTAAAAATAAAACTTTCAATGGTGCCAGTGGAAATAAATTATCAATAATATATAATGATGAACAATATATGTTGAAGTTTGCTCCTGTTGCTAAAAAGAATAAAAATATGAGTTATAGTAATAGCACAATTTCTGAATGTATCGGCTCAAACATATATAAAATAATAGGAATACCAGTTCAAGAAACTATACTAGGCGAGTATAAAGTGAAAGATAAAACTAAAATAGTGGTGGCTTGTAAGGATTTTACAAAGCCTGGGATTATAATTCAAGATTTTGCATCACTTAAAAATACAATGATTGATTCTGATGAAAATGGTTATGGGACTGAACTTAAAACTATATTAGAGACAATTGATTCACAAAAAGTTGTTGATCAAGTTGAATTAAAAAATAGATTTTGGGATATGTTTATAGTTGATGCATTAATTGGAAATATGGATAGGCATAATGGTAATTGGGGTTTCTTATATAACACTTTAACAGATGAAGTAACTATTGCACCAGTGTATGACTGTGGTAGTAGTTTATATCCTCAAGCAGATAATAAAATTATGGAAAAAGTATTAACTAATGAAAATGAATTAAAAGTTAGAGTGTATGAATTTCCAACATCAGCTATATTTAATGATGGTAAGAGAATTAATTATTTTGAGTTTATTTCTTCAAACTATGATAATGAATGCACTAAGGCTTTATTTAGAATTTATCCAAAAATTAATTTAATAAAAATCAATAATTTAATTGATAATATAGAGTGTATAACAGAATTAGAAAAAACATTTTATAAAACAATAATTAAAGAACGAAAAGAAAAAATACTTGAATATAGTATTAATATTTTAAGTAAATAGCTGTTGACTTATTGACAAGTACATAGTGTACAGGTACTACAAAACTTATAATTGCATAGTGTACACACATTAGAATGTGTCTATAAGTCATCAGATTCATAGTGAAAATATAACGATTTTAACATCAAAATCAAGGAATTATGCATCTTTTTAGGTGCATTTTTTTATATTTTTCATTAAAGTTTTCAGATTTTAGCAACTAAAGGGATTTGAATATAGTGTATTTCATGGGTGTTGGAAATTTAGTCGTGTAATGGGATTTAAACCTATAATACACATCTATATAATTTGAAATCAATGGTAATATTTTGTACAATAAAAAGTGGTAAAGGACTCATACACTAAGATAGTATTATAGATATCTTAATGTATAATAAAAAAATTCATAGGTATTTATACAACTATCTTAGGATTAACTTAAGGGAGTTTTTTGCATTTATAACATATAAATATAGATAGGACTAAATAGTAGGAGGTGATACACATGATTAAAATTTATTTAATGAATATGGTGATTATCTTTGAAAATGTATTATTAAGTAATAATATTAATGTTATTGAAAGGATTGATTTGAAATGAAAAAGATATTTTTAGTTTTTATGAGTTTAATGTTTATAATGTGTTTAGTTGGGTGTGATAAAACATAATTAGTATTACCTACTTCTTTTACACAATATGGGAGACCATTATTGAGTGTGCATCAAAATATTATAGGTACCGGAGTTTCTTGCTTTGAAAATAACAATTTGATTGAGAATATTACATTACCTACAAATGTAAATATCATAGGTAGTTACTCATTTAAAAATTGTTTATGTCTACAATCGATAACGTTGCTATCGAATCTAGTAGCAATTGGTTCATCAGCATTTAAAGGATGTGGAAGTTTAGGAAGCATAACAATTCCAAGTAATGTACAATATATTGATGATTCGGCATTTGAAAATTGCGTTAGCCTAGTTTCAGTAGTAGTTGAAAGAGGATATCAAATATAACTAATTTAGGTAATAATGTGTTTGATGGTTGTTCAACATCTTTAAAAATAGTAGTTCCACAAAATAGAATTGCTTAGTATAAAAATAAAGTATATTGGTCTAGTTATAGAAGTAGAATAATACCTGATAACGATAGTTATAGTGAAATTGATTTGCATTGCTTAGTAATATGGTAATATCCGTTTGAAGAAGTTCACCAAAATATTTAGTTCTTTCCTTTCTTGGATTAGCTAAAGTAGAATCTAATAAGTGATCAGCGACAATAACTTCTTAAAATTTTGTTAGTTTATTATGTATAGAACGAGTTGATTTTTTACATTTAGGAGAGTAAAAAGAATTAGAAGATAAAAGTTTGTGTAAGAAAGTATATGATATATTAATATCATAATCTCTTTCTAAAATAAGACGAAAATGTCTAAAGTTAACATTTGTATCAATAGAAATTTTAGTATAAATTTCAATGATTCTATTACTTATTGACGCATCAATAGTAGTAATTGTTTATGTAAGTGATTGCTATGGGAAAAAGCTTCTTTACCATTAGCTTTGTATTTAGCAACACATTTGATGGCGTTCAAACTTACAGAAATCCAGGCCTTGTTAATATTTTAAGTAAATTACAATATATTGAAAATTTTGGAACTGGAATACCAAGAATTTTACATGCTTATGAAAATAGTGTTAGACAACCAGAGTTTCTTCCTAGTGAAAGCTTTTTTATTCTAAAAATGCCAAATATGAATTTTGACCCAATAAATGACCCAATAAATGACCCAATAAAACTTTCTCAAAAAGTTGAGTTATCTGATTTTGATTTAAGTATTGTAAGAATAATTAGTGAAAAACCAGGGTTAAATGCGAAACAAATTTTAGAGGAATTAATTCATATATTTGATAATGCAACTATTGATATGGTAAAGAATTCATTAAAAAGAAAACTAATTGATATTTGTGAGTTTAGGGGATCTAAAAGAAATGGTGGTTATTATTTAAAAAATAAATAAACTTAAAATGTTATGTTTAAACCTACTCAAACTAAATAATTATTCACTAATGTATTGATAATGTATTGATTTAGTGATATAATATCATTATAGGGAGGTAATTACAATGGCGTTTATTCAAGTAAGAGTAGAAGAGGAATTGAAAGATGAGGTAGTTAAAATTTTTGGACATCTAGGCTTAGATTTATCTACAGCAGTACGTCTCTTTTTAAAAAGATGTGTAGAAGAGAAGGATTTACCATTCAATCTAAAAAACGAAAAAATTTCTGATAAACCAAATTCAATTTTTGAGATTAGAACAAAAATTCTTGCTCCTCAAAAAACAAGCCCATATGATATATTAGATGAAATAATGACAATGTGTAACAATAAAAATTGGGTATGCAATGGTGGTGGTGTAAAATTTCAATCAAATTATATTACAATTTCTTCGTTTATAACTGGCAAAATGTATTTTAGCAGTGATAAAAAATTAGAATATTTAAATTCAGGAGATATTGTAACTCCATGTAAAGAATTAGCTATTATATCAAAACTGCATTCGACATTTATTACTATTTCTGAACCAACAATTTTTTATGATGGCGAAAATCGAGAAATGTACTTATACGAAATTGACGAACCCATTGATGAGGGGATTGACTATATACAATATAATCAGTCTAAATATAGTCAAGGATATGAATATATTTTGAAAAGAAAAGTAAAAATTAAATGTCTTGAACATTCAGACATTTTGAATGAGAAAATTTAATGGAAAGGAGTTTTAAAAATATGAAAAAATATGTATGCACAGTTTGTGGCTATGAATATGTTGGTGAAGAACTACCAGAAGATTTTGTATGTCCTTTATGTGGTGTAGGAGCAGAATCATTTGAAGAAACAGAAGAAGAATAGAATTAAGCTATTATCAAAAAATACAATAAATTGTAAAAGTATGTGATGAGCCTAATAAAAATAGTTGAAAACACATAATAATATTATGTGACAAGATTGCTGAAGAATTATCATATGAATACTAAAAAGTTTAATATTGTATTAGATTATATCAAAAATGTAGATAATGTCTAAGTCTATTATAAAGTACTAGATATTATATTATTAACATCTTTCATAAAATTTAAGATATTAATAGTTTTTTGGTATTTATATTTAATTTTTTATGTTATAATAAATTAAACAAGCATAAGCAATTATCTCCTTATAGATTGATATTTCGATATACTAAATTATAAAAAGGTCTATCATGAAAATTACAACATTATTAAAACGAAAATGAAATTATTTAAATTCAAATAAGTGTATCCTAAATTCAATTTATCATATGATGATTTGCTAAAAAGATGGCAATAACAAATAATCAAAGTTATTTTCAAAGTGCCATACCTTAATGCAGAATATGATAAGTGATTCTAATAATACTAAAAATGGAAAGGAGTGAATGAATGAATAAGCCAAAAATGTCAATGAAGCTATTACGTTTTACAATATTAATAGGCGTTTTATTAATTTGTATGCCATTTATTAGCCAAGTTTTTGCCAAATACATTTTAAAAATTAATGGTAGTTCCAGTGCAGCTGTTGCTTGTTTCACACCTTCATTTACCTCTGACAAAATAGATATTACAGGAATTAATAATCCAGGTGATAGTGATACATGTAAACTTAAAATTCAAAACTATACAGATGATAAAGTTTCTAACGTAGCTATGAATTACAAGATAGTAATTAATACAACAGGTAATCTTCCACTAATTTTTACCATTATGGATAATAGCAATAATATTCTAAGCATTTGTGATTGTGATGGTAATAGTGGCAACAAAGAATATGTATATGAGAGTTTTAGGACATTTAGTCCCGGTGTTGCTCAGTTTCATGAGTATACTATCGAGATAGAGTGGAAAGAAAATCGAAATGATGCCCAGTTTTCAGGTGTTAGTGATGCTGTTTATGTATCTGTAAAGTGGGAGCAAATCGATTAAAGTTACGTATCCTAGTAGAGAGGAGTGCTTTATTAGATGAATAAAAAGAGGATAACTATCATAATTATTGGTATGATTTTGTTAATTGCTTTGGGCACAATTATTGTTCCAACAGTTGCAAAATACATAAAAGAACAAGGGAAACAATCAGAACTTGAATCTGGTAATTTTTACTTTACAAGTGATTATCTTGATGCTGGTGAAATGCCTACTTATGAAATCTTTGGTAATAGTGTTACTTTTGAAATTCGCAACTATGTCGATAGTTTAAGAATCAATGATACTAATATAGATTATACTGTATCAACAACAGAAGGTATAATTAGCAACTCTTTTGGTACTCTTGAAAAGAATAGTCAAAATATTTCCAAAATAACTTTATCGTATTTATTTGGTGAAGAAGAACAAAAAGAGATAATCGTTTCAGTAATTGGTACAGGTAAATATACAAAGACTTTGAAAGCAAAGTTTATTTTTATTAAACCAATTCAGCTGATTAAATATTATATAGAAGATTCAATTGGAAGTAATTATTTGGTTGTGTATATTTCTAGTGCACAAACAGATATGATAGCAGAACTTTCATGGAATACTGATCAATTAATAATTGATGAAACAAATGATTACGTGTTTGGCAATGTTTCATATGATGTATTAGAACATATTGGAACGGTAACAACAAAAACCATTGCAGCTAATACAACTGCAAAAATAATTTTCTTTAAGAAAAATGTAAATGAAGATTATTCATGTGGTATATCTGTTGTCAATGATGGAAAAATTAATATAGCTTAACCATATAAAATTTGACGAAAGGAGGAAAGGGTAGTAATTGTTGTGATTACTACAATTACCAATACAGATGAAAAAATATTTAAAATTATGCCATTGTTTTATTATATTGATGCTTATTGTTCTTTGTTATAGCCTAATCCTTCCAGTCAAAGCTGAAGTTGAAGATGGAGAGATTACACAAGGACAATCAAATATTGTTAATGGTGGTTTTGAAGATCCGGATTTAATTTCTCAAGTTAGTAATGCTAATTGGAGTAATACAAATGCATCAAATGTTTCAGGATGGCAAACTACAGCAACTGATAATCTCATTGAATTTGGATGGATGCTTAATGGTGCTTCAGCTCATATGGTACCGACAATTACCGCTGAAATTATTGGTGTTGGTGCTTCAGATGGTGTACAATTCTCGGAAGTAGTTTCTAGTGATGAAAGTAGTTTATATCAAAGTTTATCATTAAGTGCGGGTTATTATTATAATTGGACAGTTCATCATCGAGGTAGAACTGGAGTAGATACCATGGCAATAATAATTACTGATGATGCTCATATTGATTATACAAAAACTGAAAAAACTGAAGTTGATCATTTTAATCAAATTATTTACTGGCTTAAAGCGAATGGAATAACTGCTCCTTTAGCTGGAGAAACTACCGATTATATTGTTTATTCTACCGAACTTAAAGAAAACCTATCTTTTAGTGCAGCTTCAACGGGATCATCTTTTTCCTTTACAAAAGATAGTGAGCATACCGTTTCATTTGAAATAAAAATTGTAAGTACTGATGAAACTAATTGGGGTGAATATACTGGTACCTATTTATCAGAGGCCGATAAAGATATTTTATTTTTAATGGTACCTTTTGCTTCTTCATATGCTAAAGATCCAAAAACTGCTGGTAACTTGATTGATAATTGTAGTTTCCTTGATAATCAGGGGAATAATCTTCTTGTTAATGGTAGTTTTGATGATGTAAAAATATCAAATGCGTATTCTTTTTTGAAGGGTGCTAATGCACCTAGTCCCAAAGCTGGTATTGGTTGGTGTACTACATCATATGATTATAGTATTGAAATTGGTAACTTAGAAAAAGGTAATGCTTATGGTATTGATGTTATTCGTAATGAAACCATAGAGAATGCTCCATCAATTAGAGAGGGGAGTCAGTTTGTTGAGTTAAATGCTAATCAAGATAGTTCTTTGTATCAAGTTGTCCATACGGATCCTGGTAAAATGTATAAATGGAGCCTATCGCATAGAGGCCGTTCAGGACTAGATACGATGGCATTGATTATTGGCCCAGAACAACCATATGCTCCATTAAAAACAACCAAAACATCAAGAGATCAGATGATGCAAATTGTCGATTGGATTAGCAAGCAGACCGATGTCGCATGGGATATTCCGGCAAATGGTTGTAGTGAAAAGATTACAATTTATTCTCCTAAATTCAATTCATCTGGAGGATTTGAATTGAGCAGTAATATTTTTAGTTTACAAAAAGATGCTAATCATACTGAAGAATGGTCAATTTGGATTATTTCATCTCGTAATGATGCTTGGCATGACTATGGAGAAATTGATTTAGATGCTTTATATGATTATGAATATATTGTACCAGAAGGCCATGATAAATCGATTTTTGGCTTTGTCTCAATTAAATCAAGTAATTCAAATAATACTTATGGTAATCTATTAGATAATATTTCATTTAAAGAGTATTACTATGTTAATGTCGAAAATGCTACAAATGGGGGTGGAAGTGAAATTAAAATCACTAATGATGATGATTCATTCTTATTTGATAGTGATGATTCTAAAGAATCTGGTTGGGCTTTAGCTGGAAGTGACATTGCTATTCACTTAAAACCAGGGATAAGAAAGATTGTTGGTACATATATTAATGGAACATTTGTTACTATTGAAGAATGGCAATATAATGAAGAAAACAATGAATATATTTATCATTTTGAGAATACAAGTACAACGATTAAAGTCGAGGTAATTTATGTTGCCAATACGGTGGTTTATGATTCAAGGAGTGATCACGAATACCAATATGATGAGTTAAGTGGTGGATGTGAGTTTGCCCTTGGACACTACAATCCAGAGTATATTTCCCATGCTCCCCAATCAGATGATGGTTGGTACTTTGTTGGTTGGAAGTATATTTCACCAGCAAATAATAACATATATATGCTTGAAGCAGTTCATAAAATAGTTTACAAAGAAAACGAAGGAAATGGTACAGAAACTTTTGAACTTCATCGTATTCTTGAAAATGGCGAAACTGAGGTAGTAGTTGCTGATATCCCCTATAATGAAGGTGTAACATTATTTGGTGAATGGAAATATCGCCAAAGGGTTATCGCCCAATCCTATAACCAAACAACGATGGAATATGATATTAGTACCGAAGGAGGTAATGCCATCTTAACCATTGCTTCGGGTGATGCTTTAGAAAAAACTGATTACGTATTTGATGAACTGGTTGTGGGTGAACAAGTATATGCAGCCGAAGGGGCGTATATTAATGTAACAGCTAGTAGAAAGGTCGGTTATAAATTCAGTGGTTGGTATGATAGTTCTGGTAAACTGGTATCTAATAGTATTAGTTACACATACAGAGTCAGTGCTAATAAGGTAGTTGATTTATTGGCTCACTTTGAACCAGCCGGATATAATATAATTATTACTTGTACTGTTGAAAATAGTGTCGATTTATCAAAATATTTTGCGATTAATTGCACTTTCTCAAATTTACGTGCAAATAAAGTATATTCATTGACAGGCTTATCGACAAATCCGATAACAATTAATGGTGAAACAGTGACTAATCCAACTAGAATTAAAGCAGATGAAACGGGGAATGCTTCGGTCACTATCTATATGAAACATGGCGATAATGCAGAACTTTTATTTGTACCAGATAATACGTTGTATTCAATTATTTCTAGTGATTATAAGAGTGAAGGATATAATGTAAGAGGAGAAGCTGATGCTTTAAGACTTACTAATAATGTTACAGTTAGTTTAAAATATTATTTTGTGATGCAAACAGTATATATTGCATCAAGTAAGCATTATGGTGGAATTGTTTCAGAAGCATCTCCGGATGTTATTTCAATAACTTGTACTAGTAGCTATACAATAGAATTTAAAACGCTATATAATTCACTAATATATAATGACTTAAGTGTTGATTTTTGCTTTTTTGATTCAAGTGGTAATCCTAAAGCATTCGCTAAAGGAACAAGAATATTAATGATTGACTTTACTGAAAAAAATAATCCTAGATATTATTCATATACGATATCCACTGATGATATTAATAAGATCAAACTAGATGGAAATTTTAAGGAATTAGTTACAAATAATTCATATGAAAGAACATTTAGTGGTGATCAAACAATTACTGAAAGATTAGTGTTCTTAGTCGATTATGTTGGAACCGAAAATCCTGCAGAAAGCGGAAGAGTTGCACTAGTATATAATAATGATTGTAATGATTTAAATATCGCATTAAATCCAGTAAAAAAATTTGTAAATGTAGTTGAAGATGATACTGAATTAACAATTACAAAGGAAAATGAAGATAACATTGCAAGTAATGGACCACTTACGATGAATATTTCAATTAATAGTAGTACCTTTACGGTTAATACGTTATATGAAGATGGAATCTACTTAGTTAAACTAACAGTTGAAGGTGGATTCCCAGATGGAACATATGCATTAATTAATGATATTAAATATTTTAGTAACAACGGATTAATTCTAATTTCACCATTAATATGTGGTGATTATCTTGCAGAGATTTATTTTCCAGTACCAATTGAACTTAACGCAGGTAAAACCATTGTTACTGCTTCATTATTACCAGTCGTAACTTCAGTGGTTAACAATCCAAGCGTTCATAGCACTAATCTAGAATTTACTTGTATTGATGTTTCTTCCAGTGCAATTGATGCAAATATAACACAAAATGTATTAAATCCAGGATATATTACTAGTTGTCAAGCAACATTAAAATATCAAAACATTGATAATATTCAATTAACAATCAAACGAAAAAATAGTGATGGTACAATTACAAATATTATCGAAAATATTGATGTGACATTACCACCTGATGACGAAGCAGTAGTGATTGCTCTTGCTAATGGTTTTGTAGGATCAGTTGGTGAAACTTATATCTTTGACTTTGTTGGATATATCAATAATGCACAAGCATGCAATGACTTATGCGTTGTTGTAATTGGATATGCACCAAACTAAAGTAAAATAAAAAGGATGTATTAAATACATTCTTTGAAAGTATAGATGATTTGTTTAACAAATACACAAATAATAGAAAACCAATATAACATAATTAGACTATTATGCCTATAGTAAAAAACGATAATGAAATACAAGAATTTAAAAATATTATCATTAGTGATGTAGGTGAAAATAATATTTTAAATAACATTTTGGACAATTTTATTGTTAATTCAGTATGTTATTGTGAAAATGAAAGAAGGTTTTTTCTTCCATCAACATCTCATATAAATTTAAAATTGCTAGAAGATGATATGGTTGTTGTTATATTAACCCCTAGAATTGTTGTAACATTAGTTGATAAACATAATAAGTTAAATAATGGAGAAATTAATTTTCTTAAAGTTGATGATGATATGAATGAATTTGTTGATATTGTCAATTCAACAGTACTATATAATAGGAAAGTTAACGAACCTCATTTTGTGGTTGCATCAACAGAAAATTTTGATTCTAATTTAAAGTATGCAATAAGTAAATTGAGGTAGTTGTTAAATTACCTCTTTTTTAGTTAACAAATTTAATTATTAAATAATAGGTTTTAATTTTAATTATTTATTGGTAATATTTTGTCAGTTTTAATTTGAGTGCTAATGTGAGTATTTAAAAAGTCTCAAATTACTAAAAAATCGTTAAAATACTAGGAATTTATGAAATTTTAGTTAAAAATTGAGACTTTTTGTCGTTCTCTCACACGTGAGTTCACACTTTTGTCTCGATGAAAAAAAGAGCAAAAGATGATGAAAATTATAAAAACAATGAAAAACATATAAAAAACTAGTTAAAACATAAGAAAAATAGCTGAGGTTAACTAATAGTCTATAATTTATATTTAAAAATACATCGAGACATTTAGTTAATGTGAAGTTAGGACATCACGATGAAAAGTCTGTGATGATACAAAATTATTAATAACAAAGTTATAATTAATTATGTAAAAAAATTATTGAGGTGAATTAATGAATTTATTTGATGAATTTAAAAATATATGTAGACAATATTATTATGAAGAAACTATAAATTTAGAAGAAGATTTTAACTTAACAAAAGATAAAATAAGAAGATATTTTGAAATTGCATCAAAAGAAAATTTATCTTATGATTTTGAAGGATTAGAAGAATTAAGAGAACACCACTCGATGTCTTTAGTTTATCTTGGTATTTTACTAAATGAAAAATTAAATTTAAACATAGTAATAAGTAGTGGAAATGTTGATTATCCCTTTAATTATATTTGGAATATATTAAGTTTGTATCATGATTTAGGTTATGTTTTCGAAAATGATAGGTCATATATATACAAGGTTAGAAATAGAAATTATAATAATCATATAAGGGGCTATAGGAATAAATGGAATATAATTAATAGTAAAATATGTTTTGATTGTGGATTTAATTTCTCGTATAATCGTAGATTTATTAATAGTTGTAATCAGGTTTTTATGAATTATTCTCGAAAACTTAATAATACAATTGTCAATGAAGAGGAATTTAATATAATTAAAAATATGAGGGATATTACCGTTTGTTATTATGATACACAAATAGTTATTAAAAAGTCACAATTTTATAAAAGTACTGCTGAAAAATACTATAAATATCGCATCGAAGAAATGGGAAAATATGATCATGGAATTTTAGGAGGATATATGCTTTTTAACAATTTAGTACATAACTATATAATAAAAATGCAAGAAGAAGAAAATAAAGCTTATTTTATTAAGAATTCAAGAATATTTAGAATAGACCAAATAACTTTGTTTTCATACATTTCAGATTGTATAGTTAATCATAATATATTTTTTCCCACTGACAATAATATACATGTGTATGAAGAATATGGGCTTAATGAGTTAATATTATTTAATAAACCATTTAAATTAAGAGATAATCCATTGTTATTCTTATTATATTTAGTGGATTCAGTAGATCCAATTAAATATTTTAAGAAAGAAACAAGTTTGAATAGCGAACAAATTTTGAAATCAATAAACATTAGTTTTATAGATAAAGGCTTTGAGTTAAATAAAGGTGTTAACTCAAGTATTGATGATAGCTTGTTTAAAAATTATATTGAGAAAATTAGCACTTTAGCAAGTTGGCTTGGTGTTCAAATAAATATGAATACGGATAACACTAAAATTAAAATAGAAATTGTAGATTAGTATAGGAGAAAAATTATGCAAAAAATAAATAAAACGCAGATACCAATTAAATATAAATGGTTTGCTGATAAATTAGATCCGAACTTTGAATTAATATTGGGAGATAAATCAAAAGTAATTTTTGGATTTAATGGGATTGGAAAGAGCACACTATGCAAAATTTTAAAAAGCTTAAATCTTTCAAATGTCGAATTTTTAGACTATGATCAACGAGAAAATAGTCTAATTGATAAGGATGAAATTAGCTTATCATATCAAATAGAAGCAATTACTAATTTGGAAAAAGAAATACGTGAAATTAATGGTAAATTACAAATTGCTACTTCATTAAAGAATAATGGATTAAGTAACTCTTCTATTAGAAAAAATGTTCATCCAGAACTTGAAAAATATCATAAAGAAAATATATTTCCAAAATTTAAATCATCAAAGACAGAAACTATAAATTTTTTGAAAAAATATCCAAATTTGAATTTTAAAATACTTTTTACGTATTATAGTGATTTGAATAAAATTAGCAAAGCTGAAGATGAGTTGGAAAAAAATAATAAACAAAGTTTATATAAAGCTTTAGAATTGATAAAATCATCTGTAGATATCAATCAAAAAGAATGTCCGTTATGCGATACTATTACAGATTGGCAATCATCATTAGATAATAAGATGACAGAATTATCAAATATTAAATCAGAGTTAATTGAAAAGTATCAATCAAAAAATTTACCGATAACAGTAGAAGAATTGAATGTTCAATTAGAAGCATTTAAAGAATTAAAAACAAATCAAAATTTGGCTTTTGATGTTGCTATAGCTTCTAGTGAAGAAGAATATGAAAAAGTTGAAAATTTATTATCTGAGTTAGAAAACAAAATTAAAGAAAAAAATTCTTTATTAGCTATTGCACAAGAGAAATTTAATTTGGTTATAAGCAAAAAAGAATATCTAGAAAATGATTTAAAACGTTATTTTAATATTGAAAAAAATCAAATTACATATGATACGATAAATTATGTAATTATTATCAAATTTCCTAGAGAGATAAAAACTTATAGTACAGGTGAAATTAATTTAATAACATTTTTATATAGTATATATTCATTTCTAGGAAGTGATAAAGATACACTAATTTTAGATGATCCAGTGTCAAGTTTAGATATAATTAATCAGTATAAAATTGCTTTTGAAATTGTTAATAACATTTCTAAAGATAAATTTATGTTGGTTTTAACACATTCCACAGATTTCTTGAATATTATAAACTCGCAAAATCCAAAACAATTTGCTTTTATGTATTTAGAACAATCAAATGATATTGTACATATTGACAACATTAATTATATAGATTTGAAAGATAATCCAAATATTATTACGCTGGATAAAATAAAAGGTTATGATAATGAAGGTTTAATCGAATATATTAAAAATAGAGATAGTAATCCAACTATTGATTTTGAGGTTTTACATTATTCTAATAGCGAACATTTTATATTAGGAGATATTAATAAACTTTCTAATTATAAGTTAATAAGTTTAATCGATAATTTTACATCTTTTGATCACAAAGACTTTTATGAAAATTCATATAACAAAATAAAATATTTAGCAGCAATTAGAGTGTGGCTTGAAAAGCAGTTATTTAACACAATTGATTCTAGTGATATCTTAAAACAACGAGCATATTTAGGTAAAAATACTTTAGAACAAAGAATATCATTTTTACTTCCTAAGGGTGAAAGTATACAATTTAATGGAAAAACTATTACTAGAGAGCAATTAATGTGTAAAAAAGTTATGTTAAATCAAGATATTCATTACAATAGTCAAATTGCGCCGTTTTCATATGCGATTAATTTATCCCTTGATGATTTACAAAATGAGATTTACAGTATAAAAGATATGTTTAAATAATAATAGATTAGAAGGTAAATGATAATGCCAACTACACAAGATACATTTTACATAGAAGACTCTATATATAACAAATTACTTACCGGAGAATACACTAGAATTGGTTCAGTGGTTAGAGCTCAAAGCGGTCAAATAGTAAAGCATTTAGATCCTATTAATTTACCACAAACACCAAAACAAGCACAAACACTAGGTCAAAAGTTGTTCCAATTTGTTAGTAATCATAAAAAGGAGATACTAATTATAGGAACAGCAACAGTGGTTACAGTTTTAATTGCTAGTGTAACGTATGTTATTACGCGAAAGCAAGAAACAATTGAATTAACAACATTTAGAGCAAAACTAAAAGTTTATATAGATAGCATTAGAATTGGAAAAGTAAATTTTTCCATTATTCAAGAATTAAAAGAATCAATAGTTTCACTAAAACAACATAAGAATAGCAATAAATTTCTTGTTGAATTATCAATGGAAGAAATCGGTACATTGATAGATAATATTAAGTGTTATACAATTAAACTTGCTAATGACAATAAATATAAGTGTGAAATAAAAGAAGATAATAATTCATTTAGTAGTTTAATAAATTTATTAGAAATACAAGAAGAAATATTTTTGAATGCATAAATTATTTATAATAGTATTTTAATATAGCAATATAAAAATATGATTTGGAGCACTATATGGTAAAAGGAAATAAAATAACATTAGAAAAAATAAATTTAATATATATTGATGATGAATTTATAGAAGAAATCGCAAAAACAATTAAAAACGAATTAATATCAATGTGTTGGGGTGAAGAAAACAAAGATATGTTTGATTATCAACAGACCGTATCTAGTTTTTTAGAGCGCCTAAAGGATAGAGACACAGCATTTCAAGCTGGTTTTATAGGTGAATTTATAGTTCATTGTTATTTTAAAACTTTTACAAATTACAAACATTTATCAGTATTTTTTAATGATCAGGATAAGTCAAATAAACGTGGTTTTGATTATATGTTTTATGATACTAAAAATGGTTTATGGTATGTAGAAATCAAATCAGGATCCGAAAATGATGATAGTTTAGTAAATAAAACTAATAAAGAAAAACTTCAAGAAGCTTATAGAGATTGTAATGACAAATTTATCAAAAAGAATAATTTAAATTTATGGAATGTTGCTAAAACTGAGGTTGGAAAAGTACTTTCTAAAAGAAGTTCGTTAAGAAGTAAGGTTAAAGTAATTTTAGAAAAAGATTCAATTAGTAAAATTGATAATGTAGTATTGTCAAGTGTGGTATTTAATAGTTCATTAACAAAAGTTACTAATATAAATGAATTAAATAAGTTAAAAGATAAGTATAAATCTGATTTTGAAAAAGTTACCTTATTATGTTTTAGAAAGAAAACTTTAGAACGTATTATTGAATTGATAAGAGGAACTTCATATGAATAGAAATATTACATTAAAACAAGTAGAGAATGATTTCAAAGAATTAAAATTTATGGATGTTTACAATAAGTTTTTGACTGAACAAGAGTTAACATATGAAGAAAAAATAAAATTATTAAGTGTTGCTATATTATTCCTAAATTCAGAAAATGAATATATAAGAAAATTAGGATACCATATTTTAGTAAAGTATTCGATAAGTACTAATGATTATGAATTGTTAGATGATTTGTCTAGAGATTTAATTAATACTCCAATTTTAAAAGTAATTGAAAAGTATAATTTAGCAAAAAATGGAATCTTAAAAAGATCAATAAATGATATGTTAATTGATTCATCTACCAATAAAGAAAATCAAAACTGTTACACTTATGATCAAATAAAAATGATAAATGATTTTTTATCTAATGATTCTAATTATATGTTAGTAGCTCCTACATCTTTTGGAAAAAGTGACTTGATTTTTAAATATGTTTTGGCTAATTATGAAGAAAAAAATATTTGTATAATTGTTCCAACAAAAGCCTTGATTAATCAGACTAGAATACAATTATATAATCTTTTTAAGAAAGAAAAAAATAAACCTAAAATTATTACACACCAAGATGTAGTTCCTAGTACTGATAGGAGAAATATTTATATTATGACACAGGAGCGTCTATATAGTGTATTATTTGAAAATGAATATGATATTGTTTTTGATGTGTTGATGATCGATGAAGCTCATAATTTATTTGAAAATGATGAAAGATCTAAATTATTATCAAAAATAATAATATATTTAAATAATAAAAATGAAAACTTTATAGTTAAATATTTTAGTCCTATTATTAGAGATGAAAAAAGTTTAACTCATAAATATGTAAATGAAAGTAAGATTAAAGGTAACATTGTTCAACCATTAATTAAATCAGAAAATATATATTTAATTGATTTTCAAGAAAGCACTAGTAAAATATATGATAGATATTTTGATGAATTTATTCCTTTAAATAAATATCAAATAAATGATTACATTAATTTTATTAAGTCATATGGTAGTGAAAAAAACATAATTTATATTAATAGCCCAAAAGAAATAGTTAAAATTGCAAAAGAAATTTCTAAACAACTAGATGAAATAGATGATAAAGAAATCAAGAAAATGATTACGCAAATCTCAAATTATGTTAATGAAGAATATGATTTAATTGATGGTCTGAAAAAAGGTGTGATTTATCATTGTGGCTTAATACCTGATAATATTAGAATATACATAGAAGATCGTGTTAGAAAAATTAAAAATTTAAAATATATACTATGTAGTTCAACGTTACTTGAAGGTGTTAATATGCCTTTTACCACTATGTTTATTCTTGATTTGTATAAGGGTCCAAAATATTTAACATACCATCAATTAATTAATTTGATTGGCAGGGTCAATAGATTTAATATAATATTTAGTGGTAAAAAGGAAGGATTAAAAGGTATAATGTCAAATATCTATTTTATAAAGAGGAAAGAAATAAGTGGAGATTATGAAGGTTTCATCTCTGAAAGATTAAAAATGGAATCAAGCAGTGATAAGAGAAATGACCAAGTCGAAAATCCATTTTTAAAACAAGCAAAAGAGAAAATTGAAGATGTTGAGAAAAAAACTTTATCAGTGTTGTTAGGTCAAACAATAGATGGTCATAAAGCTCAATTTAAGACAAATATAGGTAAAATAATGATGGATCAAAATATTATAGATTTAGATTTATTTAGACATGAAGAAGTCATTGAAAATAGAATAAAAACTTATAATAAAAATGGTAAGGAATTAATTGACATAATTTATGATTTATTTATAAAAGGCTTACCATATAAAAAAGATAGCAAAATCTTAATTTTAGATGAAGATGGAGCAAGACATCATTATAATACAGTATTGAAGTGGAAAAAAGAAAATCAAAGCTTCTCACAAATGATAACTAAACAAATTTACTATTGGGAAAACCGTAATGGTAATGATATATATGTAGGTAGAAAATGGGGAACACCTCAACCATTTGGTCGTAATAGCCCATTTGTTGATAAGACAAGCCTAAATAAAAAACAATTAACAAATTTAGCAATCATAAAAGTAAAAGAAGACTTGGATTACTTGGACTTTTATATACTAAGATACATTGAAGTATTATATAAAATTGAATTTATAGATGAGCAAGAATACAATTTAATTAAGTATGGAACAAATGATAAGGTGCAAATATTCTTTATAAAAGAAGGTTTATCACAAGATTTATCAAAATTACTTGTAACTAAATATAAAGATGATATTTATCTAGATGGAGAAAACTATAAATTAAAACAAAAAACATTAGAAGACATAAAAGATGAAAATGAAATATTAGTTAACGAATTAAAATATTATATAAATTAATAAATAAGAATAAGTTTTTAATTTTCTAATAAAGCTTATTCTTTTGGCTCTAAAAAGTTTTTTGGGGTTTTTGGGGTGAAACAGAAAAAACAAAATAAA
>CAZIQF010000025.1:0-30118 GCA_964541525.1 uncultured Staphylococcaceae bacterium | reverse complement strand
TATGGAAGGAATTTATTCAACTTGTTCAACATGAATATGAAGTATTAACAACATTCAAAGATACAACATTTACATTCAAAACAAATGGCGAATATGATTTTGTTAATGAACATGGTCGTGTGTTCGAACAACCTGAATGGTCGACAATCGTAAGTTATACTGTAACAGTTAATACTAATGGTGCTCAAGAACAAATTACGTTAGCATCTGCAGTAGAAGGTGTTTACAATAAATAATCTAAAATGGTTAGTGCAATTTGCACTAGCCATTTTCTTTTCTTTATGGTCAAAAAGTGATATAATATAATAAAGGAAGTAATTATATGGAAAATGAGATTAAAGAAAATGTACTAAAAAAATTGGAAATATTCAAAAAGCAAAATATTCAAGTTCCGACTCCAAAAATGATTAAATCAAATGAACAAATTGAAGGAATTAGGCAAGCTGGAATTATTAATACTGAGGTATTAGATTATGTGGCAAGTAATATTAAAGAAGGCATGTCAACTGATGATATCAATACCTTAGTTCATAATTTTACAATTAGTAAAAATGCGATTCCTGCTCCTTTAAATTATGAGGGCTTTCCCAAGAGCGTTTGTACATCTGTTAATGATGCTGTATGTCATGGAATCCCATCAAAAAAACAAAAATTAAAAAATGGTGATATCATTAATGTCGATGTTACAACTATTTACAATGGTTATTATGCCGATGCATCACGAATGTTTATTATTGGCGAGGCTAAAGAAAATGCCAAAAAATTGGTTAGGGTAACCAAAGAATGCTTAGATTTAGCGGTAAAATCAATTAAGCCTTGGGAAACAAGGCTAGGAGACATCGGTGGCATCATTACAGAACATGCAAAAGTAAATGGTTATACCGTTGTTAGAGAAATTGGTGGGCATGGTGTTGGATTAGAAATGCATGAAGATCCTTTTGTCAGTCATGTTGCAAGGAAAGGTACAGGAATGCTTTTAGTCCCAGGGATGGTATTTACAATTGAACCGATGATTAATGAAGGAAAAGCTAGTATTTATGAAGATATAGGTAATGGTTGGACCATTTATACAATGGATGGGAAACTATCAGCACAATGGGAATATACAATTCTAGTCACTGAAGATGGTGTGGAAGTTTTGACACATTAAATATATTCTATATACTTGAAAAAAAACTAAAAGTATTGTAAAATATCTATTAAGAGAATTGTGAAGATTATCTAAAGAGGAGATCAAAAGTGTCGTTTTTAAAAATGTTTTTTTTAGCAGAAACAGCTACTGATCCAATAGAAGAAGTAGCGGATGGAGCATCTATTCTTGAAAAGATTTTTAATTTTGAATGGGGATTACCTGATGCATTACAAAAATTCATCAATAAATGTATTGAAGTAATCGTTGTCATTATTATTCTACTTATTCTTTGCAAGATTGTTGATGCAATTTCAAAGTCAATTCGAAATCGGATGGCTAAACGCGGTGTTGATAAAACCGTTACTCAAGTTGTATATTACCTTAGTAATAAAATTGTAAAATTATTGTTATTATTTATGGCGATTGGTCTTATAGGCATTGATACATCAAGCATTGTTGGCTTACTTACTGCAGCTGGATTAGGTGTATCATTAGCTGTTCAAGGAACTTTATCTAATTTTGCAGGTGGTATCTTAATTTTAGTTTTAAGACCATTTAAAGTAGATGATTATATTGAATGTCAGGGAACTGCAGGAACAGTTGAAGATATTAGAATTTTCTATACTTACTTAAAAACTCCCGATAATAAAGTTGTTTTAATTCCCAATGGTTCATTAATTGGTGGAAACATTATTAACTATAGTACTAAACCAACAAGAAGAGTTGCATTAAACTTCTCGATTGATTATTCAGAAGACTTTAAAAAATCACAAGAATTAATCTTAGACATTTGTCATAAACATCAATTAATTTTAGGTGATCCTGAACCTACGGTTAGAATTAGTGAACTTGCAGATTCGGCTGTAATTCTAAATGCTAAAGTATGGGTTAAAAGTGAAGATTATTGGACTGTTACTTTTGATTTATTAGAACAAGTATATTCAGCAATGAAAGAAGCTAATATCAAGATTCCGTATAATCAACTCGAAATATCATATCGTGAAGCTTTAGAAAAACAAGCACAAGAGTTAGGAAATAAATAAAATAATAAAGTTCAAGATCGCAGTTAATATGATTTTGAACTTTTATTTATAGGAGAAGTATGAAAAAAGAAAATAAAATTGCAGTAATTGGTTTGAGTGGGGAATCAATTTTTATGAAAACAGATCATTTTCATCAAAATGGTGAAACAGTCGTTGCATCAGTTTATCATAAAGAATATGGCGGTAAAGGATATAATCAAGCAGTAGCAGCCAAAAGATTTGGGGTTGAAACAAGTTTTTTAACCCTTGTTGGCGATGATGAAATAGGAATAAATGTAGAATTAAGTTTAAAAAAAGAACAAATTAATTCATTTGTTATTAAAAGGAAAAATGCTTTAAGTGCTGTAGCTTATATTTTAATTGATCAAAATGGTAATAATCAAGTAACATGTTATCCAGGGGTATCAAAAGATATGACAAAAGAAGATGTTCAATCTTTTGAAAATGAGATTGCAACCAGTAAATATCTATTGTTACAATTAGAAATGAGTGACGAATCACTTGCTGAGGCAATTAATTTGGCAAAAAAATGGCATACAAAGGTAATTTTAAATCCAGCACCTTATCATCATATCGATAGTAATTTACTTGCTAAATGTGATATTTTGACCCCAAACGAAATAGAAGCAAATGAATTATTTGAACTAAATAATGATTATTCTTTTGAAGCAATCAAAGCAATTGAACATCAAAAAGTAATTATTACAATGGGAAATAAAGGCTCAATTTTAAAAAACGACAATGAAATTATTCAAATAGATCCGCTAATTGTTAAAGTATTAAATACTACTGGTGCGGGAGACACTTATAATGGTATTTTAGCTGCAAGTTTAGTTGAAAACTATGCATTTAAAGAAGCAGCTATTCTAGCAAGTATCGCTGCTTCTATTTCGGTTACAAGAGAATTTGTAATTGATTCTATTCCTAAAAAAAGTGAAATTTTACCAATATATGAAAGTATTTGTAAAAAGAATAACGTTAAACTTGAAGAAGCAAAGTAATTGTGATATACTAAATAAGTAAAAGTAAAATCAAAAAAAAGAAGGAGAAAAGTTTTTATATGATTTACAAGACTATATTAACACCTGAAGAAGCATCAAAAGACTTCTTAGAAAATGAAAAGCAATTTCATTTAGGTGTTATTCCAACAGAACAATCCAATCCGATTACTAAAAATTTAAGTGCCACTATTGCAAGAAGCACTTCAGAAGGGATTAAACTAATTTTAGCAGCTGACAAATATATTCCAGCAAAAGCTAAAGAAGCATTTCACAGTAAAGAATTTAAACAATTAGTTGATGATATTGTTAGTGCTATGAATAATCACAAAACTGTATTATTTTCATCAGTTGGTGCTTCAGGTCGAATGGCTATCCAATTAGATGCTGCATGGAGATATTTCTGGACTTCATTAACTCAAAAATTACCTGCAAGAAAAGAAGAATTAATGAAAATTAGTGAAGTTACAAATTCACATACTACAGGTGGTGACCGTGCATTAGTTCACTCAGTAGAAAATTTTGAAGACTATTTAACATTTGGTCGCCAACAAGTTATTGAAGCAAACGTTGGCCCTGGTGATGTAGTTGTTGCTTTGGCTGAATGTGGTTTATCTGCTTCAGTTAATGGAGCTGCATTACAAGGACAAGAAAATGGATGTAAAACATATTACTTATATTGTAACCCACAAGAAATTTTATATGCTCACTTAGATCGTGTTAAAGAATCATTTGATCGTCCAGACATTATTAAAATTCCCCTATTTGTTGGAAATATGGCTGTTGCTGGTTCAACACGTATGCAAGTAACAACTGTTGAATTATTAGTAGCTGGTGCTGCATTAGAAACTGCTGCATTAAAATGGATGCAACAACATTTAACTGAAGATGAATTAAAAGTTGTTAATGTTGCTGGTAAAGGTGCGTTAGATTTAGATGCATATGCAGATGCTCATCAAGATTTATTAAATCAATTATCTAGTGGAAAAGCCTTAGAAGGATTAACAAAAGCAGTAGAACTTGAATATAATACATATCAAGAAAAAGGTTTGGTAACTTACGTTACTCATGATTATCTATTAGACATCATGACTGATACTACTGAACGTCAACCGACATTTACTCTTCCTCCATTCAAAAAATTTGCTGACAACAAAGCTGAAGTTAGTTGGGCTTATGTAAAGGATCCACTATATCCTAATACAGTTGCATGGCAACATTTGTTCCGTCGCCCAATTAAAGGTCTTGAATGGACTAGAGAAGATTACATTCGTATGAATGCTGATCAACAAATAATCAATAATCCACCTCATGTAAGTGGTGAAGAAGTATTAGATTATAATATTGGTAATGAAACTGATCCATCGCGTTTCTCTCGCAAACCATGTCGCCTATTATGTATGGATATTAACGATTCTGCAAGCAAAGAGGTTCTTGCATGGTTCAACAAAGAAAAAGTTAATTTCTCAGAAGGTTATGTAATTCGTTTTGGTGAAATCAGTGATGAAGTTAAAAATGATAAAGAAATCTTAATTCCAGTTAAACTTCCTCGTACATGTACAGATTTAATGACTCACCTAATGATCAAACTTGCATTTAACTTAATGTCAACTGCAACTATGGCTAAGATGGGACGTGTATTTGGTAACTGGATGGTACAAGTATTACCAACTAACAAAAAATTAATTGATAGATCAACAAGAATTATTGCAAACTTAGCTAAAATTCCATATGAACAAGCAAATCTTGAATTCTTTAAATCATACTATAATCGAAAACCTGAAGATGAATATAAGGAATCATATGTTGTTGAAACATTAACAAGACTTGGCTTTGATCCATCTAAAGATATTGAATAATCCTAAAGGGCCAATTTAAGGGCCCTTTTTTTGAAAAAAAATATAAAATTTGATATAATACTATCATTATATTAAGGAGTATTATAATGAGTCTTTTAACGGTAACAAACGTCACACATGGATATGGAGAAAGAATAATTTTAAATAAAGCATCATTTCGCTTGCTTAAAGGTGAACATATAGGTTTAGTAGGTGCAAATGGAGAAGGGAAATCCACCTTTATTAATATTCTAATGGGTAAAGTCCTACCTGAAGAAGGAAAAATTGAATGGTCGAAACATTTGAAAGTTGGATATTTGGATCAATTTTCAACATTAGAAAAGGGAATGACAATTAGAGATTGTTTAAGAAATGCTTTTGCTGATATGTATAAACTAGAAGCAGAGATTAGTGATATTTATATGAAAATGGCGGATATGACTGAAACCGAAATGAGTGAAGCATTAGAAGAAATTGGTGAAATGCAAAGTTATTTAGAAAACTCTGGATTTTATCTAATCGATGCTAAGATTGAAGAAGTTGCAGCAGGGCTTGGATTAAGAGAAATTGGCCTAGATCATTTGGTTGATGAACTATCAGGAGGACAAAGAGCAAAAGTATTATTAACAAAATTACTACTAGAAAATCCACAAGTCTTAATTTTAGATGAGCCAACTAACTTCTTAGATGAGGTACACATTAATTGGCTTAAAAACTATTTAAATAACTATGATAACGCTTATATTGTTATATCTCATGATGATGTATTTTTAAATGAAGTCGTTAATGTAATCTATCATATCGATAATGGCATACTAACAAGATATAGTGGAAATTTAGAATATTTTAAAAATGCTTACGCGGTTAAAAAGAAACAATTAGAAGATGCATACGATGCTCAACAAAAAGAAATTGCAAAAATGGAAGATTTTATTGCAAGAAATAAGGCACGTGTAGCCACAAGAAGCATGGCTAATAGTAGACAAAAAAGATTAGATAAAATGGAATTAGTGGATAAAGGAAGGGAAAAAATCAAACCACATTTTTTGTTTAAAGAATCAAAGCCAACAGGCAAAGTCTTATTTTCTACAAATAATTTAGTAATTGGCTATGACAAACCGCTAACTAAACCGATTAATTTGGAAATATTAAGAGGTGAAAAAGTTGTAGTAAAAGGTGCTAATGGGATTGGTAAAACGACTTTAATCAAGTCATTATTGGGAGTTATTCCGACTATATCGGGTTCAGTTACTAAAAGTCCAGCTTTAGATATTGATTATTTTGAACAGGAAGTAGCTGAAAATCGCAATACACCATTTGAAGAAATCAGAAATACCTTTCCAACTTTAAATAACGGTGAAATTCATTATTTTCTATCGGCTTCAGGACTAACAGAAGAAAATATAAATTCGATGATAATAACTTTATCAGGTGGTGAAGCAGCAAAAGTTAGATTATGTAAACTAACTATTGTTCCCTGTAATTGTTTAATCTTAGATGAACCAACAAATCATCTAGATAATCTAGCAAAAGAGGCACTAAAAGAGGCAATTGTGAATTTTAAAGGTACAGTTATTTTAGTGTGTCATGAGCCCGAGTTCTACCAAAATTTAGGAGTAAAGATTATTAATGTCGAAGAATATTGTTTGTAAAATAACAAACATAGTTTAAACTTAAAACTGTCGATATTTTAATCAAAGTATCATAAGTGACAATTTATTTATTAAAATATTGGTTTAAACAATCAAAAAATAAAGTTTAAAGCGTGTGAAACATCATTTTCACAAATGAATCCTAGTCATGATATATTAGAAGGGAGAAGTAGTATGTCGATTAAAAGATTTATTGGCAATAAACAATTTTACAAAAATTTATTGGTCATTTCGATTCCCATTATTTTATCACAATTTATTTCACAATTTGTCAATATGTTGGATAGTTTAATGGTCGGACAACTTTTAACTGAAGAATTTACTGGTGTTTCGATTGCAAATCAGTTCTTATTCATTTTTAACTTAGCTATTTTTGGCGCAATCTCTGGTCCAAGTATTTTCGCAACCCAATATCATGGTGCAAATGATCTTGAGGGAGTAAAAGAAGCAGTTAGATATAAATGGGTGGTAGCAGGAATTATTTTAGTATTGGGATTACTAGTATTTATCTTATTTGATGATCAACTATTTAATTCATTTATTAATGATGAAGAATATAGTGAGTTAGATCCAGTTGCAGTTTTAAATTCAGGAAAAACTTACTTATGTATTATGTTGTTTGGTTTACCATTTTTTGTTTTAAATGAAATCTATAGTAGTAATCTAAGAGAAGCTAAACAAACATTAATACCAATGATTGCCAATATAGTAGCTGTTGGTATTAATTTAGGCTTAAACTATATTTTAATCTTTGGTAAATTAGGAGCCCCTAGACTGGGAATTAAAGGAGTAGCAATAGCTACCGTAGTAGCAAGGATTATTGCCTTACTAATTGTATTCATTTATTCGTGTATAATTAAGAAATATCATTTTTCCAATTGTATTTTTAAACGTTTATTTCCTAACAAAACATCTTTTAAACAAATATTGGCAAAATCATATCTACTATTACTAAATGAAATTTTATGGTCATCAGGAATGACCTTGATTAATTACTCTTTTTCTTTAAAAGGATTAGAGGTCGTTGCAGCAATTAACATTGTTTCCATCTTTGTCAATTTATTTGGATTATTTGGGACTTCGGTTGGAACCGGAATTGCTATTTTAATCGGGCAACAATTAGGAGCATCTAAGTTTGAAGAAGTTAGAAATGACAGTTATAAATACTTGGTATTTTCTGTTTTCTTAGGAATTATTGTTGCAGTAGTAATGTTCTGGTTAAGAAATATCATTCCTAGTTTATATAACATGGAACCAAATGTTATTGAGATGGCTACAACCCTTATTGCAATATCAGCTTTTACTATTCCAATTCGAGTTTATAGTGTGACATGTTATTTTATTATTCGAAGTGGCGGTAAAGTCTTTATTACTTTCCTATTTGATAGCGCATTTACGATTGCAATTCGATTTCCAATTACATTTATATTTGCAAAATTTACTAATATTGATATTTATGGTATTTATTTAATTTCTGAATTACTAGAAATAATAAAAACAATTGTTGGAACTGTGTTGGTAAGAAAGGGGATATGGATTCATAATATGACAAAAAAAGAAGGTTAGTTATTAGACTAATCTTCTTTTGGTTCTTGAAAACAAATACCAATATTATAATTACCAAATTTTTTAGTATATTGATAAGTATTGGGACGTTCAAAATTATTAAAAACTGTAGGAATTGAATTTTTAGAATTAGCTTCCTCTGCAACTTCAATATAATAATCAAAAAATTTTTTGTCAAAGACTTCTAATAAATGCCCTGTAATAAATTTTTTAAATGGTAGCTGCTTAACACGCTTTAACATCTTGATGTAAGTCATTCTATCTGTTGATTCTTGGAGAAACATCCAAATCATCGAAATAGCAGCATCACCGGTCAAAAGTAATTCATCTTCTTTAATTAATAGACCTATTGATCCTTTTGTATGGCCTTCCATCGGAATAACTTCAATATGAAGGTTACCTAAGTCAAAAATATGACCTAGTTTTAATGGAATAATGTTGCCATAACCTTGATTAATATAAGTTTCTTGATCAAAGTTTTCATCAATCAAACCTCGATTTAATGCATCGATAAGATTTTTTCTTCTTCGATCGACACTATTATGATTTTTACATAATTCAATATCTTTTTCAGGGACATAGACTTGATCAAACCAGAAGTTACCAGCAGTATGATCCATATGTCCATGGGTATTAACAACAATATAGGGCGTAGTAACATTACTTTCAACGAATTTGCGAAGATTTTGTATGCCATATCCTGTATCAACAACCATTGCAAGAGAAGAACCTTTAATGATTGTGAAACAAACACCCTGAGGGTCTCGATAGTGGTACAGATATGGATAAGGATTGATACTGGAATAATTATTCATATAACACCTCTAAGATAGATAAATTATACCATGTTTTTCGAAAAAAAGTTAATAAATAAATAATAAAATGTCAAAAAGTTTATCTTGATTTACTCAACTATTTATGATAAATTATAAATGGTGTTTATATGCAATTATTATTAATCTTTTTTTTCAATCTTATAATGTATTTTATTGGTTCACTTTATAAAAAATTAACAATAAAAGATCTAATTATAACCTTAATTATTACAATTTATAATATTATTTTATTAAATAAGGTATCAACTATTGATTGGATTAACTATTTAATTATTAGTAATTTTCTAGGCTTAGTGATTATGATTGATTATTGTGAGTATTGGATACCCGATTTGTCAATAATTATTATTTTTAGTTTTAATGTGATTAAGGCTGTAGTAGACAATTATTATTACAATCATAATTTTAATTTTTCGGGAATGATTTTTTCAATTTTATTTTTTATCATTATCATTTTAATTGAATTACTGTTAAAAAAGGAGCTTTTAGGATTTGGTGATATAAAATTAATAGTTGTTCTAATGATGGGTAAGAGTATATTGTACTTCTCACAACTATTATTATTATCTTCAGGATTAGGATTAGTTTATTATTTATTCTCTAATAAAAAAAACAAGATGGTCCCTTTTGGACCATCAATTGCTATAGCATATTTAATTTTAACAATAATTTTTTCTATCTAGCAAATAATAAATGTTTGAAAAGTAAGACCCAAACAAAATCAACCCAACCAAAAACTAGACCCCAAATCGTAACAATGATTGCAATAAGGAAAGAGAATATTCCTTTTTTTTCAGCAAAGTTACTCCACCTAACTAAAACTTCAACAACCCAGTTAACTCCTGGAATTAGCAGAAGAATAGCTTGGACAAGTCTAGGTAAATCATTAAACCATCTTTTCATCTTTTTCTCCTATAAAACTATAAAAATTCTTACAATAAAATTAACACAAATACAATTATTTATTCAGTAGGTGTGTCATTAATTGTTTCATCTAGATAATTAGGATCATAAACTGTGACTTCAATCGACCAACGGTTAACAGTATTATCATCATTTAGGATTTCTTTAAAACTAAGCGAATAACTAACGCCAGATTCATCAACAAATGTCCATTTTTCTTGTTGCTTTAATTGATCATAACCTTCTTGAATTTCCTCTTTAGTAAAATCAGAACCAAGTTTGCGCGATAATTCTTCAGCATAATCTACAAATTCGACTTTTGGTTCAAAAACATCACCAGCATAAGTAGTAGTTTTTCCATCCTCAGATTTTTGAATTTTGAAATTTTCATATCTAGTTGCTGCAGGTAAAGTGAATTGATCATCCCTTGGTAAATCACTTAAACCAAGTAATTCATTAATTTGATTTTCAATTTCAGGTCCAACAACATCACTAATTGCTTGTTTAATTTGATCACAACCCAATAGCACAAAGGCAGTGGCAATTACCAAAAATATGCATAAAATTTTAATCTTTATCTTTTTCATTTCATCACCTCAGTAAAATTATACCATATAAATATATTAGTTTACAAATAAATATATAATAAAATTGAGCTAAGGGAAGCTATACTAGTTTCCAAAAACTATTTTATTGTAAAACAAATTATTAGATAAAATAAAAATAGAATATTACAAATGACTTAAACTAGTTCTTTACGATTGTATCGATAAATTGTCAAAATCAAAAATAATCCTGATCCCACGATTGAAATAACAATCATAATAGGGTTGATTGCTTGATTAATAACAACATTTCTAATGTCTGCCAATGTAAATACTGAAAAATATTTCAAAAATTCAATTGATTTTGCCATTGTTGATAAAGTATTTAATAAATAACTTATCAGTACAATACCTATACTAATTCCCAACATTTTTTTCGTTTTATTTGCAAAGGTAGAAGCAAACATACATATGAAGAAAATGATCAAAGCGGGAAAAAGAGGAGTAATGCTTAATAATAAATATTGTTTAACATTAAAATCTCCACTGATAGCTAAGCCAATTAAATTAAATAAACCAATTACAAAAATTAATGAAATAATATAAATCAAGCCGGCAAGAACCTTATATAAAACAATACTTGTCCTTTTGATTGGTAGTACAGCTAAATATTCTATTGTTTTATCACTTTCTTCCTTAAGAATCAAATTAGAGCCTAAAATACTAGCATAACAACTAGTAATCAAAAGCACGAAAACAAATCCTTCAGACTTCAACCATCCAAAAGCTGTATCAATGGAAGAAATATCCATATTAAAGGCCCTTAGCATTTCTTCAGGAAAAATTTTAAGCATCTCATCTAAATTAATCATTTCTTCACTATTAATAATAGATGGATAAACAAGAAAAACGATAAGAAATATTGATATTGTAATTATTGTCCAAATAATAAAACTCTTTAAATTAACACGTAATTCTCTTTGTAACATAATAATCCCGTCCTATTCATAATAATGTAAAAAAATATCTTCCAGAGAAGCTTGTTCAATATAAATCTTTGAAATATCATAATTTATTAATTTTTTCAGCAATACATTAGCATTATCCGTATTTTTAAACATAATTGTATCATTTGTATGAATAATTGGATTTATCGATAGTTCTTTAATTATTCGTTCACATTCTAATGATGTAATCGTAATATTTGACAAGTTCTTATCAATTAAATCTTTAACATGTTCTACTTTTAATAATTGACCATTTTTAATAATACCTACGCGATCGCAAAGCTTAGATATTTCACTCAAAATATGCGTTGAATAAAAGATAGTTGTTCCTTGGTGCTTTTCCTCAAGTAATAAATTAAAAAATTCCTTTTGAATAATTGGATCTAGTCCACTTGTAGGTTCATCTAAGATTAAAAGGCGAGGATTATGCATAAGAGCTAAAACAATCCCTAGTTTTTTTGAATTACCTAATGATAAATCCTCCACTTTTTTTGATTCATCAAGGCGTAATCTAGTTACTAATTCCTTTCTTCTTTCACTAAAATCTTCTTTATAAAAGCGTTCATGAAAGTCAAGCATTTGCTTAACCGTTAAATCAGTATATAACTTGACTTCGCTTGGTAGGTAGCCAATTAATTTTTTTGACAATATATCATTTTTATCAAATATTTTACCATTAAACCATACTTCACCATTTGTCTTATTAATCAAATCTAAAATTGAACGTATAGTTGTTGATTTTCCAGAACCATTAGGCCCGATAAAGCCGAAAATCTCTCCTTCATGTAATTCTAATGATAAATCCACTACTCCTTTTGTTTTTCCATAATATTTGGTAAGATTCTTAATTTCTAATATACTCATAAATAATTCCTCCGATATTATAAAATTGTTAACATTCTTATTTTTTAAAATAATATTAACTATAATCTGACCTCTTTAAAATTTCTGAATATTTTGTCATATCAATTTGACTTATGCCATAAATAAATAAGTTAAAATCGCTAGTAAAGCAATTTATTCTAAATCAAAAATTCAATTCATTCTTCTATTAATTTTTCCAGAATACTTTTCTATTTATAATCTCAAAAATTACCTTAAAAGCTTGGAAATTTGTTCAATGTTAAAATTCATTGTGCGTGATAGAAGAATCATTTAGCTTATTAACGTACTTACTATACTATTTATTGGAATATAGAACATCAGAATAAGTTTATTCATATGATTAAATATATGATTAATCAACACTTCAAACTATTTGCATTGTATACTAAAATATTTTAAAAGTCAATATTCTAATGTAAATTTTTAAGTTTTTTAAATATATTAGATTTATATATAAGAAATATAAAATTAATCCCATATTAATTATAATTCAAGATGAAGTTTATCCATATCAAATGCTAGTCATTGGAAAATTTATTATATAATTTATGTTGCTTATCGAATCTATATGCTTGTGTTTCAATTTAAATATAAGTTTTTTTTAAAAGAAGAAGTTGTATAGTCGATTACTGGAGAATTATAATCATTTTATTCTAGACAATGGAGAACAGCAATCTATTTGGATTTGGCCTACTTACATAATTAAATGAATATATAAAATATGATTAAATTATACAAAATTTCTTATATTGATTATAATTTAAGCAGCAAAATAAATAGATCAGGGTTATTATTTTACAAAATATCAAAAAAATTATCATTTTTTTCTGTATCGTGGTATAATAAAATTGCATATAGTAAAAAAACACGCAATAAAATGGTAAATGTATATTTTTATATGCTAAATTTATGATAATGTTGATGTGGAATGAATGTAAAACAGATTATTAGCAAAGCTTTACCTTCAAGCTAGAAAAGAAGGATCTTCATTATGGGAATATGAAGAACAAATACTTGCTATTGTTGGATTTGAAGAGAAGGTAGATGGAGAAGTAGTTAATCATGATAGGATTTGGGCACATAGACTGGATCTTAAAATGGAACTTTTAAATGATAAAAAATTGTGTAAATCATTGACAAAAGAAGAATTAATGAAGCGAATTGAAACTGTAAATGATGTCTATAATCATTTCACTCCTGAAATGAAACCAGTTATGCAAGAAATGGTTGGAAGATGTTACTGCTTAGTCGCTGAAGATATGAAACCATATAAGAAAAATGTTGAGACACTATCAGCACTTCTAAACTTAGCTTTAGCTTGATATTTCTACGTTATACTTAAAAGATTATGAGGAAAAATATTATTATTTGGTTATGAAGAAACACGAGAAAGATTTTATAAAAAACATGCAAAAGAAGTAAATGATTTAAATACTAAAGAACTAGAATCAGTATTACCAAAATATGAATATGAGGGAATCGAAGAAGTTATTACTTATGGTCCATCAGTTAAGAACGCGATAGGAGTGATTAAAGGAACTGATGATAAAGATTTTTTATTAGAGTTGTTCAAAAATAGACTAAGTGATAAATCGGGGATGACTGAAGAGATAATTCAAGTATTTAGAAGTCCTGATGCTAAAGTTGAAACAAAAGTATTTTATTATCTAGTAATGTTATTAAGTTGGCATAGGGAACCAAATCATTATCAATACAAGTACAAACACGAATACGCTACTTGGACTAAACCTTATGAAGGAACCTTTGATTTTGGTGGTGGAGATGGAATAAGTTTTGAATCAGTAGGATCATATAATGCTGTCGAGAATCTAGAATCATTAGTTGAAGATTGGTAGGATTAAATGTTGATAGAGGAGAACTAGATGTCGATGGAGCATATATTGTAGCAGATGTTAATAATCAACGCGGCAAGCGTTATGCGATACCTAATAATTGTATAATTCGTGAAGATGATGCTAGAAAAGCGATTGCAAAAGAATTAGGTGTAGATAGCAACTATGATTTAAGTGTCTCTGTTATTAATAATTCAAGTGCAATATATGACCCTATGGCACTTGTGTATGTTCTAGTTCTAGCAATTAAAATATCTAATAATGGATATACTGCTAAGGGTGTAGTGAATATGGCTGATCCTAGTAAAATTAGTGTAAAAACTGTTGCGCATATTGATGAAAATGGATAATTAAAATATTTACGAGATAGTGAAGAAAAAGGTTCAAAGAAACATAAAACAGTACATAGAAAGTCATTTATAGCCACATTAGTATTGATTCTTTCAATCATAGCTTTTAGATTATGCGCTTATAAGACATTCTCAAATGAGTACATGGATATTGTAGTTCAAATTATTGCACTTGCTCCTAGTGTTTTAGGTTTGTTACTATCCATAATTGGAAACTTAAAATGGTATAAGACAGTAGGAAAGATTTGCATAGTATTAGCGTTTATTTGCTTTGTAGTATCACTATTATTTGCATTTATTATTCTGATTGGAGGTAATGGTTCAGTATCAGCTGATGAGTATTTATCCCAAGATAGTATCAAACTATGGTTTTAAAGATTATTTATAAGTGATATCCATAGGATGCATTTATTAAAATGCATCCTTTTTGTTTGGTAGGCAACCTTCATAATTCGAAACTTAAATTTTTATATATCAAAAGTTGCATAGTTCGCTCTATTCAAGTGTGTACAGAGTGATATCCAATGGAAGGGAAGTCCTAAATAAAAACTTGAACTAAGCAACACAATTCAATAGATTAACACAATAATAAAAAAGCAAAAGAAACAAAAAAAGGTCTGATACGATTTGTATCAAACCTATGCTTCCTATATGGCTACGATTACCTATTTTGATACAATTACGCACCCCTAATAGATTTTACGCACCCTTTATTAGCAAAGCTACAACTAATTACTATTTGGCGATGGAATTAAAGTCAAAACCTGCATTTTAAGTAATTTAGCAAGTTCATTTAGCCAATTTTTTAAATATTCTCTGCTTTTTTGATCTTTTGCAATCATAGCCAAAAAAGATTCATACTTATCTCCATCGTCATTTCCTGTCATATGTGTTATTGATTCTTTATAAATTTCAAAAATGCTAATTATATGATTATCAATAAGTTCATAAGTTATCGTATAATCATGAGGGTTTAAAATAGTTTTTGTCATTTTAGAACGAGTTTTTAACGCCTCAGACAATAATACAAAGGGCAAGTTATTCTTATTAGTAGGAGTAATTTCGTCAACCAAATTATCATCAACAAAAAATTGTTCTTTTGTTGAAAAATAATTGCTGTCAGAGTCATATATATTTAAACTTTGCTTAGCTATTAAATCAGTATAGTGAGAAATCATTTTGACATTATTAACAATATAATAATTAACTCCTAAAACAGTAGATAATTTTGAATATGCTAATTGCTTTTCACTAACTTTTCTGCTCCATTTCCTCATTTGATCATCCGAAAACAAAGTCCAGTAATTGAATATATTTATTGCAAAGTACAATTCATATCCTTGTTTTTTTGCCCATTTAACCCTTTTTTCAAAATTTCCACTAGAAATTGAATACTTATTCTCTTTAGTTGACTTAACTTCTATCATTATTTTCTTTCCATCTTTTAATTCTACTATTGCATCACATGATTTTTCACCAACTGCAGTAGTAAACTTTTCATCAATAGGAATAATATTATTTGCCAAATCACATAAATATAAATTACAAAGAAATTCATATTCTTTATTCAACCCTGTTATTCTATTTTCAAAATCTTCTTCAGTTAATCCAAAAGAAGAAAGCAAACTATTAAATTGATCGCTGCTTATCTTCCCCTTTAAGGTCTTCAAACTTTTAATAACATCTACATTAATTTCTGTCATATTCCCTCCACTTTTTATAAATTATTTAAAATCCTAAATAGCTTCTCTTTTAGAGTCTTTTCTCTTCGATTCTAGCAAAGTACTCCATTTAATACAATTGAAAACACATGCTCAATGAAGCGAAAACAGTTTGCACAAGGATTAGATTAATCTATTTTTAATGTTGAAAAATAATTTATAGTTGCAGAACAAATTAATAACACATATTTTGCTTCATCAAACGAAATATCATCAGAATCTTTATTATTTCCATGTCTTATACCATTAACTTCGTTGGTATATTTATATAAACTCTTAATTGAATCCTTTAGATTAACATCTATATCAATTTTGTCGCATATTTGCCCTAAAGCATTACTCAGTACTAACCCTTTTTTCTTAAGAATTATATTGAATAATTGTTCGACTGCTATAATTGCTTCTTTAATTGCATTTTTATAGTCCTTATTAGAACTTTCGCTTAAAAAGTTAATTGCTTTTGAGATTGATTTATTAACTTCATCAAATGGAGTTGAAGCTGATTCTTCTATAGATTTTATCTCTTCCTTGTTTGTAATTTTTACAATCTTATTATCCACAAACCTGTAGCCAATATACTCTTCTTCAAATGTGTCATTCATTTCTTTGAATGTATCATAATATTTATTATAGTAATGATTATGGTTATAATAATGTTCGTTAGTTTCATAAACCAAAGAGCAAACAAACTCTATAATCGTTAGAATCACATCATAAGTTTCGGTTTTGAACATTTCTAAAATATCTCTTATCAAATCCTCAAATTTGTTCTTGTATTCATTGTAATAAACCTCATTAAACAAATTTTCAGTCATATATTTGCAAATTTTGTCCTCATCAAATCCTAGATTCTTTATTTGATGATTTAAAATGTTATTAAGAGAGTTAAATAAAACAATTCTAGTATCTTTATCGAATTCATCGACTTGCATGATTTTTGATATTGGTCTTATGGAGTTTCTATCAGAAAAGCCGTTTCTAACTCTAACTTTGTGTTGCTTCGACATTAACGTCCACCTTTCTCTCTATTGCAAGATTTACAAAGCATTTGGCAGTTTGCGTCATCACAAGTTTATCTCGCAATTCACATACTGCTTTTTGATAATCAATCATATTTGAATCGCTCCTATCATTTATCAAAATTATAGCACTTTTTATTCAATTTGTCTATTTAATCGGCAATTTATTTGAACAAAATTTTAAAGTTTATATAGGCATTTTTCATTATTTAAGTCTTATTTCCTCAAATTGTTAAAAAGTCATCAAACGTTAAAAAGTTGAGTAATCGTTAAAAAGTTGAGTAATCGTTAAAAAGTTAAATACAAAAATAAAAAAAGACCAGATAATAGTTACTTAATTCACTACTTCTGGTCTCTAAAAAACTGGATGATAGGAAAATTTTTCCTTTCTGCCAAACAAAAAAGGTATGACACCGCTGTATCAAACCTATTCATTCAATATGGCAAAGATGAACCATTTTAATACAAAATGCAAACACCTTTCGTTTTTTGAAAACACCTATAAAATTTTGCAAACACCCTATCGTTTTTTGAATACATCTTTCGTTTTTTGAAAACACCCTGTTTTGGCATTGTTGCGCTGATGGGTAAATTGGAATTGTCTAAAATAGTAAGGCCGTACCGCTTACTATTTTTTCTTTTACTGCTGAAACAGTATCTTTGATTGAATGCGTAGTTGTATCTATAACATTTAATTCATAGATTCCTAAATTGGAAAATTGATTCCACATTGTTTCAACTAATTCAATATTTGTTTCTCTATCTAACTTTGAGCGTTCGATAGCTCGCTTCATAGTTTCTTCTTTACTTGCCCTTAAAACGATATAGTGTACTTCATAATGCTCTTGAACAATGTTGAGCCACGGCTCTAAAAACCACGGTCCTACAATGCCATCTACAATTACATCATATCCACCACGAGCATATCGCTTCGCAGCTTCTAAAAACGCTTCAATGACAATCAAATTTTGCTCATTTGATTCTGGCAAATGCGGTGGTATTGCCCCTTTACTCAAATAATGATAAAAGTCATCTGTGTGCATATGCACAGACTTTTCCAAATCTGATTCTTTTGCAACAACAGATGCCGTTGTAGTTTTTCCTGTCCCCGGCGCACCTGTGATTACAATAATTCTACCTTGATTCATCTATATTTTACCTCAACAAATTTTAATTTATTTAATTACTTTCCAATATCCTTTTTTATCTGATCCATCTCTTTTTAAATATCCTTTATCTTGTAATGCTTTTAAATATCTCTCTGCTGTCCTTTTTGTTTTTCCTATTTCAATAGAGATTTTTTCTGCAGTTAATGTTGGATTTTTTAGTACTAATTCAATAATTGTTCGCTCTGTACTATTTAAATTTACATCGACATTTTCACCGACATTTTCACCGACATTTTCACCGACATTCATTGATTCCATAACTTTTTTATTAAATGGAATTGTCACAATGATGTGATTATCACTTATTTCGAAAGCTTCTCTTCCATATTTATCAATAATAATAGGAACTCCATGTCCAGTATGATCAACTATGTCCAAATCAGAAAATATTTTCATAAGACGAACATTTCTTGGTTTACTTATACCTCTATAAAACTCCTCTATAGATAAATTATGTGGTAGCCCTCCATGAGAAATAATCTCAATTCTATCAGTAAAGAATGATACTTGTGGTTCGGTGATGCTCCAATCATTATGAACTATTGCATTAACCACGGCTTCATTTACACTATTATAATCAAATAAATAAGTGTCAATTCGTGGTCTAACAGTTGTATCGCAAATACATATATTTTCTGCTGCAATCCTATTCATAAGTTGTTTGTAGCCAAAAATAATTGATTTATTTCCATAATCACTTCTTTGAGAAATACTAGCTTTATTTTTACCATTGAACTTCACAAAAATCAATGAATAACGATTATTATCTGATAATAATTCTGCCATAACATTATATTTTCCGTAATTATTAATCAATTTTAAATTGGCTTCAAAAGTATCATCATTTAGTTTATAACCCATTTCTAAATAAGAATTTTTTAAAGTATAAAATGATAATGATTCTAGATTTATTGGCGAAGATACAATAATATCATCATCAAAAAATTTAAGTTTATATCTTTCTTTAATTTGAGCCTCACTCATTTCTCTACAACTTGATCCAACTCTTATCAAACACCCACTTGAAGAAAAACCATATTTTTTAATGCAATACAGAGGTGACAGTCCTTTTTTTACATTAATGGTGATAACTGGTAATCCTTCTAAGAATTCCAACTCTGTTTTAACAATATCAATTGCATTAGGCTCAATTTGAGTAGTAATAATATCAGAAATATTCCTTAATGTTTCATCAATATTAGATGCACCACATATAGAACCATCATCGTTTACACCAATATATATTTTTCCACCATCCGAATTAATAAATGAGACAATTTCTTTAATAATCTGATTAGTGTATTTTGATTTTAATTCAATTTTATTTGATTCTATTAGCATAATAATGACCTCACCTTACTATTTTAATTATATCAGTTTTTAAGACAAAAATCAATAAAAATGCGACATTTACACCGACATTTTTTATAGATTAGTAATAATATATGTCTAATTTGTTTTTATGTGAAAACACTAATATAACTCTATTTTTCCTCAAAAATTACATTTCGTTTTTGAGAAGATTTATTAAAGCAAAAAAATTCTGAATCTTAACTAGCATTTCTGCCTAGTAGTTCAGGATTTTGTGTTAATATAGTTCATTTAATTATTGATTTTGGGACTTCACCCCCTATATCAAGGCGTAAAAAAAGGCTTGATAGACAATTTTCATTGTATCAAACCTATGCTTTCAATATGGCAAAGATGAACCATTTTAATACAAAATACAAACACCTTTCGTTTTTTGAATACACCTATTGTTTTTTTGCAAACACCCTATCGTTTTTTGAATACATCTTTCGTTTTTTGCAAACACCCTGTTTTGGCATTGTTGTGCTGATGGATAAATAGGAAGTTGTTAGTATCTTTTCTGTTTCAGCTATGTCATTTTCAATCAGTGGACGCATACTGTCTTTGTATTTGGACAAATTAGCACTGTTCAAAGCAGACAAAATTTGTGGTATATATTGTGGCCTTGCTAGCCCCACTTGAGCAAGTGCCTTCACACATTGTCTTGCGGTAATCGGTTTTTCATCAGTTATATGTCTGAGGAAAACAGATATGATGGCATCAAAACGATTTTCTTCATCCCATTGAACATTTGATGCAAGAATAAAAAACACTCGATTTCTCACCAATGATTTTGGATGATCTAGCAACGAAGCAAAGTCATCAAAATATTCATACCATTTATCCGTATCGTGGCTTTCTGTAATGATTTTTTCAGCAAAGGCACAGGCATATTTATCATCTTTGGATGTAAGCTTTTGTATAATGTTATCTTTCATCTAAATCTACCTCACAAATTGGAATTTATCGCTTGATTTCTCGAATCATAGAATACTCATTTAGTAGTGTTCCATCTTTCAAGCGAATTGCATTGGGCTTGACACCTGTGATTCTGAATCCCATTTTTTCATACAAAGCTCGTGCACGGCTATTTCCCTCTACAAATTCAAGTTCGATTTGAATTAAGTTCGGGTTTTCCTCTGCAATACGGATTAGCTCTTGGAACAGTCTTGTTCCGATACCTTGATTCCAATATTCTTTTAATAATGCGATTGCAACATTTGCTCGATGCCTTGTTTTTATTCCTTTGTTCCATGTAATTTGGCAATTTCCAGCAACTTTTCCATCAACCAAACATACAAGCATAGCTTCGTTGTCAGATTTGTTTACTCTATCAAACAATGCCTTTTCGCCTTCTACTGTATATTTGTTGCACTCCTCAGGATAGCGTAAAATGAAGTCCGTTTCACCTGCTGAAATATAGAGATACTCTAACATCCCTTGAATATCTTCATCCTGCGGACTACGAATCAATGCATTCCTTCCATCCTTGAGTTTATATTCGATGTCTTTAACAATCATAATTTCTCTCCTCAAATTCTAATTTATTTAATTATTGAAGCAAAGTAAAATGCTTCATAGTTCAACTAATATTATACCACAAGTACTCTATTTTTGTTTTTGCGAACATAGAAATATCTTTCATTTTTTTATTACCTCTACCGTTTTTTAGAAGCACCTTTCATTTTTTTAATGGTTCTTTCGTTTTTTTATAACACCTTTCGTTTTTGAGAAGATTTATTAAATCAAAAAATCCTGAATCTTAACTAGCATTTCTGCCTAATAGCTCAGGATTTTGTGTTAATATGGTTCGTTTAATTATCAAATACGGGACTTCAACCCCTATATCAAGGCGTAAAAAAAGCTTTGGTTCAGCATTCATACTGTATCAAAGCACTTTCTTCTTTAATGGTGCCAGTGGTCGGACTCGAACCGACACGTCTTTTGAGGACAATGGATTTTGAGTCCATCGTGTCTACCATTTCACCACACTGGCATATTGTTATTATATCAAATTTATTATGCTTTTGCAAGTACGTTGAGTATTATTTTTATTAAATTGTGCTTAATTAATAATTTTCACATTTATATATTTCTATTTATATTGAATTGACTATATTTCTAATGTATGTTAAAATATAAAAAAAATACCAATAAATTTAAAGTTTGATTGTATATAAAATGAAAGAGTAAAATATGGATAGAATTAGAGAAATAATTTTAGAATTAAAAGAAAGAAATTATCAATCATTTGATGAATTTTATAGCTTAACTAGTAAACTTGTTTATTATATGATTGCTGGAATTGTTAAAAATAATGCGATCATTGAAGACCTTATGCAAGATACTTATATTGCTTTTTTAGAAAATATTGATAATGTTTCGATTAAAAATAATCCTTCAAGTTATTTAGCACAAATTGCAAAAAATTTGAGCATAAATTACTGTAATAAATATGCAAAAGTTGATCTTAACAATGAATATTTTGATAAAATGAAAGATCCATTAAGTGAAGAAAATCTAAACTTAATTGATTTAGGTATCATTGATTATTTATCAGGTATTGAAAAAGAAATCGTAATAATGCATATTATTGGGGAAATGAGATTTAAAGATATTGCAGTAATAGTTGATAAACCATTAGGAACGGTTCTATGGTTATATAATAAAGCGATTAAATACTTAAGAAAGAAAATAGGTAAATGAAAATGAAGAAAAAAGCAGTTATTCAAATGATTAAAGATGAAGTTTTAACAAAAAATATTCCTTATCTTAGTTCTAAAATTATTGATAATGTTCATATGCGAAAACCAGCTGTAGAAATTAAAAGAGAAATAAAGTTTAGATTTAGTCTTCGTTTTGTTCCTGCGATGGTTGTATGTTTAGTGGTTGGAATTGTGCTAGTTATTGTATTCAATTTTAATTCTAAACATAATAATCAAGATGAAGTAATTGTAAATAAAGTTAGTCAGACCTATGCGATGCAAGCCATAACATTATTTAATTTTGCTGGTAATTTTGAAAATAATACTGTAAGAAATATGCGAATGAAAAGATTAAATCAAGCGATTACGATTAATAATAATCATAATTATGATGAAATAGCAAGTGAAATTAATAAATATTATTTAACTATTACTGACTTGTTAAATCAAGATAATATTGTTTTTAAAATGAATAACTCAGATTTAAAAGAGTATCAATATGTGATTTTGATTGAAATTGATTATTCAAGTTATGATGAGAGCTATGCTTTATATTTTAATGAAAAAGTAGAAGCTGAAAATGGTAATAAAAAAGAAATCAAGATAAATGGGATGATTTGTTGCGATGATCAAGAATATTTAGTAGTGGGAACTAACAAAGTGAAAAATGATGAATCGGAAGTTGAACTTAATTTATACCTAACTGATGATTGCTATATCAAAGTTGAACAAGAAATTGAAAAGAAAGAAAATGAGTATAGTTATAGTTATTATAAAGGTGATCAATTAGTTGAAGAGTATGAAATTTCCGTTGAATTAAATAATAATCAAAAAATGGTTGAATTAGAGATCTTTAACGCAAGTAACTCTTATGAATTTAAATTTATTTATAACCAAGATTATATTAAATGTGAATATGAACTTGATGAAATAAATGGTAATGTAGATATTTATATTGATGAAGATGGTAATTATCAATATCATTTTGATCAAGAAAACATTATTGTGATAAAAAAATAAAAATTTCTCCAATAAAAATGCTTCTTTATTTGTATATTAAGTGAAAGATAAAAAAATAAATGAGGAGGATTTTATGAACAAAATAAAATATTTTGGATTAGTAGTTTGTAGTGTAATAATGATGCTAGTAGTGGTTGGTTGTAATAAAGCCACAACTGATCCAATAATAAATAAGATATTAAATAATGATGTTAGTACTTTAGCTTTTACTTCGCTTTCTTCAGCAAAGATTTTATCTAATAAATCAACTCAACTAGAATCAAGAATGGTAAGAAGAGTTAAAAGATTAGTGAGCGATGCGAATGAAATTGATATGCCGAAAGTTAATGAATATTTACAAATGATGGAAAGTATGTTTGCTGATAATGGCCCTTTACTAATAAATGAATTAGCATCTGATCGAGCAGAGTTTGAAATTAAAATGGAATTTGCAACAAGAGATCTGAGCGGCAATGTAACTAAATATTTATTATATCTAAATCAAGAATTAGATGCAGAAGAACTAGAAAATAATGATGATGATAACGAATTTGATGAACAAGAAGAGGAATATCGTTTAAATGGAATTGCTGTAATTGATGATATTGAGTACAATCTTGTTGGGAAAAAAGAATTAGAAGAAAATGAAGCAGAATTAGAAATTAAAATTAGTTTAGATCAAAATAATTATGTTGTGATTAAACAAGAAATTGAACAAAATGAAGTAGAATTAAAATATAAAATTGTTAAGGAAGGTAAAAAATTTTCAACATTTAGTTTTGAAGTAGAGGATGAAAAAGAGTTCAAAGCTTCATTTAAAACAATGGAAAATGGCTATAAAGAAACTTATAATTTTTATAAGGAAGAAGGAAAGATTAAAATAAAATATGTTAGTCCAGAATTAGTTTATGTTATTCATGTAAATAGTTATATAGATGCGGAAACAGGTGAAACAATTTATGAATATCATATAAATGAAAATGATAAAACTTACAAATTTGAAAAATAAAGAATAATTAAAACACTAGGTAAAGACTCTTATTTTACCTAGTGTTTTTCGTGCAAAATATATCTAATTTGTGTATAATAGATGTATAAATAAAATTTAAGGAGTGTAAAATGAAAATTTGTATTATTGGTGCAGGTAGTACTTATACACCAGAATTAATTGAAGGTATTATTAATAAACGAGAAACTTTACCAGTAACTAATCTTGCATTAATGGATATTGATGAAAGAAAACTAAATATTGTTGGTGGATTATGTAAAAGAATGATTGAAGCTGCTGGTCTTCCATGTCAAACTGAACTTGTTTTAGATGATTATGCATATGCATTAAAAGATGCTGATTTTGTACTTGCACAAATTCGTGTAGGTAAACTTCCAGCTAGAGTTAAAGATGAATTAATCCCACTCAAATATAATTTAATTGGTCAAGAAACGTGTGGTATTGGTGGAATGTTTAAAGGATTAAGAACGATTCCAGTAATGCTTAAAATTGTAAAGTTAATGGAAACGTATTGTCCTAATGCATGGTTAATTAACTTCTCCAATCCATCAGGAATGATTGCTGAAGCATTACTTAATTATACTAATGTTAAAATGATGGGGTTATGTAATGTACCAATCAACACAATTGATGGAATTAAAAAAGCAATGAATTTACCTAATGCTTTTGTTGAATATATGGGACTTAATCACTTTGCTTATGTTACAAAAATTGAACAAGATGGTAAGGATTATTTACAGGAAGCATTAAATGCAGGACTAAATAGTGAATCAATGAAAAATATTCCTGCAAGTGGATTTACAAAGGAGCAAGTTGCAGCGATTGGTGCGATTCCAACATGTTATTTAGAGTATTATTACTTTAAAGATAGTAAATTAGAAAAATTAAAACATTCTGAAAAATCACGTGGTCAAATCTGCATGGAAATCGAAGAAGAATTATTAAAAATCTATGAAAATAATGATTTACACGTTAAACCAGAACAATTATCAAAACGTGGGGGAGCACGTTATAGTGAAGTTGCAATTAATTTAGTTAACTCGATTTGGAATGATGTTGGTGATATTCAAGTAGTAAATGTTTTAAATAAAGGGGCAATTGATTTCTTAGATGATAATGATGCAGTAGAAGTATGTGCACGAATTGGCAAAGATGGTGCTACACCATTAAAAGTAACAGGTGTTATCAATGATCATATGAAAGAATATATTCGTCAAGTTAAAGCATACGAAAAACACGCAGTTAAAGCTGCCTTATATGGTGATAAAAATGAGGCAATGCGTGCATTAGTAATTAACCCATTATGTGGTGATTTAAAAACTGCATCTGATTGTTTTGATGAATTACTAGAAGCTCATAAAGAATTTTTACCACAATTTTTTAAGGAAGAAGATTAATGAAAAAATATATTATTGGTGTTGATGGTGGTAATACCAAAACTGATTACTTATTATTTGATATCAATTGCAATTTTATTGACGGTTTTAGAAAAGGGACATGTAGTCATGAATCACCAAAAATTAATGGCTTTGATGGTGCATATCGAGAAATGAATCGTTGTATTACCGAACTATTATCAAGTAATAATCTCACAATTGATGATGTAGCAGTGGGTGTATTTGGACTTGCTGGAGTTGATGCTCCATTCCAACAAACAGCTTTAGCTAATGCAGTTGCTAAAATAGGTTTCAAGGATTTTAGAGTTATGAATGACGGCTTTCTAGGAATTAAGGCAGCGTCTAATAATGGCTGTGGTGTCTGTAGCATCAATGGGACGGGAACAGTTAATGTTGGTATTGATGAAAGCGGAAAATGGATACAAGTTGGTGGTATTGGCTATGTAGCAGGTGATGAAGCAGGTGGCTCGTTTCTTGCACGTCAAGCTGTAAGACTTGCTTTTGATGAAGCTTTTCGCTTTGGTAAGCCAACACTTGTTTCGAAATATGTATATGAAATGTATGGAATTAAAGATAAGTCAGAACTATCTAATGCAATTGTCGGACAAAACGTTGATTCAACTTTTTTAATCAAAGCTTTATTTGCTGCTGCTAATCAAGGTGATGAAGAAGCAATTAGGATTTTAAGACTTGCTGGTGAAAATATGGCTCGTTCAATTGCAGGGGTAATTACATCAATTAATTGTCAAGAACCAATTCAAGTGATTCAAGCTGGATCGGTTTGGGCCAAAGCCACAAATCAAGAAATGATGAATTCGTTTAAAGAAACGGTCCTAAACTTGACTCATAAACAATGTGAATTTGTATTATTGACTTTACCTCCAGTTATGGGAGCAATCTTATGGGCATTAGAAATAGCCAATAATGGATTACCAAATGATCAAGAAAAAGCTTATATTTTAAAACAAATTAATGATTATCAAAATCAATTTTAGGAAAGGTTAAATACCTTTCTTTTTTATAAAAACCATACTAATTATTAACCTTGCAAATTAATCTCTAAAAAAATAAAAATATGATAAAATACTCATAATCAAAAACTGAAAAAAATAATTAAAAGGAGAATAAAATGAACATATTATTAGACAAAATTAAAGAAGCTCTAATGTCGGTACTACCAATCGTTGCCATCGTAATCATTTTAGCTATAACTCCTTTTGTTAGTTTAAGTATTGAAGAAATCGTTACTTTCTTAGCGTCAACAGTTTTCTTAGTAATCGGAATCGCAACATTCAATTTAGGTGCTGATTTAGCGATGACACCGATGGGATCTAGTGTTGGTTCAGGTCTAGCAAAAAAACGAAAACTAGGTTTATTAGTAATCGTTGCTTTTTTATTAGGACTTTTAATTACCATTGCTGAACCTGATTTACAAGTTCTTGCAAGTCAAGTATCTAATGTTATAAATAGTACTTTATTAATTGTTGGAATTGCTGTAGGTGTTGGTTTGTTTATTGTTATTGGTATTTTAAGAATCGTATTTAAGAAGAACTTATCAATGATCCTAATGCTGTTTTACATGTTATTATTTGCACTAGGGTTATTAGTAGTTATTAATGATAATGTCGATTTATTACCACTTGCATTTGATTCTGGAGGGGTTACAACAGGCCCAATTACGGTTCCATTTTTAATGGCATTAGGCGTTGGGATTGCTAATGTTTTGAGTGGCAAAAATGCCAAGGAAGATAGTTTTGGTATTGTTGCATTATGTTCAGTAGGCCCAATTCTAGTAGTTTTATCATTAAGTATCTTTAGTAATAACAACAATGTCACGATTGATTTAGCTAAATATGCATTCAGTAATGATATTATTCATACGATTATTGAACAATTGTTAGTAGTTAGCAAAGAAGTAGGATTGGCTTTAGGATTAATTGTAATATCCTTTTTAGTATGTCAAATTACTTTTCTAAAACTTCCGATTAAATATTTAAAAAAGATAGGTATTGGCATCGTATATACATTTATCGGATTGGTAATCTTTTTAACTTCAGTTAATATTGGATATATGCCTCTAGGCTATAAAATTGGTTATTCCATTGCTACATATAATAAGTATTTTTTAATTCCCCTAGGATTTGTTATTGGCTTATTGGTAGTACTTGCTGAACCTGCTGTTCATATTTTAAAGAAGCAAGTTGAAGAAATTACAGGTGGTTATATTACCAAAAAAGCTATGACTATCGGTTTATCAATTGGTGTAGGTATTTCATTATGTCTCGCGATGATTAGGATTATTTATGATTTCAATATTATGTATATTGTTATACCTGGCTATTTTATTTCCTTAGGATTATCGCTATTTGTTCCAAAAATTTATACTGCCATTGCTTTTGACTCAGGTGGTGTGGCATCAGGACCGATGTCATCAACATTTATTTTGCCATTTGCAATCGGATCATGCTTAGTGATTCAGGGCGAATCAGCAATTTTAAGAGATGGTTTTGGAATTGTCGCGTTTATTGCAATGACTCCTTTAATTACAATTCAATTGTTAGGTTTTAAAGCAATTATTGAAAATAAGGTCAAAGAGACAATTGCAATGAAACGAATTTTAAGTGAAGATGATGAACAAATCATTGATTTTATGTAGGTGAAAAAATGAATAAAAGTAATAGTTCAATAGTAAAAGCAAAATTAGTAATTACAATCGTTGATCGAAATAAAACCGAATTCTATACCGATGTTTTAAGTGGCTTTGAAAGTAATTTACAAATGATCTTATATGGAAAGGGTACTGCTAATAATTCAACTTTGCAGATGCTTGGTTTAAACAATGAAAAAGGAATTATTCTCAGTGTAATTAAAAGTACTAAAATCAAAGCAGTGATGCAGACGTTAGATGAAAAGTTTAAAACAATTAGAAATGGTAAAGGTGTTGCAGTTGTAGTACCGATTTCTTCAGTAATGGGGTTATCGCTTTATCAATTTATGATTAATAATAAGCAAAATCGAGGTGAAATAGATGGAAAATAAATTTGAAATAGTTTTTGCAATAGTAAATAATGGATATACCGAAGATGTTATGGATGCAGTTAAATCATGTGGAGCAACAGGGGGTACAATCCTTAATGCAAGAGGAACAGCCAATCATGACATTGAAAAATTCTTTGGTATCTCAATTTCATCAGAAAAAGAACTACTAATGATAATCATACCTAAAGAAATTAAAAAAGCGGTACTACATGCTATCTATCAAAAAGTAGGACTTGATTCATTAGGACAAGGAATAGCCTTTACTGTACCAGTTGATGATGTAGTTGGTATTAATAAAATAAGTGAGAATAATATTAAGTAAGTATTATTAGATAGAAATGATTTTAATCAAAAAAATGAAAAGCGATAATAGAATACCGAAATTCGGCTAATCTGTTGCCGCTTTTTTTTGTACATTCTATGAATCAATAATATCTTTGTACAATTTTGAAAGAAAAAAATATGTATAGAAATTATATCAAAAATAATCAAAAAGTATCATTCTAGAATGACTATTGTTGATAAAAAAGAATATTTTATTTTACAAACGCTTTCGTAAATGGTATAATAAGAAAAGATTCAAATTGGTAAATTGATTTGATTCTAAAAAACCTATATAGAATCTATAATTATTAGAGGAGAATAATATGAAGAAGAATTATGAAACTCCTAATATTCAAGTGATTGAATTTGAAACAGAAATCAGTTTAGCAGTAAGTGCAGTAGTTAACTATCCATGGCAAACTGATGAAGATTTTGAATTCTTTGAATAGGAGGTAATTAGATGAAAAAAATTATCTTAGGAATATTTGTAATGTTGGCAGCCTTAGTGCTAGGCACAAAATCATTAACAGTAAAAGCAGCTGCAACAGTTACAATGACAGAAGGCGCATCAATGCGTTTAGATGATCCAGCTGGATTAAGATTTAAAGCAACTGTATCTGAAGTAGTAGCAGGTGCAAAGTATGGTATTGTATTAGCAAATGGTGAAGTTGCAGCAGATCAAGTTGTAGTAGGTGCTACAGGTGTAGTAAATGCAGAAGTAGATGAAGTAAATGCAGATGGAACATACTCAGTATCAATGGTAAATATTCCATCAAGA
>CAZIQF010000024.1:0-30999 GCA_964541525.1 uncultured Staphylococcaceae bacterium | reverse complement strand
TCATACGATACCGCCTTTCGGTATCTATTGTATCATAAGCATAGTTATTTTGTAATAATCATAAGTTAACATTTTTGAATATATCATATGTTAATCATAAATTTATCAGGAACAATCCCTTTTTTACTTGCAAAAAAAACTAATTTAATATATAATGTATATAACTAACTAATAAAGGAAGATAATCACTATGAAAAAAAGTTATTTATTAATTATCTGCTTTTTCTTTTTGTTAATTATGTCATCATGTAAAAAAGATATATATGTAATTGAATTAGAAATGGACCAAGCAGTAATCGAATACTTAGATATTCCATCAACATATCAAGTCGAAAAAAATCAAACATTTGGATTACCGACTTTTGAACCATTTAGTTATATTACTTACCAATATCACTTAGATGATGAAAAATACATTATCTTAAAAAAAGAACATCAAGTATCATTTAATGGTTGGATTGATAATGCGACTCAAGAGTTATTACCAAGTCATATTACCGTTACAGCAAACATTAACGCCACATTACGACAAGAAGAAACAATATCTACTTCAACAATTGTTCTTAATTTAAATGGTGGCTTGATTAGCCCAGCAGATATTGATCCAGAATTTGATTTAAATTATCAATTGCCAATACTAGTTAAAGATGATTATAACTTCTTAGGTTGGTGTAAAAATAAAAATCTTACTGGCGAATTTGTGACTACGCTCGATTTTACAACACCAGCTACTTATCAATTATATGCAAAATATGAAGTAATAATTGAAAAAGTAATTAGATTGATTAATGAATTACCAGCCTATCAAAATTTAACGGCAAATGACATTGAACAAGTAGAATATATATATAATTTATACAACTACTTAAGTAGTGCTGAAAAGGCATTAGTAACCAATGCTGCAACTTTAATCAAAGCTAAAGATAAATGTACTTCCATTAAAAGGGTTCAAAATGTTATCCAACTAATCGATGCCTTACCAAGATTTGAACAAGTTATGTCAACGGATAAATTTAAAACTGATCAAATTTTAAGTTTATATAATGAATTAACCATTGATGAACAAACGCAAATTACCAATATCAATAAATTCAATGATATAAGAAGAAGGGCTGAAGAATTATATGAAACATGGAGTAGTGTTGCAAAATATTATGATGATATGGTATTACGTTTATCACTAAACCCTTCAAGCACAGATAAAAATATTGTCCAAACTTGTTATCGTATATATCATAACAATAGTTCAACAGATAATTTAGTTCCTTTATTAAAATTAACAGAACGAATTGATTTAATCTATCAAAACTATCAAAAATTAGAAAAACAATCAGTTGAATATATTATTAGCACATCCAGTCAAATGCAAAAAATTGTAACATCCAAAGCCGAATTATTTACCGCTTTCTTTACGGATTTTTATCATTATATTATGCTTTATCATGGAACCGAAAAACTAATAGCAAATGGAATTACTTCTTTAGAAGATTTTTTAAATCTTGCGAAAGACCCCAATGGTGGAGGTACCACTAACCATCGGGGAATTGGTAATATAGCTGGAGAATATTTATTAAAGAAAGATATCAATGGTGTAATTGAAAATCAACCATCAAGTGTCTTTCTTGGCTATTGTTATAAAAATAATCTATATAGAGACGTCATTAATTTCTTTTACAACTTTTTTGCTTATTGGCGAATTGATGAAAAATATGCAAATCTAACTAATTATGGTGCCGATTTATTCGCAGAAGCGTGGGCACCAACAGTTGATATTGCAAAATTCTTCTATTATAATGAAGAAACATCATATGTCAAGACCGATCGAATGATTGATTGTCTAACAAATGTAGCTGGAGTAGTCTATGGAATGAATGAAACTTTCCCAACAAACTTAAAATTAAGAGGATATAGGTTTGAAGGTTGGTATCTAACAAGTGATTATTCAGGCGAAAGAGTAACAACATTACCGGATACAACTAATGGCAAAGTAACGCTATATGCGAAATGGGAAATAGATGAAGGGATGCAACAAAAAGATCTGGCAGCTATGACCGAAATTTATATTTATAATTTAACTACATCAAAAGCCGTTGTTAATTCTACGACCATCAGTTATGCAAGAAATTTATATAATCAAATTTTAGAAAATTATGCATATCTTGTAACCAATTATGATCAACTTGTAGAGCTCGAAAACAATCATTAATAGAGGTGGATATATGGAAAATAATGTAAAAATTGTTGCCGGATATATAATTAATCAACCTTTTTATAAAGAAGCAGAAATCAAACAATACTTAGATAACATTGCTACTTATATTAATCAAGTGGATTATTTATATATCTATAATACAACAACAAGCCCTTTAACTGAATTTTTAGAACGCTTAAGTAAATACCCGATGGTTGAATATGCTAATTGTCCTGAATATGGTGAAGCAGAAATCTATCAAGAAGTAATTAATCAAGGTTTAAAAAGAGGTGCAGACTATGTAACATATCTAGCACCTGGATACTTTTACGAAGATTCATCGCTTAGTGAACTAAAAAAATATTTATTGACTGCGGATACCACTAACCTTGCAGTAATCACACCGATGCCACTTTATGCTTGCCAAATTCATGAACGAAAAGCTGAAGAATTTAGAACAGTGAAAGGGTGTAGGTTATTAGGTGCATTACTAAATTTAAAACTATATCCAGAAAGTAATGGAATTAGAACCGAATATTATCAAACAACATTTGATTATGAATATTGTCTTCAATTAAGAAGTAAAGGCTATTATGTAATGCTTGCGCAAAACTTAGTATTAAGAAATCAAAATTATAAAGTAATCACAAGAAAACTAGGAATGATTAAACTATCAGCATATGATCGTGATCTAATGGATGTATATTATGAAACAAGAAATAGATATTATCTCTGGAAAGAATATAAAACAATTGATTATGATTATGTCAAACTAGATAAAAAACTTGCAAGACGTGAAAAGCAAGAAATTAGAACTAGAGATAAACACTATAAAGAAAAATTTAGAATGATGAAAAAAGCAAAAGTTGACTATAAACAAAAACATTTAGGTAGATATGTTGAATAATAAAAAAAGATAAAGTTTAAGTATTGTTTCATTAAACTTTATCTTTTTATTTGGAAATCGTTTTCATGTGTGTTAAAATAATAATGTAAGATTTTAAAGTAAAGGAGAATACCAATGAAATCAATTAAAAAACATATTATTGTTAGTTTGTTTGTTTTAACATTAATTAGTTTTATTGGAATTAAACCGCAACTAAAAGCGGCAGATATGGTTGAAGACCAAACTAAAACTAGTACATTCCAATCAAATGTTACAACAAATGAAAGCATCTATGGAATGACTCATATTATTGATGAAGGAATAGCAAGAACTTCGAACGCTTCATATCAACAAAGTATTAACTATTTTGAAATGAAGACTGATGGTTTAACTTCAAAATTAGTAACATGGGCAGTTCAAGATACTAATTATTCATATAAAAGAACATCAATTATTGAAGCAGCAAGAGACTATGAAAAAAACAATCCTGGTTGGATTGTTTTAGGTGGAATCAATGCTGACCAATATACAACAAAAATGGGAACATCACTAGTAGCAGGTGAATCAGTGATGGCACCAATGCCATATTATCCAATGATCACAGATGGTGACAATCGTTTTACAGTAACAGTTTATAATAACTCAACATCAATTGTTGGCTTTACTAATGATGGATCAGTAAATAGTTTTGCAAAATCAACAGGTTATGGGGGCTACCAATTAACTGTTATTGATGAAGGCGGAGAAGAAATTCAAGCATTTACACTTGCAGGAATTAACCAAAATGCTGAAGCTAATCAAACGACAGTATGGAGTTCACATTTTTCAACTCAATTCCAAAATCGTGCGGTTGCTCAAGAAGTAACAACAACGAATAAACTATATGTTGTCGAAGATGCAGAACTTGCATATATGAGTATTCATTCAAGTTATGGTTATACTCACAATGAACCAGACACATTATTCTGTCGAGGATATATATCTAATGATACTGCAACCTCATATACATTAGAAAATGGACAATTTGCAATCGAAACAACTAACGAAGAAGTAATTGAAGCATTACAAAAAGGGGTTAGAATTAAAGTTGAACAATTATTCCAAGACGTATTAATGAACAAATGTGACGAAGGAATTGGTTATCACTCAGTTCAAATTCAAAATAATGTTGACAATATGGATACTGCATGGTCTCAAAATCCATACAACTCAAAACAATATCCAAGAGCCTTAGTTGGGAAAAAAGCCGATGGTACATATGTATTAATCACTGCTGATAGTGCAACTTCAAGAAAGACTAGAGGATTAAACTTTACCCAAATTAACGCTTTAGCTCATGCCTATGATGTAACCGATTTATATCAAATGGATGGTGGTGGAAGTGTAACAGCGATGATTAGAAATGCTGATGGAACATTTTCAGTGTCAAATTGTCCAAGTGATTCCAACAATCCAGCAATTCCAAGAGCAAACTTGAGTTATCTATTCTTTGTTAAAAGAGATCCAGGTGTAGCCATCAATCAAGATTTAACAACATATCATTCAATTACTCTAAGTAAAGAAACAACATTTGGAAAAGGAATAATCGAAAACTTAAAAGTAAAACTAGGTAGTGATATATATACTTTTGATAGTAATAATCAAATTACAATTGATCAACTACAACATAATCAAGAATATACATTAAAAGTATCATATGATGTAGTAACAGACACTAAAACAGTTAGTGATGAATATGAAATTACCGTCAAAACCTTACCTTATCAATTTCCAACTACGCCATTTACCATCAGTCAGATTACTGATACTTCGATAACCGTGATTAAGCAAGAAACCGAGGTCTCGAACAACATCTCTAATGTTGTGGTTATTATCGGTAAGAAGGAATATTCATTAGGCAGTGGTAATGAAATCGTATGTAGTGATTTACAAAAAGGCAATAGTTATGAAATTAGTTATCGCTATGATATCTATGATGAACCAACAAAAATGACATATACAACCACAACTACGCCTTTTACCATTACTACATTAAACTTTACTACCCCAGCGATTGAACTTTATGAAGAATCAATTAAAACTAAGACATTAATTGGTATTAAATATAAATATGCCGATCCTGATAGTAAAGTAACAAAAGCTTATATCGAATATGGAACCGAAAAATTTGAAATCACATCCAAAACTGGTACTGCCACAATCCAAAATCTAGACTTTGAAAATAATAGTTATGAATTTAAACTAGTATTAGAATATGAAGATGAAGCAGGTAATGTTCAAAAAGTCGAATCAGAAGTATTAAAATATATCATCGAAGTAGAAGAACCAGATCCTACTCCTGAAAAGAAAAAGTGTGGAAAGAAATCAGCGGAACTAATTATTGCAAGTATCGCAGTAACATCATCACTTGGATTAGTATTGAGAAAGAAAAAATAAAAAATAAGACTTGTTCAAACACGAACAAGTCTTTTACATATTAGATATCAATAACTATATCGACAAAGTGTAAATTAATGATAAAAATAGAAGTTTAAATAAGTTTGATTATTATATCGCTTTTTTAAAAAACTAAGTTGTGGTAAAATGAAAAGAAAAAGAGGTGATCAATATGAAATATTTAAAAAAGTTCTTAATGTGCTTAGTCGTTGGCATTATGTGTATATTTAGTTATTCATTAATAATATATGCAAGTTCTTCTAATGATGATAATACAGCTAGCTTCGATGTTACCAGAGAAGAAATTAACAATGTCTATGGAATGACTCATAATTTTGTTTATGGGACAACTTTAACTAATACCGAAAGTACTGAAGGTAACCAAAAAATTAACGTTTTATCAATGAAAACGGACGGAATTAATTCTAAACTTGTAAGCTGGGCCATCCAAGGCAATCAAACCGGATATACAAGAAGTGGATTATCGAATATTGCGAAAGACTATGAAAAAAATCATCCCGGTTGGATTGTAGTAGGAGGCATCAATGCTGACCAATATTATCCTATATTTGGTAGTGGACTTGGTACAGATGGCTCATTCTTTTATACTAACCAGCCATATTATCCATTGATTATGGACTATGAATCACGATTTCCAATTACACCTAATGGAGTATCTAGCAGCAATTATGTTGGTATTGCCAATAATAACGAGGCAAATTCATTACTTCCTGCAAGCACTTTATCTGGACTAAAATTAGAAATATTAAATAATGATCAAGAAGTTATTTCCACATTTGATGTTGATAAAATTAATGAAACACCAAGCAATGATGAAATTGCCGTGTGGTTTGCATATAACTCAGAAGAATCCAGTGGCAAATATGTTAATCAAGAGGTGTCCTCTAGCAGTAATATATATGTAGTAGAAGATCCTGATCTTGCATATATGAACAATTCTCGCAACTATTCGGTTGGAGCTAAAGTAGATTCCCTATTTGGTAAAGGTAAAGTATCGCAAATTACTAATAGTACAACGATAGATGGATATAATTTTGCAGTTGAATCTGGGAATCAACAGTTAAAACAACAACTTTCAATTGATACATATATCAAAGTAGAGTTTAGATATACCGATGAAGCAATGAATAATGCTGAATCTGCATGTGGATATCATTCCATTCAAAGAATGGATGGTAAAGATGTTAAAGGATCAGGTTCATATGATACGAGACGATATAATCGTTCCATTTTTGGTAAAAAAGCCGATGGTACATATGTATTAATGACTGTTGCGAAAGGAATATATTCTGGAACTACTCATGATGAATCAAATGCAATTTTAAAACATTATGGAGTAACTGAAGCTTACCAACAAGATGGAGGAGGAAGTGTCACTGCCATCGTTAGAAATAGTGCTGGCACATTTGATATTGTTAATGAAACAAGTGATTCCGGAAGTAAAGAAAGATCAATCTTTAATGGACTTTTCTTCGTGGTCAGAGATCCTGGTTACGCAGCCTTAGGAATGAACTCAACAAGAGATAGTATTACTATTACCAAAACAACCAACATTAATGATGCATATATATCCAATGTTACTGCTACTATCAATAATCAAACTTATAACTTAAACGAAGAACCACTAACCATCAATAATTTAAGTGATGATACAATCTACACAATCGAACTTTCCTACGATGTAACCGACAATGGGAAAACTGTACATATCACAACAACGATTTATGGAAAAACCCAAGGATTTAATATTCCATCATCAAATGTAAAGATTAAAACGATTAATACAACTAGTGTTGTAATTGAACATAAACCGAATGATTATATATATAAAGAAATTAAAGCCACATTAAATAATCAAGAATATAATCTTTTAGATGAACAAAAAGTTCGGATTACTAATTTAGAAAAACTTACGGATTATACAATCATAATTAATTATATAGTTGAAGACCCTTTAACTAAAAAACTATATAATAATCAAGAAGAACTAAAATTCACAACCTTGTATAATCCTTTTCCCGAGGTATTAAACTTACAAGTAGAACAAATCTCCAAAAGTGAAGTCAAAGTTAGTTACAATATTTATGATGAAGCATCACTATCTAAACTCATATACATCTATTATGGAATAAACAAAGAATTATCATATCCAATTGATATCTTAATTAATGAATATCAAGAAATTAATGGTAGTGTAATTTTAAATATTGAAAAATATCAAGAGGATGAAATAACCTTTGAAATTAGTATCATGTATGAAAATTATGGTGAAACACAATTTGTCACATCTGAAAAAGTCCCATTTGTATATAATAATGAAATAGGAACAGAATCAAACAAAAAAGGTTGTGGTTGTAAAAAGAATAATTATATATATACATTCTTTGCAACTCTGTCTTTATTAATTATTGTATTGAAAAAGAAAAAATAGAACATAATAAAATTGATTACAAAGGAGATTAAAAATGAAATCATATCAACTAATAAAAGAAAAATACATTGAAGAAATTCATTCTAATGTTAAATTATTAAGACATCTAAAATCGGGAGCGAGAATCTTACTGTTAGATAATGATGATAATAACAAAACATTTACGATTGGTTTTAGAACACCACCAACTGATTCAACAGGGGTCCCACATATTCTAGAACACTCAACACTATGTGGATCAAAGAAATTTCCAGTTAAAGATCCATTTATTGAATTACTAAAAAGTTCGCTAAATACTTTCTTAAACGCAATGACATATCCCGATAAAACAATTTATCCGGTGGCAAGTTGTAATGATTCAGACTTTAAAAATCTAATGGAAGTATATATGGATGCTGTATTTTATCCTAATGTATATCTTCATGAAGAAATTTTTAAACAAGAAGGATGGCATTATGAACTAGAAAACTTAGATAGTGATATTATCTACAATGGCGTAGTGTATAATGAAATGAAAGGTGCGTTTTCAAGTGCCGAACAATTAGTGTTTCAAGAAACGTTAAAAGGATTATTCCCAGATACCACATATGGATATGTATCAGGAGGGAATCCTGATGATATCCCCAACTTAACATATGAACAATTTAAAGATTTTCATAGACGTTTCTACTCTCCGGCTAATAGTTATATTATTCTTTATGGGAAAATGGATTTTGAGGCTAAATTAAAATGGATGGATGAAGAATATTTATCCCATTTTGATGTTATTGAAACTGACTCCGAAATTGAGTATCAAACCCCATTTATCAAACCAACCATTACGAATATCGAATATCCAGTAGGAAAAACAGATTCATTAGAAAACAAAACCTATTATACATATGGAGTTACCATTGGTAACGCGTTAGACAGCCAATTAGCTCTTGCATTTAACGTATTAAATTATACCATTTTAGATGCACCAGGAGCCCCATTAAAGCAAGCATTACTAGATGCAGGTTTAGGGACTGATGTCTTAAGTAGTTATGATAGTAGTATGCTTCAACCAATGTTATTAATTGGGGTCAAAGATGCAAAAGCAAATCAATTAGATGAATTCATTAACGTATTAAAAACAACATTAACAAATTTTGTTAAACAGGGACTAAATAAGCAAGCCTTAAAATCATCAATTAATTATTTTGAATTCAAATATCGTGAAGCTGACTTTGGAAGAATTCCAAAAGGTTTAGTTTTTACAATCAATGCTTTAGAAACGTGGTTATATGATGAAAGTGACCCATTTTCAAGACTAGAAACTAACCAAATCTTTCAAAAATTAAAAGAATTAGTCAATACTAACTATTTTGAAGAACTAATTGAAAAATACATTCTAAATAATCCACATGCAACTTACTTAGTAGCGACTCCAAGTAATACTCTCGCTGAAAGCAAAGAACAAACATTAAAAGCAAAACTTGCAGCATATAAAGCATCACTTACAGAAGAGAAGTTACAACAATTAGTAACAGATACTAAAGAATTAAAAATCTACCAATCAACACCATCAACTAGTGAAGAACTAGAAACAATTCCGCTTTTAACCAAAGATGATATTGATGACTATGTAGAACCAATCAATAATGAAATTGAAGAGTTAAATGGGGCTAAACTAATTAAGCATCAAATCTTTACTAATGGAATTTGTTACTTGAAACTACTATTTAATACTAATAACATCCCCAATAAACTAATTCCATATCTAGGATTACTTACAGAAGTTCTAGGTAACGTTGACACCGAAGATTATACGTATCAAGAATTAACGCAAAAAATCAATTTATTAACAGGCGGAATTCAACAATCAATGCTTGTTTTAGTAAATAAAGAAGATCAAGTATTACCATATTTTGTGATTGATGCAAGAGCCCTTGATGATAAGATTGAATCAGTATTTCAGTTAATCACGCAAATAACTGCAACATCAAAACTAAATAACTATAAAAGATTAAAAGAAATCATCTCAAAACTTAAATCAGATTTACAAATGCAACTAATGGAAGCAGGACATATTGCCGCATTAACTAGGGCTGGAAGTTATCTTAGACCACAAATGTATTATAAAGATCAAGTATCAGGTATTGGTTTATATGAACTAATTGAAACATTAGATCAAAGCTTTGAAGAACAAAAAGATGAAATTATTAACAATTTAGAAACATTAATGCAATATATCTTTAGAAAAGAAAACTTAATAATTAGCTATACGGCTGATAATGATAACTACAAACCACATATATCACCATATCTAAATAGCTTATACCAAACACCAATAGTTAAAGAATCGTTTATATTTGCTGTGGACAAAAAGAACGAAGGTTTCAAAACACCTTCTCAAGTTCAATATGTTGCAAGATATGGTAATTTCAACCAAAGAGGAAAATTTACTGGTGCTTTTGATGTCTTCAGTATGGCATTAAAATATGACTATCTATGGACTCAAGTTAGAGTGTTGGGTGGAGCATATGGATGTATGTCTCAAACAACAAGATCAGGAGATATACACTTAGTATCATATCGTGATCCAAACCTAGCTAGAACAAATCAAGTTTTTGAAGATATATTAACATATATAGATAACTTCAACCCAGATGCAAAAGAACTAATGAAATATATCATTGGAGCAATCGGTGTCCTCGATGAACCATTATCACCTAAAGCAAAAGGTGAACGTTCGCTAATATTATATTTAACTAATATTACATATGAAATGTTAAAAGAACAAAAACATCAAGTATTAAATGTAACATTAGAAGATATTAAAAACCTAAAACCATTATTTCAAACAGTATTATCTCAAAATGCATTATGTGTAATTGGTAATGAAAACAAAATTGAGGCAGAAAAAGACTTATTCAAAGAAGTAAAAAACTTATTTAAGTAAAAACTAAAAGATAACTAAAACTATTAACTAGTCTTAGTTATCTTTTTATTTTAGACCACAAGCATAATTCATATTTTGAGAACATTAAGAATGCAAAATGGTTAATAATTTAATTTATATAAAATAAATATCCATCTATTTTATATAAATTAAAGATTATAATACTTATTTATTTGACATATGTTAATAATAGTAATATAATTAATACAGATAATACAAATAAAGGAGAACTTTATGAAAAAACATAATCTATTATTTATGCAAATAGTTAATGATTATAAGAAATATATCGAACTTGGTGTATATAAAAAAGATGATCGCTTACCTGCAGTTAGAACTTTGGCCCAAGAGTTGGGAATCAACCCTAATACGGTTCAACGAGCATATCAAATGCTAGAACAAGAAGGCTATATTACTACAATATTAAAAAAAGGCGTATATGTGTGTTACACTAATGATCAAGAATCTGCAATTTTAAATAAAGTTAAACAAGAAATTACTGCAATTAAAAATAGTAATATTTCTAAAGAGGAATTAATTAATATTATTGAGGAGATATACAATGATTCAAATTAAAGGGTTAATAAAGGATTTTGGGAAAAAACGTGTTCTAGATAATTTAAATCTTCAAATTAAAGACAATAGTATTTTTGGCTTAATTGGTATTAATGGTGCAGGCAAATCAACCTTACTTAGAATTCTTGCTAATGTTTATGATCAAACCGAAGGCCAAGTATTGTATGATGGAAAACCTAATAATGAAATTGAAGTAAAAAAAGACATTTTCTTTTTATCAGATGATCCTCATTTTTCCGAAAATACTAACATTAAGGAAGTTGTTCAATTTTATCAAACTTTCTATAACTTAGATATTGATTCATTTTATGAATATTTAAATGCGTTTAAACTGCAAGAAAACAATCCAGATATATTGAATAACCCCATTTATAAGTTCTCAAAAGGAATGAAAAGACAATTATATATCTGTGTAGCTCTAGCGATAGCACCTAAATATTTATTATTAGATGAAGCTTTTGATGGTTTAGACCCACTTGCAAGATTAACTTTTAAAAAAATTGTTTTAAAAAGAATGGAAGAAAAACCAATGACAATTATTATTTCTAGTCACAGTTTAAGAGAGTTAGAAGATATTTGTGATTGCTTTGGTTTATTAAACAATGGTAAAATAGAATCATCTGGTTCCATTGAAGAAAACTTAAATCAATATTATAAATATCAAATTGCGTTTAAAGAAGATATTGATCTTAACCAAATTAAACAAAATATAAAAGTAATATCAATTAGCCAGGTTGGAAAAGTATATCAGATTATTTGCGAAGGAGAAGAAGAACAAATTATCACCTATCTTAAAAACCTCAATCCAATTTTATTAGATAGCCTATCAATTGATTTTGAAGAACTATTTGTAATTAAAATTGAACATGAAGGAGGGCAAAAAAATGAATAATAACTTTTTGAAATACTTTAGACTAAATCTAAAACGTAGTATTAAACCGGCATTAATATATACAATTATTTTAACTCTAGCGTGTTTATTACCGATTATGACAATTAAACAAATATTAGTGCCTAATTTTAATGAAGGTTTTGAAAATGAACAATATGTTACCATTGGAACCACTAATATAGGCTTAATGATTACCGCTTTATGTTTAATCGCATATATCAGTCCAGTTAAGCAAGCTTATTATTTGATGAGCAAGAAGTCTTTAGATAATTGTTATAGTCTACCAATATCCAGACGCAATATTATGATTATTAAAGTATTAACCGGTATTATTGAAACATTAGTTCCGTTTACCTTAATATATATAATCGAAACCATCCTTCTTGAACTTAAATTTCCTTATTTGTATATTGGCTATACTATTCCTCTTTACTTCATTTTAATTGTTTCCTTTATATCCTTATATATATTTAATTTCTTTTTTATCTCAAGAGCAAACAAAATCTTTGATGGTATTGTCTTTATGATCTTTGCTAATTTTTCGATTTTCATACTTTTGTTTGTAGTGATTGGCAAATTTTATCCAATTGGTAGAGTAAGAAATTTGATGGAAATAAGCATCCCTTTCTGGAGCTTTGGTCGATATGGTAATTACTTTAATAATTTAATTCTTACCAAGTATAATCCGATAACAGGAACAATCTTACCAAAAAATAATAATGTAGATGAGTTTAATCCAAATTGTTTAATTTGCTTAGTTATTCTGGGCCTTTTATCAGCAGTTGGTCTTTGGTTCTTATTTAAGAAAGATCGACCAGAACGTTCGGAGGAAATCTCTGATAGCTACTTTGGTTATCGTGTAATGATCCCCCTTTATACATTTTCATATATGTTATTTACATTCACACCTTACCTTAATTTTTTATCGGTTACGGTGGGAGTAGGAATAATTATCTATTTAATTTTAACGATTATTTACAAACGTAGCTTTAAAATTTCACTTAAAGATTGGATGATCTTTGGGATAATCTTTGTTGCAGTACTGATTGTCGGACTAGTTTTTTTAGCTATATAATAAATAAAGTTAGAGAATAAAACTCTAACTTTTTTGCTATCTAAAAAGTATAATAGGAAAAAATTGACAAATAAAAAAACAACAATTTAAACTTATAAATAAAATAATGAAAATAAAAAGCAAAAAAATAGCATTTTTTTAAAAAAAGAGTATAATATAACAGGCTTAAAGAGGGCAAGGAAACGCAAGGTTGCTGACACACACGGAAGAGTTGCCGAGTAGTGTGTTTTGGTCAGGTAATTTGTGTGGAGCCTGTAGCTTATTAAATCAAGCTAGGAGGAAATAAAAATGGCAAAACCAAAAAAATTAAGAATAAGATTATTATCTTATGATCACAGATTATTAGATGAATCTGCGAAAAAAATTGTAGAAACAGCGAAGAGAACAGGAGCAACAGTTTCTGGACCAATTCCGCTACCTACAGAAAAGGAAGTATTTACAATTATTCGTTCACCTCACAAATATAAAGACAGTCGTGAACAATTTGAACGTCGTACTCACAAACGTTTAATTGATATTGCAAATATCACTCCTAAAACAATGGATGCGTTAGCTCATTTAGAGTTGCCATCTGGTGTCGACATCGTATTAAAATAGAGTAAAGGAGGAAAAACTCATGGCCAAAGGAATCTTAGGTAAAAAAATCGGAATGACACAAATTTTTACTGAAGCAGGCGCTTTAATCCCTGTTACAGTAATTGAAGTTACTCCAAACATTGTATTACAAAAAAAGACTGTTGAAAGCGATGGATACAATGCAGTACAACTAGGCTTCTTAGATAAGAAAGAAAAAAATTCTAATAAAGCTGAAGTAGGACATGCATCAAAAGCTAACACAGCCCCTAAGCGCTTCGTTAAAGAAATCGCTGGGGAAGAAATGCTAGTGTTTGAAGTTGGACAAGAGGTTAAAGGAAATATTTTTGTAGAAGGTGAACTTGTTGATGTAACAGGTACATCTAAAGGTAAAGGGTACCAAGGTGTTATCAAACGTTATAACGCTCACTTAGGACCTGCTGCTCATGGATCAGGATATCATAGAGGTATCGGTTCAATGGGTTCAATCAATCCTGCACGTATTAAACCAGGTAAAAAAATGCCAGGTCGCATGGGTGGTGAAACAAAAACAGTTCAAAATTTAGTATTCGTTAAATATGATGAAGCTAATAATGTAATCTTAGTCAAAGGTAATGTACCAGGAGCAAAAAACAGTTATGTAGTTATTGAAAATGCTGTAAAAGCTAAAAATGCTACTATCAATCCTGCTGCATTAGCATAAGAAAGGAGTAAAACATGCCTACAGTTGTATTATACAAACAAGATGGTTCACAAGTTGGACAAATTGAATTAAGTGAACATGTATTTGGTACTGAAGACAATCAACAAGCTATCTTCGATACAATTATCGCTGAAAGAGCGGCAATGCGTCAAGGTACACAAAAAGCAAAAACTCGTCACGAAGTTCGTGGTGGTGGTAAAAAGCCATGGAGACAAAAAGGTACAGGCCGTGCTCGTCAAGGTTCAATCCGTGCTCCACAATGGCGTGGTGGTGGTGTTGTGTTTGCTCCAACTCCAAGATCACATGCAATTAAAGTTAATAAAAAAGTTGTTAGACTTGCAATGCGTTGTGCATTAAGCACTAAAGTACGTGAAAATCAAATCTATGTATTAGAAGAATTAGCTCTTGACTCATTCAAGACAAAAGGATTATTAGCAGTACTTGACGCTTTAAAAGTTGAAGGCAAAAAAGTTATTGTTGTTTTAGCAGAAGCTAATGGAAACGTTGAACTAGCAGGAAGAAATATCCCTTACGTTCAAGTATCAACTCAAGGACATGCATCTGTATATCAAATGATGAATGCTGATACATTAGTTGTTACAAAAGCAGCAATTGAAAAATATGAGGAGGTTCTTAAATAATGAAAACATTATATGATGTTATTAAAAGACCAATCATTACTGAAAAATCAGCTGCATTAACTGAAAAATCAATTTATACTTTTGAAGTATTAATTGATGCAAACAAAGTTGAAATCAAAAAAGCAGTAGAAGAAATTTTCAATGTAAAAGTAAAACACGTTAGAACTGTTTCAGTTCATCGTAAAGCAAAAAGAATGCAACGCTATGAAGGTTTTAAATCAGCTTATAAGAAGGCAATCGTAACACTTGAAGCTGGTCAAACAATCGCAGCGTTCGAAGTATAATAGGAGGAATCAGGTATGGGTATCAAAAATTATAAAGCTACGACTAATGGTCGTCGTAATATGACATGCTTATCATTTGATGAAATTACTACATCAACTCCCGAAAAGAGCCTTCTAGTTAAATTAAACTATAAAGCAGGTCGTAACACACACGGACATATTACAGTTCGTCATAAAGGTGGAGCACAAAGAAGACAATATCGTATTATTGATTTCAAACGTAACAAAGATGGAATCATTGGTAAAGTTGCAACAATCGAATACGATCCAAACAGAAGTGCAAACATCGCTTTAATTAATTATGCTGATGGTGAAAAACGTTATATCATTGCTCCAAATGGTTTAAAAGTAGGTCAAACTATTCTTTCTGGAGAAAAAGCAGATATTCGTGTTGGTAATTCATTACCAATCGTCAACATCCCTGTAGGTACAGTTATTCATAATATTGAATTACACCCAGGACATGGTGGACAAATTGCACGTGCAGCTGGTGCTTCAGCTCAAATTTTAGGACGTGAAGAACGTTATGTACTAGTTCGTTTAGCTTCAGGTGAAGTTCGTCGTATTTTAAACGAATGTAGAGCTACAATTGGTACAGTTGGAAACTTAGATTATTCACTTGTTAATATCGGTAAAGCAGGACGTTCACGTCATATGGGTATTCGTCCTACAGTTCGTGGTTCAGTTATGAACCCTAACGACCATCCACATGGTGGTGGTGAAGGTAGACAACCAATTGGTAGAAAATCTCCACTTACACCTTGGGGTAAAGTTGCTCTTGGTATGAAAACAAGAAAACGTAAAAATAGAAGCGACGATTTAATTGTACGTCGTAGAAATGGATAGGAGGAACACTGAAATATGGCACGTTCACTTAAAAAAGGACCTTTTATTGATGAACATCTTTTAAAGAAAGTTCAAGTGTTAAATGAAGCTCGTCAAAAGAAGGTTATTCAAACATGGTCTAGAAGATCAACAATTTATCCTGATTTTGTTGGACATACTGTAGCTGTATACAATGGTAAAACACATTTACCAGTTTATGTTACAGAAGATATGGTAGGACATAAATTCGGTGAGTTCGCACCAACAAGAACATACCGTGGACACGGAAAAGACAAGAAAGGTTCTAAATAGGAGGTAGGCTACAATGGCAGAATTTAAAGCAATTAAAAAGTCAGTTAGAATGTCTCCTCGTAAAGGAAGACTTGTTGCTGATTTAATCCGTGGCAAAAAGATTGGTGAAGCAATCGCAATTTTAAAGAATACTGAAAGTACATGTACTGAATCAATTCTTAAAACATTAAACTCAGCTATCGCTAATGCAGAATATGCAAAAACTCAAAAACCAGAATTAACTTTCGATTTAAATGATTTATATGTAAAATCAATCTTAATCGATGGTGGAACAATTCTTAAGAGAATGCAACCTCGTGCAAAAGGTAGCGGTTATCGAATTTTAAAAAGAACAAGTCACATCACAATTGTTGTGGCAGATAGTAAATAGGAGGAACGTATGGGTCAAAAGGTAAGTCCATTAGGATTAAGAGTTGGTATCGTTCGTGATTGGGATGCTAAATGGTATGCACCTAAAGATCAAGTGGCTAATTTATTACACGAAGATTTAAAAGTGCGCGCATACTTAGAAAACTTTTATAAAGCAGCATACGTTTCACGTATTGAAATCAAACGTACAGGAAAAAGAGTCATCGTTGTTATTCATGCAGCAAAACCAGGTGTTGTAATTGGTACAGGTGGTTCTAAAAAGAATGAAGCTGTTAAAGCTTTACAAAAATTAACTGGTAAAACAGTTTTCTTAACTGTTGTTGAAATTAAACAAAATGAAGTCGACAAAGATGCAGTATTAGTTGCAAGAAAAATCGCTGAAGATTTAGAAAATCGTGCTTCATTTAGAATGGTTCAAAAGAAAGCAATCCAAAAAGCTCTTAAAGCTGGTGCTAAAGGAATCAAAACTTTAGTTAAAGGTCGTTTAGGCGGTGCTGAAATCGCTCGTGGCGAAGGTTATAGTGAAGGATCAGTTCCTAGACATACTCTTCGTGCAAACATTGATTATGCATGGGCAGAAGCATTAACAACTTATGGTAAGTTAGGAGTAAAAGTTTGGATTAATAAAGGTGAAGTTTTACCTGAAAGCAAAAAATCTAACGCTAAGGAGGCTAAATAATTATGTTAATGCCAAAGAGAACTAAATATCGTCGTCCTCATCGCGTAAGCTATGAAGGAAAAGCAAAAGGTGGTAAAGAAGTTACTTTCGGTGAATTTGGTCTTCAATCATTAGAAGGCGCTTGGATCACTGATCGTCAAATCGAAGCAGCACGTATTGCAATGACACGTTATATGAAACGTGATGGTAAAGTATGGATTAAAATCTTCCCTCATAACATTATTACTAAGAAACCTTTAGAAGTTCGTATGGGTTCTGGTAAAGGTGCTCCAGATGGTTACGTAGCAGTAGTAAAAGATGGGACAGTTATGTTTGAAGTTGCTGGTGTAAGTGAAGAAATTGCTAGAGAAGCTCTTCGTTTAGCATCTCATAAACTTCCAGTAAAAACAAAATTTGTAAAGAAGGAAAGCGGTGATCGTTAATGGCAAAGAGTGTTAAGGTTGATAAGAAATTAGCTAAGAAGATTGCAGAAAAGAAAACTCTAGCAGGCCAAATTCGTGAATTAACAGATGAACAAATCAATGCAAGAGTTAACGAATTAAAACAAGAATTATTCAATTTACGCTTCCAAGCAGAAGTTGGTAAATTAGAAAAGACTGCTGATCTTCGTAAAGTTAAGAAAGAAATTGCAAGATGTTACACAGTTCTTACAGAACGTGCAAACAATGCTGCAAATAACTAATGGAGGACGAAATAAACTATGGAAAGAAATAGTCGTAAAGTTTACGTAGGTAAAGTTGTATCTAGTAAATGTGACAAAACAATCACAGTATTAGTTGAAACTTATCGTAGACATCCATTATATGGAAAAAGAGTAAAATATTCAAAGAAATTTACAGCTCATGATGAACAAAATTTAGCTAAAGAAGGCGATATTGTTGAAATTATGGAAACACGTCCATTATCTGCAACAAAACGTTATCGTTTAGTTAAGATTGTTCAAGAAGCCGTAATTCTATAATTAGGAGGTACTTAGACAATGGTTCAACAAGAAACTCGTTTAAAAGTTGCTGATAACTCTGGTGCTAAAGAACTTTTAATTATCAAAATTTTAGGTGGTTCAATTCATCGAAATGCTACAGTTGGTGACATCTGTGTATGTTCAGTTAAATCTGCGACACCTGGTGGTGTTGTTAAAAAAGGTGATGTAGTTAAATGTGTAATCGTTAGAACTACAAAACCATTAAGAAGAGAAGATGGATCATATATCAAATTTGATGATAACGCTGGTGTTATTATTAAAGATGATAAGAATCCAAGAGGAACTCGTATTTTTGGTCCAGTTGCTCGTGAATTACGTGAATATGACTTCATGAAAATTGTTTCACTTGCGCCAGAAGTACTATAGGAAAGGAGTAGCGTAAAATTATGAGAATCAAAAAAGGTGATGTAGTTGTTGTTTTATCTGGTAAAGATAAAGGAAGAACTGGTGAAGTATTAGCTTTATCTCCTAAAACTGGTCGTGTAATTGTCAAAGGAATTAATATTGTTACTAAGCATAATCGTCCTACAAACGCTAAACCTGACGGAGGTATTGAAAAAATTGAAGCACCTATCAGTGTTTCAAAAGTAGCTTATTTAGATCCAGTCCAAAAGAAAGCTACAAAAATTGGTTATAAATTTGTTGAGAAAGACGGTAAACTAGTAAAGGTTCGCTTCTGCAAACTTTCTGGTACTGTTCTTGACAAGTAGGAAGGAGCAATAAATGAATCGTGTATTAGAACATTATAAAACAAATGTTGTACCTGAATTAACTGAACAATTCAAATATACTTCAGTGATGCAAGTTCCAAAACTTGTTAAAATTGTAATTAATATGGGTGTTGGTGATTCAATCGCTAACTCAAAATTATTAGATGCTGCAGTTGAAGATTTAGCTCAAATTTCTGGTCAAAAACCGCTTGTTACAAAAGCTAAAAAATCTATTGCCGTATTCAAATTACGTGAAGGTATGCCAATCGGTTCTAAAGTAACTTTACGTGGAGAAAGAATGTATGAATTCTATGATAAACTAGTTTCAATCGCATTACCACGTGTAAGAGACTTCCGTGGTGTAAACCCTAACGCATTTGATGGTCGTGGTAACTACACTATCGGTGTAAAAGAACAATTAATCTTCCCTGAAATCAATTACGATAAAGTATTAAAGATTCGTGGAATGGACATTGTAATCGTTACTACTGCAAATACTGATGAAGAAGGCCGTGCATTATTAACAAAATTAGGCATGCCTTTTGCAAAGAAGTAGGAGGAAATTATGGCTAAAAAATCTTTAAAAGTTAAATGTGCTAAAAAACAAAAATTTAGTACTAGAAATTATACACGCTGCGAACGCTGTGGTCGTCCACACTCTGTATATCGTAAGTTCAAATTATGCCGTTGCTGCTTAAGAGATCTTGCATATAAAGGATTAATTCCTGGCGTTCAAAAGTCAAGTTGGTAGAAGGAGGTCTATAATAATATGGTAATGACTGATCCAATTGCTGATATGTTAACTAGAATTCGTAATGCGAATCAAGCAAAACACGAAGAAGTAAGTATGCCTGCATCACGCATGAAATTAGAAATTTTAAATGTTCTAAAAAATGAAGGTTACATTAGCGAATATGAAAAAGTAGAAGACGGAAAACAAGGTGTTATTAAAGTAACATTAAAGTACGTTAATAAAGAAAGAGTTATTAAAGGTATTAAGAGAATCTCTAAACCTGGATTAAGAGTATATGCAAAATCTACAGAACTACCTCAAGTCTTAAATGGCTTAGGTATTGCAATTATTTCAACTTCAAATGGAGTAATGACTGATCGCGAAGCTCGTAAAAACAAGCTTGGTGGCGAAGTTATTGCGTTCGTTTGGTAGGAGGTAACATGTCTAGAGTTGGTAATAAAGCAATTAATATTCCAGCAGGTGTTACTGCTAGTGTAAATGGCAACTCAATTAATGTTAAAGGCCCTAAAGGTGAATTAAATTACACTTTTAATGCTGACATTACAGTAGTTGTTGAAGGTTCAGAAATTAAAGTATCTCGTCCAAGTGAAGAGAAAAAACACCGTGCATTACACGGTACAACAAGAGCTAACATTCAAAACATGGTTAAAGGTGTTAGTGAAGGTTATGAAAAAGTTCTTGAAATCGTCGGTGTTGGTTACCGTGCACAATTACAAGGAAATGTTCTTGTATTAGGTATGGGTTATTCACATCCTGTAAACTTACCAGTTCCACAAGGCTTAACAGTAACATGCCCAAGCCAAGTAGAAGTACACGTAGCAGGATGCGACAAGCAACTTGTAGGCGAATTTGCGGCTAATATTCGTAAAGTTCGTGGACCAGAACCTTATAAAGGTAAAGGTATCCATTATCGTGGCGAATATATTCGTCGTAAAGAAGGAAAGAAAGCTAAGTAGAAAGGAGAAACTATTTAAAATATGATCGTTAAACAAGACAAAAAAGTATCACGCCATGCACGCCATGCACGTGTACGTCAAAAAGTAAGTGGAACAGCTGAATGCCCACGTCTTGCGGTATTCCGTTCTAACAAACATATGGAAGCTCAAATTATCGATGATGTTAAAGGCGTAACATTAGTTTCTGCTTCTACATATGAAAAAGGAAATAAATTTGAGAATGGTTCAAATGTTGAAGCTGCTAAATTAGTTGGTAAAGTTCTTGCTGAAAGAGCTTTAGAAAAAGGAATTACAACTGTAGTATTCGACCGTGGTGGATTTATTTATCATGGAAGAGTACAAGCATTAGCAGAAGCAGCAAGAGAAGCTGGACTTAAATTCTAGGAGGTAACACATGGCTGAAAATAGAGTTAAAGAACAAGAAAATAAAGAATTTGAAGAACGTGTTGTTACTATTAATCGTATTACTAAAGTAGTAAAAGGTGGACGTAGAATGCGTTTTGCTGCCTTAGTAGTAATTGGTGACTACAAAGGACATGTAGGATTTGGTACAGGTAAAGCTGCTGAAGTTCCTGAAGCAATTAAAAAAGCATTAGCAGATGCTCACAAAAATATCATTGAAGTTCCAATTGTTGGTTCAACAATTCCTCATGAAATCGTTGGTGTCCATGATGCTGGTAAAGTTTTACTAAGACCTGCTCCTGCTGGTACAGGTATCGTTGCCGGTGGTCCAGTTCGTAATGTTGTTGAACTTGCAGGTATTCAAGACATTGTTTCTAAATCACAAGGTTCAAATACTCCGATTAATATCGTTCGTGCAACTTTCAAAGCATTAACAGAACTTCGTACTGCCGAACAAGTAGCTGCTATTCGTGGCAAAGCTAAAGAAGAAATTCTATAGGAGGTAAACAACATGAAACAATTAACAGTTACATTAGTTAAAAGTCCTATTGGATGTCCTAAAAACCAAAGAGCAACAGTTAAAGCTTTAGGTTTAGGAAAAATTGGAAGTTCATGTGTTCATAATGACAATGAACAAATTCGTGGAATGATTAAAACAGTAGCACACTTAGTAAGTGTTAAAGAAGCGTAAGGAGGTGCACGTAATATGAAATTAAACGAATTAAAACCAGTTGATGGCGCAAAACATGCAAAGAAACGTGTAGGTCGTGGTATTGGTAGCGGTAACGGAAAAACTGCTGGTAGAGGTACTAAAGGACAAAACGCTCGTTCAGGTGGTGGTGTAAGACCAGGTTATGAAGGTGGACAAACTCCATTATTCAAACGTCTTCCAAAAAGAGGTTTTACAAATATTCACGCACATGAATACGCTATCGTAAATTTAGATGACTTAAATAATAAATTTGAAGCAGGATCTGTAGTAGATCTTGAAGCACTTAAAAAAGTAGGTCTAGTAAAAAAAGAATATGAAGGAGTTAAAGTCTTAGGAAATGGAGAATTAGACAAAGCTTTAACAGTTAAAGCTAAGAAATTCTCAAAATCTGCTGTAGAAAAAATCAGCAAAGCTGGTGGAACTGTAGAGGTGGCTTAAGATGAAAGCTTTCTTCACAAAGCATAAAGGAATTATTTTAGGAATTCTATTTACTGCTTTATGTCTATTAGTTTGGCGTGTTGGAGTTCACATCCAACTACCATTTGTAGAATATAATCCAACATCAACAGGAGATTCTATCTTTGGTTTCTTAGATATTTTCTCAGGTGGAGCTTTACAAAGCTTCTCAATTGTTGCTCTTGGTATTAGTCCTTATATTAACGCATCAATCATCGTTCAACTTCTTCAAATGGATATCATTCCTCAATTCAAAGAATGGGCTGAAGAAGGTGAAGCAGGTAAAGAAAAATTAAATCGTTGGACTAGATACATTGCATTATTCTTAGCATTTGTTGAAGGTTTAGCATTAATTGTTGGTTATAAAGTATCTTATGGTTATGCATATTTCCAATATGTACCAAATACTGAATATGACATCTTTACATATATCTATATGGCTTTAGTTGTAACAGCAGGTTCAGCATTCATTTTATGGCTTGCTGATCAAATTACAGTAAAGGGCGTAGGTAATGGTGCTTCAATGATGATCGTTGCTGGTATCATTGCAAGTTTCCCTACAATGATTTCTTCACTAATTGAATATTTCCTAGGTGAAAAAACTGGGACATATTTCAAAGATGGAAATCTTCAATGGTATGGTATCTTGTATTTCGTATTAGTATTATTACTATTTATAGCAATTATTATCGGTGTTGTATGGATGGAAGGCTTACAAAGAAAAATTCCAATTCAATACGCAAACCGTCCTGCACAATCAAAATTATTAGGTGCACAAGATTCTAATATTCCATTAAAATTAAATAGTGCATCAGTTATTCCTGTAATTTTCGCATCGACACTACTTTCTTTCCCAACTACAATTATTAATTTCTTAGAAAATAGTGGCAATACAATTTCTGAATGGTGGTCAATTGTGTTCAGTTATAAAAAACCAATTGGATTTGCTATCTACATTATTTTAATCTTTGTATTTAGCTTCTTCTACTCATTCATGCAAATCAATCCAGATAAAATTGCGGATAACTTAAAGAAGCAAAATGCTTTCGTACCAGGGGTAAAACCAGGGGAAGCAACTGCTCAATATATTTCAAAAGTATTATTTAAGATTACACTACTTGGTGCAACATACTTATCAGTACTTGCTGCATTACCAATGATTGTAGGCTTAATATTTACAAACTTACCATCAAGTGTACAAATTGGTGGTACATCATTAATGATCGTAGTCGGTGTAGCGATTGAAACATACAGACAAATTAAGACAGCATCGCAATCGCAAGAATACCACGGCTTTATGTAAAAATCAGGTGAGATTATGCATCTAATACTTGTAGGTGCTCCAGGATCTGGAAAGGGGACTTGTGCACAAGACTTAAAAACAGTCTTTGCAATCCCCCACATCTCAACCGGAGAAATGTTTCGTAAAGCAATAAATGAAGGTACAGAATTAGGTATACTTGTTAAAGACCTAATTGATAAAGGAAACTTTGTACCAGATGATGTAACAAATAAACTTGTTAAAGAACGCTTATCAGAAGCCGATTGTAAAAATGGATTCATCCTTGATGGATACCCGAGAAATGTCGGTCAAGCAGACGCATTAAATGAAACTTTAAACGCATTAGGAATTAAACTTGATGCAGTAATCAACTTACAAATTGAAGATTCAGCAATCATTAAACGAATTGTAAATCGTAGAATGTGTCCGAATTGTGGTGCAGGTTACAATGTTATTACTAATCCTCCAGTTAAAGAAGGTATTTGTGATAAATGTAATAGCCCATTATATACAAGAGCAGATGATAATGAAGAAACTGTCAAACAACGTTTAGCAGTTTATAACAAGCAAACAAAACCATTAGTTGATTATTATGAAGCTTTGGATATGATTATAAATATTAACTCTAATCAACCGATTGAACATGTTGTTAGAGATATCGTTAAAGCTTTGGAGGATAAATGATCACATTAAAAAGTAATCGTGAAATAGCTATTATGAAAGAAGCTGGAAGAATTGTCGAACTTGCTCACAAAGCAGTCGAACAAGCAATTCGTCCTGGCATCTCTACTTTAGAATTAGATAAAATTGCCTATGATGTTATTACATCCCATAATGCAATTCCATCATTCTTAAATTATAATGGCTTTCCAAATTCAATTTGCGCTTCGATTAATGAAGTCGTAATCCATGGAATCCCTAAAAATAATATGAAACTAAAAGATGGTGATATAATTTCCATCGATATTGGTGCTTCTTATAAAGGATATCACGGAGATGCTGCGAGAACCCATGTAGTAGGGCGCGTATCAGCAGATAAGTTAAAACTAATTGAAGTTACAAAACAAGCTTTGTTTGAAGGCTTAAAATATGCAAAACCAGGCCAAAGATTATCAGATATATCTTCAGCAATTGAAAGTTATGCCAAACAATTTGGCTATGGAATAATTGAAGAGTATACTGGACATGGTATCGGTCAAGCATTACATGAAGATCCAGCAATTCCTAATTTTGGTGAAGCTGGTCATGGTCCAATTTTAAAAAAAGGAATGACACTTGCAATAGAACCCATGATAACTATGGGAACTAATCAAATTAAAGTGTTAAATGATAATTGGACAGTTGTAACCATCGATAAAAAACCTTCTGCACATTATGAAGAAACAATTGTCATAACTGATGCAGGATATGAAATTTTAACTAAAGATATAAAGGAGAACGATTAAATGTCAAAAAATGATGTTTTCGAAATGGAAGGAACAGTCGTAGAAGTTTTACCAAATACAGTGTTTAAAGTAAAACTATCTGCCAATGACCAAATAATAACAGCCCACGTTTCTGGTAAAATACGTATGCATACGATCCGCATTTTACCAGGTGATAAAGTGACTGTTGAAATATCACCATACGATTTAACACGTGGACGTATTACTTATCGATATAAGTAATAAAACAAAAAACAAAAATAATGCAAAGCATACAAGATTAAATCTTGTAAAAATTAGGAGGAAAAAACATGAAGGTTAGACCATCTGTAAAACCTATTTGTGATAAATGTAAAGTAATTAGAAGACATGGTCGTGTTATGGTAATTTGCTCTGCTTACCCTAAACACAAACAAAGACAAGGCTAAGAGGAGGCTAAATAAAATATGGCACGTATTGCAGGTGTTGACATTCCAAATGAAAAAAATATTGGAATCTCATTAACATATATTTATGGTATCGGTAGACCAACTGCTGCTAAAATTTTAGCTGAAGTTGGAATTGATCCACTTAAAAGAGTAAAAGATTTAACAGAAAACGAATTAACATCAATTCGTCAAGCTATTGCAAACTACAAGGTTGAAGGTGACTTACGTAGAGAAGTTGCAATGGACATTAAAAGATTAATGGAAATCGGAAGCTATAGAGGACTTCGTCATCGTAAAGGGCTACCAGTTCGTGGACAAAGAACAAGAACAAACGCTCGTACACGTAAAGGTCCAGCTAAGACTGTAGCTAACAAGAAAAAATAGGAGGTAACAAATAATGGCAAAAGTTGTACGTAAACGTAGAGTAAAAAAGAATATACCATTAGGTGTTGCACATATTCATTCAACATACAATAACACTATTGTAACAATCACAGATCCGCAAGGAAATGTTGTATCTTGGTCAAGTGCTGGTGCAGTTGGTTTTAAAGGTAGTAAAAAATCTACACCATTCGCTGCACAAATGGCTGCTGAAGCTGCTGCAAAAGCTGCAGTTGATAATGGTATGCAAAAAGTAGAAGTAGTTGTAAAAGGACCTGGACCTGGTCGTGAATCAGCAATCAGAAGCCTACAAGTTGCTCACTTAAATATTGTATCCATCCAAGACGTTACACCAATTCCACATAATGGATGTCGTCCTCCAAAAAGACCTCGTGGATAGAACACTTGGTAACGCAAATTAAAAATAAACTTGCGTAAGTAATTTAGTAGTTCACTTTTTTAAAGGAGGAAAATTGAATGAAAAGAATTGAATTTATTAAGCCAACGCTTGAATTAATACCACTTGAAGATGGTATTGTTGATGATAACTATTGTAAATTAAAAGTAACACCTTTAAAAAGAGGCTATGGAATGACTCTTGGTAATTCACTTCGTCGTGTATTACTATCATCACTTCCAGGTGCTGCAGCAGTAGCAGTTAAAATTGAAGGTGCATCACATGAATTTTGTGCAATTGAAGGTATTAGAGAAGATGTTACAGAAATCATTTTAAATATCAAAAATGTTATTTTTACCATCAATGCTGACAAAAATGCAGTAGGCGATTTTGGTAATCAAGAACAAACATTTGAAGTAACTCTAAACGCATCTGTTCCTTCAATTGAAGAACAACTTGCAAACAATGTAAAAGAAGAAGATTTAGTTTATAATCAAGTTATAACAGCAGGAATGATTGATACAACTTCAACAGAAGATATTAAAGTTGTAAACCCTGATCAACCAATCTGCACAGTATCAGCTGGTGGGTCACTTAGTATGGTACTTCTAGTCAGAAATGGTGTCGGTTATATGAGTGCAAATGAAAATAAGATTTTCTGTAAAAACGAATATAGCCGGATCAATGGTTATCTACCAATTGATTCAATCTTTACACCAGTAGAGCGTTGTAAATATGAAGTTTCTAAAACTCGTCATGAAGATAATTTTGATTGCGATCAATTAATTATTGAAGTATGGACTGATGGTTCAACTACTGCAACAAATGCAATCGCACTTGCTGCAAAATTCTTAGTTGAACACTTCCAAGTAATTGAAGACTTGAATGCAGTTATTAGAGAAAAAGAATATATGGTTCAACATGAAGAAAAAGTAACAAATACAAAACTTGATCGCAAGATTGAAGATTTAGATTTATCAGTTCGTTCATATAACTGTCTAAAACGGGCAAACATTAACACAGTTGGTGAATTAACACAAAAGACAGAAGAAGAAATGATGAAAGTTCGTAACTTAGGTCGTAAATCACTAAAAGAAGTAGTTCAAAAACTTCGTGAAATAGGTTTAGACTTAAAAAATAGCACATCACTATTTGATGAAGATTTTGATGATGAAGAAGATGAATCTTCAGATGATGAAAATTAATAAAGGAGAAATAATATGGCACTAGGCTATCGTACATTAAGCCGTAAAAGCTTCCAAAGAAAAGCATTATTACGTGACTTAATCACAGATTTAATTTTAAATGGTCGCATTGAAACTACTTTAGCTAAAGCAAAAGAACTAAAAAGACTAGCTGATAAAATGGTTACGTTAGGCAAGAAAAACACTCTTGCTAGTCGTAGACAAGCAGCAGAATTAATTCGTTTTGAAAAAGATGAAGAAGGTTCATATGCAATCCAAAAATTATTTAACGAAATTGCTCCTAAATTTGCAAACCGTAACGGTGGTTATACCAGAGTACTAAAACTTGGTCCACGTCGTGGTGATGCTACAGAAATGGCAATTATTGAATTTGTTGAATAATTAAAACAATGGCTTGAATTAAAATAGGTTTGAAAGAAATTTCAAACCTTTTTTGCATCTTTTTACAGGAAAAAATTGCATAACTATTGCATAGTGATTACAAAAGTATTATAATATTTACAGTCTAATATATGAGACTATAGATATCAAAATATATAAAGAATGGAGAAAAGAAAAAATGGATAACAATTATCAAACTCCATCTATTCAAATTATCCAATTTGAAACTGATATTTGTATGTCAGCAAGTATAGTAGTATACTATCCTTGGCAAACAGATGAAGACTTTGAATTTTTTGAATAGGGGGAAAAACAATGAAGAAAATTATTTTAAGTTTATTTGTATTATCAGCAGTATTAATGCTATGTGCAAAGGGAATAAAAGTTAAAGCTGCAGCAACTGTTACATTGACCGAGGGGGCAGCAATTAGGGTCACTGAACCTAATGGCATTAAATTTCAAGCAATAGTATCTGAAGAAGTAGCAAACGCCTCATATGGTATGGTATTTGCTCAAGGCGTGGTTTCCAATTTAACAGTTGATACACCTAATTCCTTTACTGCAGAAGTAGATGAAGTAGATGAAAATAAATCATATCGTGTAACAATGATTAACTTTCCTACACGTGCATATGCACAAAATATTACAGTTAGAGCTTATATAAAGAATGGAGAAACATATATATATTCAGACAATATTGTAACAAGAAATTTATACGAAGTTGCAAAAGCGTATCAAGATAAAAAAGGTGATGAAACTGAACAACTAGTTTTAGATATTATCAATAATTGTTTTGAAATAACTTTTGATGCAAATGGTGGAACATACAAATATGCAAGTTATGATGCAATGGTAGAAGATTTCTTAAATGATTTTAATACTATAACAGGTAATAATGTTGAGGCATCAGGACTTTATGGAGCAGGTGATGTCTTTGGAAAATTCTTTGATGCAGAAGGTATGCTTGCAAAATGGAAATGGACATTAGAACTATTCTATTCATTAGGTGAACAAGGTAAAACTCTTGGTGAAGATGGTGATAAAATCAATGCAAAAGGTTATGGATATCATAGTGAATCACAAGCACAATATCAAACATTCTTAGCAGGAAATGGCTCTACAGTATCAGTTCAATGGGCGGTTAGACAAGCTCTTCAAGGATTAATGACACAAACTCATTATATCAAATATAGTACTGCTGCAGCAATTGATTTTACTAATCCAATAATTGCAAATCAAATTGAAACAGCTATTGGTGATAATCAAAAAACAGTAGTATTTGGTAAAGATGCATTATTATATGCACCTCAAAATGTCTACCATTTCGGATATGAATTTGGTGGATGGTATGAAGATTCAGAATGCACAATTGAAGCAAATAAAGCTTCTAAAGTTCAAACAATATATGCTAAATGGGTATATCCTCAATGGAATATAGTAGATGATAATAATATATCAGTAATTCAACCTGATTTTATCGTAATTCCGAATTTAACTGCAAATGAAGTAGTGGTTGGTGGAAAAACATATTATTTAGGAACATCAGCATTTACGACATTAACTGAAGCATATGATGCAGCAAGTGCAGGAAATTCAATTTATTTATCAGCTGGAACATATACTGATGCTTTAACAATTGCAAAAAATATAAAAATTTATGGTCCTAACTATTTAATTTCAGGAACAAGTGATTCAAGAGTTGAAGAAGCAATTCTTACTGGAAACATTGATATTACAAGTGATGCTTTATTATCAGGAATTTCACTACAAGAAAATGCTACAATTACTTTAAACTCAATTACCAGCAATATTGAATTACAATATATTTATAATACATCTAATGGATCAACAAGCGGAACATATATATCGACTATTTTTGGTACAATTAACAAGTTAGTTATTGACCAATCATTATTTAGAATGAATGTAGCAGAAGAAGGTGCTCACGGAATTGCATTAACAGAAGCAAAGGTTGTTGATATTAAAAATAGTACATTTGAAAATTCAAACTATAGTTCTAATGCTGTTGCTATTAGAATAAAAACAATTGGTACAAGTGTTTCAATTACTAACAATATAATTAATTTTTCAACTACTAATTTTTCGATGATATTAGGGGGAACAGTTAATACCGCTAAGACTATTAATATTTGTTCAAATACTATTTCTGGTAATCAAACATATTATACTTCTGGTATTGCAGTTCAAAACAACACAGCAACTACAATTGTAACCATTGATAGTAACCAAATTAACTATATGAATGGTAATCTTTATAATTTTTCTGGAAGTCAATCTGGATCTAAAGTATATCTTACAAACAACATTTATGATGTAAACTCTGTTTTCAAACTGACAAGTTATGGATCGGCATCGATTACATCAATAGGTAACACATATGGTGGTGGTGTAAGTAGCACTGGATATCAACCAGATGATAAATAATTAATAAAAATTTTCAAAATTATTCTATTTAGTAAAAAACATTTTTGAAAAATTCTTATAAAAGTAGTTCATATTTTGAAATGGACTGCTTTTTTTTGATTATCTTGATATTACAAATAGGCTTTGAATTAGTAAACAATTTGAATTTATCTAGTCTTATAATCTGATAATTAAATTATCATATCTAACTTAATAATTAATTAATAAAAGTGTGATATAATTAGTTAAGAAGAAATCAAGAATTTAGATAATTAATTTTTATATCTT
>CAZIQF010000023.1:0-31087 GCA_964541525.1 uncultured Staphylococcaceae bacterium | reverse complement strand
GAATCTTTAAAAATTAAAAAAAGAGCTCTAATTATAAAAGGTTTAAGACAAATTGGAAAAACAACAATTGTTAGAAAGTTTTGTGAAGAGCATTATGAAAATGTTGTGTATATTGATTTTATGCATAATACTTCTGTAAAGTCTTTATTTGATAAAGATTTAAATGTGAATGATTTAATAATAAGCTTATCGGCATCTAATTTAGGAGCAAAATTCATACCTTATAAAACAATAATTATTTTTGATGAACTACAAGAATGTGCGAATGCTAGATCTGCAATAAAACCATTTATGGAAGATGGAAGATTTGATCTTATTTGTACAGGCTCTCTTCTTGGTTTAAGAGGATATAATAAAAAAGTATCAAAAGGAGTCTCTACTGGCTTCGAAAAAGTAATAACTATGAAACCCATGGATTTTGAAGAATATCTATGGGCAATAGGATTAGAAAAAAATGTTATAGATTATGTTAAGAAATCATTTATAGATAAAACTCAAGTTATTCCTACTGTTAATGAGAAACTTATGAAATACTTTAAAGAATATTTATGTGTTGGTGGACTACCTGATGTAGTTAATGTATTTAATTTGACTCATGATTTAACTCAAGTAAGAGAAATCCAACAAAGTATTCTTGAAAGTTATAAAGATGATTTCGGTAAACATCTTAATAAAGAGGAAGTACAAGAAATTAATCAAACAGAACTTACTAAGATTATGCAAGTATACAAATCTATTCCTAATCAACTTGCAAAAGAAAATAAGAAGTTTCAATATAAATTAGTGGCAAGTAATGCCAAAGCTAGAAGCCATAGTAATGCAATTATATGGTTAGAAGAATTTGGATTAATTTGTAAATGTTATAATTTAAATAATTTAGAACTTCCACTTGATGGTAATAAGGACGAAGATACATTTAAAATATATGTGACTGATACAGGATTATTTATAGCAATGTTAGAGGATGGAACTACTGATAATATTATTAATGGTGATTTAAAGGTATACAAAGGTGCAATTTTTGAAAATATTATTGCAGATGCCTTTAATAAATTGCATAAGGATTTATATTACTATCATAAATCAAGTGGATTGGAAATAGATTTTGTAACAAGGTATAATAATGAACTAACATTAATAGAAGTTAAATCAAATAATGGCAATGCCAAATCATTAAAAGAAATCTTAAACAATAAAGATAAATATGATGTAAGTAGTAATTTTAAACTTGCAGATGCTAATATAGGCACAGCAAATGAAATTAATACGATACCTTTATATATGGCATTTTTACTTAAATAAATCTATAGGAACTAGTACAATACAAGCTAGTTCCTTTTTTTGCGTTCATAGAGATAAAAGACTTATAGATTATTAATAAAATTATAGTGATGAATAAAAAGATGCATTATGAAACATTTTGTTCACTAAAACCTTAATATGCAACATTTAGTCATTACACACATTAGAATGTGTCTATAAGTCACTTGATTTGTAGTGAAAATATAGAGTTTTTAGGAACTATTTTGAAGATTTTGTTCCATATTTGGAGCAATTTTTTTATTTTTTAGAGAAGAGTAGGATTTTGTTCAACTAATGGGATTTGAATATAGGGTATTTTAAGGTGGTTGAAAAAATAGTTATGTAATGAGATTTGAACCCTTTATTTTATCTAGTTCAACTTTATTTACTTATAGAGTGAACAAACGTAGAGTTATATCAGGGAGTAATATTGAAAGTACTTTAATATAATTGATTATTTAGAGATTTTATGATATAATATTTTCGTGAAGTCTTAGATATATTTAACCTTATTTAGTCTTGACGGAGGCTTTAAGCCTAGAAAGGGTTTATATATGAATCAATTGTTATTTCATAAAATTTCTAAAGATGAAGTATTACGAAAGGTTTACAAAATGTTAGACCTATTAAAATACTATGAGATTAGTCAAAAAAGAATAGCTGAGTTAATTGGTGTTTCTGATAGAACTATTAGAAATTGGCTCAATGGACAAAGTATTCCAGAATCTGATAGTTATGTTAATTTACTTAGACTTTACAAACAAGTAAAGGAGCAACGCCCTTTTTGGGGTTAGCTTCTTTTTTGTTTTGGAAATATAATTCCTATTGAAATCGGAAAGGTGTTTCCGGAATTTTTGAATAATGAAAAATCGTGTGGTATAATTTATTTACATGTTAGAATACATGCCCCGCGAGATTGATGCGCATTGGTTAAAATAATTGAAATCACCTAGCCAGCAATTAGGCATTGATTAAATAAGAGTTGTAAAAAATAAATCGTAACTATGCGTAAAATAGTAGAAAAGGTAATTAATTAGTGAATAACAATCTAAAGAGAATTAGTTTTGATGACATTATTGGTTATGAAAAAGAAAAGATGGAATTGAAAGAGATTCAAAACTTCATAGTTAATCTAAAGAAGTATGAAGAAATTGGTGCTAGAATACCAAAAGGTATTTTATTAGTTGGTGAAAGTGGGAATGGCAAAACATTAATGGCTAAAGCACTATCACAAGAAATAAACATTCCATTCTATTCTATTGGTGATGAATTAAATGAAGATACTACTGTAAAATCAATTAGAGAAGTATTTATTGAAGCAAGAAATAATTCACCATGCATAATATTTATTGATGAAATTGATAAGTTAGACAGTAGCAGCGATTTCATGGATCCTTTGGTTAATGATGGTTCACCATTAATTAGAGAATTACTTACTCAAATGGATGGATTTCAGAAAAATTGTGGTATAATTGTTATTGCAACTGCAAACTCTACTATGAGTCTGAATAAGTCTTTATTAAGGTCAGGAAGATTTGATCGTATGATTGAAATTAGAATGCCAAATAAAAAAGAAAGAAAGTTATTGTTTGAGCATTATGCAAAAAACAAAATAATAAGTGATGATGTAGATTTTGATAAATTAGCTATTAGAACTCCTGGGATATGCTGTGCTGATGTTGATAACATCTTAAATGATGCAGCATTAATGGCAATTAGAGATAATCAGGAATCTATTAGTACAAAATATATAGAAGATGCAATTGATCGTGTTATGTTTGGTAGTGCAATAGCTAATAAACTATCTGATGATGCTCGTAAAAAAATAGCAATACATGAAGTTGGGCATGCTCTAGTTGCTATTAAATTAGGACAAAGAAATGATTTAAATAAAATATCAATCACATCTAGAGGTCAGTCATTAGGATTTACTAGATTTAGTAGAAATGACGAAGTAGAACAATATGGGTTTACATCTAGAAGCAAGATGATAGATAACATTATTGTTTCATATGGAGGCATAGCAGCTGAAGAAGTAATTCTTCACGATATAACTACTAGTTGTATGCAAGATTTATTTACGGCACGTAATACAGCAACAGTTATGGTTAAAAGGTTTGGTATGCTTGGTGTTACAAATTCTGTAGATGTAGGGTTTTCAAGTCTCGATAATGGATTTTCTCAAAAAAAGAAGAGAAAAGTTGAGAAACTTTTAGATGGTATATTAGAAAATGCGTATAAAGAAGCAATAAAGTTGATTAAAGATAATATGGATTTATTTAATAGAATCTATGATAGATTATTAGAATCAAATGTTTTATATAAAGAAGAAATAGATGAGATTGTTGGAGCTTAAGGCTTTAACAATTGAAAAAATGGTCGTTTTATAGTATAATAAAATAGAGGTGTGAGACAATGAGTAAAAGTATTTATAAAGAATCATATAGACAATTACTTGGCAGTATGTCAAATATTGCTATAGAAATGCCTGAGATAATATTACTTAAATATTATGATAAGCTAGGTAATCAAAATAAGTATTTATTAAGTTTATTTAATGAATCTTATAAGTCTGCTTTAGTCATATGTGAGTCATTTAAAAACGGATGTATTTCTCAAGCGGCAGTTATATTAAGACTGCTTTTAGAGAGTACATCACTGATAAGGGTATTAACATTATATCCTGAATTATTAGAGAAATACATTAGACACTTTAAAGTGAGACTTAATATAAGTCATAATCCAGAAAAAGAAGGAAGCATTTTAGAAACTGAATTTCCAAAAGTAGATACTTATAAGCGTCTAAGCTACATGGATTACGGATGGTTCGAATCTAAATTACAGCCATCAATAAAAAACGGCAAATTACAAGTTCCTCAGCCAAAAGAAATTGAATTAATTAAATTAGCTGGTTTTAATGATTTGATTAGTTGGAAGAAGGAATTTTTAGATAAACTGTCTCATCAATCATTTATGATGGAAAACATGGTTGATGAAAATTATGAAATTCCTCTTGTTGTTAGATTTATAGATATATTATGTAAATTATTTGATTATTTATGCTGTGACTTTCATGCATTAACAGGTTTTGATTTTGTTATTAATGGTGAAGATAAGTTTCAAGGTGAATTTCGAGAATTATATAAAAAAGAAGATTTTAAATAGAGAAAGGGAAGAATAAATGAATAAGATTTTAAAACTTTTAGTTGTAGTGATCTCTGTATTTAGTGTAGTTTGTGTTGTTGGTTGTAGCCCAAAAGAAGAAGAAAATTTTATTAAAGTTGTTGATATGGAAGGAACTGAAGTAACTATTCCAAAAAATGTTAGTCATGTAGCATGCATATCACAATCAGCAACTGACTTTATGATTGCATTTGGTTTAGGTGATAAAATTACCGGAACGTATCGTTCATTCTTATACAATACTTGGGTTACAGAATTATATCCTAATGCCAAGAATTACAAGTCATATAAGTATTCAGTTTCAGCAGAAGAATTACTTGAAGATGGTATTGATCTTGTAATTATTCAAGATACAGAAAATGCTGAGGCTTTTAGAAATGCAGGACTACCGGTTGTTGCAGTTCATCAATATTCTCCAACTGGTGTTTTCGATGCTGAAGTTTATGATACAGCTAGAATTATCGGTGAGATATTCCCAGAAGTAAAAGAAAAAGTGAATGCATGGATTAAAGAAGTTCAAGATACAATTGCAGATATTGAAGCAAAAGTACCAAAAACTGAGGATAAGAAAACAGTTTACTATGTGAATGGTGAAAAAGCAAAAGGTTTATATTATTCTGATGGGGGTAATTCTATGATATCTAGAATATACCAAGTGAGTAATGTAGTCCTTGCAACAGAAAAATATGAGGTTTTAAATGTCCATAAAGTATCAGATGAAGAAATGATTAATTTGAATCCATACGCTATGATGATTGGTGGTGCTTATCAAAACAACCTGGAAGCAAATTTGAGAGAATCATCTGTTTGGTCATCATTAACATGTAATCAAGAAGGAAGAGTATATCGTATTCCTGTTTGTATGGTTGGGATTGAAAATGTAAGTGTTGAGACATCTTTAATGTTAAAGTACACTGCAAGTTTATTCAGCGATTATGAATGCGATATAAAGGAAGAAATGAAATCATGCATTAAGAAATATTTCAACTATGATTTAACAGATGCTGATGTTGAAAATATGTTAAAAGGACTAACTAAGGAAGGAAAAAATATGATCAATGACTGATTCTATTAAAAAAGAAAAAAGAAGTTTTTTAATACTTTTAATTGCGTTAATAGTATTTTTAATCTTAACATTATTTATTTCACTTTGTGTTGGTCGTTATAGTGTTAAACTTAGTGAAGTAATTGGTTTTCTTTTTGGTAAATCAATAAACCAAACATCATATAATGTTTTAAAAAATTTAAGAATCCCAAGAATCTTAGTTGCTATGTGTGTAGGTTGTGCTCTATCATTAAGTGGCACAATCTACCAAAGTATATTTAATAATAAGTTAGTATCACCAGATTTGCTTGGTGTATCAAGTGGTGCATCAGTTGGTGCATGCTTTGGTATATTACTAGGTTTATCAACTTCACTTATTAGCATATTTGCATTTGTTATGGGTTTTATCGCAGTTGCTTTAAGCTTGTTAATTGCAAGAATCATTAAAAGTAAGTCAAACATTGTATTAATATTATCAGGACTTGCAGTTGGTGGCTTAATGTCATCGTTAGTTGGTTTGATGAAATACTTAGCAGATACAGAAATGAAACTTTCTGAAATGACATATTGGCTTCTTGGTGAGTTATCAAGTTCAAAAATGTCTGATTTTTTTGTTATTATACCAGTATTACTAATTGGATCAATAATTGTAATTATTTGGTCACACAGATTAAACATTGTATCACTTGGTTATAAAGAAACTAAGTCATTAGGTATTAATTATAAATTTACAATGGTAGTGATGATTGTGATTGCAACAGCACTTACGGCTGTATCAGTTTCAATTAGTGGAACAATTAGTTGGATTGGTCTTGTTATACCAAATATAGTAAGACTGGTTGTTGGAAGTAATAATAAAAAAGTGCTACCAGTTTCAATGCTTATTGGTGCGATATTTATGATACTAGTTGATACTTTAGCGAGAAGTATTTCACCAAATGAAATACCACTAAGTATTATTACTGGTATTCTCGGAACTCCATTATTTATTTTTGCAATATATCATAGGAGAAAGGAGTTACAATGAGCAATATTTTAAGTGTTAAGAATTTGACTTTTTCATATGATGGTAAAGGTAACGTATTAAATGATTTGTCATTTGATGTTGAATCGGGACAAATATGTGCAATACTAGGTAAGAATGGTTGTGGAAAAAGTACTTTACTTGATTGTATATTAGGAATAAATGAATATAGTGTTGGTTCAATAATAATAGGTGGTAAAGATAGAAAAGATTATTCAACAAAAGAACTAGCTAGAAAAATAGCATATATTCCTCAAAATACAATTATTAATATTGATTATTCTGTTAGAGACTTTTTGTTATTTGGTCGAACTCCACATTTAAAATTGGGTTATAAGTTTGGACAAGAAGATTATAATAAAGTAAGTTATTATGCAGAAAAGTGTGGAATAGTATATTTACTAAATAAAGAAATAAATAAGATAAGCGGAGGTGAAAGACAACTTGCATATATATGCAGAGCGTTAGTACAAGAGGCTGATTTATTTATTTTTGATGAACCAGCTGCTTCACTTGATTTTGGCAATCAATATAGATTATTTGAAATAATGAAGGATATTGCTTCACAAGGTAAAACTGTATTATTTACAACACATAATCCAAATCAAGTATTAGAAATGAAAGCACATGTTGTAGTAATTGAAAAAAATAAAATTTGTTCAAGTGGTATCGCACAAGATGTAATATCAAGTGAGTTACTCAAACAAATATATGGTTTAGATTTTTTGATTGAAAACAATGTAATATATAAAAAATAAAGATTATTAATATTATGACAACCTGCACAGAATTTCATGGTTAAATACCAATCTCCGATATTGGCAAACGCTTAAGAGAGATAGTAATAACTACTAAAACATCATTAATATCCTAACTAGCAATGGATCAATTGGCACATTTAGTAAGTCCAAACAAACAGCAATCAAATCGCTTAATAAGATGAAGAAATAGGTCATAATAAAAGCATTCTTGTCAGGTGAAGTATTAACTAGACTTTTAACAGATAAAGACTACTTTTATGAAGATAAAGTAAAGTATCAAAATATTATAAAATGTGATAAAGACTTTGGCAATGATGGAATAATAAACATAAGCATAGTTATTTTGTAAAAATCATAAGTTAATATTTTTGAATATATCATATGTTAATCATAATTCATCAGCGTTTTATGTTCATAAGGGTTGAAAAAATATATTTTTTATGATAAGATAGCAAAAAAATAAGCATATTTTATAATTAGTAAAGAGGTGATTTCTTGGATATTATTAATGAGTTTTCTAATTTAAAAGTTGGAGAAAAAATTCAATTTGTATTTATTATCATCGCATTTGTATTTATGGTCTTTTCTTTCTTAGGATGGGTTTTAGAACTATTCTTTAGAAGATTTGTATCACAAAAAAAATGGGTTAACCCAGGCTTTTTAAGAGGACCATATCTGCCTATATATGGGATAGGAGTGGTAACTTTAACTGCCTATATTTTTTTAATGTTATTTTTAGAAGAATCCTTTCCAAGTAAGCTGCTATTTGATTCTATTATAGTTTTAGGTATAGGTATATTAATGACTTTAATTGAATTAATTGGTGGGTTGATATTTATTAAGGGAATGAATATGCGACTATGGGATTATTCAGATCGGAAGTTTAATTTTGAGGGAATCATTTCCTGGAATTTTCTTTAATTTGGACAGTATTAGGTGGACTTTTCTATTTTTTCTTATTTAATCCGATTGTTGTTTTAATTGTTGATTTTATCTCTTTAGATTGGATTAAAATTGCCATATTCTTAATGGGAATGTTTTATGGAATATTTATTTTAGATTTAATTTCTTCATTAAATATTGCGAAAAAAATCAAAACTTTTGCTAAAGAAAATCAAATTATTTTAAAGATTGAAAAATTAAAACTACATATTCAAGAAAAAGTAGGAGTGAAGAATTTTAAGTTTTTATCTCCTTTTAAGTCACCAGTTCCCCTTATTGACCATTTAAAATCATTTATAGCTGAACAAAAAGATAAATTAGAAAAAAGAGAAACAAAGAAAAAAAGTAATCAAAAAAAGCATTAGTTTTAAAGTTTAGATTAATTTTGAATCAAGAAAATGTCTTAAGAAAGATACATCTTAAAACATATCTTTTTATAAAAAATCATATTTTAATATATATATAAATCGCAATTAATTTGTAAAAGTTATTGTGATATAGTATAATTATTATATCTAAAATAAATCTTAATGAGGTGGAAAATGTTTAATAGGATTTTAATCTTTTTAGTAAATTGTTCTTATCAAGATGTTTCTAATATTACTGATATTATTGTCAAAATAGTTGGCCTTCCAACTGCTATTGCAGCGGTCATAACTTTAATTATTAGATTATTAAATAGTCATAAAGAAAGAAGAAAAGAAGCATTTAAGAAACGTTTACAAAAAGTTGATACAGTTCGCTCTACTAGTACCATTGAAAATGAAAAAATCTATAAAGAAATGTATGGCGAAAAACTAGCTCCTTCATATGGATTAATTATTGATAAAAATTGGCCTATTTATGGTGATGATAAAATAAAGATTGATTGTCTACAAGATATGATCTTGTTATCAGATATTAAAACCGAAGTAAGTAATTTAGATAAAGAAATTAAAATTCCGTCTTTAAAAATCTATCCTAATCATAATAAACATACAAAAAATCAAAATGAACAAAATTATGTGGAAAATTTAATCAAATATGGTGATCGAAAAACTTATTTATTTAATGGAAAATTATATGCAGCTAAAGATATTGTCAAAGATGGCAATAAAGTTAAGTTCTTAGTTCATCGGACAGATTACTATAGTTTTTTAAATACATGTAAAGCATTAGAATTATTATATGAAACGAAAGAGAAAAAACAAAAATTTGAAATTGATATTTTAGACTTAACAAATCGTTATGTTGGAATCGGAATTAATTGTCTTACAGTGATTAAAAATGTTCGTAAAAGAACTGATCCAACTAAAAAAAGAAATTATTTTCTAATTCATTCAAGAAGTGATAAAATCATTGAATCACCTAATAAAGTACACGTTGTTCCAGCTGGTTCTTATCAGCCAATTACTTCGATTGATAGTATCAATCAAAATAATACCGCTTCAAGTGAATTTAATCGAAACATGGAAAACACAGTTTATCGCGAATTTTGTGAAGAAATTTTAAATACTAATCATGCAAATGAGATTAATAGTTTTAGATTATTAACTGAATCAAATGATTATCAATTTTGTAAAAAGTTTTTAAAAGTTTATTACATTGGAGCAGGAATCGAACCATATAATACTAAAATGGAAATTCTAGCTTTAGGTGTTATTGATATAGATGAAATAGTTAAAGAAAAAGATTCTGATTTAATTAAAGCATTTATAGATGAACATAAAGTAGTAAATAATGTAAAAAAAGCTTTAGCAGCTAATGAAAAACTAGAAGATAAAATTAATCTTGATTTGTTATCATCAATTATAACTAGAAAAGATGAAGTAGTCGATTACCAAAGTATTGAAGGTGAAATAAAGTTTGAGAAGCTTTCAAGAGCAATGTTTGAACAATATTATTCACACAATCACATTACTCCTTCGGGAAAAGAAATATTTGGTTTTATGTATGAACACTATGATAAACTTTTTTAATAAAATAACTAAAAGAAAGGCTCTTTGAAATTATGAAAAAAAGTATTGTTTATTATTCTATCTCAATAGTAGTAGCGTTAATTGCATATATCATGCTTTTCTTTTCACTAATTACTAGAATCAATTATATCAGAATTAGTAATGAGGCAATTAAAGCAGTTTTAATTATTGCTGCAATCTTGATTGTAATTACTCCTTTATTTGTTATCAGTATGATTAAAGCGATTAAGTCACTTAAAGCAGCAAACGAAGTGTCACAATCAGCAATTACTTTATTGTTAATCAATGTTAGTATTTTTCTAGGATTATATGTATTGATATTTGGTGGAGCATATATTTATAATTATATTGATATTTTCGAGAAGGGTCTTTATCCATTACAAACTTCAGAAATATATTCAATTCAATTAATTAATAATTTATTGAGTATTATTTCTCAATTAATTGCTCCAGCTGTTTCTTTAGCCGCTATAATTCTTGCATATGTAGCTAAAAATAAGGAACAAATGTTAGAAAACAAATATTTGTAATTTAATATCTTAGTAAGGTTAATATATGAAGAAAAAAATTCTTTTAATAATTATCTGCTTATTTGCTTTGGTATTTTCAGTTTTCTTTACAACTGATTTAGTGTGAGCTAAACATAATGAAAAACCAATTTTTGCAGTAGAAGTAGCTCAATATAAAGATGGTGGAAGTACTAAACATGTGGGTCTATTCTACAATGTTTATTGCATAAAAGAACTTAATGAAGATGAAAATGAGGAATATAATATCTATAAAGAAGTAACCCCATGGTTTGTTAGTATTGATCAAGTCAAAGCCAAACATCAAAAATAATCGAAAAAAGCCTAGTCAAAACTCTAGATTAAAGACTAGGTTTTTTCAATTCAGTAAAAAATTTAGCTATAATATTGGCTGAGTTTTAATGGATATGGTATAATGAATCTAGATTAAGAGGTGTTTACAATGAAACTTGATGGTGTTGGATTATTTGTCAATGATATGGCAACAATGATTCGTTTTTATCGTGATGTCTTAGGCTTTGAAATAACTGAAGTTGAAGATGCAGTAAATGTTTATTTAATTAAAAATGGAACATTATTTATGCTTTATGAACGAAAAAATTTTGAAAAAATGACCAATCGAAAATATGAATATTTAAAAGGATTGAATGGCCATTTTGAAATTGCATTGTATGTTGATACTTTTGAAGAAGTAGATCTTGAATATAATAAAGCAATTAACCAAGGAGCACGTTCTGTTTTAGAACCAACCACAGAGCCTTGGGGGCAAAGAACTTGTTATATTGCTGATCCTGAAGGCAATTTAATTGAAATTGGATCTTTTAATCGACCATTTAATCGATAGTTATTAGCAAGAATAAAAAACATATATTGATATGATTATAAATCTGACAATCAAAATTATAATATTTGCAAATTTAATTTAATTAGTGTATAATAATAATAGTTTAATAATTGGAGATTAATATGAATATTTTAATTATTGATGGGCAAGGCGGAGGAATTGGTAGACAACTTATTGAAAATATAAAAAAATGTCTACCCGAACATCAAATCACTGCAATTGGTACTAATGTTCTAGCCACACAAGCGATGTTAAAAGCAGGAGCAGACTATGCTGCTACCGGGGAAAATGCTGTAATTGTCAACTCAAAAAAAGCTGATTTAATTATCGGACCAATTGGTATTGTTATTGCCGATTCACTATTAGGTGAGATTACTGCACAAATGGCTACTGCCATCGGACAAAGCAATGCATATAAGATCTTATTACCAATGAATTTATGTAATAATTATATTGCAGGAATTCAAAATTTTAATACTAGTCTATTAATTGAAGATTGTATTATTAAAATTAAAAATCTAACTGAAAAATAAAATATACTTTTTTCCGGATTAGGGCTACCTAATATAAATTAGCTGAAGCTAATTATTGGATATTTAAAGAATAAAAACACTAACAATAACCATGAAGGTTGTTATTTTTCATCAGCAGATGATAGTAACAATCTTTTTTATTTAATCTAAAGATATAACTGAGGTAATATATGAAGAAAAAAGTTCAATTAAGTATAAGTCATATTATCATATTAATGATTATAATTGAAGTCATATTGATATTTGTAGAAATATTAATGGTTGGTAGTTCCAATATGACGCTAAAAGAAGCAATTAATGGGTTGTTTTTAAATGGTACTAATGCGCAAAATCGTATAATTTGGTCGATTAGAATTCCTAGAGTCTTAAGTGCAATCATAGCTGGTGCAGCATTATCAATGTCAGGCTTAATCATGCAGACCACACTCGGCAACGATATGGCTGCTCCTTCAACGCTTGGTGTTAGTAATGCAGCAGTATTTGGAGCCAATATTTCAATTATTGTTTTAGCTGGTGGCTTTGCCTCAATTGGTGGCAATGCTAATAATATGATAACAATGGCTAATCCTTTTGCATCATCTACAATGGCATTTATTTTTTCATTTATCAGCATTTTATTGATATTAGGACTAGGTAAAACGAAAGCATTTTCTAAAAGTTCACTAATCTTATCGGGGATTGCAATATCATCAATTTGGTCAGCTTTAACTACCCTAATTCAGTTTTATGCAACAGATGTCGGATTAAGTGCTGCAGTGGTATGGACTTTTGGTGATTTAGGCCGAGCTACTTATTTAACTGATCTAATTATGTTAATTGTAACCATTATTGCTTTTATTATCTTTTATCTTTTAAAGCAACATTATAATGCCTTACTTAGTGGTGATAATGTCGCCTTAAGTTTAGGTGTAAAAGTGGAAAAGTTACGATTTATTTCATTAATATTAGCTTCATTATTATGTGCGGTATGTGTTTCATATTTGGGTATTATTGGTTTCGTAGGTATTATTTGTCCTCATGTAGTAAAAAGACTAATTGGTAAAAACCATAAATATACTATTCCGATGTCATTAATTTCAGGATCAATTTTACTACTCTTCGCTGATATGATTTCAAGAATCATTGGAAATGGCTCAGCTTTACCAATTGGAGCAGTAACATCTATATTAGGAGCACCATTCTTTTTATACATTATTTTTGCAAAAAAGGAGAAAATTAATGCTGGAAATTAACAATCTATATTTTAGATATTCGAAGAAGGATCAACTGGTACTAAATGATCTATCCTTAAAATTATCAGATGGTAAATTGGGAATTATTCTTGGTATAAATGGTAGTGGTAAAAGTACTTTATTTAAAGTAATAAACCGGATAGTAATACCAACTAGTGGAACAATTAAATTGGATAATCTAGATATTGAAAAAATAAAAATAACTGAATTATCCAAAATGATTGCTTATGTTCCCCAAGAACAGGAATTAACCCCATTAACCATTTATGAAACAGTCTTACTTGGTAGATTGCCTTATTTTGGTTATAATGAAAGTGAAGAAGATCGAAAAGTAGTTGATGAAGTTCTCAAAAAATATGACTTATATGATATTAAAGATAAATGTGTTAATATTTTAAGTGGTGGATTAAAACAAAGAGTAGTAATTGCCAGAGCAATGGTAAAAAATCCCAAATTAGTAATATTTGATGAACCAACTAATTCGCTTGATATCAAAAATGAACTATTTATTCTTGCAGAAGCAAAGAAACTATCACAATCAGGGATTAGTGTATTGATGAGTGTTCATGATCTAAATATTGCATTAAAATATGCAGATGTTTTATATTTATTAAAGGATGGTCGAATTATTCAAAATGGTAATTCTGATATTATTACTGAATCAAGTATTAAAGACCTATTTGATTTAGATGTAGAAATAGTAAAAATTAAAAATCAAAAATATATTATTTATAAGGATAAAGAAAAATGAAAAAATTAATTAATCTATTATTTGTAGCATTATGTTTATGTGCTATAGCATCATGTAATATTATTGATGATACTAAAGAGACAGTCTATGATTTAGTTAATCGAAAAGTGATATTAGACAAAGATAATTATGAAAGAGTAGTATGTATTGGTGCAGGTGCTTTAAGGCTTTATTCATACATTGGTGATATTGATAAATTATGTGCTGTGGAAGATATTGAAAATGAAAGTTTATCACAAAGACCTAAAATGTTTGATGGAGTAGCACGACCATATTTTATTAGATATCAAGATGTATTTAAAACTCTACCTTCATGTGGCGTTGGTGGACCGGCCAGTCAAGCAGCTGAAGCTGAAAAGATTTTAGCATGCAACCCAGATATTATTGTTTCCGAATATGAAGATGTAACTAAAGCAGATAGCCTGCAACAACAATTGGGTGTTCCTGTCATCGTTGTTAGCGTGGGGTCAAAAGGTGTATTTGATGAAAAAATCACAAGAAGTCTTGAATTATTAGGAAAAGTTTTTAACAAAGAAAATCGTGCCCAAGAACTAAATGATTATATTTTAGAAAACAAACAACAATTAGAAGTAAAAACACAAAATATGACCAATCGACCTAATGTATATATCTGTGGACTAGGTAATTGGGGAACTACTAATCATTTAATGACAGTACAAAACTTTGAAACATTCAATGTTTGCCATATTAATAATGTTATTAATGATTTACCAAAAGATGGCATTCAAGCAATAACCCAAGAAAAGTTAGTGTCATTAAGCGATAATATTGATATCATCTTTATTGATGCTGCTGCCATTAAAAATATTAAACCATGGACAGATGAAGTAAAAGCATTATTGATTAACACCAAAGCATTCCAAAATGGTGAAGTATATCTCCAAATGGCATATAACGCATATTATACCAATGTTGAAATCGCCTTAATAAATGCCTGGTATAACGCATCAGTAGTATATCCCGAAGCATTTGAAGGATTTGATATTGTAGCAAAGACAAATGAAGTAACAATGAAATTTTTAGGAGCTAATCTTGCAGCAGCAATTTTTGCATATCCCAATAGTTTTGGTGGATATCAAAAAATCGATGTTGAGACTTTCTTTGAATAATTAAAAATTGAATAAAACCTAGTTAACTGACAGTAATAGTTAAACTAGGCTTTTATTTATATTAAAATTCGGGAATAATATTTATTAATGAGTAATTTGACAAAAGACGCAAAAAATGATTTAATGTATATATAAGGCAATAAGGAGTTTATATGGAAAACGTTCGAAAAAAATATGGTTTATGGACTGGAATTGCAATGGTTATTGGCATAGTTATTGGTTCTGGGGTCTTTTTAAAAGCTGGTGGGGTCTTATCACTATCCGGCGGAGATTTACGAATTGCTGCTTTAGCTTGGCTAGTTGGTGGTATAATTATGATTACATCAGGATTTTGTTTTGCAGTATTTGCAACCAGAATAACAAAATTTAATGGTGTAATTGATTATATTGAAACTGCAACCAATAAAAAAGTAGGCTATATCTTTGCGTGGTTATTTACGACATTTTATTATCCAATTATTTCATCGATTGTTGCGTTATTTGCAGGACAATATTTTTTTCAACTATTTGGTCTAGAAATTGGTCTTTCTGATTGGCAAAATTTTCTTTTTGCTTTTATCGCCTTAGCAGTATTTGCTGTTATCAACTATTTAGCACCAATGCTTGCATCTAAATTTCAGATTAGTTCAACAATCATTAAACTAATTCCGATTGCAGTGATTGCGATTGCAGGGGTTTTTGCTTCATTTATAGTTGGATCTGACTTTGGTGTTATTAATGCTTTTACTAAACCAGCACCAGGGTTGGAAATTCATTTTGGTGAAGCAATCAGAAAAACAGCCTTCGCGTATGAAGGATGGGTATGTGCTACTGCTATCAATGCGGAATTAAAAGATTCTAAGCGTAATCTTCCTAAAGCATTAGTTGGTGGTACGATTGCTATTTTAGTTTTTTATTTAATTTACTATATATCCTTGTCAGCTTTTTTAGGTAATAATGGAACCATTATTGAAGATGCAAATGCGCCAATCGCTGTATTTGACCGAATTATGGGAACAGTGGGAGGCACAATTTTCACCTTATTTATCATGATATCATGTCTAGGTACGGTTAATGGGCTAGTAATTAGTTGTAGTCGTGGGATGTATACCATGTCTTGTCGTGGGCAAGGAATCATGCCAAAACAGTTTTCTAAACTAGGTCGAAATCAAAATGTATCACTATTATCTTGCATCTATGGATTTGGTTGTACTGCACTAATGCTAATTATTTGGTATCTCATTATGCATGAAGTTTGGTTATTTAAATATCTTGGTAATATGGATGAAATAGTATGTGCGATTATTTATGGTGCATATATTACAATGTATGTTTATATGATTAAAAACTTTAAAGATTGTAATATCTTTCAAAGATATATCATGCCGATATCAGCAATCATTGGTTCACTGTTCTTTGTTATTTGTGGTACTGGTATCTTTCAATTAATTACTACAGGGAATACTAATAGTTTAATTTCCTTCTTAGTATTTATGGGATTATTTGTGATTTTAATGTTTCCATGTATTTTCTTTTATTATGAAAAACAATCAGAATAATAAAAAAATAAGAGTTAGTTTAGCCCAATATCAGAGAACTAACTCTTTTATTTTTACTAATAAAAGTAAAAAAAATTGAAAATTGCTTTTATTAGGAGTATAATATAAAAAAAGAAGCATATTTTTAAAATAAGGTGGTGCTTAAAATGTTATTTCATAAAACAATCGAAAAACTATATCAAGCTCAAATCTATCGAAGGTGTGATGAAACCGGAATGGTACACTGTTTCTCGTATCAAGATTTTCCAGGTTTAAAACAAAAGGCCTATCGTTTTAAATCATCATTAGGTCACAACCTTCAAGGTTACTTTTATCATTATGATAACTATGATGAAAATCGACTAATCATTTTTGAACATGGATTTGGTGGTGGTCACCGCTCTTATATGAAAGAAATTGAATTATTATGTCGTGCTGGTTATTTAGTATTTGCATATGATCATACTGGTTGTATGGAATCAGGTGGCGAAAGTACAATGGGATTAGCTCAATCACTTCATGATTTAGATGATTGTGTTAAAGCCCTAATTCAAGATGAAACCATTAATACAGAAGATATATCAGTTGTTGGTCATAGCTGGGGTGGGTTTTCAGCATTAAACATTGTATCCCTTCAACCAGTAATTAAGCGAATTGTTGTTATTAGTGGCTTTATATCGGTTGAAAGAATGATTAATCAAAACTTTTCAGGTATCTTAAAAGGCTACCGCAAGCATATCTTAAAACTAGAAGCTGAAACTAATCCCTATTATGTAGGATATGATGCAACTAAAACATTAGTTAACTTTGATGTCAAAGGCTTATTAATTTATTCCGACAACGATCATTTAGTTCGTAAAGATATGCATTATGATGCATTAAGTGAGGCTTTAAAAGATAAAGAAAATATCGAATTAGTTTTATTACATGATAAAGGCCATAATCCGAATTATACATCAGCTGCTGTTAGTTATCTATCCGAATTAAGTGAAAAACTCAAAAAGGTGAAAAACCTAAAGACTGAACAAGAAAAAGAACAATTCAAAAATTCATTTGACTGGAATAAAATGACTGAACAAGATGAAGAAGTATGGAATCAAATTCTTGAATTCTTAAAGTGAAAATTATGAACAAATTTATTATGAAAAAAATTCTATTAATAATCCCCTTTTTATTATCAATTATGTTCCTTAGTAATTGCAGCAATTTAAAAGAAGAATGTGTACATATATTTGCTCCAGATTCAACCATCGAAGCTACTTGTGAGGCAGAAGGAATCAAAATTGAAAAATGTATATTTTGTAAAGAAGAACGAAAAACCTATACCAAAGCCTTGGGACATGAATACCAATTAGTTGAACTTAATGCCACATGTACAGAAAAAGGTGGATCATTTCATCAATGTATTAGGTGTAATCAACTAGTTGAATTGGATCCTAATCCAGCCTTAGGACATGAATATATAGTTAATGTGATTGATCCAACCTGTGAAACAGAAGGATATACAATTACCACTTGTAATCGATGTAATTATTATCATGAATCAGATTTGATTGATCCTGTTGGACATGAATATAGTGAATGGCAAATCATCAAAGAAGCAACCGAACTAAGTGATGGTTTACAACAAAGAACTTGTATTAGATGTTATGAAACCGAAACACTTTATATCGCTTCTACAGCTTATGTTGATTTAACCATTCTAAAAACTGCGTTTGATTCTGCAATAACTTATGAGATTAACTCATATGAAGAATTATCAATTAAATTTCAAACTGCGATTATTAATTTATCTGAGACACTAATCTGTAAAATTAATTATGAATTAGATAATTTTGATGGATTATTAAAAGAACTAGTTGAAGATTGTGATCTAGGCTTTGATTTTCAAGTGGGGGCGAGACTTGCAAATAATGTCTTGACATTTAGTTTTACCCATCAACCAGAACCGGTTCAAAGTACTAATAATATTTGTTATAGTCAATATGCCAGTGCTAATTATCAATCTTCAATCCAAACTAGACTAGATGATTTTAATCAATTTAAAATTAATAATAGTTTATATTCCTTTGAAGTTAAAACATCAGATCAATTATGGTATGTCTTAGAACATGGGGTATATCCGATTTGTGTTGCTGGTTCTAGGGCAGAAAGAGCTTATAATGAACTAAAGAAAATCTTAATCAAGATCATTGATGATCAAATGACTGATTATGAAAAAGTAAAAACAATTCATGATTATTTAATTATGAATGTTACTTATGATCATGATTTATATGATTTATTATATACCGATCCAGATAATCTCAAAAGTTATAATGGCTTTTATCTAGAAGGGGTATTATTTGATCAACTAGCTGTTTGTGAAGGTATTAGTAAAGCATTCACTGCACTTTGTAATATTGAAGGGATTCCTTGTGTATCAGTTTCTGGATATCAAACAAGTAATCCTAATGGTGCAGGACATGCATGGAATAAAGTATATATCGATGGTAATTGGTATATTGTTGATGTGACCTCAGATGGAACAATTGTTAATAGCCAATTCGAAATTTTATCATATCAATATTTTTTAATTGATGAAGCAAAATATAGGCAAAAATATACAGGAACTAACTATTTAAATATTACTTGTGACGATGACTATAATCCCTATGAACACAGCAGTTTTGTCTATAATAGTAACATCTATGATTTTGTTATTACCTCACAAGCGGAACTAAATAGCTTGATTGGATATTTCAACAGCATTGAACAAACCAATATCTCAATTGAGTTTAAACTCGCATTTGATTATGGTGATTCAATTACCGATGAATTAACTAAGGCATATCAAGCAAATCACTTATCTAAAGGTTATAGTTATATTGATAGTTGGGAAATTATTATCTTAATTAAATAATTGATTGTAATAACGATGAGGGGAATGTTTATTCCAACAAAGAATTAAACTTTCCCTTTTTTATATTTGTCTTCTAATTAAGTAAAAATGCTGTCTAATCAAAAAAGATTTAAAAAAGTTAAACAATCTGTTATAATACATCTAAATGAGGAAAAAATGATGCTAACACAAATTATTACAATTGTTACTTCGATTTTAATTATTATCGGAGTCGGATTATTAAAAAAACAAGATGAACGATTAATGAATAAAGTTATAAAAGTGCTAACCATTATTTATTTTATCATTGTTGGATTAACCATTCTTTTACCAGATGGTTTAATCATGAGTGTATCGGAAAATGAAATTCATAAGTTATTGGGCATTAATAAATTCTTTTTAATAATTAGAAGTTTTAAAGCGATTATCTTACCGACACTTGTAATTAGTATTTTTTTTGATAACAAATATTTTAAAAATCTTTTAATTTTTATTTGCTTACCAACAGCATTAATTTCGCTTGGCCTTTATCATGAATACATGAATTATTATTTAATGGAAACTGGAAAAGGGCTAAATAGTATTCCCTACTTCAGTCAATCTTTTAAAGCGTTTTTAATATCACCAGGCTTTAGGAGTGTGATTTTTGGAATTGAATGGGGAATAGTAATTGTAATTAGTGTTGTGGTCATTATTAATCACTTTGAGTTAGTAAATACACTAAAAGAGATTATTCAGTTAATTATTATTTTATGTTGTCTATTAATTCAATTTATGCCGATTTATCTTCCACAATTATTATATGAAGGATTTTCTAATATTATCTTTGATAGTTTTGAACTTACACATTTTCTATGGATGATATATATCGTTTTAAAGATTGGTTTAATTTATTTGTTGTTTAGAAAAAAATCAAATCAAACTAAATTTATTGTTTGCTTAGTTTTAGCTCTGGCCTTACTAATTCAATATAATTCGATGTTTTCACTAACAATTAGTATCAAGCGATTACCATTCCAATTGTGTAATATTGCATCATATCTAATGATTATTGCTTTGATTACTAAAAATAAGCATTTATTTAATTTTAATTTTCTAGTTAATGTTTTAGGAGCCTTTCTCGCATTACTTTTACCCGATGTTAATGGAAGAGGAATCTTTGAAGTATGGAATATGCATTTTATTTATGAACATACAAATATTATAGTGATTCCAATTCTTTGTTTGTTATTTGGCATTTTTAATAATCTTAATAAAGAGTCACTTAAAGATGCAATGATTGGATTTAGTTGTTATTTTGTTTTTTGTGCAATCATCGGTATGACCTTTAATATTATTGCAGTAGTTAATAATAATAACTATTTTGAAGTAAACTACTTATTTATGTTTGATATGGATAAAGCTTTAGATGTATTACCTTTTTTAGCCCCTTTAACGAAAATCACAATATCGATCAAGAATACGACCTTTTATCCACTCATTATGTTAGTGGTCTATTTTGGATATTCTTCATTTGTGATTATCTTTTATCTACTTTTAAGAATAGTAAATCATCTATTTCACAAGAAACATCAGATTGCTGATGGCACTATTTAAAAAGAAACACAACTAAAACTTAGGACTAATATTTTATTTGAAGTATTAGTCTTTTTTACCACTTAGGACTAAAAACTAACCATTCACCATTTTGCTATTTACAATTGAAATCAAATCATATATAATAATGAATGTAAGGAGAAAAACCATGAAATTTATCTATATCAAAGATGAACACAAAAATGAGATTCACTACTATGGCAAGGAAAAAACAGCATTAGTAACCAAAATTGAAAATTTATGTAACTTAGAAGATGATAATTTAGTTGGTTATCATCAAAATAGTATTAGACCATTAAATCCTTTGTTACTAGAAGTATTTATTACGAATAATGATAAAACTTATACAATTTTAGATCATACGGAATATTTGATTAAACACCGCTTATATGAACTAAAGAATAGATATGAAGATACTTTTATCTATATTAATAAAAGTTGTCTTGCGAATGTTAATTTAATTGACCATTTTGAAGCTTCTTTTGGCGGAGCGTTAATTGTTGTCTTTAAGTCGGGCTATCAGGAATATGTTTCACGAAGATTAATTAAAACAGTTAAAGAAAGGATCTTAAAAAATGAAAGCACAAATTAAAAATTTTATTTTAAGAGGATTATTATTTTCGAGTGGTGGACCACTTATTTATGGGATTGTAATTTTAATCATCGATTTATGTGGTGTTGATACTATGACTTGTGGTGTTGATATCTTCAAGGGAATTATTTCTACTTTTTTACTTGCTTTTTGTTCGGCTGGGATTAGTGTGATTTGGCAAAATGAAAAACTAGGAATTGTCACACAATCATTTATCCATGGAATTACCATTTATCTATGTTATTTAATCACTTATTTGCTGAATGATTGGATTCCTAAAGAACCTTTAACCATTATTATTTATTCAATTATTTTCTTTTTAACTTATTTAATTATTTGGATTATTGTTTACTTTAGTCAGAAGCAAATGATCAAAAAACTTAACCAACAATTAAAATAAATTTTCTTAAAATATTTGCAATAGAAATTGCAATATGGTAAAATAATAAAGGAAATAATAATAAAAAAGGAGACTAAAAAATATGGAACAAAAATTTTTAAAATGTGAACATTGTGGGAATATTGTAGCAGTAGTTCATGATTCAGGTGTGCCTGTAATGTGTTGTGGTGAAGCAATGAAAGAAATTAAACCAGGAAGTGTTGATGCATCACATGAAAAACACGTTCCTGTATATGAAGTAAAAGATCATCAAGTTATTGTTAAAGTTGGTAGTATTGCTCACCCAATGTTACCAGAACATTATATTGAATGGGTATCATTACAAACTAAATTCGGTAACCAAAGAAAAGCCCTTAAACCAGGTAGTGCACCAGAAGTATGCTTCGCTATTTGTGAAGGTGATGAAGTAGAAGCAGTATATGCTTATTGTAATCTACATGGATTATGGGAGACTAAATAATGAAACAAATCAAAGCTGATTTATATTATTTAGGTGTAAATGACCATCAAGTAGATCTATTTGAAGGCCAATATGTTGTGCCTAATGGGATGGCATATAATTCTTATCTAATCAAAGATGAGATGATTGCTGTAATTGATACTGTTGATAAAAACTTTACTCATGAATGGTTAGATAATGTTAGTGATGCGTTAAATGGCGAGTTACCAACATATTTAATCGTTCAACATATGGAACCAGATCATTCTGCTAATATTATGAACTTCTTAAAAGTATATCCTGACACATATGTTGTAGGTAATGCGAAAACATTTAAAATGATGGAACAATTCTTTGGCAATCTTCCAGAACATCGCTTAGAAGTAAAAGATGGTGATACGCTATCATTAGGTAAACATCAATTAACTTTTGTCTTCGCACCAATGGTTCATTGGCCAGAAGTAATGGTTACTTATGACGCTTATAGTAAAGTTTTATTTAGTGCTGATGGCTTTGGTAAGTTTGGTGCACTAGATGCCGTAGAAGATTGGGCTGATGAAGCAAGAAGATATTATATTGGTATTGTTGGTAAATATGGTACTCAAGTTCAAGCCCTTTTAAAGAAAGCAGCAACGCTTGATCTTGAAACAATTTGTCCATTACATGGCCCTGTTCTAACTGAAAATTTAGGTTACTATTTAAATCTATATCATATTTGGTCAAGTTATGATATTGAAACTGATGGAATTGTGATTGCCTATACATCAATTTATGGTAATACCAAAAATGCTGTTTTAATGCTTGCTGATTTATTGAAACAAAATGGATGTCCAAATGTAATCGTTAATGATTTAGCAAGATGTGATATGAGTAAAGCCGTTGCTGATGCCTTTAGATATGGTAAATTAGTTCTTGCAACAACAACTTATAATGCTGATGTTTTCCCTTTCATGAAAGAGTTTATTGAACATTTAACTGAAAGAAATTATCAAAACCGAACAGTTGCTTTCATTGAAAATGGTTCATGGGCTCCAACCGCTACGAAAGTAATGAAATCATTATTAGAAGGTTCGAAAAATCTTACTTATGCAACTAACGAAGTAAGAATCTTATCTAATCTCAATGAAGAAAGTAAAACGCAATTACAAGCCCTTGCTGATGAATTATCAAAAGAATATCTTGCAAAACAAAGCACAACAGCTAATAAAAATGATTTAACTGCTTTATTTAATATTGGCTATGGCCTATATGTTGTAACATCAAATGATGGTAAAAAAGATAATGGGTTAATCGTTAATACTGTATCACAAGTAACAAATACACCAAATAAGATTGCAGTAACAATTAATAAAGAAAATTACTCTCATCATGTAATAAAACAAACTGGAATTATGAATGTTAACTGCTTATCAATTGATGCACCATTTTCGATTTTTGAACGTTTTGGATTTGTAAGTGGTAGAAATAAAGATAAATTTGAAAATTTAAAACCTAATTATAGTGATAATGGTCTTGCCTTCTTACCTAGATATATTAATTCTTTTATGTCTTTAAAAGTTGAACAATATGTTGATTTAAATACTCATGGTATGTTTATTTGCTCAATCACTGAAGCTAGAGTTATCACATCACAAGAAACAATGACATATACATATTATCAAAATAATGTTAAACCGAAACCACAAGTTGAAGGTAAAAAAGGCTATGTTTGTAAAGTTTGTGGCTACCTATATGAAGGCGATACACTTCCTGATGATTATATTTGTCCTCTTTGTAAACATGGAGCTAGTGATTTTGAAGAAGTAAAATAAAATAACAACCGGAGTTAAATCTCTGGTTGTTTTTTGATGAAAAAAGTTTAAGTTAGAGAAAAAGAAAGAATTAATTATAATAAATAATTACTTAATAAAGGAGAAAACATGAATAAAGTAATCGAAATTTCCCATTTATACAAAAGTTTTGGTGAAGTAAAAGCAGTTCAAGACTTAAGTTTTAGTGTTAAAGAAGGTGAATTATTTGCATTTTTGGGTGTTAATGGCGCTGGGAAATCAACAACTATCAATATGTTATGTGGTCAACTTGCCAAAGATAGTGGGGAAATCAAGGTATGTGATATTGACCAAGACCTTGATTCAGAATCAGTTAAATATGAAATAGGCGTGGTATTTCAAAATTCAGTTTTGGATAAAAATTTATCCGTTAAAGACAATCTAATTAGCCGTGCGGCTTTATATGGAATTACGGGAGAAATATTAAAACAAAGAATTAAAGAGCTTAGTGAATTACTCAATTTACACAATTTATTCAAACGTCCAGTTGGAAAACTATCTGGTGGTGAACTAAGAAGAGTAGATATTGCGCGAGCATTAATTCATGAACCCAAAATCTTAATTTTAGATGAACCAACAACGGGATTAGATCCACAAACCAGAAAGATGATGTGGGATGTAATAACGAAGATGCGTAATGAAAAACATATGACTGTTTTTCTAACAACTCACTATATGGAAGAAACGGCTATGGCAGATTATGTAATAATTATCGATGGGGGGAAGATTGTTGCCGAGGGAAGTCCAGTAGCATTAAAAAATCAGTATGTTAAAGATTATATTTTACTCTATAATGTAACTATCGAATCAGTTAATGCATTAAATCTACCATTTGAAACCATTAGTGGTGGATATAAAATTGAAATTGAAAATACAATCATTGCAACCGAATTAATCATTAATAATCCCCAATTATTTAAGGATTATGAAGTAATTAAAGGAAAAATGGATGATGTCTTTTTAGCTGTTACTGGTAAAAAGTTAGTTGGAGGTGAATAAAATGGAATCTTTTTTAGCTCTTGTTAAACGCAATATAAAATTGTATTTTAAAGATAAAGCGATGTTTATCACATCATTAATTACGCCAATGATTTTATTGGTATTATATACTACTTTCTTAAAGAAGGTATATGCTGATAGTTTTGTAGGATCACTACAAGCTGCCGGTGCAACCATTAGTGATAAGTTGATTAATGGGATTGTATCAGGGCAACTATGTTCATCTTTATTAGCAGTTTGCTGTGTAACCGTTGCTTTTTGTTCAAATATGCTAATGGTTCAAGACAAGGCAACAGGATCAATCAAAGATTTTACGATTACCCCAGTTAGAAAAGAAGTAATAGCTTTAAGTTATTATATATCTAACTTAATTTCAACCTTAATTGTTTGTTATGTAGCTATGATTATTTGTTTTATTTATATTGGCATAGTGGGGTGGTATTTATCAATAGCTGATGTTTTCCTAACAATCATTAATGTCTTTTTAGTTTCACTATTTGGTTGTGCATTATCTAGTATTATTAATAGCTTTTTATCGACTCAAGGTCAAATGTCGGCTGTTGGTACGATTGTTAGTTCATGTTATGGTTTTCTTTGTGGAGCATATATGCCGATTGCTAGTTTTTCTAAAGGATTAAGGAATGTTTTATTGTTTTTACCAGGAACTTATGGAACGAGTCTTTTAAGAAATTCAATGTTAAATGGAGCTTTCAAAGAATTTTCAAGTTTAGGCTTTTCTCAAGATGTCATCACTAGTATAAAAGATTCAATTGATTGCAACCTTTACTTTTTTGGTAATCAAGTTTCAATCAACATAATGTATATCGTTTTAGTGGGATCAATCGCGATTCTAATAGGCATAATTGTCTTATTAACGCTAATCAGAAAGCAAAAAGCGAATTAAACAAAAAATAAAATATAACTTTGTTTGCATTGTTCTGATAACTTTGATATAATAAAAGACGGTATAGGGATAATGTTCGATAAAAAATAGTGTAAATTGATAGTAAAAAAATTTATTTTATGCGACAATATTACCTGTACAATGAACACTATAAGTAGCAAAAGCTACAAAGAAAAACAGGGGGAAATAATGAAAATCATTAATGAATTAAGAAGACACATTAGTAAAAAACTAACATTAGGAGAAAATTTATTACTGTACCGAAAAATTTGCGAAAAATATTATGATTTAGTAGAAGAATTGATGGTATTTGAAACAATTATAATTCCAGATGATGTTACTAATTATTTTTCAGTTTCAGTTTCGTTACAAGTTGAAAATACTCCTTCACCTTATCAAGTTAGGTTAAATTTGAATTATGCAGCTGATAGTAAATTATCAGATTTTAATGAAGTATTATGGTCTGATGAAGTAGATGATTTTTTTGGTACAATTCTTCATTTACCATCATGTCGTTATATTCAAGAACATCATTTAATGCCAATCAGTATTGATATTCTGACTGTAGCGATATAAAAAACTAAACATTAAGGATTTCCTTAGTGTTTTTTAATTTTAAAAAAAGTAAAAATATGGTATTATAATACAAATAGATAAAGGAAGAATAATAATGATAAATCATAATAATTTTACCGAGGGAAGCATTTTCAAAAAATTGATTATTTTTATGTTGCCAATTCTTGCATCACTGATTCTTCAAGCAATGTATGGGGCCGTCGATACATTTGTAATTGGCATGTTTGGATCAAATGAAGGTTTATCTGGGGTATTAACTGGTAGTTCGATTATCAATCTTATAATATTTACAATTGCTGGATTCTCTACGGCATTAACAATTCAAATTGCAAAATATTTAGGAGAAAAGAAGCATCATTTAATAGGTAAAGCTATTGGTAGTTCAATTACATTATTTGTAATCATATCACTAGTATTAATGATTGTTTTAACAATATTTGCACCAGAATTAGCGGTTCTAATGAAGGCTCCTGAAGAAGCGATGGAAAAAACAATTGAATATGTGAGAATCTGTGGTTTAGGTATTATCTTTATTATTTTTTATAATGTAATCAGTAGTATTTTTAGAGGTTTAGGCAATTCAAAATTACCATTAATATTTGTTGCTATTTCTTGTTTTGTTAATATTGTTTTAGATTTAGTGTTTGTTATCGGCTGTAATTTGGATGTTATCGGTGCTGCTTTAGCAACAGTAATCGCTCAAGCAGTTAGTGTAATTTTATCCATAATAATTATTTCAAAACAAAAACTACCATTTACTTTTAAAAAGCAAGATTTTTGGTTTAATCAAGAACTAAAATATTGTATTAAAATTGGTTTTCCGATTGCCTTACAAGATTTTTTAACTAATATCTCATTTACTGCTTTAGTTGCATTTATTAATAATATTGGTTTAGATGCATCAAATGGATATGCGATTGCTAATCGGGTTACAAGTTTTATTATGTTAATCCCAAGTGCTCTAATGCAATCGATGTCTAGTTTTGTCGCTCAAAATGTAGGAGCGGGAAAAGAAAAAAGAGCTAAACAATCAATGTTTGTAGGAATGAGTATTGGGGCGGTAATTGGCGTTTTTGTGATGACATTAACCTTCTTTAAAGGAGATTTATTGTCATCAATCTTTACTTCTGATGAGGTAATTATTAATAATTCATTTGCATATTTAAAAGGATTCGCACTAGAGGCAGTCGTTACTTGTATTTTGTTTAGTTTTATTGGCTATTATAGTGGTCATGGTGAAACATTATTTGTAATGATCCAAGGTCTTGCTCAAACATTTATTGTTCGCTTACCGATGTCATACATAATGAGCATTATGCCTAATCCATCTTTATTAAATATCGGATTATCTGCACCAGCTGCAACTATTTTTGGAATAATCATTAATATTATTTATTTGATAATCTATAATCAAAAATTAAGACGAAAGCAAATAATTATTGATTAAAAATTTGTATTTTTGAAATAAATATGTTAAGATAAATTATGAGGTAACTAGTATATGAAAAAACATTTAAATATAGCGATAGCTTTAAAAAATATCTTTTTAGTCATATTAGGAACAGCTATTCTAGCGTTTGGCACAGGAATCTTTTTAATTCCCTTTGATTTAGTAACAGGAGGAATTTCCGGGATTGCGATTATTTTGGATAAACTATTGCCGATAAATAATTTCCTAATACCATCAATTGATATTTACGTAACAATTCTGACTTGGGGTTTATTTATTTTAGGTTTATTCATTTTAGGAAAAAACTTTGCTATTAAAACATTAATTTCAACCATTGTCTATCCACCGATGTTATCACTATCAATTAAATTAATTAGTATGGAAGTATTTAATGGCTTCTTTAATATTAGTCAAAATTATGCTGAAATTGGTATTGTCCTTGCAGCACTCTTTGGTGGTGTGTTTGTTGGGGCAGGCTGTGCAATTACTTTTCTAGGTGGTGGTTCAACTGGTGGACTGGATATTCTTGCATTTATTATTTGTAAGTATCTTAAAAGATTAAAAAGTTCTGTTGTAATTTTTGCAATTGATGCTTTAATTGTCGTATGTGGAATCTTTGTCATAAAAGATTTAGTTGTATCACTACTAGGAATTACTTCTGCTTTCCTTTGTGCGATTGTGATAGATAAATTATTCTTAGGTGAATCAAAAGCATTTATTGCTCAAATTGTATCCGAACATTATGATGCCATTAATGAAGCAATTATTAAAAAATTAGACCGGACTACAACCATTTTAGATGGAACTGGAGGTTATTCTAAAACACCTAAAAAAGTCGTATTAGTTTCATTCACAATGAGTCAATATGCAGAATTAATTAACTTAATTAATCAAATTGATAAATATGCTTTTGTATCAATTAATCGTGCTCATGAAATCAATGGCGAAGGTTGGACAAGACCATCACAATAAGATATATCTAATTTAGGTATATCTTTTTTGTATGATGAACAGCAAATCAGCAAAAAATAAACAAAAGTATTTTTTACTAAAAAACAGCAAAAATATGCTATAATTTTTAAAAAATGGAGAATGGCAATGAAACAACAAATCAAAATAGATATATTTGAAAACTATACAATTCCTAAAGCCTTTATTAGTTTAGCGATACCAACAATTATCTCGCAACTAATCATGATTATTTATAATTATGCGGATACTTACTTTTTAGGGCTAACTAATAATCAAGATGCAGTAGCCGGTCTAAACGTTATTATGCCAGTTTACATCATTATAAATGCTTTAGCTAACTTATTTGGGATTGGTGGAGCTAGTCTAATTTCAAGATATTTAGGTAGAAAAGAAGAGCATAAAGCTAGAAATGTTTTTGCCTTTTCACTTTGGGGATCAATTTTTATTGCAATCACCTATAGTTTAATCTTATTAATTGGTGGAAAGCAAATTATTTATTTAGTAGGAGGAACTCCTGCGACATATAGTTATATATATCGATATATGGTTATCACTATGATTATTGGTAGTGTTCCAACAATTCTTAATAGTATTTTTGGTCATTTAGTTAGATCAGTAGGTGCTTCATCGCATGCCAGTATGGGAATGGCACTAGGGGGAATTTTAAATATTATTCTAGACCCATTATTTATGTTTGTCTTATTACCGGCAGGTAATGAACTAGTTGGAGCAGCCCTTGCAACGCTTGTATCTAATATTATTGCAACCATCTACTTTATTATTTATCTATTTATAAATAAGAAAAATCCAGTATATACCTTAAACCCTAAAGATATTTCTTTTAAACATCATATTCCAAAAGAAGTATTATTTATTGGCTTTCCTGCTGCTCTATCAACAACCCTTGCAATGGTATCTAATATTTTTGCCAACAAATTAGTATCAGCAAGTTTATCGGAAAACTTGCAATCATCAGCTTTAGCCGGATTAGGAATTGCCAAAAAAATTAATACACTAGCATTTAACATTTGTATGGGGATTACGCAGGGAATGCTACCATTTATTGCCTATAATTATGCAAGTAAAAATATTAAACGAATGAAAAAAGGGATTCTCTTTATGTTTGTAACAGCAATCGGATTCTCATTATTTGCAGTAACATTTTTCTTGTTATTTACTGAAGGTTTTGTATCATTCTTTATAAAAGAAGCAGTATCTGTATATTATGGGGTTAAGTTCTTAAAAATTATTGCAGCAGCAGTACCGCTATGTTCGATATCATTCGCAACCAATACTGTCTTTCAAGCAACTGGTAAAAAAATTTCCTCCTTTATTTTATCCATTCTTAGAAAAGGATTATTTGATATCCCACTAATGTTTGCCTTAAAAGCAAAAATCGGAACCCTTGGTGTCTTAATTGCAACGCCAATAGCGGAAACAATGGCTCTTTTTGTAGCACTTATATTACTACTTATCTTCATTAAGAGCATTAATAAAAAAATAAAAAGCTATAATTAATTATTTTTAATATAAAATAAGTTTAAATTATTGAATTAGTCAAAAAAAAGTTGTATAATAATAGCATAAATCATCGATACTTATGGTAGCATTGGAAGTAAAAAAACTTATCATAAAACTAAAAAAGCAATAATAGAATATTACATCTACTACCATAATAGGTGTAATATTCTATTATTTTT
>CAZIQF010000022.1:0-31296 GCA_964541525.1 uncultured Staphylococcaceae bacterium | reverse complement strand
AGATTGTAGAAATGCAGTTTCATCCTTTCTTACATTTAGTGGATAAGAGCGAAAGCTGGGTATTCCAGTTGTGCAATAGTCAAAAATACTACTTGTTGCATTTTCCTTATCCTGCCTATAAAATAAGCAAATTTGCAACACTTTTTAATTTCAGTAGTTAAGTATAATCTCTCGAATTATTTAATAAATTTGATTATTGTTTAATTGGTATACAAACAACTCATATTGTATATGAATATGATCAATATGGAAATATCGAAAAATTAACATACAATCAAGGTACAATCGAAGAACAAGAATATATATTTATTAGATAAAGTATACTATCAAGGAAGCATAATTAAAACATTAACATATGAAAATACAAAATTAACAAATATTCAAGAACAAACAAATAATAAAAATATTACATATGTAGGAAATCAAATAAAAAGCATAGGGAATGTAAACTTCAAATATGATGAAAACGATGTAAGAATTGAAAAAGAATATAATGGAGTAATAACAAAATGATAATATACCATTTAGAAAAGGAGACAATAAAAGAAGATGATAGCAAAAGAATAAAAATCCGAATCATTTTATATAGTCGAGATAACTTATGTCTTTTTTTCAGCTTTTTTCTTCGTGGTAAATAGTTATAATTATTATAATGTTTTTATTATTGAGGGGGAAATGATGAAAAAAATAATATTAACAATTTTTATCTTATTAATAATTATGTGTAATTATGGTGAAAAAGTCAGAGCTATAGAGGCAACTGATATTTATATTGTATATGAAAAGAACAGTTATAATCGAGGAGAAATAGTTAATATTTCGATTGAAATTAAAGCTTTCGCAAATCTATTTGAAACAATTCTCCGCTATACTTATGATAATGAGGTATTAGAGGTGATTGAACAAGATGGTAATTATTTTTACTTAAATAATCACTCGATTTTTTCAACATTTATTGTTAATAAAAAGTTTAATCAAAATGTTATTTATGCAGAAATGCTGAAAGATACTTTAGATGAAGGTTTTTACTCTAGTTATAAGAATAATTTATGTAAGATTTCTTTTAATGCTGTTAGTGATATTAGTGATATTACTAGTTGTTTTGAAAACTTTCAAATTTATTTATTTGATAATAATCACCAAATTATTGCACACAACCTAAAATTTCAAGAGAAAATTAAATCGAAATGGCAAGTCAATGAAATTGAATTAGAAGTAGGAAGTGCTTTGCCAGATATTAATGAATTGTTTAGTGTTATTAATCGTAATGCTGATGAATATTTAATATTTATGGAAGAAGAACTAGAATTAACTGAAGTATCCGAACAAGTTTTACAATTAGGTTTATATGATTTAGTCACAGGTTATTATCAAACTTATAGTAAAATTGTTAAAGTCCTGGATTTAACAAAACCAGTGATTAGTGGAAATAAGGAAATAATTATTAATGATTATGAACTAGAAAGTTATGACTTTGAGATGGCAGTAGAGGTAAGTGATAATTATGATCCATCACCACAAATTTTTGTTAGTTATTATGATAATGAAACAAAGATAACATATAGTGATGCAGTAAAGAAAATTAAACAAGATCAGAAGTTAAAAGTAGAATATTATGCGGTTGATAGTTCCCTAAATCAAAGTGATTGTTTATTTATTGAGTTTAAATTAAAAGATACAACAAGTCCGAAAATTATTGGTAATAATACCATTAATATAAAAGATAGTGAATTAGAGTCGTTTAATCTAGATGAATGTTTTCAAGTTATTGATAATTTAGATCAAAATCCACAAATTGTAGTGACGATATACAATTATAATGGTCTGGTGATTAATACTTTAGAAGAAGGCTTAAAGATTAATCAACCATGCAAAGTTATCGTGTTTGGAATTGATCAGGCAGGCAATAAAAGTTCCGAATTAGAAGTTATTGTTAATTTAATTGATACAACGAGTCCCATTATTAAAGGTGAAAATGTTGTTAAGTTGAATGACAAAGAAGTTGATGACCTTGATTTTACGACATTAATTGAAGTCTCAGATTGTGATCCTAGACCAGTTCTAATCGTTTGCAAATTTAATGGTGATGATAATTTAAGTATATCTGAATTTAAGGAATTAATTAAAACGGGCGAAAAGGGGATGATTAAATATCAAGTTTTTGATTATTCAAATAATGTTTCCAATTTTGATTTAGAAATTGTTGTAATTGATACAACAAAGCCAGAAATTATGGTTAGTATTGACAATAATGGATTATATAAAGAATTAGAAGAAATTACATGGGAAGTAATGGATAATTTTAAACATGATGTAGTCGTAAATGTTTATATTGATAATCTTCCTTATGATGCTGAATTATTAACTGATGGAAAACATAATTTATTTATTGAAGCAATTGATGCAGCAGGGAATGTCAGCAACTTAAATTATTATTTTGTAATCAGTGATGCATCGTTTATTGAGAATTTATTGTATGGTAATATTAAATTAAAAACTAGTACTTATTTAATTGTTATCGCCTCTTTAAGTGCTTTAGTTGTAATAATTAAAATTTTGGTTATGCAATTTAGAAAAAAGAAATTATAAGTTTAAACGTGTAATTTACTTTAAAATATTTTTAATAAGTGTTATACTATTATAGATATTATTTAAAGAGGTTAATTAAAATGTGTAGAAAATGTTATGTTACAACACCAATATATTATGCAAGTGGAACCCCACAATTAGGTAATAGTTATTCAACTGTTGCATGTGATGTCTTTGCCAGATTTAATCGCTTAATGAATCGTGATACATTCTATTTAACAGGTATGGATGAACATGGTCAAAAAATTGAAGAAGTATCAAGGAAAGCTGGCCAAGATCCTAAATCATATGTAGATAAAATTGCTGAAGGGACAAAGAAAATTTGGGCAGCATTGAATATTGATTATGATTTCTTTATTAGAACTACGGATGATTTTCATGAACAAGCAGTCCAAGCTATTTTTGAACAATTATTAAAACAAGGAGATATTTATTTAGGTTCTTATACTGGGCATTATTGTGTTTCTTGTGAAACCTTCTTTACTAAAACACAACTTGCAGAAGGTGATACTTGTCCAGATTGTGGTAAGCCAACAAAAGTGGTTGCTGAAGAAAGTTATTTTTTAAATTTAAAAAAATATTCAGCACGTTTACTTGAATTTATTAAGTCTCATCCCAATTTTATTGTTCCTGAATCAAGAAGAAATGAAGTTATTTCATTTATTGAATCAGGATTAGAAGATTTATGTGTCAGTCGTACCACTTTTAAGTGGGCAATTCCGGTTAAATCTAATCCTAAACATGTTATTTATGTATGGATTGACGCACTTGCAAATTATATTACCGCCTTAGGCTATAATAGTAAAGATGAACGTAACTTTAAAAAATATTGGTTAGAGAATGATCACGTATACCATGTTATTGGTAAAGATATTCTCAGATTTCATGCCATCTATTGGCCAATTATGTTAATGGCTCTAAATGTTCCGATTAATTATCAATTAATTGTTCATGGTTGGATTTTAAATCGTGATGGTAAAATGAGCAAATCTCGGGGAAATGCGGTATATCCTGAAGATTTATATAGTCGCTATGGTAGTGATCCAGTCCGATATTATTTAACTAAAGAAATGCCACTTGGTAATGATGGGTTGTTTAGTTATGATCGCTTTATTGAACGTTATAATAATGATTTAGCTAATGATTTAGGTAACTTAGTTAGTAGAAGCGTTGCGATGGTGGATAAATATTGTGGAGGTGTTATTCCTTCTACATATTTAAAAACTGAATTTGATGAAGATTTAGAAAATGTTGCAAGGAATGCCATTATTAATACTAAAAAATCAATGGATGAGTTCCAATTACAAAATGGTGTTAATGCCACTTGGGAATTAATTAGTCGTGCAAATAAATATATCGATGAAACAATGCCATGGCAACTTGCAAAAGATGCATCAAAGAAGGGCTATCTTGATAGTGTTATGTATCATCTAATTGAATCATTAAGAGTCATAGCTAATTTAATTGCTCCATATTTAGTTGAAACTGCTCCGAAAATTTTAGAAGCTATTGGGTTAACAAATGAAGTAATCAATCTTGAACATCTAGAATTTGGCAAAGTTTATGAAAATATTATGGTAAAAAAACTTAGTCCACTATTTGTTCGATTGGATCCTAAAGTTGAATTAAAATATTATGAAGATTTACAAGCATCAAGAGTAGCTAAAAAGTTAGAAACAAGGGAATTAATTTCAATTGAGGACTTTGCTAAAGTAGAACTAAAAGTTGGTGAAATTATAAGTTCAAAACGACATGAAAATGCTGAAAAATTACTTGTATCACAAATTAAGATTGGTAGTGAAGTAAGACAAATTGTATCGGGAATTGCTAAGGATTATGATCCAGAAGCAATAATTGGTAAAAAAGTTATTGTTGTTACTAATTTAAAACCAGCTAAAATTAGAGGTGTTGAATCGAACGGAATGATTCTTTGTGCCACAGATGGCGATAAATTAGAATTAATTGAAGTAAAAGAAGCATTAAGCGGTAGTATTGTTCGCTAATGAATAAAGGTATGAAATATGACACAAAATTCAAAACGAAAAATCAAACAAGAAATTCACTATGAGGAACTAACAATTGAAGAAAAAAAATCAGTTAAAAGAACTAAAGAAATTAAAGCATATTCTTTAGTAATCCTAGGAACAATTATCTATTCACTTGGTGTTGTTTGGATTTTAAGACTTGGTGGATTCTTTTCAGGCGGTGTAACTGGTGCTTCACAATTAATTGTTGGATTAGTTGAAACCTTTTGTACGAATGAGAGTGTAGTTGAATTTATTAGTAATAATTTAGGGACACTTGTTATGTTGATTAATATTCCGCTTTTATGTTTTGGTTGGCGCGGTGTTAGCAAAAGATTTGCCTTACTTACATTGGTTTCTATTGTTGTCCAAGCATTAGTGATGAATATTCTTAGTAGATATACGATTAGTCCATTCGTTCTTTTGATTAAAGATAATTCGGTTATCGGTCATATACCATTAGATGCTCCTGATCTAGTTGTTGGTCTTTTAAAAAATGAAGCTGAAGGTTTGATTGATGTCTTTACCAGTTCGCGTTTTACTTTAATTAAAAACGAAACAACGATTGTAGCACAAGAAATCTTTATTCAAGGGATGTCAACTGGTACAAGATTACTGCTTGCAGTAATTGGTGGTTTAATTTGTGGAATAGGTGCAGCAATGTGTCTTAAATCGGGTGGTTCAACTGGCGGTATGGATATCATTGCTAACTATTTACAAGTAAAAAAACAAATTCCATTTACGAAATATCAATCAATGGTAGATGCGACAATTATTATTCTTTCGGCAATTATTAGTGTTGAAAATGTAATGTTTACCATTGTTAGATTAATTTTCTATATGCGTACAATTGATACGGTTTATAAGATTTATAAAACCGATCGTATTGAAATTATCACGACAAAAGGTGAAGAAGTTAGGGAAGCGTTATTGAAGTATTTGAAACATGGTCTTACGATTTATCCATGTATAGGTGGTTATACTAAAGGCACTAAAGATTCAATTGTTGTATATGCTTCTAATTTTGAAACTCCTTTATATATTGAAGCAGTTAGAGAAATTGATGAACATGCGTTTATTTCTGTAACTAAAACCAAAGTTTTAAAAGGTAATTTTGTTCAAAAAACAATTGTATAAAAAAGATGATGATAAGGGTTATTTATATAATCCTTATCTTTTTAAAAATATTAAATAAATTAATGTTATTCTTTTGACTTTTCCGTTAAATAAGAGTATAATATGTATGATACATTAGTCGATGAGACTTTAAATCCCACAAAATGCCCTTCAAATGAAGAAATTAAAAAATTATTTATGTATGGAGGAATAAACATGCGTTCTACATTTATGAACACAACAGAACAAGCTAGACAAGATCGCAAATGGTATGTTATTGATGCGACTGGTTTAGTATTAGGCCGTTTATCAAGTGCGGTTGCAACAGTATTAAGAGGAAAACATAAACCAACATTTACACCAAATATTGATGGTGGTGATTATGTTATCATTGTTAATGCTGATAAAGTTGTCTTAACAGGCAATAAATTACAAGATAAGAAATATTATCGTCATAGCCAATATGCAGGTGGCTTAAAGGTTCGTACAGCTCAAGAACAATTAGATCAATATCCAGAAAAAGTTCTTGAATTTGCAGTAAAAGGAATGTTACCAAAAGGTAAACTAGGTGCTGATATGTACCGTCGTTTATATGTTTATGCTGGTCCTGAACATGAACAAGTTGCTCAAAAACCTGAAGCATTCCCATTAGAAGTAAAGTAGGAGGAAAATAGATTATGGCAGTTACACAATATCAAGCTACTGGTCGTCGTAAAAGTTCAGTTGCAAGAGTACGTTTAGTTCCAGGTAATGGTAAATTTGTTGTTAATGGTCGCAATTTTGCTGAATATATTACTTCTGCGGCAATTCGTTTAGACGTTTTACAACCTTTAACACTTACTGATACAGGTAGTCAATATGATGTTATCGTTAACGTGTGCGGTGGCGGTACTTCTGGACAAGCAGGTGCAATTCGTTTAGGTATTGCTCGTGCATTACTATTAGTTAATCCTGATTTCCGTGGTCCATTAAAGAAAGCTGGCTTCTTAACTCGTGATTCTCGTTCTGTTGAACGTAAGAAATACGGTCTTAAAAAAGCTCGTCGTTCACCACAATTCTCAAAACGTTAGTCATATTACTGACTTTATGCGGATGTTATTTAAGACCACAGAGTTCTGTGGTCTTATTTAATTATGATGTAAAAAATTATCGAAAATTCTTATAAGGAGCATTTGTATGTTTGATTATAATAAAATTAAAGTATATAATTCACTTACTAATAAAATAGAAGATTTTAAACCAATTAAGGATAATGAAGTATCAATGTATGTTTGTGGACCGACAGTATATGGTGATATTCACATTGGCAATGCTCGCCCAGTTATCTTCTTTGATACTGTTAAAAGATTCTTTCAATATGTTGGCTTTAAAGTAACCTACGCATCTAATTTTACCGATATTGATGATAAAATTATTAAAGTAGCAATGAAAGAAAATGTTAGTGAAGAAGTCATTTCTGAACGATATATTAATGCTTTTTTAGATATATGTGAAGCACTTAATTGCGAAATGGATGTTATTAGACCGAAAGTAACAGAAAATATTGATGGTATTGTTAATTTTATTGAAGAATTAGTAAAAAAAGGCTATGCATATTGTTCTGGTGATGATGTTTATTTCCGGGTCCAAAGTGATGATAAATATGGTATTCTAAGCAATCAAAAATTGGATGAACTTGAAGTTGGTTCTCGAATCGATGTTAGTGAATTAAAGGAAGATCCCCGTGATTTTACTTTATGGAAAAAAACATCCGATTTAGGTAAAAAATGGCCAAGTACATTAGGTGAAGGTAGACCAGGTTGGCATACTGAATGTGTCGTAATGATTAATAAGATTTTTGGTAATAAAATTGATATTCATGGTGGTGGAACTGATCTTCGCTTCCCACATCATGAAAATGAAATTGCTCAACAATATTGCCTTCACGATAATTTACTTGCAAATTATTGGGTTCATAATGGTCGTGTTGATTTACATGGTGAAAAAATGAGTAAATCATTAGGTAATGTTATATGGGTTAAAGATATTATTAAGGCTTATCCCAAAGCAGCATTTAGACTTGCGATTTTATCAAATCATTATCGTCAAGTGATTAACTATAATGATGAAATGATGGTTCAAATGACTGGCGAATATGAAAAAATCGAAAAATTATATATTAATTATTGTCGTCATTTAGAACTATTAGATGAAAAGTTTGATGGTAACACTTTAGATATCATGAATGATTTTCTAAATGAAATGGCATATGATTTTAATACTGCTAATGCGATGGTTCATTTGTATACCCTAATGAAAAAAATGAATAAAGATTTTCGGACTAAAGATATCGATGTGCATACTTTAAAAGATGACTTTAAAACTTTCCAAGATATGCTGTATATTTTAGGAATTGGGATTGAACTTGAGCCCCTTACTGAGGCTGAAAAGGATTTAGTAAGACGTTGGAAAATTGCAAGAAGTAATAAAGATTTTGAACAAGCTGATCAATTGCGAGAACAAATCAGTAACTTAGGCATTAGGTTATAATATGCAGTATAATTTACTTAATGGATCTAATTTGGCTTATATTGGTGATGCTTATTATGAATTAGAGATTAGGAAATATTTAATAAGTAAAAATATCACTAAAACTAAAGAATTAAGAAAAGAAAGTATTAAATATGTTAGTGCTAAAGCACATAATCTGATTATTGAAAAATTAAATTTAGAACTAACTGAAGAAGAACAAAAAGTTTTTTTGAGAGGAAGAAACAAAGCTTCTAGTTCACATCGAAAAAATATCGTTCGTACTGAATATCTTAATTCCAGTGGCTTTGAAGCAATTATAGGCTATTTATATTTAAAGGAAGATTTCGAAAGATTAGATTATTTAATCGCAAAATCAATTGAAATTGTGGAAACGATAGAATGATTATATATGGAAAAAATGCGGTGTGTGAAACACTGAAAATTGGCAAAAATATTAGTAAGATTTGCGTAACTCAACAAAATTTAAATTTAATTGAAAAATATAAAGTTCCCAAATATCTAATTGAAGTTATGGATCTAAATAAGATGAACAAACTATTTGTTGGTGTACATCAGGGAATTGTTGCGTATGTAGATGAATATCAATATGCATCGGTTAATCAAGTTATTAATAAATGCAGTGAAAAAGAAGATGTTTGTTTAGCAATTTTGGATGGATTAGAAGATCCACATAATTTAGGGGCAATTTTACGAACAGCTGATGCAGTAGGAATCGATGGAATTATTATTCCTAAAAATCGAAGTGTCAGTCTTAATTCAACGGTTGCAAAAGTTTCTACGGGTGCAATTGAACATGTAGATGTGGTTCAAGTTACCAACTTAAATCAAACAATTAATGAACTTAAAAAGAATGGCTATTGGATTATCGGTTTAGAAATGGATGGATCAATTGATTATCGAAAGCAAGATTATCGGGGAAAAATTGCTTTAGTCATTGGCTCTGAAGGAAAAGGTATTTCTAGGCTGGTTAAAGAAAATTGTGACTTTTTAGTTAATATTCCAATGGTAGGTCATGTTACATCGCTTAATGCGAGTGTTTCGGCAAGTATTTTATTTTATGAGGTTTTAAGAAATAGGGGGGATTAAAACTAATGATGGGGGATTTTTCGTATTATAATGATTATGAACTTTTGTATCTAGTACGAGCTAATATTGATGAAGCAAGAGAAATTTTGATTTGGAAATATAGTTTTTTAATTAAAGCAACCATTCATAAAATGAAAGTTCCAATGAAGGACTGGGATGATTTTTATCAAGAAGGGTGTCTTGTATTGCTTCTGACGATTAGAATTTATGATGATCATCATCGAATGAGTTTTACTAACTTTTTTAATCTTTTATTAAGAAGAAAATTCATTACATTGCTTAAGCGAGAACATCTAAATAACTCTTATGATATAAATGAAGGATTAGATTATAATGTAAAACCGAAATATTGTGATGATGTTTACTATTTATTAGAAGAGTCACACAATGAATTATCTGAACTTGAACAAAGTGTATATAGAGCTTTTTTCATTGAAGGATTGAAAGTTGAAATGATTGCAAAGAAATTAGATATTGATGCAAAGTCCGTATCAAATGCAAAAGTTCGAATTATTAAAAAGTTAAAAAATAAGCTTCAAAGAAGGCAACAAAAATCATTTTATTAATTATATTGGTTGACAATTTGTTTATTTTTTGATAAAATTACTTACTAGGTGGTATCTATGAGAGAAAAAGTTATTTTAGTATGTGAGATTTGTTTATCACGCAATTATACTACAAAAAAGAATAAACTTAATACTACAGAAAGAATGGAAATTAAAAAATTTTGTCCTAGATGTAATAAACATACGATACATAGAGAAACAAAATAAAAGGAGAAAATATAATGGCTGAAAAAAAAGTAGAAAAAAAGAATCGTGTTATACAAGCAATTCAACACGAATGGAAATATGAAAATTTAATTTTAGTTGTTTTAGCATTATTTGCAATTGAACTTGGAGTTTTATTACTTACTGGTGATTTAACAATTGCTTCTACAGCTTTCTTAATTGGTCCATATTGGAAAGTATTTGCTTGGATTTTAGTGGTGTTAGGTGCTTTATCGATGTTACTTGCAGTTTCATCGTTCTATCGTCCTTCATTTGCTGAAATTAAACATGTTACAGGTCTTAACAAACATGCTTTCCTTGGCAATATTGTTATTGTATTAGTTTTTTGTGCAATTTTAGCAGGATTATTTATTGCATATGATTCTGTAATTGAATTAGTCGTTAATTTATTTAAGTAGGAGATTGATTTAATATGGCTGCAGAATTTGAAAATATTCGTGCTTGGTATGTGGTTCAAACATATTCAGGGATGGAGTATGCTGCAAAAAGAAATCTAGAACAGAGAATTATTTCTTTAAATATGCAAGATTATATTTATCAAGTATTGATTCCTGAAAACAAGCACTATGAAAAGAAAAAAAATGGTGAACTAAAAGAAGTTGTTGAACGAATTTATCCAGGCTATTTATTTGTGGATATGATAGTTACAGATGATTCTTGGTTTGTTGTTCGTAATACACCAATGGTCTCTGGGTTTTTAGGATCAAGTGGTGGTGGAGCTAAACCTGTTCCACTTCCAAACGATGAGATTATTCCGATTCTTAAACAAGCTGGAATTAAACTTGAAATTGATGTTAAATTTAAAGTTGGCGATGAAGTTGAAGTTATTTCTGGTACATTTGCTGGTCAAAATGCAATCGTTGAATCGATTAATGTTGATGATCAAATTGTTACGGTTTTAGTTGATTTCTTTGGTCGACAAACTCCACAAGAGTTAAGATTTGATGAAGTTGAAGTGATTAAATAGGAACTTTTATGGTTCTTATTTTTTTTATTAAAATTTATCAAAAACTGTAAACGTTTACATTGGTGTTTTTATTCTTTTTTATTTCATAGAGTGATAAAATATATATAACATTATTTTGTTCATATTAATGAAAATGAATTTGTTAAAAAATAATGAAATAGTTTAAAAGGAGAAAATTAAATGACTAAAATGATGAAAAAATTATTTATATTGCCATTATTTACCTTATTAATTGTTGGTGTCATGGCAGTAGCTGCAAAATCATCAGTTTTAGCTGATTCTAGTCTTTTATCAAATGGTTTAGACGTATCCAAAGTTGAAAAAGTTGATGTTGAAACATTACTTGATACAATGTTTACAGAATCATTTATTGATTTAGGATTACCTTCTGCTGAAGATGAAGTTTGGGTAATTGTTGAATTAGAAACTCCTTCAATGTTAGAATATGCTGAAACAGCTAAATTTGAGGGAAGTTTAAACCAATATTTACAAACTGCTAATGCTGCAAAAGAAATGAGTAAGATTCAAGCAGAACAAGCCACTGTCAAAGCTGAAATTGAAAAAGTGGTAGATGCTGAATTTAAATATGCTTATTCGACAATTACTAATGGTTTAGCAGTTAAAGTTAAATATGGTGATTGTGCTAAATTATGGGATGTTCCTGGTGTAAAAGAAGTTGTTTATTCCTTCGAATATTTACTACCTGAAGACAATAGTGTTACTGATTATGTGACTGATATTGCAACTTTACAAGGTGCTAAATCTAATAGTGAATATCGTGGCCAAGGTATGGTTATTGGTATTTTAGATACTGGTTTACAAACATCACATGAAGCATTCAGTGTTAATCCAACTGTTGTTGGCCTAGGAAAAGCAGATATTGATGCGGTATTAGATGATACGATTGCTCAACTATTCTCTTCTCTATATACTGGAGAATTAATGAGTGCTGAAGATGTTTATGTAAGTGATAAAGTTCCTTACGCTTATGACTATGCTGATGTTGATAATGATGTCAATCCTGATCTTGCAACAATGGAAGAAGTAGGTAATGAACACGGTACTCACGTTGCTGGTATTGCTGCTGGTAATAATGGTAAAGGATTTGAAGGGGCAGCCCCTGATGCTCAACTTGCAATTTTTAAAGTATTTAGTGATAGTTCAAGCGGAGCTGCTACAATCGATATCGTTGCTGCTTTAAATGATGCAGTTGTTTTAGGTGTTGATGTTGTTAATATGTCACTTGGATCTCCATGTGGTTTCTCTGTTGAATCTCAAGGTGCTATGTATCAAGAATATTATGATGCAGTTTATGAATCAGGAATTAACCTTGTATGTTCTGCTGGTAACCAATATATGGCTGGTTTAGGTACTAACTATACATATGGTACACCTAGTTGGCTAGACCAAGGTACAATTTCTTCTCCATCAAGTTATAATAGTTCATTCTCAGTTGCATCTTATGATACTGAAAACGTTAAAGAAGCCGCTATTATTTTAGGTGGTGTTCCTGCAATTTTCAATAATGCAGTAATCGATCAAAATACTTCTGAACAAATTGATTTTATTTATGAACTTGTTGGTGATTCAACTGAAAATAAAGAATTTGAATTTGCGTATGCTGGACTTGGTAGTGCTGCTGAATGTCGTAACGCTAACCTTTCTGGTAAAATTGCACTAATTAAACGTGGTGAATTAAGCTTTAGTGAAAAAACTTTAAATGCTCAAGCATGTGGTGCTGTGGCTGTAGTTATTTTCAATAATGTTCCTGGATCTAGATTTAATCCGGTAGTAGAAGGATGTGACATTCCTGTATGTGCAATTTCACTAGAAGATGGTAGTAAGATTCTTGCAAGTGGAAGAACTGATGCTCAAGTTGGTCGTAATACATTTATTTATGGTGGTACTTTATCAGAATTCTCCTCTTGGGGACCTCTTTCTAATTTAGAATTAAAACCTGAAATTACTACATATGGTGGAAGTGTTTATTCAGCATTACCTAATGCATCAAGTGATGGTTATGCTCTAATGTCTGGTACTTCAATGGCTTCACCTAATATGGCTGGTAATGTAGCAATCGTAAAACAATATTTACAATCACGTTTTTATAATGATGAATTACAACTAGAAAAAGTTTCAGATATGGCATATCAATTATTAATGTCAACTGCAATTCCTCAAGTTAATCGTGATAATAATGAATTATATGGACCACGTCGTCAAGGTGCTGGTTTAGTCAATGTTGATGGTGCTTTAAGTACACCTGCTTACCTATATGTTAGAGGTCAACAAAAGACAAAGATTGAACTTGGTGATGACCCTGATAGAAGTGGTGTTTACTCATTTACATTTACTGTTGCAAATATGTCTGCTGAAGCAGTTGCATATGAAATTGATACAGACGTATTAACTACTTCATTAGCTTCAGATGGTGTTACAATTGAAGGTGTAAATCTTGCAATTGAAGATGCTAAAAATACATATGGTGTAAGTGGTAAAGGTAGTTTAAATGGTAATGTGGTTACCGTTGATGCTCGTTCAGAAGTAATCGTTTCGGTTAAAATTGCTTTAAGTGACGAAACAAAAGCCTCATTAGATGCATTATATGATTATGGTACTTATGTTGAAGGTTATGTTAGATTATATGCTTTAGGTGATAATGAAATTGATTTAGCAATTCCTTACCTTGCATTCTATGGAGATTGGGATGAAGCTCCTATTTTAGATGCTAATGAATATGAAGGTGATGCTATTGGCTATGAATCTACATTAATTTCTTACTATTATGGTGGAAAATATATTCTAAAGATGGGAACTTATAAATATGATGTTCCAACTGGTTATATTGAACCTAAAATTTCTCAAGATCACAATGCAATTGCTCCACTAAATCAATATGCTGCATTTGGTATTTATAGTGTTTATATGGGATTATTAAGAAATGCTTCTTATTTAACGTATGAAATCTATGATGCTGATACAGGTGAATTACTAGACTCTTTGTATGGTGATTATATTCGTAAAGCATATTATAATTTTACTGCTGGTGGTTACTATCCAGTAGTTCATCAATTAGATATTATTCCTGAATATGCAAATAATTCACATTTACAATTTGTTGTAACTGCTCATACAGATACAGAAAATCCTTATGAAAATGCAAGATATCAATATGTTTATGAATTATATATTGATAATGAATCTCCACATATTATTGGTATGGATCAAACAGCAGAAGATGTTGCAAATGGTGTTGAACCAGAAGAACCATTTAGATATGTTGAAGAAGATGGACGTAGTTATTTAGAATTTGATGTTTATGATAACCACGCATTACAATCTTATGTATTATATACTTCAAGACAACAATCATTAACTGGACATATTCCATTCTATACTGAGATTGGTGAAACAACTACTGTAAGACATGATATTACTGATTTTATCCCTTATTTAACTGATAATAAGGTTATGGTATATGTTGATGACTATGCAATGAATTACACTGCATATATCGTTACACTTCCAATTCATGCTGTTGAAAGTGCTTCATTTGATCAAGAAGAATATGTAATTGAAAAAGGTAGTTATGTATTCCCTGATATTTTACTAGAACCTTATAATGGTTATGTTGATACTTCAACAATTACATTTACAAGTTCTAAACCAAGTGTTGCTTATGCTCATCCTGAACTTGCTATTATTGGCTTAAATATTGGTGAAGCGACTGTTACACTTTCATTTGAAACAAAAGATGGTGTAGAAATTTCTTGTAGTGCAAAAGTTAAGGTTGTTGAACCTACTCCAGTTGAACCTGAACCAGAAGAACCAGTTGAGGAACCAGATGTTTCAAGTGTTGATATTGCATTAGAAAATAGCTTAATTACAGTTCATGATGTACTTCAATTAACGGCACAAGTTGTTGCTAAAGAAGGCGTTGAAGTAGTTGTTGAATGGTCTAGTTCTGATGAAAATGTTGCAACTGTTGATCAAACTGGTAAAGTAACTGCTGTTGCTTCAGGTGAAGCTGTAATTACTGCATCAGTTGGTGAATTAAGCGATTCTTGTGTGCTTGTTGTTAAAGAAAATGTTAAAGATTTGATCATCGTTGCTGGAAATCTTATTGGATATACAGGTCAAGGTGGTGAAGTGGTTATCCCAGAAGGCGTAGTAGCTATTGCTGAAGGTGTATTTGCTAATTCAGATATTACTGCTGTAACTATTCCTGAAAGTGTTGAATTGATTGGTGATAGTGCTTTTGCTAATTGTACAAGTCTTGCAAAAGTTACTTTAAATAGTGTTGCTCCAATTGAATGGAATAATGGTAGTGAATTATATGGTGAAGGTAAAGTCTTTGCTGGATGCTCTAACGTTGAAATTATTGCTCCTCAAGGTGGATACTATAACTCATCTAAAGATGGTATTATTTATTCATATGATTATCAAGTAATTGAATATGTATTTGATGGATTTGCAAGTGATTATGTAATGGCTGATTCTGTTGTTATGGCTGTTCCATTTGCATTTGCATGGCAAAGTTTTGATTCATTTACTTTTGGTAAGAATTTTGCGTATGTTGATGAATTTGTATTTGCTGGTACAAGTGCTCCTAGTCTTGTAATTCCTGCAACTATTGCGGAAATTGCTACAGATGGTTTCGCATTAAGCATGTTTGATGAAGTTGTTTTTGAAGCAAATCCTAATCTTGTAATTAATGAAAATGCGTTTGAATATTCATATGTAAGCAAAGTTACATTACCAGAAGGTATGGTTGCTGTTCCTACAGGAATGTTTGAAGGTTCTGAAAACTTAAGCGAAGTTGTATGGCCTTCTACATTACAAGAAATTGAACCTTATGCTTTCTATGGAACTGGCTTTGAAGGTGAATTGGAATTACCAAATTCGGTTACTGTCTTAGGTTACGGTGCATTTGGCGAATGTTATTATATTACAAAAGTTGTTTTACCTGCTAATCTACAAACAATTTATGGTTTCTCATATTATGTGACTTCAGTTCCTGAACAACCATTCTATCTATGTTACTCTCTAGAAACTTATGAAATTGCTGCAAGCAACCAATTCTTTAAGACTGTTGATGGTGTATTATATAGTAAAGATGGTAAATCATTATATTCTTATCCTACTGGTAAACAAGATTTAAGTTATACTATTTTACCTGGTACTGCAAAGATTAAATCTGGTGCATTTGAAGGTAACTATTGGTTAGAAGAAGTTGTAATCGCTGAATCAGTTGCTGCAATCGGTGATTTTGCATTCTATGGTTGTGAATATTTATCTACAGTTGTATTCTTAGGTTCACATGCTCCTGCACTAGAACAAGAACTTGCTGCTGGTAGTGACGGTGTAATGGATGTTAATCTATATGCTAACTTCGTTCAAGAAATCCTTGACTTAAATACTTTGGAATATGTTCCTGTAAGGGGGCTTACAATGGTAATTGCTGAAGATTCTAAAGGATATGATGGTTGGGCTTATAAGATGTTCTTTGAAGAAACTATTGAAGTTTCTATGGAAGAAGTATTGGCTGCATCTGATTTAGCATTAGAATCATTAGGCGATGGTATAAAACTTGATTGGAATGGATCACAATTTGGTGTATGTTATTATGTGTTCCGTGCATTATACGATGATAATTATGAACTTGTTGCTGTAACTTATAGTAGTGAATATGTAGATTCAACTGCTCTTGCTGTTGCTAGTGAATATAAATATGTAGTTCTTCCTGTATATGAAGGAGCCACTGAAGTACATGTTGGTGACGAATTAGAAGCTTCAATTACACGCGAAGCATCTGCGGAAGAAGAGTATTTACTTGATTTAATTGAAGAAATTAAGCAAGTGTTAGCAGTTAAAAATTCATCTGTTACTAATTTATTGAAGTCGGTATATGCTGAATATGCTGCATTATCAGCTAAAGAACAAGCAGTTGTTGGTTTAGGCGCTCAATTATTAGATACATATGCTGATTATCAAGAAGCATTAGCATTTGTTAATAAAGTGTTACAAACTAAGAAATCTGAAATCTATGCTGAATCTAGATCAGCAATTGAACAATTAAATGCTGAATATGCTGCATTAAGTGAAGAAGTAAGAGCTTATACTACTGTTGCAAGTCGTTTAGAATCATGGACTAATGATATTGAAGCTGTTGCTAAATTAATCAAGAAAGTACAATTATTCCCAACTGTTGATGAATTTAGTGGTTCTGCAATTGCTGAATTGAAAGCTAGTTATCAAGCATTAACTCCATATCAAAAGACTTTAGTTGATCCAATCTACGCTGAAGGATTAGCTAAAATTGAAGGAGATTATGTAGTTGCATTAAAACAAGCTGAAATGAAGAAAAATGTTGAAGCAGTTGTTAAGTTAATTAACGAAATTCCTGAAAATCCAACAAATCTAGATGTTCCAGCTATTGAAAAAGCTCGCGCTGCATATGATGCTCTTACAGATGATGAAAAAGCAATGTTCCCTGCTAGTTCATTAGAATTATTAGCTCAACTTGAATCAGCAACTCCAGCTGTAGGTTGTACTATTAGCTTAGGATCAGTTATTGTTTCAACTTTATCAGCATTCAGTTTGTTAGCAATTGTATTCAAGAAAAGACAATTCTAATTATTAAAAATATAAGGAGAGTTCGAAATTGCTTGGACTCTTCTTTTTATATAAAAAATCAATGCTTTTGCTTTAAAAACTTAATAATCTATGATATAATAATGACAAAGTTATGTAGAATTAATCCTTGGAGGCTAGAATGGAAACTATACCACAAATATATGATATTGCAAAAAGTTTATATGATAAACTAAATCATTTTGTTCTAAAAATGATTCAATTTGCAGAAAAGAAAGATTTAGAAGAAAAAGATGTTTATATTGATATGGATCATTTTATCCAAGCAATTTTATTTAAAGTGGCATTGGCTGATGATGTATTGGTGGATGTTGAGTTAGAATTTGTAAAGAAAATTGCCGAATATGATGATTTATTTAAAGATTATGCTTTGGTTAATTTAGGTTTATTATCAAAGGAAGAAAAAAATAAATTATCAATGATTTGTGATGAAGTTTTAGCAAAAGTCCCTTTATTTGTTGAACTATCGGTAATTTGTGACAAAAAAGTTGATTCATTAACTGAAGTTATTTCCCCTACGTATTGTCAAGAAATTTATGATTATTTAAGGAGAATCGCTAATTACTTAAAATTTATTGATGGTAGTGTAAAAACATCGGAAGATAAAACATCAAAAATGGTATTACAGAGCGTTGTGACTTATTATAAAAAACATTATGTAAAATATGCTCCTGAACGTAAAAAATAAAAAGGCTAGTGTTATAAAGTGAAAAAAATTGAAGATATGTATTTAAAAGCGGTTGATTTATATAATCAAATTGCTGATTTGATTGAAGAGGTTTATGATGAAATGAAGCAAACAGGACTCATTCGAATTAGTAAAAAGAAGTTACTTCAAAATTTTGATTTGTATATGCAAAGCTTATTGTTTAAGGTTGCTTTAGTGGATAAAAAACTATCACAAGTTGAATATGAATTTATTACTAAAATCACGCGATATTATGATTTAACCAAAGAAAACGGAATTAAGAAAAAGATTGAATTAAACGATTTTATTGATAAAATTCAAAATAATTGTGATGAAACGTTGAAAAATGTACCATTATTTATACAAATGATTTGTATGGTAGATCAAATGAATGAGGATAACTCTATATGTTTGGAAGTGTTTAAAAAAATAATCTATATTTTCTGCTATTTAAGCGAGATTGATTTGGATGCGTCAAAAGAAGAAATACTAGGGGCTTGTTCAATCCTTAATCCGATTATGGATTACTTAAAAATTAATAAGATAAAATTTATTTAAAAGGAGTGCAAAAATGATTTCAATTATTAAGTATGAACAAAAATACGTAAAAGCAGTGTATGATTTATTTATGGAAGTAAGAGATGAAGAAGACTTTTATAAAGGATTTACTTTTGAAGGGTTCTGTAATCACTTATTTAAAAATCCATTTTATCAAGAGGAAGGAACATTTGTTGCGTTAGATGGAGATTTACTAGTAGGATTTGCTAGTGGCTTGGTAAGAAAAATGGATGAAGGCAATGAAAAAGCATCGGGATATTTACACACAATCTTTGTAAAAAATGAATATCGTAGACAAGGTATTGGTGGTAGACTTTTAGCTGAAGTTGAACGATTTGTTAAAAATAATGGCAGAAATAGCATTCGCTTCGTATTCTTAGGACAAATTAATTGGCCTTGGTATATTCCTCATACTGAACATCATATGCATCCTGGTATGCCATGCGTTCGAATAAATTCGGATTTTTATTTGTTCTTATATCATCATCATTATGTTGTTAATAGTATTCATGAAGGATTCCATTTACCACTTGCTGAATACGAAATGCCTCAAAGTGTAGTTGATAATATGGCAAAAAATGCTGAACGGGGGTTATATGTTGAATTATATGATCCACAAAAGCATTATGGTATTGATGAGTTTTGTGAAAATATTAATAATCCTGGTTTTGCATCAGCAATTAAAAGTAATTTAAAGCGTGATGAACCACGTCCGTTTTTAGTTGCTTCTCATAATGGTAAAGTTGTTGGTTGGACAGGAGCAATCTATGTTGAAGAATCAGGCCGTGGTCATCTAGATGGTATCATTGTAGATCCAAATGAAAGAAAAGCAGGGTTAGGTAAAGCGTTATTCTGTAATTTATGTCGTGAATTAAAAGAAATGGGTGCAAGTTATATGACTTTCTTTACAGGATTAGATAATCCAGCAAGATATATTTATCTATTTGCAGGCTTCAAAATTGCTCAAAGTTTTGCTGATATGAAAAAAGAATTATAATAAACATAGACAAGTATGCGAACCAGTTCGATTAAAACGGACTAAATAAAAAAACACATTAGATTTCAAGTAATCAATATCAGATTACTTATCTAATGTGTCTTTTTTTAATAATAAAAGAACATAACGTTTGACTTTTTTGCAAAAATAAGGTAAAATATGTAATGCGTGCAATGACGCAATATATACTATGAATTATTTTATATGTGTGGGAGAACATCATAGTGTTCATGAACCACATCACGGACAATTAAAAGGAGGTGTGTCTCGTGGCAAAAGTTAAACAAGTTAAAAAAGTTGTTAAACTTCAAATCGCTGCAGGAAAAGCAAATCCGGCTCCACCAGTTGGTCCAGCTCTTGGGCAAGCAGGTGTTAACATCCAACAATTTTGTAGTCAATTCAATGACAAAACTGCAAGCATGGCAGGTTACGTAATTCCTGTTGAAATTTCTGTATATGATGACAGAAGCTTCACATTCATTACTAAAACTCCACCTGCATCTGACTTATTAAAGAAGGCAGCAAATGTTCAAAAAGGATCATCAAATTCTAAAAAACAAAAAGTTGCAACAATTTCTCGTGCAAAACTTTTAGAAGTTGCTCAAACTAAGCTACCTGATTTAAATGCATATGATGTAGAAGGTGCTGCAAGAATTGTAGAAGGTACTGCAAGACAAATGGGAATCGTTGTAGAAGATTAATTATTAGTCTTTTATACAAGATAGATTTGAAGAAAGAAGAGAATAATCTTCTTGAAGAATCTAAATTGTGGGAGGAGATTCCGTTATACCACATTTAGGAGGAAAATAAAAATGGCAAAAAGAGGTAAAAAATACCTAGAAGCAGCAAAACTTGTAGATAGTACTAAAAAATATAGTTTACAAGAAGCTGTTGAACTAGTTAAAAAAACTAGCACTGTAAAATTTGATGCAACTGTTGAAGCTGCATTCAGATTAAATATTGACCCTCGTAAGGCAGAACAAAACTTACGTGGTGCTGTATCATTACCACATGGAACAGGTAAAAATGTTCGTGTATTAGTAATCGCTCGTGATGCGAAAGCTAAAGAAGCTTTAGCTGCTGGTGCTGATTACGCAGGTGATGCAGAATATTTAGAAAAAATCAAAAATGGTTGGTTCGAATTCGATATGATTATCGCTACTCCAGATATGATGGGTGAACTTGGTAAACTAGGACGTGTTTTAGGTCCTAAAGGTTTGATGCCAAACCCTAAAACTGGTACAGTTACAATGAACATTGAACAAACTGTTAAAGAATTTAAAGCTGGTAAAGTTGAATACCGTACTGATAAAGTTGGTAACATTCAAGTTCCAGTTGGGAAAGTATCATTTAGCGAAGAAGCTTTAATGGAAAACATCCAAACAATTTATCGTCAATTATTACGTATCAAACCTTCAACAACAAAAGGTGTTTACGTATTAAGTGCTAATGTTAGTTCTACAATGGGCCCTGGAATCAAAATTGATTCTTCAACTATTGCATAATTAATATTAGAATAATTCAAAAAAATTCATAAGTATAATATAAGTCTCTGCCGTAGACAGTAGGAGTAAAAGAAAATAAGACAGTTTCTATTACTTAAAACATAATCCTACCGAGGAACAAATCTTTCCTTATAGATAAGGAATAAATTTTCAGGAGGTGAAAACAATGAATGAAGCGACTATCGCTAAGAAACAAGACGAGGTTCTAGCTGTTGTTAGTAAAATCAATGGCGCTAGTTCCACATTATTCGTTGATTACCTAGGATTAACTGTAGCCGAAGTTACTGAACTTCGTGTTAAGTTACATGCTGAAAACTGTGAAATGAAAGTTGTTAAAAACAACATATTGAGACGTGCTGCTGAACAAATTGGTTGTTCAGAAGTAGAATCGCATTTAGTTGGCCCTTGTGCATTTGTTACTGCTCAAGATGAAGTAACAGCTGCAAAAATTGTTTATGATTTCATGAAAGACCATGAAAAATTATCTGTTAAAGCAGGTATTGTTAATGGTGCTTATATGGATGAAAAACAAATGGCTGCTCTTGCAAAACTACCAAACAAACTTGGTATGGTTTCAATGTTATTAAGTGTACTACAAGCTCCAATTCGTTCGCTTGCAGTTGCTCTTAACGCAGTATCAGAACAAAAGTAAATCATTAAATTAAAAATTTAATTTTAGGAGGAAAAACGAAATGGCAAAATTTAGTACAGAAGAATTTATCAGTGCTATTAAAGAAATGAGTGTTTTAGAATTAAACGAATTAGTTAAGGCTATCGAAGAAGAATTTGGTGTAAGTGCTGCTGCTCCTGTAGCTGTAGCTGGTGCTGCAGTTGCTGCAGAAGCTGAAGGACCAAGTGAAGTTGACGTAATCTTAAAATCTGCTGGTGCAAATAAATTAGCAGTTATCAAATTAGTTCGTGAAGTTACTGGTTTAGGCTTAAAAGAAGCTAAGGACTTAGTTGACAACGCTCCAAAACCTGTTAAAGAAAAAGTTGATCCAGAAGAAGCTAAAGCTATCGCTGACAAATTAACAGAAGTAGGCGCTGAAGTAGAAGTTAAATAATTAACTGATCTTTATACTTTATTAAAATAAAAATAGTTTTTAGTTTTTCTAAAAACTATTTTTTACTTCTTAAAAAATATGATATAATGAGAATATAAAATATATAAAAAAGAGGAAAAAATGGCTAATCAATATTTTGAAAACAACCCCAATTTAAAAACGGAAATTAAAAAAATTGAATATTTTTATAAACAAAACAAAATTACATTGTTTGCTGACTGTGGCGTATTTTCAAAATCAAAAATTGATTTTGGTAGTAATTTGTTATTAAAAACTATTGAGTTGGAAAATGTAAAAAAAGTGTTGGATGTCGGCTGCGGATATGGAATTATTGGCTTAACGATATCGAAGGTAAAACCTGAAATTTTGGTTACGATGGTAGATGTTAATTTGCGTGCGATTGCCCTTTGTGAAAAAGCGATTGAATATAATGAAATTAAAAATGCGAAGGTGTTTGAAAGTAATGTGTATCAAAATGTTAATGATACATATGATTTGATTGTTACTAATCCTCCAATTAGAGCTGGTAAGAACATTGTTCATCGAATTTTATTAGATGGAATTAATCATTTAAACAAAGGCGGTAGTTTGTGGTGTGTTATTCAGAAAAAGCAAGGTGCTCCATCTGCTTTAAAAGCTCTTGAAACAGTTTATAAAGAAGTAGAAGTGGTTGCAAATGATAAAGGATATTGGATTATTAAAGCGGTAAAATCGTAAATTACCGTTTTTTTATTTTTAAATATCAAATATTTTCTGAAAAAAAGTATATTTTACTTGACAAATTTTATTCTCTTTGATAAAATAAGTAAGATATGATACAATGCGATATTGTGCATTCAAAAAACATATCTCATGTATCAAAAAAAATAAAAAGAGGTGGAGAATTTTGAGTTACAAAAATGTTCAATATGGTAGAAAGAACGTTAGACGAAATTATGCACGTGTTCAAACTAATGTTGATTTACCTAACTTAATTGAAGTGCAAACTGAATCCTTTAAATGGTTATTAGGAGAAGGTCTTGCTACACTATTTAGAGAATTATCACCTATTAAAGATCATGGCGATGGTGAAAAATTTGAATTAAATTTCTTAGAACATGAATTTAGTGAACCTAAGTATACTATTCAAGAAGCTAAGATGCATAATATCAATTATTCTCGTCAATTATATTGTAAAGTTGCTTTAGAAAATAAAGAAACTGGAGAACTTAAAGAAGATAAAGTATTTATGGGAGATTTCCCAATGATGACACCATCGGGTACGTTTATTATTCATGGTTCAGAACGTGTTATTGTTACTCAAATTGTTCGTTCTGCAGGTGTTTTCTTTTCTAAAGAGGTGGATAAAAAATCTGGTCAATCGCTATTTACAGGTCAAATTATTCCAACACGTGGTATTTGGATTGAGTTTGAAATGGGAACTAAAGATATTTGGTACGCAAAGATTGACCGAAATCGAAAAATACCACTTGTAACATTTATCCGTGCATTAGGTGTTCCTGGTAATTCAGATATGGTTGACTTATTTATTGGTAAAGATTCTGATAAATATCCTGTTCCACAAAAATTACTTACACTTTTTGATAACTCTGCTAATAAAGATGAAAGCTTTGGTGAAGATGATGCGATTGAAGCACTATATAATAATCTTCGTCAAGGTGAAAAAACTTCTGCAGATACTGCTCGTAAATTTATTGCAAGTAGATTGTTTGAAGTTCGTCGTTATGATTTGGCTAATGTAGGTAGATATAAAGTTAATGATAAATTAGATGTTGTTAAACGTGCGATTGGTAATCGTTTAGCTGAAGATTTAGTTAATATTGAAACTGGTGAAATTATATTAAGTGAGGGTACTGAAATTTCACGTCGAGCTATTGTTGATGGTCAAGTTGTTGATACAGTTGAAATCTTAAATAATAATCGTGAACACTTCCGTAAGACATATGAATATGAACTTATGTTAGAAGGCAATAGCGTTGTTTTAGAAACATTAGATGTTATTGTTAAAACAACTGAAGGTGAAGTAAAAGTTAGATTATTAGGTAATGACCAAAGAGAAACTGCCTGTCATGTTGTATTATCAGATATTTTTGCAACAATTTCATATTTCTTTAATCTTCATGTTAATGTTGGTCGTATTGATGATATTGACCATTTAGGAAACAGAAGATTACGTTTAATTGGTGAATTACTTCAAAACGAATTTAGAACAGGTTTTATTAAACTTGAAAAAAATATTCGTGATCGAATGTCAACAGCGGTGGAAGTTAAAAATGTTTCACCACAAACTTTGATAAATAACCGACCTTTAGTTGCAACAATTCAAGAATTCTTTGGCACAAGTCAATTAAGTCAGTTTATGGATCAAATTAATCCACTTGCTGAACTTACACACAAACGTCGTTTATCGGCTTTAGGTAAAGGTGGTATTTCGCGTGATCGTGCCGGATTTGAAGTTCGTGACGTACATCCATCACACTATGGTCGTATTTGTCCCGTTGAAACACCAGAAGGTCAAAATATCGGGTTGATTAACTCACTTGCGTCTTATGCTCGTGCTAATAAGTTTGGTTTTATTGAAACACCTTATTTAGTAGTTAAGAATAACAAAAACGATGAAGATTACAAAAAAGGCAAAGTGCCTGCTAAAGTGTGGATTACCGATGAAATTATATATCTAAACGCCTATGATGAAGAGAAATATACAATTGCTCAAGCAAATGTTGGCATGGTAACTAATCCTGAAACTGGTGAAATACTTATCGTAGATGACAAAGTTATTGCAAGACGTGGGTCTGAATTTATTGAACTTACAAAGATGGATATTGATTTAGTCGATGTTTCACCTAAACAAGTTGTAGCTGTTGGTACTGCTTGTATTCCTTTCCTTGAACACGATGATACAACTCGTGCTTTAATGGGTGCAAATATGCAACGACAAGCTATACCATTACTTAAACCTGAGGCTCCATTTGTTGGAACAGGTATTGAGTATAAGGTTGCTCATGACTCAGGTGTTGCGTTAATTAGTGATGTAAATGGTATTGTTGTTAAAGTTGATGGCTTATCAATTGATGTAAGAGATGAAAATGGTAAAGTTCATTCTTATCCATTGCTAAAATATCAACGTTCTAATAACTCAACATGTGCTAATCAAAGACCAATTGTTGTTCCTGGTGAAAAAGTAAAAGTTGGCGATATTTTAGCTGATGGACAATCAATGGAACAAGGTGAACTTGCATTAGGACGCAACGTTGTTATTGCTTTCATGACTTGGAATGGATATAACTTTGAAGATGCGGTTATTATGAGTGAAAGAATGGTTCAAGATGATGTTTATACTTCAATTCATATTGAAGAATATACTTGTGAATCACGTGACACAAAATTAGGTAAAGAAGTTATTACCCGTGATTTAGAAGGTGAAGCAAAAGATTCAATCGCTAATCTTGATGAAAATGGAATTATCATTCTAGGTTCAGAAGTAAAAGAAGGCGATACTTTAGTTGGTAAAGTTACACCAAAAGGTCTAACTGAACCAAGTCCAGAAGAACGTTTAAGTCAAGCTTTATTTGCTGATAACTCGAAAGAAGTTAGAATTACATCGTTAAAAGTTCCACATGGTGGTAGCGGTATTGTTAATAAAATTGAACGTTTCAATCGTAAATCAGGTGCAGAATTACCACCTGGAGTAAATGAAGTTGTTCGTGTATATATTGTTCAAAAACGTAAGATTTCTGAAGGTGACAAAATGTCAGGTCGTCATGGAAACAAAGGGGTTATCTCAAATATTGTTCCAATTGAAGATATGCCATTTATGTCTGATGGTACACCAATTGATATCATGTTAAATCCACAAGGGGTTCCATCACGAATGAATATTGGACAAGTACTTGAAATTCATTTAGGTATGGCGGCTAAAAAATTAGGTGTTAAAGTTGCATCACCAGTATTTGATGGGGTAACACAAAAAGACTTAATTGAAATTATGAATGAAGCTCGCGAAAAAGATATCGCTGATGGTTTAGCTGATTCACGAAATAAGCGTGCTATCATTGATGAAAATGGTAAAACATATCTTTATGATGGTAGAACCGGACGTCAATTTGATCATAAGATTTCAGTTGGTGTCATGTATATGATTAAACTAGCTCATATGGTTGATGATAAATTGCATGCTCGTAGCGAAGGTCCATATACTTTAGTTACACAACAACCTATGGGTGGTAAGGCTCAAAATGGAGGACAACGTTTTGGGGAAATGGAAGTATGGGCACTAGAAGCATATGGTGCTGCTCATACACTACAAGAAATGATGACTATCAAGTCAGATGATATTATTGGTCGTAATAAAGTTTATAAAGCAATTGTTGATGGTGAACCTATTCCTGAAGCTGGTGTTCCAGAAGCATTTAGAGCGATGGTTAAGGAATTACAAGGTTTAGGATTGAGTGTTAAATTAATAGACCAAAATGATAAAGATGTTGCTAATGAAAGTTTAGTAGATCAATTTGCTGAGGCTCAAGCTAGTAAACGTGGGCTATAGATTGGAGGAATTCCTTTGAAAAAATATAAATATATGAAAATCGGGATTGCATCACCAGAAGAAATAATTTCTTGGGCAAATCCTGTTCTTCAAAATCGTGAATTTGTTTACGATCCTAAGAAAAAAGATAAGGTTACATATATTGATGATAATGGTAATAGTGTTGAATATACTTTAAAAGGTGAAGTTAAAAAACATGAAACACTTAACTATCGTACCCAAAAACCAGAACGTGAAGGCTTATTTTGTGAAGTAATTTTTGGTCCGACTAAAGATTATCAATGTGCATGTGGTAAACCTGCTCGTAAAGTAATTGGTGAACATCGTATTTGTGAAAAATGTGGTGTAGAACTTACAGAAAGTAAAGTACGTCGGGAAAGAATGGGATACATTGCTTTAGCAGCTCCTGTTGTTCATACTTGGTATTTGCGTAATACCCCTAGTAAAATTGCCATTTTATTAGATATGAAAACAAAAGAAGTTGAAGAAATTGTATATCTTGCATCTTACATTGTCATTGATGTAAATGATGATATTGAAGAATTATATCCAGGTCAAATTCTTACTGAACAAGAAAATGCAATGTATAAACGTCGTTATTATGGCAGATACAAAGCAACTACTGGTGCAGAGACAATTAAGTATTTATTACAAAACCTTGATTTAAAGAAAATCATGGAAGAAATTCGACTTGAATTAAAAACTGCAACTAAACAAAAGAAAGAAAAACTTGTTAAAAGACTTGAAATTGTTGAGGCCTTCTTACAATCAACAAATAAACCTGAATGGATGGTAATGGATGTAATTCCAGTTATTCCACCTGACTTAAGACCGATGGTTCAACTTGAAGGTGGCAGATTTGCGACTACTGATTTGAATGAATTATATCGTCGTATTATTAACCGTAACACTCGTTTAAGAAAGTTATTTGATTTAGGTGCACCTGATTTAATTACTAAAAATGAAAAACGTTTATTACAAGAGGCAGTCGATGCTTTGATTGATAACTCTAAACGTAATAAGAAAGTTGCTCAAGACAAGAATCGTCCGTTAAAATCATTATCAGATATTCTTCGAGGTAAACAAGGACGTTTCCGTCAAAACTTATTAGGTAAACGTGTTGACTATTCAGGACGTTCGGTTATTTGTGTAGGTCCATTCTTAAAGATGTACCAATGTGGTATTCCTCGTGAAATGGCTCTTACATTATTCAAACCTTTCATTATCAGTTATTTGCGTAAACATCAAGAATCTGAATTAGATCAAGTTGATGCAAATGGATTGCCAATTAGTGCTTCAACAAAAGAAAAAGCTGGTATTAAACGTGCTAAAGACTTAATTGAAAGAGGTGCTCCTGAAGCAATGGATGCCTTAGAAAAGATTGTTGTTGAACATCCAGTTCTATTAAACCGTGCTCCAACGCTTCACCGTCTATCAATTCAAGCTTTTGAACCAGTATTAGTTGAAGGTAAAGCAATTAGATTGCACCCATTATCAACTACCGCATTTAATGCCGATTTCGACGGTGACCAAATGCCAGTGCATGTACCATTATCAGAAGAAGCTCAAGCTGAAGCTAGAATGTTAATGCTTGCATCAAAAAATATTTTAGCACCAAAAGATGGTAAACCAGTTGTTACACCATCTCAAGATATGATTATCGGTAACTATTATTTAACAATTGAAAGAAGTCAACCAGATCGTATTTTTGATAGCTTTGAAGAACTATATAGTGCGTATGAAGCAAGAGTTTTTGAATTTGATAATCTTATCGTTGTTAATGATGAAGAAACATATCGTGATATTGAAGCATTAAACCTTGCAGTTAAAGAAGGTGTTGCTCCGAGTGTAGGTAAATTTTTAGTAGTTGGACGTGAAGGAAAAGCATTTAAAGATATTTCTGAAGTTGAACATGCTTATGAAAATCATGAAATTGACTTCCATACGAGATTTGTAATGCCGGGTTCAGCAATCGATAAGCCATTTGTTAATTTAGATCCATTAGATCCAGATTATGAGGCTAAGAAAAAACGTAATGAAGAATTAAAAGATATGTATATAATTACAACATATGGTAAATTAATCTTCAACCAAGTTTTTCCTGAACACTTTGTCTTCTTCAATGAACCTGATCCTAAGAAAGCATTAAGCAACTTAAGAGAAGGAACACCTGAAAAATATTTCTTAAAACGTGGTACTAACTATAAAGAAGCTATTGCAAAAATGCCTCTAGGAGAACCAGCTAAAAAGAAAACATTATCAGTTATTATTTCTGAAGTATTTAGACAATGCAAACTTGCTGAAACTTCACTTACACTAGATAAGATGAAAGATTTAGGATTCTATTATTCGACTATTTCTGGTGTTACGATTTCAGCATTTGATGTTATTATTCTAGAAAATAAGTATGAAATTATTGCTGAAGCAGATGAATTAGTAAAAAAATATAATTCAATGTACAAACGTGGGACAATGCTTAACTCTGAACGTAAACGTAATGTTATCAGAATTTGGAGTGAAACAAAAGATAAGATTGAAAAAGAAATTAAGAAAGTCATGGAAGAAGGAGCAACAACAAATGATATTTTCATGATGGCAGACTCTGGTGCCCGTGGTAGTTCTTCCAACTTTATTCAACTTGCTGGTATGCGTGGGCTAATGGCAAAACCAAATGGGGAATCAATGGAAATACCAGTTAAAGCATGTTTCTCAGAAGGTATGTCAATGTCAGATTTCTTTATTTCAACGCATGGTGCCCGTAAAGGTTCTACCGATACAGCGTTAAAAACTGCTGAATCTGGTTACTTAACTAGACGTTTAGTTGACGTTTCTCAAGATATTACCATTACTGCTGAAGATTGTGGTACTGATAAAGGATTGGTTATGACTTATCTTTATAAGAAAGATCCAAGTGACCCAACCTTTGATCCTAAAGATGATTTATTAGTTTCAATTAAAGATCGTATTGCTGGTCGTTTTGCTTCAAAACCTGTTTATGCAAAAATTAATGGTAAGAAAACATTATTAGTTGGTAAAAATGAATTAATCACTAATGATATTGCTGCATTAATCGAAAGTGCAGGAGTGAAAGAAGTTGAAGTAAGAACTAATCTTACATGTAACTGTCCTGTTGGTGTATGTATTAAATGTTATGGTTCTGACCTTTCAACAACTGGTTTAGTTGAAAAAGGCGAAGTAGTAGGTATTGTTGCTGCTCAATCAATTGGTGAACCAGGTACCCAACTTACAATGCGTACCTTCCACTCAGGTGGGGTTGCAGGTGGTAGTGATGATATTACTCAAGGTCTTCCTCGTGTTCAAGAATTATTTGAAGCACGTGCTCCAAAAGGGCAAGGTATTATTTCGGAAATTAAAGGTGTTGTTGAATCAGTTGAACTTGTTAAAGATTCACGTTATGAAATTAAAATCCATAGTAATATTCCAAATAACGATAAAGTATATCTTACAGATGCTGGTAAAAAGGCTATCGTTAAAGTTGGTGATTATGTCAATGCAGGGGATTTAATTTCTGAAGGTGCGGTTAATATTAAGGAATTATTAAGAGTAGCATCGATAGATAAGGTTGAAAAATATATCTTAAAAGAAATTCAAAAATCTTATCGTACTGCTGCTGCCGTTGAAATTTCAGATAAGCACGTAGAAATCATTGTTAAACAAATGCTTCAAAAAGTTGTTGTTATTGACTCAGGTGATACCGATTTATTACCAGGTGCATTGATTTCTAAACCTGAATTATATCGTGTCTTCAAAGATTGTTGTGAAAAAGGAATCCGTATTCCTGCAGTTAAACCAGTAGTACTTGGTATTACTCGTGCTTCACTAAGAAGTGATTCATTCTTAGCTGCTGCATCATTCCAAGAAACAACAAGAGTGTTAACTGAAGCTGCGATTCGTGGTAAAGTTGACCGCTTAGAAGGATTAAAAGAAAATATTATCATTGGTGGCTTAATTCCTGCTGGTACAGGTTTAGTTGAACAAGTTTCAATCAGTGCCGATGAAGATATCGCTCAATACGATATTAAAAAATTATAAAAACAAATGTATCATAAGTAAAACCTTATGATACATTTTATTATAGTTACATTGCAAAGATTAAAAAAATATGATATAATTAGTTAAGAAGAAATCAAGAATTTAGATAATTAATTTTTATATCTT
>CAZIQF010000021.1:0-31307 GCA_964541525.1 uncultured Staphylococcaceae bacterium | reverse complement strand
TTAAATTACCATAACAGCATAAAAGCACAAAACCATAAAAGATTTTACAGAGCCGTTTTTTATTATACAACATAACTAGAATTATAATAATTTTTGATAAGATTAATTTTCGTTTATCTTTTAAAAAAATAAAAATTTATGTGATACGTTTTAGTCCTTTTTAAAATTTAAAACATAAAAGAATAGAAGAAATGACATTTTTATTACATTTTATAGTATATAATTAAATGGTAAAGATTAATAATATGGGGGAATATAATGAAGCGTGTAGTAACTCAATTAAAAAAGCGAATTGATTGTGTAGATTTTAGAAAAATATATAATGGTTTCATTAAATGTAATTTTTTGTTAAGATATGATAATGTATTATACGGGATTAATAAGGAATATATCTTAGAACCGAAAGAAAAAGGCCAATTTATGATTATTAGAGATAATATCAAATATGCAGTAATAGATTATCCAATCGGGAATTTAGATTATGATCAACTAGTAATTGAATTAATTGTGGTTATGTTTAAAGTTTTTAACAGCAATAATTGTAAAAAAGGACTAGTTGAACTGGAATTAAAGTATTTAACTACTTATAAGAACCAAACATATTATGAAAATAAATATCAACAAAATTTATTGATTGCTAAAATATTATCAGGAAATACTCGATATTTAAAACTTTGTAATAAATATTATGAATCAAGATTGAGGAATAATCCTATTGCAGAAATTGAAAAAAGATTAGAAGAATTGAATGGATTGGAATTATATATTAAACTCCAAACGACAAAAATTGTTAAACCGGCATTATATGAATCAATGTTAAATCCTATTATTAGTTCTTTAGAAGATCCATCGAAACTGTTTGATTATTTATCATATACATCAACTTATGGTGCTGCATTATTATTAATTAAAAATGTAAAAGTAAAACTAGAGTATAATTATATCAACAATGTTTCAGATAAATTAATTATTAATTTTGCATCTTTATATCGTGATTATAGTGCTCGAATGAAAAAAATTATGATGTATAAAATGGTTCATGCGAAGAAAATGAAAATAATAGGAAAATTATCTAATGCCTATTGCCAAAAAATCTTAGTTTCAGATAATTTATATTATTTACCTGATTATATTGAATATGTAGATGGAAATGCAATTAAATTTAAAAAAGGCAATTTTATTGTTAAAATGAATGAAGAATTAGAAATAAGTGAGTTTTATGAATGTATGTCATTAGAAAAAATAAAATAGGCTTAATGGAAATTAAGCCTAAATAGTATATTTATTAACACTACAATATGGATACTTGATAAAAGTATTTGTTTCTTTCATTTGATAAAGTAGTTCAAAATTTAACAACTCAATAGGATCAATTCGTAATGCAGAACATATTTGATCAATCTTTTTAAGTGTAATTTGCTTTTTTGCTCTAATAATGTCATTAAAATATGATAGATTAAGATTAACAATGAGTGAAAAATCTAATTGAGAAATCCCCATACTTAAATAAATATATTCTAATTTTAAAGCAAATAGTTCTGATAAAGAAGCTTTATTTAAATCAATTTTAGCTAGCTTATTCATAAAATTATTAATACTTTTATCTTTCTTCATATGTTGTTCCTTAAAATGGCATCCCAACAGGGAATCGAACCTTGATCGGTAGCTTAGGAGGCTACTGCTCTATCCTATTGAGCTATTGGGACATTTGTTATATTATCCTAAATATTTAGTTAAAAGTAAAGAAAAAAGCAATATAAAAATAATATTATATTGGTCTTTATTCCTTATTTTATAAATAATATATAATAACACGATAGACTATATGTGAATAAATAATTTTCATTGCTTCCATATATACAAATTTAATCATTAATCAGTTTCTTTAAATGATTCTATAATTTTATCTTTAGATATGGTGAATGATAATGAAATCAATTGATTTTTATTTATCAATGTACTTAATGAAATAGGTCATTCTTACTTCTCTTTATTTGCAATAAAGTAATTTGTGTGTTATAATAATCTAAAAGAGTTTTTTAAATAAAGACAAAATAAAAATATCACTTTTTTTAAGTGATATCGTAATTTTTAAAATGGCGTCCCAAAAGGGATTCGAACCCCCGACACACGGCTTAGAAGGCCGTTGCTCTATCCAGCTGAGCTATTGGGACAACTTTAGCATAGATATTATATCATAATATTAATAAAATGTAAAGTAAAAAGACTCTAAAAAAGTTTATCAAAAAGACTCTAAAAAAGTTTATCATAAAAGGAAGAGTAAAATGAATTGTTTCATTCATAACAAGGAATCATATTCAACATATTGTAAAATATGTAAACGTCCTATTTGTAAAATTTGTAGCGGTGAAGATGAAATTTGTCCTCGTTGTTCAAACTTCAGACATTCCACATTAATGAATTATAATAAAAAATGTTTAAAATTATTGATACCTTTAATTATAATTAGATTTATTATCTTTTGGGATACTGCAGTTGTTTATTTTTTTTCTGATCTTGATTATAAATCGATGTTTCCGACTGGAATTGTTTTACTAACTATATCCACTATTCCTTTTATCAATAATGTGATCAAAAATGGATTTATTAATGCTGCAAAATATCAAATTACAGGTAAAACTGATCCAATTATAATTGCCGATAATAAAAGTGATGTTACACCGATAACTATTATTAGTGCAGTTCTATCACTGATTGTGACTTTTTTTGGCTTTTTGGTGACAATTCCACTGTTTATAATTACTGATATAATTCATCTAATTATTGCATTGAAACAATATTTTTATCACAAAAAACGATTTGAAAAAATTAAAAACATTTAAAAAAGGAGTATATATGTTAATTTTAGTAGGACCTAGTGCATCAGGAAAAACTCAAATTGTTAAAATTTTAAAAGAACGATACCATATGGAAAAAATGGTTACTTATACATCTAGACCAATGCGTCAAGGGGAGATCTATGGAGTTGATTATTTCTTTTTAAGTAAAGAAGAATTTTTAAAGAAAATTGAAGAAGGTTTCTTTATCGAATATGTTGTATATAATAACAATTATTATGGTACAGCCTTATCACAAGTAGCTGCTAATAAAGTTGTAATCTTAGAACCGAATGGATTAAAACATTATTTAGAAAAACTAGGAAATAATGTTAAAGTTGCTTTTTTAAGATGTTCAACTGAAATTGTGAGAATTAGAATGCAAAATCGTGGTGACAGTGAAGAATCTATTCAAAAACGACTAAAACTAGATTGTGAAGTTTTTAATAAAGAAGTGATGAGTCTTGCTACTTGGATTGTTGACACTTCAGCATCTAATGTATATGCTAACGCGTTAGAAATTTATAAATTGTATGAACCATATCTAAATTATGAACTATAGAATTATTTGTTTAGAAGAACAAAAAATACCATATTGTATTTTAAAGAAAAATGTTAAAAAATTAAAAATAGGTTATAATCAAAATTCAATTTTAGTCATAACTCAACCATATAGTGTTAGGGATATTGATGTGATAAAAGTAGTAGAAGCTAATCTTGATTGGATTATTAATCATAAGCCTAACCGACCAGTTCCCCATAATCATTATGAAGATTTAGATACTTATCTTTTATTGGGTAAGGAATATAAATTAGAGATAAACTATTCTAATCATGAAAATGTAATTAAAACTGCTGATAAAATTATTGTTTATAGCGCTAGTCAAAGTCATATTGAAATATTGTTGGATAAATATCGATTAGAGGCTGCTGAAATAGTCTTTAATGAAATGCTTTACCGATGCTTTGAAAGTATGAAACAAGAACTTAATAAATATCCAAAATTAATAATAAAAAAATCCAAAACTAAATGGGGATGTTGTTATCCACAAAAAAACGAAATCATGTTAAATTTAACATTAATTCATGTACCAGTTCAATTAATAGAATATGTTATTTATCATGAATTAGTTCATTTTATTCACCCGAACCATTCACCTATGTTTCATGAATTATTAAAAAAATATGTTCTTGATGAAAGAAAAAAGCGAAATTTATTAAAAAATCAATGTATTACTTATAAGTAGGATTCAAACAATAGCATCTTAAAAATGCTGTTGTTTTTTGTAACTGTAGTTGTAATAAAGTAGAATTATACAAAAGTAAGATATTATTTGTCAATAAATCCCGAAATGTTATAGATAATATGACTTTATTTATTTAAAAAAATATGATAAATTATAGTTGGCGGGATGGAGGGGACATGAAAAATGAAAAAATAAAAGTTTATGAACTATATAAACAAAAATATGGGGATTTTAATAATCAAAAAAAATATTCAATATTTCTAAAAAGAAAAAGATTAGAAAACAAAATGACATTAGAAGATTTATCTGATGGAATATGTGCAATTAGTTATTTGAGTCGAATTGAAAATAATTTAGTTGAAGTAGATGAAGAATACTTTGTTAAATTATTTAAAAAATTGGATATAGATTTTTATAGCTTAAAAGAAACTAAAGAACATGAGATATTTGCTGATTTATTAAAATGCTATTTATTAAATGATGAAGAAAAAGCAATTGAAATTATTGATCAAGCACTAAAAACTAATTTCTATGTTGATTTAGAATATGATTTAATGGTTCTATATGATAATATTATTAAAAAATTATATAAAGAAGCTAGAACACAGATAATTGATCTGAATAATAAAATTGATATTTTATTAGATAATGAATTAACGTTTTATTTATTCTTAACCGCCCTTTATACTTTTAGAACAAATCAATCTTTATTTGCTTATCGTCAAATTTTAGTTTTGTGTGAAATTCCAGGATTAGAAATGATTTATCAATATGCAATATATTCATTAGCATTAGATATTTTTGAATATCTTGGCATAAATGAAATGTTTTATAAATATTATCAAAAATTGAATGATGATAACTATTTAACTTTATTTCCTAACAATGCGTTAAAACAACGAGCCCAAATTCAATATTTGACATATTCTCTAAAAACTAATGAAACACTTAATAATTTAACTGAATTAAAACTTAATTTAAATGAAAAATTCCAGGAAGAAATCGATTGGTTAATTATCAAAAATGAATATCGATTTTTAAACTTTGAACAATGTTTAAATTATATATCTATGCAAAAGCCTAATCCTAGAAATCTTGCAATAGAAGCAATCCTAGGATTAAGAAGTGAGGAAAACTATTTATGGAGGCTACAATCGAGAGCAAAAGAAGTAATTTTTACGGAATATGACTATCATTATCAAATCATCTATGAGTCATGTGCAAAGTTGCAAGGCGAATATCAGTATCGTGATGTCTATGAATTATTAAAACATTTAATATATTATTTAAATGATGTGGTAGGAGATGAATTTTTCTTTAAAATTATGATAAATGTATATATGGAGTTTTCAGCAAAATTTGGTAAATATAAGGATTGTCTAAAGACCTTAATTGATTTAAATCACAATAATCATAAGCAACCTAATTTATCTAGTTAATTTACTTTGAAAAATAATAAAAATGTAGTATAATAGGTGTACATAAGAGGTATGAAATGAACGAATATTTATTAAAATTAAACGATGCAAATGAACCTAACCATGAGTTTTTTGAAAAATTACGTAATTATGCGGAAGTAAATAATGTACCAATTATCAAAAGAGACTCGTTAGTTTTAATCAATAGTATTTTAAAAATGATAAACGCTAAAAAAATGTTAGAAATTGGCACTGCTATTGCTTATTCATCACTAGCTTTTGTTAATAATAAACCTGATTTATCTGTTGATACAATTGAGCGGAATCAATCTATGTATCAAGAAGCGATAAACAATGTGAAAAAATTAGGTAAAGAAAAGCAAATCCACGTTTTTTTTGAAGACGCGTTATTAATTGATAATAATAAACTTGATAAATATGATGTAATTTTTATTGATGCTGCCAAAGCTCAATATCAAAAGTTTTTTGATAAGTTTGTTCCACTATTAAATGAAAATGGAATTATTTTAACGGATAATATAATTTTTCATGGCTGTGTTGAAAATATGGATAGTTTAAGTAAAAATGTTAGAAGTATGGTCAAGAAGATTGATATGTATAATCATTATTTAACAACGCTTGATACTTTTGAAACCTATTACATAGATAGTGGCGATGGACTTGCAGTGACAATGAGGAAGAAAATATGCAATTAATTGTTGAATTAAAAAGTATTAATGAAATTAACTATTTGAAAAAAATTCCAAGTGTTAAATATTTATTAATAGGTATCGAAAATTGTTCTTTATCAAGTGCACATGAATTTAATTTAACTGAATTAGAGTTGATTAATAAAAAGATTAAGGATTCTAATTTCAAATTAATGGTTAATTTAGAAAAAATCTGGTCTGAACATGAACTGAATAAACTAGAATTATTATTAGAACAATTAGAACAATTAAATATTGCGTTTTATACATACTCTGATGTTGGTGTTTATCAATTACTATGTACAAAGAATTTAAAGGCAAAAACGATTTTTAGGGCACCAACATATTTAGTTAATATTGCGGACTTAAAATTATATGGTGAATTAAATCAATATTTAGTTTTAGGAACAGAAATATCTAGTCAAGAATTAATTGAACTAGGAAGATGTTTTAATCAGCCATTAATTGTTGATTTATTTGCAAAAACTGAATGTTTTTATTCGCGAAGAAAACTATTATCAAGATATTTTGAATATCGCAATCAAGATAATAATCCATGTAAAAATACGTATTTAATCAAAGAAGAATTACGCGAAGAATTACAATCAATTATTGAAGATGAAACTGGTACACATATTTATGACGAAAATCATCACTATTTACTAGAAGAACTTGAAAATTTATCAAATATTGAACTAGGAATAATCCATACTAAATTTTTAACCATTAAAGAAAGTCGGATAGTTGTTAATGCTTATGCAACTTTTTTAGTAAATCAAGATTTGGATTTATTTATTCAAACATTAAATAGAACAAATATTAAATATGCCAAAGGTGCGTATAACTTACAATTAAGCCTTTTAAAGAAGGAGTCTCTAAATGAATAAAATTGAACTACTAGCTCCAGCAGGATCACTTGAAAAAGCTAAAATTGCATTATTATATGGTGCTGATGCAGTATATGTTGGTGGCAAAAAATTTAGTTTGCGTGCTCGTGCTTCTAATTTTGATGATAAAGATATCTTAGAAATATGTAATTATGCTCATAGTTTAAACAAAAAAGTATACATTACAATGAATATAATTCCCCATAATGAAGATTTGTCCGGATTAGAGGATTACTTATTGTTACTTGCAAAGTGCAAAGTTGATGCAATAATTACATCTAGTTTGTATATAGTTAAGACTGCAAGAAGATTAACCCCAAAGATTGAATGCCATGTATCAACCCAAATGTCCATTACAAATAGCAGTGCAATTAAGTTTTGGAAAGCACAAGAAGTAACAAGGGTAGTTCTCGCAAGAGAAACTAGCTTAGAAGAAATGGCAGAAATTAAGGAACATACTGATTTAGAATTAGAAGTTTTTATTCATGGAGGAATGTGCTCTAGTTATTCTGGCCGTTGTGTTCTCAGCAATCACATGGCTTCACGCGATGCTAATCGTGGTGGATGTGCTCATTCTTGTAGATGGAATTACTATTTATATGATGGCAAGAAAAAACTTACTAAAAGAAATCAGTTTTTTAACATTGGATCAAAGGATTTAATGGCGGTTGAATATATTCCTAAACTAATAGATTTAGGAATTGCTTCACTAAAAATTGAAGGAAGGATGAAATCAAGTTATTATATAGCAACTGTAGTTAAATGCTATCGAAAAATTATTGATTTATACTATGAAAAAGGCAATTTAACTAACGATAATTTTGAAAATTTTAAAAACGAGATTAATAAAGCGGAAAATCGTTTGACATCGATTGGTTTTTATAATGGCCTTCCAACAATTAATGAACAATTATATGATACGAGAAGTGAATGTCCAACTCAAGAATATATTGCTGACGTTGTAAAAGTATTTAAAGATAAAGTATTAATAAGACAACGTAATTATTTTGAGGTAGGTGATATTGTTGAAGTATTTGGACCATCACTTGATAATTATATTTTTGTTATTGATAGATTAATTGATGCTGAAACGAATGAAGAAGTTGAAATTGCAAGACACCCATTACAAGAATTTTACATAAATATTCCTTGTGAAGTATCACCACTCGATATGATTAGAAAAGTAAAATAAAAAATACTTGCAAATATAACTTTTATTTGATATAATATTTGAATAATATAGGAAGAAAGAGGTAATTAAAATGGCTCAAGAACATTTAATAACACAAGAAGGTTATAACGCCTTATTAGAAAAATTAAAAGAATTGAAAAAATTACAAGCGGAAAATATTGTTGCAATTCAAGATGCAAGAGGTCAAGGTGACTTATCAGAAAATGCTGACTATGATGCTGCTAGAAATGCTCAAGCTAAAATTGCGGCTGAAATTGCTGAATTAGAAGCAAATATTCGAAATGCGAAAATTATCAATGTTGATGAAAAAAATCAAACTAATAATTTGGGTAAACTTGTAACCGTTGTCTTTTTAGAAGATAATTTAACTGAAGAATATCAAATTGTGGGTACAATTGAAGCTGATGTTATGAATGGCAAAATTTCATCTGATTCACCATTAGGTAAAGCGATTCTTACTGCAAAAACTGGCGATGAAGTTGATGTAAGAACTGAAGATGGTGATTTATTCAAAGTTCGTGTTGCAAAAATAACACAAGTTAAAAATAATAAAAAGAAATAATATGCATCAAAAAATTATTGGTATCATTTGTGCAATGGATTTAGAAATGATTACCATTACTAAAAAAATCGATAACTTAACTAAAGAGAAAATATTAAATTATGAATTTCAAATTGGTGATTATCTAGATAATAAAATAGTGATAGTAAAATGTGGGATTGGTAAAGTAAATGCTGGAATTGTCTCATTATTACTAATCGAACATTATAATCCAGATTTAGTGATTAATTCGGGTATAGCTGGAGGTTACCACCGAGATTTAAAACCATTGGATATTGTGATTGCTGAAAAAGCAATTTATTCTGATGTTGATATGACAACTGATGCATTTACTGATTTAAGATATGGACAATTGCAAAATTTACCGCTTTATTTTGAAAGTGATAATCGAATTATTAGTTATTTGAAGTCTAAACAAAACTTATTTTTTGGTTCAATTATGACAGGTGATCAATTTGTTACTGATTTTGCTAAAACTGATCAAATTGTGAAAAAATATTTTCTTGATTTGAATATTATTGCCTGTGATATGGAATCTTGTGCTGTTGCACATTGCTGTTATTTAACTAAAACGCCATTTATCGTTGTACGATCGATTTCTGATATTATCGGTTCTACTAATAGCTTAGATTATCAAATGTTTGCTCCGATAGCAGCAAATAATTCGGCAAATTTAGTTGAATTGATTATTAAAGAAATCGAAATATAGAAAAAATAAAATAGAAATACAATCAAAAAGAAAGTATTTCTATTTTTTTATAAAATGGACTATTTTAATTTAATTAATTAAATCTAAAACGACCCTTTGAGCAATCATAATTCCAGCAGTACTTGGAACAAAAATCATACTAGGAATTTCTTTGGCAGAATGATTGACAACAGCAGTTGGTAATTCTTCAGAGAATAGAACTAATACATTATTTATATTGCGTTTTTTTAACTCATATCGCATTACTTTTGCAAGTGGGCACGTATGCGTTTTTTTAATATCCACAATTTTTAACTTGGTTGGATCAAGTTTGTTACCAGTTCCCATTGAAGAAATAATGGGAATGTTTAGTTCCTTTGCTTTTTCAATTATTGCGATTTTAGCAGTGATCGTATCAATACAGTCAACGATATAGTCGACACCAGAAAAATCTAATTCATTAAGATTATCTTTTAAAATAAATAAAGGATAAGTTTTAATATTGATTTCCTTGTTGATTGATAAAAGTCGCTCTTTAAAGACATCGACTTTTAATCTACCGATTGTGTTAATTGTTGCGATTAACTGTCGATTAAGGTTAGATTCGTTAATTGTATCGTTATCGATTAGGATTAAACTATTAATCCCGCTCCTTGCAAGACTTTCAATTACGAATCCACCTACACCACCACAACCAAATACCATAACTTTTTTATTTTTTAGTTTATTAAAATTTTCTTCACCAATTAACATGATTGTTCTTTTATTTTGTTCCATTATTAATACCTCTAAAGGTATTATACTAAAAAACTTTAAAATTTGCTAATCTTTTAATTTTAAATATAATTTAGTTAATGCTCTTTTTTCAATTCTTGAAACATAACTTCTTGATATCCCTAGACTTTTTGCGATATCTCTTTGTGTTTCAACTTTATAGTTGTTTAACCCAAATCTCCGAGATATAATTTCTAATTCTTGTTTATTTAAAATTTCTAAAGCATTCATTAATCTTGAATAGTGTTCTTCGTTAATTAATTTTTCGGTTATTGATGGAGCTGGATCTTCTATTACATCACAAATTCTAATTTCATTTCCTTCTTTATCTTCACCGATGGGTGTATATAAAGAAACTGTATCTTTGTGTTTTTTAATAGCTCTTAGATGCATTAAAATTTCATTTTCAATGCATCTTGATGCATAAGTTGCAAGTCGAACGTGGGAATCAAAATTATAAGTATCAACAGCTTTAATTAAACCAAAAGTACCGATTGATAATAAATCATCTTTTTCAACTTTATTATTTTCGAATTTTTTAACAATGTGGGCAACTAATCTTAAATTATGTTCAATTAGAACGTTACGTGCATTAAAGTCTTTTTGTTTCCATCGTTCTAAATATTTGTTTTCTTCTTCAACTGAAAGTACTTCGGGAAAGTTGGCTGTATTTAATGAACCAAGAAGTGGTAACAAAAATAATGAAAGTAAATTAATCAAGTAAATCCTTCTTTCTTTGATAAAGTCATTAGTGAAATAATAGACAAAAAAGCAAAAATTTAGTATAATATTATTAATAATAAAATGAGGTGTAAAGAAATTGTCGAAATATTTACCAACTAATGTCGCATTATCAGTTTTTAATGTTGATTATGATACATTATATGCAAAAGGAAAACGAATCATACTATTTGATTTAGATAATACCTTAATTTCCTATGATGAAAGTGTTCCTAGTCAAGAATTAATCGCACTTGGGAAATCGCTTTTAGATAAAGGTTTTAAAGTTTATGTTTTAACTAATAACTATGGATATCGAATTAATCACTTTATGGAAACTTTTCCAGCCACTGAAGCAGGTTATCTAATGCGTAAACCATTTGCTTATAAAATAAGAAGATATTTAAATGAGCGAAATATTACTGACTATAAGCAAATTGTAATGATAGGCGATCAATTACTTACAGATATTAAATGTGCAAATCGACTAGGAGTTGATTCTGTTTTAGTTAAGTCGATTTCTAGGGCGAGTGAACATCTTTATACAACGCTTAATCGCCTTCGAGAAAAAGGTGTGATCAAAAAAATCGCGAAAATTGATGCTGAATATGCAAAACAAATTTCAAAACTAATTAAAAAGGAGAAAAAGTAAATGGCAAAATGTATTGGCTGTGGTATTAAATTACAATCTCTTAATCGTGATTTACCAGGATATGTTCCGACAATTATTAGTGATGAATTAAATGAACAAGCATACTGTCAAAGATGTTTTCAAATTATCCATAATGGTAAAAAATATCGACCTTTAATCTCATATACTGATTACTATAACAAGATTAAAGCAATTAAAGAAAAAAATGCATTAGTGCTCTTGATGATTGACGTGATGGACATTTATGGTGGTTTTATTCCTAATTTATCTGAATATATTGGTAAAAATCCCGTTGTTATCCTTCTTAATAAAGTAGATTTAATGCCAAAAGATGTTAAATTAAAAAGAATTGATGATAGATTAAGATTAATTGCTAATGAACAAAATTTGAATCTTAAAGGTATAATAATGATATCAGCATTGAAAAAACAAAACTTAGATGCGGTAATTGATAAAATTATTAAAATCAAAAAAGATTATGCAAAAACACTGATAACATATCGGGATAAACGAAAGAAAAAAATGACTGAATGCTATCTTCTTGGATGTACAAGTGTTGGTAAATCTACTTTAATTAATGCAATTAAAACTAAATATTTAAATGATAACCAATTGCTTACAACTAGTGATCAATTTCAAACAACGATGGATTTTATTAAAATCTATATTGATGAAGATGATTATATCATTGATACACCAGGATTAATTAACAAAGCCTCTTATGGAGCATATTTAGATTATGAATCAATGACAATATTAACTCCGAAAACATATCTTAAGCCTCGGACTTTTCAATTAAATCCGGACCAAACGATTTTTTTAGGAGGTTTAGTGCGTTTAACATTTACAAATGGCGAAAAAATTAATGTAAGTTTCTATGTATCTAATGATTTATACATTCATCGAACTAAAACAGCTAATGCTGATACAATCTATCAAACCCAAATTAGTAAATTATTAACTCCACCTAAGACTATAGAAGAATATGAAAAAATTAAAAACCTTAAAACTATTTCATTTAAAAACCTAGATGGAGGCCATGACTTATTAATTAGTGGTATTGGTTTTGTTCACATTGTTGGGGTGAACGTTAGTTTGGATGTTAGTATTTATCAAAAAATTGATGTTAGAGTTGTTCCGGAGTTCATTTAATGGAAAAATATGTGAGTATATATAATCAATTAAAAAGATTAATGACAATTGATGGAGTAGTTCATCCAAGATTTAATCATTCGGTAGCAACAGCAAAAATCGCATTAGAACTTAATGAACACTTAAAATTAGGTTTGAATGAAGATCAAGTTTACTTAGCTGGATTGCTTCATGATGCAGCAAAACTAGTTGATAATCAACAACTATGGGAAATAATTGTGGAAAATGAGCCAAAAGAAGTGCAAACTGAATTGATTAATTTTCCTCATATCTGGCATAGTTTTGCTGGAAAATATTATGTAAAAGCAAAATTTAACATCGATGATCTTGCAGTTTTAAATGCAATTTATTATCATACCACAGGTAGAGAAAATATGACTTCATTAGAAGCGTTAATCTTTGCTTGTGATTATATTGAGCCCACAAGGGTTGGTGGAGATTATTTAATTAATGCAAGAAAGGCTTGTTACTCATCACTAGATGAAGGAGTTTACACAATTCTTAGTCAAATGGTTGACTACTTAAAAAAAAGTGGTAAAATAATCTATAGTCAAACTTTAAAGGCTTATAATTATTATAAATTAGAAAGAAAAAGTAATTAATGATTGATAAAATAATAGAAATTTTAGATAAAGCAGTTGTGACAAATATATCAGTATATGATATGCGTGCAAAAACACCATTTTATGATTATAGTATTATCTGTTCGGTGAATTCGCATCGTCAAGGCGCTGCTTGTGTTGAATATTTAAAATCTGATGCTGAAAAGATTGGACTAATTGTTCACGGGTATAATCTAGGAATGGAAAGCGGATGGTTCTTAGTTGATTTAAATGATGTAGTTGTTCATATCTTTGTTGGTAATGTTCGAGAACGTTATAATTTAGATGGAATATATGCGAATTAAAAAATGTCAAGTTTCAATGAAATCTAGCATATACTTCTTTAAGAGGAGATGTTAGAAAAGTGAGATTATCGGAAATTTCATGTAAAGATGTTATCCGGGAAGAAGATGGCACAAAACTCGGCAAAATTAATGATGTAACAATTGATGTTGCTACTGGTAAAATATTGAGTATCCATATCAGTAATGGTTTTAAATTATCAGGATTGTTTTCAAATTATGATGAAAATTTAATTCCATGGAACCGAATCTTAAAAATAGGTAGTGATGTAATTATTGTTGAAACAGTTCATAATATGAAAGCGGAAATAGAAAACAAAACATAATAAAGAATTAAAGGAGAAAGAAAAATGAAAAATTATGTTCCAAGTTTAGAAAAAGGGTTTAAACCAATGATTGTTGAACTTCGTAAGTTCAAAGAAAAAGGTACAGTACCTTTCGCAATTTGTGTAGAACGTCAAAGTGGTTATAAATACCGTTATGACCTAAATGTTTTACCAGGAAAAAATGCTGAAAATGAAGAAATGATTGAACGTTTAATCAAGAGTATTCTTTGGGTAGTAGGCGGATTCAAAATTTACTTAGGAGGTAATGACGAACTAGTAAGTGCAATGCAAAAAGTATTTTCACGTGGTGGAAAACGTAACTTTGATGTAGAATTCATGGAAAAAGTATATGGTAAAACTTTTGAAGTTGTGGCTTGCACTTATGAAAATGTTCCTGCATCGGTAGATGCTTCAATTCCAGCTGGTGGACACTTAGATGGAAATCGTATTGGTTTTGATGCTGGTGGATCAGATCGTAAAGTAAGTGCTGTTATCGATGGTGAAACGATTTATTCTGAAGAAGTAGTATGGTTCCCTAAAACTAGCGAGGATCCTGAATACCAATATCAAGGTATTTTAGATTCATTTAAAACTGCAGCTAAAAAAATCGAAGAAGCTGGTAAAAAAGTTGATGCAATTGGCGTAAGTAGTGCTGGTATTTATATTAATAATGAAATTAGAGTTGCTTCTTTATTTATTAAAGTACCACAAGATGTATTTGATGCAAAAGTACCTGGAATGTATATTAAAGCAGCAAAAGAAATTGGTGAAGATATTCCACTTGTTGTTGCAAATGATGGAGATGTAACTGCATTGGCTGGCGCAATGTCACTTAATGATGGCTGCGTATTAGGTATTGCTATGGGAACTAGTGAAGCAGCTGGCTATATTAATAAAGATGGTAACTTAAATGGCTGGTTATCTGAACTTGCATTTGTCCCAGTTGATTACAATCACGATGCTATGGTTGATGAATGGAGTGGTGACTATGGTTGTGGTGTTAAATACTTCAGTCAAGATGGTGTTATTAAACTTGCTGGATTTGCTGGTATCGAATTAGATCCATCTCTATCTCCTGCTGAAAAATTAAAAGTTGTACAAGGATTAATGAAAGAAGGCGATCCTCGTGCAAAAGAAATTTATGAAAATATCGGCATTTATTTAGGATATTCAGTGGCATATTACTCTGAATTCTATGACATTAAATATTTATTATTATTAGGACGTGTAACAAGCGGTGAAGGTGGAGATATTGTTGTTGCGAAAGCAAATGAAGTAGTTAAAGCTTTATTCCCTGAATATGCTGATGCTCAAATTATGATGCCAGATGAAAAAGCTCGCCGTGTAGGTCAATCAATTGCTGCGGCTAGTCTTCCTAAAATTAAGTAATGAATTTTAAAATTGAATCATTTTGTGATGAAGAGATAAATGCTAACACTTATCTTATCTATAATCAGGATACTTGTATTGTTATCGATCCAGCTAATAGTGTAAAGGTCTTAAGTAATTTTATTGGTGATAAAAAGGTTTTAGGAATTTTTCTAACGCATGCTCACTATGATCATTTTAAATCGCTAAATGAATTGCTTAAACAATACGATACAAAAGTATATATGCATAAAAATGCATTAAAGAAGTTAACTGATATATATGCTTCATGTGCTAGTTTATTTAGTGTTAAGCAATTAGATGAAATTGATATGAATAAAGTTGAAATATTAAATGAATTTCAAACTAAAGAATTGGGTAATTATAAACTTAAATGTCTTTATTTGCCAGGCCATTCTAATTGTTCAATTGGATATTTAATTGATGATTGTTTATTTATTGGTGATGTATTATTTTCAACATCAATTGGTAGATATGATTTACCAACTGGTAATTATTTGACATTAAAAACTTCTTTAGCTAAAATTAAAACTTTAAACCCAAATCTTAAAATTTATCCTGGACATAATTTTTCGTTTATATTAAAAGATGCTTTAAAATATAATCCGTATTTAAAATAAGTTCTGTATTATCGGAACTTATTTTTTTGCTTAATGGAGTATAAAAAAATAAAAAAATTCATAAAATATAAAAAAATTAGCACTTTATACTTGACAGTGCTAAAATAGTGTGATATAATATTAGCAGTTAATCAATAAGAGTGCTAAAAGGAGGTGCTTTGATGCTAACAGATCGTCAAAAAAAGATTATGATTGCAATAGTTGAAGCATACACTGAAAATAGTACAGCTGAACCAATTGGTTCAAGTGCACTGGCAAAATATGAAGATTTAAGCGTTTCAACTGCAACCTTAAGAAATGAAATGGCATTGCTTGAAGAATACGGCTATTTAGAAAAAACTCATACTTCTAGTGGTAGAGTTCCAACTGAAAAGGGGTATCGGTTATATGTAGATGAACTGATGAATATTGATAACCTATCAGATGAATTAAATGAACAAGTAATTCAATATTTTGAAAATTCAAAACTCCCTCGCAAGGAGGCTGCAGCCAACCTGTTAAAAACAGTTATTGATAATCGTGACTTTAATTACGGAGCAATATTATTGGAAAAAACTGCCTTTAATTCTGTGATTAAAAAACTATCATTTGTTTATTTAAAAAATCAAAAAGGCTTATTTATAATGGTGACTGATCAAGGCTTAGTTCTACACAAAGAAGCATCTATTCCTAATGGAATTAATATTACCAGCATTGAAAATACAGTTGAATATTTAGATGAAAAGCTTCATGATGTACTACTTAATGATTTCAAAAATGCCAAACGAATTGAAATTGTTAATGATGGATTCTTTGATTACATGACTAATGCGGAAGCAGTATTAGAAATATGCTTAAGAAATATTAGAAAACTAGTTGATGACAAAAAAACAATCATTGGTCAATATAATATTTTAAAACACCCTGATTTTGCCGATATCATTATTGCTCAAGAGTATATTGAATCATTAAAAAATGAATCAATATATCAGATTACTGAATTTGATTCTGGACCACTTCCAGTCATTAGTAGTTCTGAAAGTAACAATGTAACAATTAAAATAGGTAGTGAAAATCCAATTAACATCATGAAAAAATGTGCAACAATCACTGCATATTATCAAAGTAAACATGGAACAGGAGCAATTACTGTTTATGGACCATTAAGAATGAAATATCGGTATATGATATCGTTGCTAAAATGTATCGTAAATAATATGAAATAGGAGGAATATAATTTGCCAGAGGAAAATAAAAATCAAAATGAACAAGTTTCAAATGAAGAACAAGTTCAAGAAGAAGTAGTTGAAGAAACTAAAAAAGAAAAAAAGAAAAAACAGTATGATGTAAAAAATGATCCAGAGTATCTAAAATTAAAAGAAGAAAATGAAAAGTTAATGGATCAATTATTAAGAAAGCAAGCTGAATTTGAAAATTTTAGAAAGCGTGTTAATGAAGAAAGAGTAAGAGAAAGAAAATATGCTTTAAATGATTTTCTACTTGAGGCAATCGAAACATTAGATGTTTTTGATCAAGCTGTATCAGCAAAAACAGAAGATGAAAAACTTAAAAAATATTTAAGTGGTTTCATTATGATTAACAATCGTTTGAAAAACATCTTAGAAAATTATGGTGTAACAAAGATTGATTGTTTAAATAAACCATTCGACCCTAATTTCGCATCTGCTTTAGAAAGTGTCGAATGTGAAGGTGTAGAACCTGGGACTGTCACAGAAGTAGTAATGACAGGTTATATGTATAAAGACAGAGTTTTAAGACCAGCAATGGTTAAAGTAAGTAAATAAAAAACATTTTAGGAGGAAAAAATTTATGAGTAAAATTATTGGTATTGATTTAGGTACAACAAATTCATGTGTATCTGTTATTGAAGGTGGCGAAGCTACTGTTATTGTGAATGCGGATGGATTACGTACAACTCCATCAGTTGTTGCATTTAGAAATGGTGAAATTATTGTTGGTGAAACTGCACGTCGTCAAGCAGCAACTAATCTTGACACTGTATTTTCTGTAAAACGTCATATGGGTACTGATCATAAAATCCATATCAAATCAACAAACAAAGATTATACACCACAAGAAATTTCAGCAATGATTCTTCAAAATTTAAAGAAAACTGCTGAATCATATTTAGGATGCCCTGTTACTGAAGCTGTAATTACTGTTCCTGCATATTTTAACGATGCACAAAGACAAGCTACTAAAGATGCTGGTAAAATCGCTGGCTTAGATGTAAAACGTATCATTAATGAACCAACTGCAGCTGCATTAGCTTATGGTATTGACAAAGATCAATCAAAAGAACAAACGATATTAGTATATGACTTAGGTGGAGGTACATTCGATGTATCAATCTTAAGTCTTGCTGATGGAACATACGAAGTACTTGCAACTGCTGGTAATAATCGTCTTGGTGGTGATGACTTCGATAATCGTTTAGTTAATTATTTAGTAAGTGAATTTAAAAAACAAAATGGTATTGATTTAAGCAATGATAAATCGGCAATGTTCAGATTAAAACTTGCTGCTGAAGAAGCTAAAAAGACTTTAAGTAATGTTACAAGTGCTGATGTTAATATTCCATTTATTACAATGGTAAATGGTGAACCAGTTCACTTTGATGTTCATGTAACTCGTGCTACATTTGAATCATTAATTAAAGATTTAGTTGATTCAACTTGTGTTGCAGTAAGAGATGCCTTAAAACAAGCTAAAATTACTGCTAGAGATTTAGACCAAGTGCTATTAGTCGGTGGATCAACACGTGTTCCATGTGTTCAAGAATTAGTACGTCGTGAATTAGGTAAAGAACCAAACCGTTCAATTAATCCTGATGAAGTAGTTGCAATGGGTGCTGCTATTCAAGGTGGTGTACTTGCTGGTGACGTTAATGATGTATTATTATTAGATGTAACACCACTTTCACTTGGTATTGAAACATTAGGTGGTGTATCAACAGTAATTATTCCACGTAATACAACAATTCCAACAACTAAATCACAAGTATTCTCAACTGCTGCAGATAATCAACCAGCTGTAGATATTCACGTAGTTCAAGGTGAAAGAAGTATGGCTGCTGATAATAAAACACTAGGCCGTTTCCAATTATCAGGTATTCCACTAGCACCTCGTGGTGTTCCACAAATTGAAGTAAAATTTGATATTGATGCAAATGGTATTGTTCATGTATCGGCTAAAGATTTAGGAACTGGTAAGGTTCAAACAATTACAATTACAGGTAATTCAAGCTTATCAGAAGATGAAATTGATCGTATGGTTAAAGAAGCAGAAGCAAATGCAGATGCCGACAAAGCTAAGAAAGAAGAAGCTGATTTAAGAAATGAATGTTCTCAATACATCTTCCAAATTCAATCATCAATTAAAGATTTAGGAACAGAAGTAACTGAAGAAGAAAAAACACAAGTAGAAAATGCAATTAAAGATCTAGAATCAGCATTAGCAGGATCAGACTTAGAATTAATCAGAAATAAAAAAGATGCATTACTACAAGCAGCTCAAGGTGTTGCAACAAAAGCATACCAAAAATCTCAAAATAGCCAAAATAATGCAGGTGGTGCATCGCAAAATGATGATGGCACAGTAAATGCTGACTTTGAAGATATATCAAATGATGATCATAACAATAAATAAAAATAATTAACAAATTAAAAAATAAGAGGAGGCCTTTTTTATGGCGACAAAAAAAGATTATTATGAAATATTAGGTGTACCAAAAGATGCCTCACAAGAAGATATAAAAAAAGCTTATCGTGTGCTTGCAAAAAAATATCATCCTGATGTGTGCAAAGAACCAAATGCGAATGAAAGATTTGCCGAAATTCAAGTAGCATATGATTGCTTAAGTGATCCGGAAAAGCGTTCAAATTATGATCGCTTTGGAACAGAAGAACCATCAGGTTTTAATGGTGGTGCTTCTGGATTTGATGGATTTTCAGGATTTTCTGGCTTCGAAGATATCTTTAGTAGCTTTTTTGGTGGAGGCGCTTCAAAAAAAGGTGGTCCCCAAAAAGGGCGTGATATTGAGCAAGATGTAACAATTTCATTTGAAGAAGCTTGTTCTGGCGTAAGAAAAGAAATCAAATTCACTAAGTATGATTCATGTACACAATGTGGCGGAACGGGAGCATATTCTAAAGATGATATTACTACATGTACAAGATGTAATGGACGTGGTCGTGTTGTTACAGTTCAAAATACCATTTTAGGTCAAATGCGTTCGGAAGCAGATTGCCCAGAATGTCGAGGAACTGGTAAAAAAATTAAACGAGCTTGTCCTAACTGTAATGGCCAAGGAAGAATGCGAGTATCAAAGAATATTGCAGTAAATATTCCTGGTGGTATTGACAATGATCAAACGATTAGAGTCGCTGGTGAAGGTGAAGCTGGAACTAGAGGTGGTCAAACAGGTGATTTATATGTGCATGTTACAGTTAAAGATCATGAATTCTTTGTTCGTGATGGTAATAATATAATCTTAGAATTACCAATTACGTTTAGTCAAGCAGCACTAGGTGCAACTATTGATGTAAAAACGATTACTGGTACGGTAAAAATGACTATTAAGCCAGGGACACAAAATGGTGATAAATATCGTCTTGCTGATAAGGGAATTAATAATAAAATTACGAAAAAGATTGGTCACCAAATTGTTGTGATTAAAGTTGTGACACCAACTAACTTAACTAAGAAACAACAAGAGTTGTTCAAAGAATTATCAGAAACAGATGAAACTACTGGTAATAGTTTATTTGATCGTATTAAAAAGTTCTTTAAAAAATAATGATTACCCAAGGAATTACTTTCATGTAATTCCTTTTTTTTGCAATTCCTTTTTTTTGTAATTCCTTTTTTCCTTTTTTTTGTAATTCCTTTTTTGCTTGAAATAAAAGTATGAATAGTGTATAATAATATCGAAATGATGAAGGAGATTGAATAAAATGAATAAAAAAAATCGAATCATAGTTTTAATACTGATAACTGTATTTGTGTGTTTATTTAATACTGGCTGTAAAAAGAAAACATATCAAGTTCAATTTATAAGTGATGATGAAATAGTATTTACTACTAATGTTGAAAAAGGTAAACTAGTTGAAACTTATCAAATAAAAAAAGATAATTATGAATTATTAGGATGGTTTGAAAATGATCAATTATTTGATTTTGCAACTCCGATTACAAATAACATTACATTAGTAGCTAAATGGGAATTTGTTCCTTTTGTGTCTTTTACAATTATTGGTAAAACTGAAATTAACCATGGATCAGTCACAAAATTAAGTATTGAATATGAAAACTTAAGTGAAGAAGTAGCAGTTGTATGGAAGAGCGGTGATGAAAACATTGTTGCAATATCAGATCCAAAAACTTCAAGTTGTAGAATCAATGGAATAAAACCTGGAACATGTGAGATTACTGCATCATATACTAATGAAAACAATGTTGTATATGAACAAAAAGTAATGGTTACCGTTAATGGTAAAGATTGTGAACTCAATTATAATTTGAATGAAGAAGAACAACAATTATTGCCAACTGATGCGCCAACCAAATATAATACAGGACAAATGCCATTTACTTTACCGGTGTTAGAACAACCAAACTATGAATTTATAGGATGGGAAATCGATGGCTATGAAGGAGCCTTTAAAACTTTAGAATCTGATGGTAATTTTGAAAGTGCTTTGGTCTTGACACCAAAATGGATTTTCCCTCATTTTGATTTAACATTTAAAGAAAATGCGGTAGTAATTGGCGTTTTAGATACAACTGAAATCGTAATTTCTGATTATGATTTGAGTGATGAACTACTTGCTGGTGGCTTTATATATGAAAGCAATAACCCCAAAATTGCAAGCATCGAAGATGGTATTATTACCGGAATCGCTGATGGTTATACTGAAATTAAAGTATCACTGGCTAATAAACCATCAATTAACGCAACAATTGGTTTAACTGTTAGCAGTGAAAAAAATACAATGGATGAACTATTACAATATTTTGTAAGTATTGCTGAAAGTTCTAATCTTGTAAAACAAATTGATGTTGTAGGATGGCAACAAACTTATTCGTACGAATTAAGTACTAGTGTAATCGGGTATTTATTTGAAGATTTAGTGATAACTGAAAATATTGCACCGATAACTAACAGCAATCGTCCAGGATCTAAATATCCGAAATATTATATAACTGTTCATGATACTGGTGATATAGCTTATACTGCCAGGGATTGGAGTATGACTGTTTATAATGAATATAATGAAGATACAAATACTGCATATGAAGCAAGCTATCAATACGTAGTCGACAATAAAGATGTATATCATAATATCCCTGATGATGAAACATCATACCATGCAGGAGATGGTTCTAGGATGTATGAACTAGTTCCTACAGGGGTTTATGGAACTGAAAAGTATCCGACAATTACGATTACATCAGATGGCTTTTATGCGATTGATAATCAGAAAACAACTGTTGTTGCACCAACGGATGAAGGTAGAATTTTAAAAACTTCAGACATCAATGATTGTGGAATTAGATGCGTATTACAAGAAGATGGTGAGTATTATTTGGGTAAAACATGGTATAGCTCAACTTATAAAAAAATTAGTAACTATGGAGGAAACCGAAATTCAATCGGAATTGAATCGTGTATTACAAAGGGTGATGATATCTATTATACTTGGCAACGACTTGCAAAATTAGTTGCAAAACTAATGGATGAAAACGGCTTAACCATTGATGATGTTGTACCACATCATTATTTTAGTGGTAAAAATTGTCCACAAACAATGAGACAAGCGGGGATGTGGAATCACTTCAAATCATTAGTAATGATAGAATATACAGTATTGCAATATCTACAAGAAGGATATAAAGTAAGTTTTACTTCTAATAATTTAGAGTATGTTAATAACCTTGGTAGAGTAATAAAAACCTCATCGCTATCTAAAACGGTTAGTTATCAAATTACTGTAACTAAAGGTGAATTATCAGAATCAATTACTTTAATGACAACTATTATGCATAAACCAATAAATCGATAAGCAATAAAGATACTTAAAGTCCAAATATGATAAGTACTATTTATTTGGGCGGAAAGTATCTTTTTCTTTTTTGATTCATATAATTTAATGGAGAATTTTTACAGAAAAATAGGAAAAATTTAAAAAGATAATTTGTAAAAAACACTAAAAAAAAGTCGATATCGTTTAGTTTGTTAAAAAAATTTAAAACTAAACTATGAAAACGCTTGTCAAAATCAAAAAATAATGTTATAATAAAGTGTAAAAAATTCGAAAGGAAAAGGAGAATTTACATGAAATTGAGAAAAAGAATTTTCTTTGTTTTAGTGTCTATTCTTGTAATCTTTGGTATCGCTGCATGTACTAATACTGCTGATACTGTTAAAATCGCTTTTGGACAAGATGATTACATCGTAAAGGAAGGCGAAAAGGTTGCATTAGACATTAATATTACTGCTGGTTCTAACTACAATGTAAATACAATTCGTAATGAATTAAAATTTTCATCAAGTAATGAATCAGTTGCCAAATTTGTTGATGGTAAATTAACAGGTGTTGGTATTGGTGAAACAGAAATTAAGGTTGAATGGTCACAAAAGGCCATCGTATTCGATAAAGCAAAAGTAACTGTTTATTTAGGAGAGTTACCAGAAGTTGTCTTTACTGAGTACAGCCCTAATATGTTAAAAGGTGCACAACAAACAATTGGTTGGGAATTCAACACTAAATATACAGATGCAACAGTTAGATGGGAATCTGCTAATCCTGAAGTTGCTGTCGTTGATGAAAATGGTGTTGTAACAGCTGTTGCTGTTGGTGAAGCTACTATCGTTTGTTATTCAACAGATGGTAATCGCGAAAAAGCACACATATTAAAAGTTAATGTTAGTGAAAGTGATTTCGCTATTAATTATGTATTAAATGGTGGTATTAATTCTGCTGAAAATCCTGCTGGTTATAACACATTACATACTCCATTAACTCTTGCAAATCCAGAAAGATTAGGTTATAAATTCTTAGGTTGGTTTGCTGATGAGGCTCTTACTGAAGCTGCTGGAACTATTGCCGAAGGTTCTACTGGTGATGTAACAGTTTATGCTAAATGGGAAATTGAAACATACTCAATCGAATATGTATTAGATGGTGGCCAAAATGCTGAAGCAAATCCTAAATCTTATACTGTTGAAGATGAAGTTGTTTTAGCTCCTGCAACTAAAGAAAATCATGAATTCTTAGGTTGGTTTGATGCTGAAGGCAATAAAGTTGAAAAAGTAGCTAAAGGTTCAACAGGTAATTTACAACTTACTGCTCATTGGGAATTACTTGCATACAAAATTAATTATGAATTAAATGGTGGTTCATTCGTACTTCCATATGTATATCAATCACATGCTGAAATGGTGGCTGATTTCGTAGTTGATTTCAATAAACATTCTGGTAGAACTGTTAAAGCTGATGGTTCTGACTTCTTCGCAAGATCTTGGAATGCATCAGGAGCAAGTTATGGTTATTTATTCTTAACTAGTGAAGAATATTCTGCAAAATGGAGTTGGGTGTTAGATTTAATTAATGCTGATCGTATTGCAAGAGGTGCTAATGCTTTATCTGCATCAGATGGTCAAGCTGAAGCTCGTGGAGAAATCCATACATTCTTAAATCTATGCGATACAAGTGGTACTGCTAAATATGGTACAGATCGTTCAGGATTAACATTTGAAGAATATGCTCCAAAATATATGCCTAAAGATCCAAGTATCGTTGAACCTACATATCAATATGTTAAAGGTCAAGGTGCTAAACTTCCAGTTGCTGTAAAAGCTGATTACAATTTTGCTGGTTGGGGTGTAAAAGAAGAAACTACAATTGCAACTAATGCTAATAGTGGTTTCTGGGGTTCATATGCAAGTAGCGTATTCCTATTCAAAGCTAAAAGTGCTACTAACCCTACATTCTCATTCCGTGTTGAAATTAGTCAAGAAGAAAATGGTAACTACTATGTATCAAAAGTAGCTGTATCAGGTGCAAGTTATACTGTAAGTGCTGATGCTAGATATTTACTAGTTATCTCTGATAGCTATGCTGATCAAGAAGGCGTTGCAGCATTCAAAGAAGCTGTAAAAGAAGGTCAATCAATCGTATTTGATGGTGATCCTGCAACTGGTGTTACAACTGTTTCTTTATATAACATGGTTGAAGAAGTTTCTAAAGAAGCTGTTGGTGATTTAAGTTTTGAAGCTGTTTGGGCTCAATTTAATGATGAAAACGAATTAAAATATGAATTAAATGGTGGTGACCTAAGTGAAGGTGCTCCTAACTTATATTTAACATCTACTGGATTAGATTTAGCTGGTATTACTGCTACTAAAGAACATTATAATTTCTTAGGTTGGTCTTTAACAGCTGGTGGCGAAATTGTTACATCTATTCCAAAAGGAACTAGAGATTTAGTAACATTATATGCTAACTTTGAAGCTGTTGAATATAAGATTGAATATGAATTAAATGGTGGTACATTTGCTGTTGATTCAGTTGAATACATTTATAGTTCATTTGATGCTTTAGTTGAAGATTTCTTAAATGATTATGCAAATAAATTTGCATTAACTAATGTAACTGTATCTAACTTCTATACTAAATCTTCAAGTTATGGTCTAGTTAACTTCTTCAAAGATGAAGTATTAGCTGCTAAATGGGCATGGTTACAAACATATATTTTAGGTGCTCAAGCAAATTATGCTGGCTTAACTTATATGAAGAATCCTTCTAATGCTTCTGAATATAATAAATATTGGCGTGCTAATTTAACTGCATTCTTACAACAAACTAAATTAACTTCTCCATTAACTATGGATTTCACAGGTGTTGATAATGAAGATTGGTGGAAGGCTAATGTTCCAACTAAAGTTGTAACAGTTGCTGCTAACCCTAAATATTCATACACTGTTGAAGAATTACCTCTTGCATTAGAAACTCCAATGCGTGAAGGTCAAGAATTCTTAGGTTGGTCATTAGATCAAACATATGCTAATGTATTTACAGAATTACCTGCTGGTACATCAGGCGATATCAAATTATATGCAAAATGGCCTGATACAAAACCTTCATATCCTACTCATAGTATTGAATATGAATTAAATGGTGGTGAATTACCAGAAGGTGCTCCAACTGAATATCAAGAAGTTGTTGGTTTAAGTGAACTTCCAGTTCCTACAAGAGAAGGTTATATCTTCTTAGGATGGGTTCTAGAAGAAGGTTCTGTTGAATATGTAACTAGTATTTCAGGTGAAAATAAAGCAGATGTTAAATTATATGCTCAATGGGAAGAAGACAAATCAGGTCGTCCAAATAACTACTTATATGTAGGTGTTGGTGAAGATTATGCAACAATTAGTGATGCTTTAGCAGCTGCTAAAGATGGTTATGTAATTGTGGTTGCTGCTGGTGAATATGAATTAAATAATCTTACTATTTCTAAGGCAGTAACTATTCAAGGACCTAATGCTGGTATTGCTGGTTATGAAGCTAGAGAAGCTGAAGCTGTTGTTAAGACACAAGCTGTTAGAATTAACTCAGCTGTTACTATTGATGGGTTAACTATTCAAGGTGCAGGATATTTAACAGGTGTTGCATTCTACAGTGATGCTGAACTTTCAGAATTTGTATTAAAGAATTCAATTGTTTCTAAATACAATAAAGTCCTTGAATCAAGTTCAGGTGTAGCTCATACAGCAGTTGATGCCGTTATTACATATGAAAACAATGACTTTAGTGAAGTTGGTCAATTCTTAATTTGGTTAAGAGATGATGCTTCTGGTAACGGATATAAATCAATTAACTTTATTAACAACCATACTCATGCAGATACTGAAGGTAAATATGGTTCAGTTGGTAGTGGTACTAATGGTAATGGTATGTTCTCAATCAGACCTAAAGCTAATGATAATATGGAATTAAATATTGTTGGTAACTATTTTGATGCTTTAGCTAATTCTGGTTACTCATATTTCAGATTAAATTCAGGTAAAGGTAATGTTAAATATAACACATTTAATAATGTAGCAATTTATCAATCAGGTTCATCTACAGCTCCAATCACTTATGATGGAAACTTATATCTAGATGCTTCTGGTAATGCATTAGCTGCTGCTCCTAGTCAAGTTGCTGACAAAGGTGGTATCGTTGATGTAAAAGTATCTGCAACAGAAGCTGAACGTGCTGCTGGTGCAAAAGCTTGGCTAGATGCAAATAATGTTGAAGCTGAATATGCTATTAATTATGTATTAAATGGTGGTGCATTTGAAAATGTTGAGACTTCAATAACTGCTACAGGTGAAGCTGCTGGTAGTGTTGCTACAACTTCAAATGGTAACTATTGGTCATTATATGCAACTAATATCTTCTTACATAAGAGTGGTGATGCATATGCAATGAGTTCAAAACCAACATTTGCTTATGGTATTGCATTAAAGGCTAATGAACAAGGTATCTTAATTGTAACTGCTGTTGCAAAATCAGGTGATCCATTAAGCTATGCTGGTGCTGATTATATGATTACTGCTGCTGAAAGCGGTTCTGTTTATACTACACTTGTAAATGCCAATGCACAAGTAGGACAAGCCGCTATTATTGAAGGTGATGTAACAACTGGAGTTGCTACAGTTAAATTCTATGATGCTGCTAATGTACAAGTTACTGAAACAAAAACACCAATTGAATATCCTACTACTTATACAGCTAGTCAATTACCATTAGATTTAGTTGCTCCTGTTCTTTCAGGTAAAGAATTCTATGGTTGGTATTTAGAAAGTGACTTCTCAGGAAAGAGATTCTTTGCTCTTCCAGAAGGAACAAAAGGTGATGTAACATTATATGCAAGATTTGTAGAACCAGGTTGGGTTGAACCAACATTTGGTAATCTTTCTTTCGAATTAAATGGTGGTTCTGTTGATTCTGAATTACCTATTCAATATGAAATTGGTAAAGAATTAGTTCTTCCAGTTCCAACTAAATTAGGATATAAATTCTTAGGTTGGACATTAGTTGAAGGTGGAACTGAATACTTAACAACACTTCCTGCTTCATTAAAAGAAGTAGACGTTAAATTATATGCACAATGGGAATTAGATGCAATCTTTGTTGGTGAAGGTGGCGATTATGCAACTATTCAAGCAGCTATCGATGCAGCTAATGAAGGTGCTGTAATTATCGTTGCAGCAGGTGAATTTGCTGAAGAAGTAAGTATTAATAAAAATGGTATTGTATTACAAGGGGCAAATCATGGTATTGCATGGAATGGCACAAGAGGTGAAGAAACAGTAGTTACAACTGTTAATGTATCAGCTGACAACGTTGTTGTAGATGGTCTAAAGATTTCGGCTATCCAAGCTGTAGATGTTCAAGGTGGTAACAATATTGTTCTTACAAATTTAGTAATGGGATCAACTCCTACTGCTGATGGTCAATCAGTTGTACTTGTTTCTGGAAATGTTAATGGTTTAAGTCTATTAAATTCATCAGTTGTTGAAACTTCATCACGTACTCATTATCGTGCTCTATATGCAAATAGTGCTATTGTTAAAAATGTTTTAGTAGATGGTAATAAATTTGAACAAGATTGTGCTGCTTCTGTATATATTGATAGTGTTAGACTTAACAATGTAGCTGAAAACATTACAATTAGTAATAACACTTTCAGTTGGCCTGGTAATAACTTTACAATTTACATTGGTGGTGGATCTGTTGCTGCTAACTCTGTAGTAAATGTTGTTAATAATGTATTTACAAGTTCAAATGTAGCAAGTGGTGTAGCTGTACGTAATGTTCCAGCATCTGGTACTGTTAACGTAATCGGTAACTCATTTAGCAAAGTTGGTGGAAATGTTGTTCAAGTTCGTGGAACTGGTGGATCTAGTGATACTACTACTAAAGTGAATGCTAATATTTCTAATAATGCTTTCTTAGATACATCAACTAAGATTTCACTAAATCTTGCATTAGACAATTTAGTAATGAATAATAACTATTTCTTCCAAGCAGTTGTTTGGAGTGGTGTTACTGCAAATACAACTAATGATGCAGCTGATAGTGTAGCAGCATTAGGTGGTGTAGTTAGCCATAAAGTTACATTTGTTGTAAATAATGGTATTGCTTATTGTGATTTACCTGAATCATTTATTGAAGGTGTTGAAGTGTCATTAGCAACGATTGTTCCTGCTCCAGTTAAAGGAATGAGATTTGTTGGTTGGTATGACAATGCTGAATTAAGTGGTGAAAAAGTTACAAGTCTAGGTAGCCAAAAACAAGATGTTACATTATATGCAAAATATGAAGTTATCCCTACATACAATGTTACTTATGTATTAGGCGGTGATGATGTTAAAGTTGACGGTTTAATCGCTTCTGCTTATGAAGGTGCAGTTATTGAACTTCCAACTCCTGAACGTTTTGGTTATACATTCTTAGGCTGGACAACAGTTGAAGGTGGAACTGAATATATTACATCAATTACATTAAATTCTGATGTTACTGTTTATGCAAACTGGACTGATGCTGAAATTTTCGAAGTTACTTATGTATTCAATGGTGGTAACTTAACATATAAAGATTTAGCTGCTGTAAAAGCTGATTTCAATGTTGATTATGTTGCATTAACAGATCAAACAGATTATAGTATTTGGAAAAATACTTCTAAACTTGGTAATGTATTTAGAGAATCTGATCATAAGTGGGACTGGTTATTAAATTACTGGGCAGCAGTTAATACTAACTCATATAGTGGTAAAACTAATGCATCTGTATTTATTCAAATGAGAGATAATGGTACATGTGATGACTACTATTTCTTTGGTGTAGAAATCACATCTTGGTATACAAGTACTCAAAAAGCTGTATATTCTGGTACTTTAAAATCTGCTGATTATGCTAATTATGATGTACAAGATGCATGGTGGTCACATTATTCAGTAGTTGCTCCTAACACAGAAAAATTTGTTGGTACACATACTCTTCCTACAACATTATATAATAGTCAATCAAGAAAATTTATTGGTTGGTATGACAATGCCGAATTTACTGGTTCTCCATTAACAGAAATTAGTTCATCGATGACTGTTTATGCTAAATGGGAAGAAGCTACTCCTGTATCTTCTGTAACAATTGATAATAAAGTAGAACAATTAAAGAAATTTGAAACATTACAATTACAATGGACTATCAATCCAAGTGATGCTCCAATTCAAACTGTTAAATTTACAAGTAGCAACCCAGAAGTTGTAACTGTAAGTGAAAATGGTTTCCTTACTGCATTACAAGTAGGTAAAGCTACTATCACAATTAAATCTAATTCATCATCAGGTGCATCAGATTCATTTGAAGTAACTGTATATACTCCTGGATTCTTTGATATTAATTATGTAACTGAATCTTATGTTGAAATAGATTCATCAATTGAATTATTTGCTGAATATCATAACCAAGATGCAAGCAAAGGTGAAGTTGTTTGGTCAAGCTTAAATCCAGATTTAGCAACAGTTGATCAAAGTGGTAAAGTTACAGCTATTAATAAAGGTGTTGCAACAATTCGTGCTACATTAGCATCTAATTCAACTGAATATGTTGATTTCGTTGTTACTGTAATTGATGAAGATATGTCAGCAGCATTAAAAGAAGTAGTTGCTGCTCATGAAAGTAATGTCTTCGTAAAATACGAATTAGGTATTGGTGCTGGTACTCCAGTTTATTATGCAGATATATTTGGTAGCGTAAGTAAATTATTATATAATCATGAATATTTGGTTGATGAAAAATACTTAGCAACTGCTAATGCTAATACAGGAGCTCATAATGAAAATGAATTAAAGAACAATGGTATTGAATTTATCACAGTTCACTACACTGGTAATATGGCTGCTACAGCTGATACAGATAATAATGCATCATACTTTGCAACTGCATCGAATGTTTCAATTCACTATGTAACAGGTAATAAAGGTGTATATTCTGATGGTACTCCAAGTTCAGAAATCTACAAAGTGTTAGATCATGCACATGGTGCATGGCATGCAGGTGATAGTAGTGCACAAACATATGTTGGTAGTTTTAAATGGAATCCAACTGGAGTTGCTTATGATGGATGTAACTTACTAGATGTTAAATTTAGTGCTTCTAATGATTTCTATTTCGAAATT
>CAZIQF010000020.1:0-34043 GCA_964541525.1 uncultured Staphylococcaceae bacterium | reverse complement strand
TATTTTATATATAACCAAATAAACAATACACTTAAAGCTACGCCAAGTAAGCCAATAATAATTACTCTAATAATTGACTTAATGTCTTCTTTAAATAATTTGTTATTTTTCATATATATCACTTCCTAATAGCAATATTTTTTCCTCGTTTATTTGTTCTATAATTTAAGTAATATAGAACACCTGTTGCTATAGTTATAATAACAATAAACACTGGGGATATTGCTTTTGCAATTAAATCATTTTCTCCAAAGTCTTCAAGTACATCATTTACTTCAAGATAGCAAACATCTTTATATGTTATTGAAATTATTGTATTAGGTGCCGACCATCCATTGTTAATATATCTAATTGTAATTTCATCACCATTCGATATTAAATCAAACAAAGTTCTATCTATATTATCATAATATATGCCTGTTGCCTCATAAAAAGTATCATCATTTAAAGTAATATTAAAATATTTATCTGTCGCTCCACCAAATACCACATCGTACCATTTCCCGTCTCTTTGTTTAAATTCGAATATTATTCCGGTCGTTGTTTTTATATCTTCTGCTTTAGGAACTTTATATGCAAAAATTCCAATAATTCCAATAATAAGTAAAAATATATATAACACAGTAATTAATATATTTATTCGTATATATTTGCTAAATTTCATTAATTAATCACCACTTTCTCTAAAGAACATATGATATTTCATAATCTAAATTCTATATTTAGTTTTCCACTTAATTAAATGTTTTACCTAATTATACCACTTATATCTAAAATTTACTACAAAATAACAAACCACTTCATTTTTTAATAAAGTGGCGTGTATTCTAATGGTGGACTAGGGGCGTACCCTACGATACCCGTGTCCGGAACCTTAAAAAATCAATAAAATCCCGAAATTTTTAAATATTACGGGGTTTTTAAACTATTGAAACGGGATTGCTTTAGCATTATGCGGAAAACTGGAAAATTTATTTCCGCACGTTGAAGTTTCTATAAATGTAATTATAAACAATTGATATACAAAGATTACTCGTTATTATATATGTAAATTGAATTCATTTGATATTCATAATAAGAATATCCTAAAGCACCGTTATATTTGAATAGTAAGATATTATCGCCTATTTCGTATTCGAAATATACTACCTTTTCTACTTTCATCCTAAACTCTTCATCTTCAATATTAACAATGATGTAATATCTAGTACCACCTTTAGAACTATGTATTTTTCTCTTATTAACAACTTCATAATATGCTCTTGTTTCATAAACTGTATCAAAAGCATAATTAATATTGTTTATAGTTCCATAGCATAACAACAAAGATAACAGCATTGGAGCAAATATAGATGCCATCATTCCACCAATATATTCTTTTTTATTAGATCTATCTTTTCTGAAAATTAAATAATTTATTAACACTATCAAAGATATAACTATTGAAACAATAAAAGATATTAACCAAACATTATTAGATATTATTTCAATAGTATCAAATAAATAGAATGTTTTCATAGTATACGAAAATATAATAATTGTTGAAGGTAAAATAGCATTTAAAAGCGAAACATCTAAACCACTAACGTTTCTTGCCTTTTTAAATAGTTTTATAATTAACACGATAAATGTATATATCAAACTAATAAACATTAGTATTATTAAAAGTTTATAATATAAACGATTATCAAAAAAATATAATTGCCCAAATAACAAAATACAATTTATTACTATCAAAACTATACTCATAACATTCAAATATTTTATCAATGCCACAATAGAAAGTAAACAACATAATGAATAACAGATAATAATAAGATTTTTAAATATAAATAAAGCATTTGTATTTTTAACAGTATCTGCACCAATCACTAACAATGCACATAAAAAGAATAATGCCAAAATTGTTATAACAAAAATTATTACTTTTTTATCTTTTTTCATAATTCATCTCCTATTATATCATTATTTATATTTATAATTCTTAGTAAATTAATAATTACCTTTTATCTTACAATTACAATGTTTTATTATATTTTCAAAATCTTTTATAGATATCCCTATCATAAAAATTGTATTTTAATATCATTCTTTTTTGTAATTCTAGTATATTCTAAATAGTCAAAGCATTCTTCTTTTGTTTCTTTTTCTAAATTAAAAATTACTTTTGTACCATATATTAAATCTCTTTGAACAAAAATTTCTTTAATCTGATTATATGATACAGTTACCTTTCTATATATAAAAACAAACTTTATCTCACTATCATTATAATATATTCAAAACAGTAGTGATAATAGCGATAAACCTAGTAAAACAGAATATAAAACATACTTGGATCAGCTGTTATCCCACCATATAATCCTATTATTAAAAAGAAAACACTAAAGAAATTCATAAACACAAATAATTTTTTCTGCACATATATTTTTTTTCATTTGATAACTCCTATTTTATTATTAAGCATACTAATGAAATAATTATAGCGATTGAATATGTAATTCCTCCGATAATTAACAACGATTTTGGTGCAAGTCTTTTTGAAACTTTTCTGCATTTTAAAAGTATAATTATTAATGCTATAAATGAAATATGAGTAATTGATAATTCTAATTGATTATTTTTATATAACAATAAACAACAAGGATGAATTGAAGTTCTGCTCATTTCTCCTAGTTCAAAATATATTTTATCAATTTCCAAAATATTTATAGCTTTATTATTATATATAATTGAATTATTTTTTAATATAATATCTTTTTTAGAAAATGGCCAAGTCACTATATTTACAATACAAAAAAAGATGTCTAACACTAAAAGCACAACTAATATTATGCCTAACATAGAGATTGGATTTGGGCTATCTTCTACATCCATTATTGCAAACATCGAAATTAACATTGGAGTAATTCCAAGTATCATTAAAGCATTAAAAAATAATATATATGTTGAAAAGAAATTTCTTTTAAATCTCATCCCAATCCTCCTATTTCAAAAATTCTATTAAAAGTCTAGACTTTTATAAGCTTAATTCAATATTTATTTTCCTATTCAACTAAATGTTATAGATAAATATACTGGGAAGACATATAAAACATCATTCTTTTTTTCTGGATTTATCATAACCCACATAATCGCAATACCAGGAGCCATTCCAATAAAGGCATTGCATATTTGAAACATTGGTGTGACCATATAGTTTGGTTTATATTTTTTAATTGGCATTTTTAAATTTTTCCTTTTAAATTTAATTTTTTTATTTAATTATTTTGTTTATTTTTTCAATTAGTTGTTTATTCTGAATTATTAAGACTTCTTCTTCAAATATACTATATTGAGTTTTATTCATATTACAAGCCTCTTAATTGAGTTTTATTCATATTACAAGCCTCTTAATTTAGTTACATTATATATATATTTTACTTTAATGTTTTGTATATATCAATATTCTATATGAAAGAATTATAATCTAAATTTTTAAATAGAGCTATTTAATCGCCTTCATGTCTATTATTGAAATAATTAATTGCCAAATTAATACTTTTATTATTTAATAGTTCAACTATTGTTCGCTCTTCTTCTCTTTCTAAAACAATATTAAATATTATAGGTTTAGACTGTGAACTAAATACTTTAAATGTATATGTATAATCATACCCAGAACCTGGTATTCCATTATATTTAGGAATTGTTATGTCGATTTTTTTAATGTATTTAAAATCAATTTTTACTGTTTTTTTATGTTTTATAAAATAAATTGATTCATTATTAATTTCAATGCTTTTAAAAAGATATTTATAAATTTTAGTATCAATTAATTGTTTAATATATGTATATGCTTTAATGCCAACAATAAATTTTTCACCAGCAAAGTTTAAAACTGTTGCTCTTTTATTTTGGTAATCATCCTTATATAATTCTAGTTCTTCAAATTTAACTTAATAGCAACCTAAATCACAATTAGCATTAATAAATCCATTAACAATATCAGTTGTTATTCGTATTTCATTACCATATCTAAAAATACATATATCATGATCATTAAATAAAGTGTTTGTTGACTCAAAACATTTAGTAATTAAATACTCATCTGAAAGGCATAATATTTTCTAATTGGCTCGCTCGCTTTTTTAATAAATTTTTTTCGCATTTCAGGTAAATTATATCTTACCTTATCCAGTAAAATTCCAAAAGGTATGAGTGTTGTTGTTGCGCTAATAATTAAAGCGATTAAGCCTAATATAACACATCCTATACCATAGAGAATTATTAAAAATGTATTTTTAGGGACAGATATTAAGTTAATACAAAATATAAACATTCCAAAGCAACAAAAGTGTTAGTCTTTCACTTCTTTTTACTTTCTTTTTTTCATCTTTACCTAAAGAGGCAAGACGTTGTTTATTTGCAAGTTGTTGAACTTTACTAATATTTCTATATTTGAAATATTTCATCTGAACCTCCTTTAAATATTTTATAAATATAATAAATTAATATTTAACCTTTATTTTATTCTTAGTTTTTAATCATTACATTTTCTTCAATAATATGTGATATATCTTTTTCTAGTTCATCTATAGTGCTATAACTATGTGATTGTCCATTATCAATTTTACTCCAATACGCATAATTGTAGGTGGTTTTATACTCAGCTTCTTCTCTAAACTCTAACTCTTCAAATATATATGAAAAAATATTATTAGTTTTATAAATTTGAATTCTTTTTGTGTAATCTTTAGAAAAATATAACTTTACCATTCTATTATCTATATCAGCTAGTTTATTTTTTTCTATCAAATCTTTATGTAAAGTAATATTCTTCTTATTGTAATATAATAATTCACTAGAGTTAAAGATTCTTAAAATTTTTCTATTTATCTTATTAAGTCTTAGATTTGTTTTCTCAGTATTGTCAAACCATCGTCTTTTTAAAAAACCTACTTCATATATATATTCAATGATTAATTTATTATTATCATATAATTTATGTACTTCATCTATTAGATTATCTTCTAAAGCATATGAATATGGTTTATTATTTAAACTAATTGAATATAAGTATTTGTTATTAATCTTACAATATATATCAGAAATCTTGATTTTAAAAAACTCATTTTTATTAATTATAATATCAGTAGCATTATTGGTAATTGTTCCATTTATTAATTGATCATTTTTTAAAATATTAGCTAGATCATTCATACTTTCATATTTACTGTTTTTTTCAAAATAATTGATTACTCTTCTATATGGAAACTTACTAATTTCTATTTTTAATTCTTCAACAAGATTAGCTACTTCTTCTTTTTTCATTTCAACAGAAAAATCAATTGATTCAAATGATTCGTTTAAATAAAAATTATAGTGAATATCTAGTCTATATCCCCTATTACTGCTAATAAGAGTCATTAAAAAATCTGGTTCAAGATTTTGAAGTTCGGTTTGCTTATATTCGTTATTTACTAATAAGTATTCTATGTCTGAAATAAAGTTTAAGACATCAAACGTTGTCATAGATGCATCATCTATTGAAAGGTGTTTTCCTTTAAATATAAACTCATATCTACATTTAAGCCAATTAAGATCATAAATATCACTTTCATTTGTGAAAGTATCAAATTCATAATCTATAAATTTAAATGAAAAATTATATATATTATCGTGAATTTTCATTTATATCACCTCTATTTATAAATATTGTACTTAATTATAATATCTGTTTTTTAATAATCTTTATAAACTGCTTTTCTCCATCTATAATAATTCTTGATTTAGGTAAATATTTTATTTGTGTTTTTATATTTTTACATTCCTCATAACATTTTTTGATATTTTGTTTATTTAAAATCAATTCACCATCAAATGGAATTATTAACTTTATCTTATTAAAATATAATATAGCAGATATTAAATAAAAGTTATCACTATATTTTCCTGGTTTTTCCTTTATTATTTTAACTTTATTCGGAAATTCACAAATTGTTAAAAAACTTTTTAAGTCATAATCTTTTTTGAATTTTCTTCTCTGTACTAACAATTTTATGCCATAAATCATCAATATGAAAAACAAAATAGAAAATGCAGAACAACAAATAATTGCGGTGTAAAAACCTGCTGGATTTTCAATCTTATAATTTTTGTCAGCAAAAGAGTATATTAACCCCCATAGCATAAAAACAGTAAGTGGCGGTGTTAAAATCACACACAATAGTCCTTCTTTTTTCAAATGAGATAAATATGTTTTTGTCTTATCCAATAATCTTCCATTAAAAATCGGATCAACAATATTAGTATCTGAAAATGATTCAATCTTATCTTTTAATTTACTTATTAAGTTAGTAATGAAATCTCCTAATTCATCAATATCAAAAAATTGTTCATATGACATATCTTCTTTTGAAAGTTTTTCAAAATTAATATTTGCTTTAGTACCATTATATCTTGATGGAGAATTGACTGCATACTGTACTGAATCATTATCAAATAATAAAACTATTCTAAACCCCTTATAACTACAATACATAAAGACTTTTTTATTATAAGTGCTTTCTAAATTTATACTATTAATTCCACTTATTTTATTTTTCTGTAAATGTTGTTTAACAAGTTCGTCAGCTTTTTGTTGATACGTTAAAATATAAAATTCTTCAAAAATATTTCTTTCTGCTTTTTGCTTTAAATAGTTAAAATATTTTTTTACTTTATGAGCAATAGTTTTATTCTTTAAAATTAATATATATAATATACCAAAAATAATTCCAGTAAAAGCAGCAATTATTATTATGCTTATTAGTAACTTAAACAATATTTCATTATCTTTAGTTAAGGCAGCATATACTATTAATCCTACAACACAAATTATTGGTAAAACAATTTCAGTTATTTGTTTTAATTTGTTTTTCTTCATATGATATTTCTCCACTCTTATTAATTATAAATAATATAGCTTTATGAATTTTCATGATTCCATTTCTATTTTTTTTATGCTCAACTAAACCTCTAAATTAGATATAACAAGTTTATATAATTCTCTATTTGTAAGTTTATAATCATGAATATTTTTTTAGTTTTCTTATTTATAAACAAATATATCATTTTTCTGTTAATTACAATTTTATGTTTATTTTTTTGTCTCTTACATATATTATAATTGCTGTATAAATTTTTAAAATGCATATCTTTTTATATTTACTTTTTAAATAATTGACTAAATTATTATTTGATTCTTCTCCGTGTATAAAATAATCATAAATAATTTTTGTGTATCCTTCATTTTTTCTATTGAATAAATAATGTAATTTTATAATTTTTATTATATAAAACTTGGATTCATAATGAGAAATAATTCAAAAAATACTGCACAAGAAAAAATTATTATTTTATTAATTAAATCTTCAAAAATTGTAGAGTCTATTAAAAAAATTATCCATGATGCGAAAATAAAAGAATATCCTAGAAATATTATAATTAGCCTATTTCTTTGGTCTACAGAATATCTTGCATTACATCCAGCAGAAAAGTCTTTGTTTGTTAATTTATAATAATCACACACATATTTTAAAAAAGATACTTTCATGATACAATCATCATCATAAACATATTGTAATGAACTTTTATAGTGCCAATTCTATTTTAAGTTTGCTATCTCACTATACCTTATAATTTATTATACCATACTACAGAAAAATTTACTACAAAATTAAAAGCTGGCTTGTTTTTTCAACAAACCAGACTAGCATATTATTGGTGGATCTGGCGAGAGTCGAACTCGTGTCCAAACTAGTTTAGGTATTGCTTTCTACATATTTAGTTTAAATCCTACCAGCTCTAATCTCGATATGCATAGTTGAGCATTCTAACTATCAAAGTCTGCTATTTGACCCATAATATTCTCACAGACAAAGGACATTATGAGTTAAACCTAGTAAACTAGGCCTCGCTTAACTAACTAGCAAGCGAAAGAATAATTTGTATTTCCGTTTAATTAAAAACCTAAGGTTTTTACGTGCCTGCCCACGATATGCTTACTCTACTTCAACTAATCTGTCAAAACCAATTACAGACCCAAATGTATTAGTATTATACACTTTTTTTAGTTTTTGTCAAGATGTGAATCTAACATTTTCAGCATTTTCATATATATAAAATTGGTAAAAATTGCTGATCTGAATGCAATTAAAATGACATAAATTTTACTGCCATTATTCTCATATTTCTTTAAAAATTAACCTTATGGTTTTATCCATAAGGTTGGTTAATTAAATGGACTAAAATTAAAGTCTGGTTCTAATGTTTTAATAAATGTTGTTATTACTTCAATAATATCTTCAATATCATTTAGATTACAAAGTTCTACTGAAGAATGCATATACCTTAATGGAATACTAATTAAATAGGTTGGTGTTCCTTTAAAGTAAGCATGCATTGAGTCAACATCGGTATATGTTCTTGATGGTGCAACTTCAATTTGGTATGGTTTATTTAAGTCTTCACATATTTTAATAAATCGATTGTGGATTTGCTTATTCATTAGTGAACCTTCAACTAGAGTTATCCCTTTGCCTAGTGCTACTTCACCTGATAAGTTATCAGCATATTGCAAATCTGCTGCATAGGTTACATCTAAGCAGATAATTAATGTAGGCTCTACTTCTTGGACTGCAGTAGTAGCTCCTCTACCTGTTGTTTCTTCACCGACTGTTGAAGCAAAATAGATCCCGTGTTGAGTGTCATTCTTTAAGCGTTTAAATACTTCACTACAGATATATACTGCTAGTTTATCATCTAAGGCCTTCCCTGCAAGGGTATTATTCGCTAGATATGTATAACTTCGGTCAACTACTACAGGATTCCCAACTCTTACTAATTTTTTTGTTGCTTCCATTGATGATGTTCCTAAGTCTAAAATTAAATCAGATATTTTTAAACTATTCATTTTTGGGGTATATCCAATAATGCCTTTTACTTCTTGGTCTCCATTTAAGATAACGACATGTTGACCAGCATACATATGGGGTCTAGCCCCACCAATCCGTTCTAGATTACATGTTCCATCCTGATTAATCTTATTGATAATTAAGCCAATTTCATCAATATGAGCGGCTAATAAAATTCTTGTTTTTGCATTTTTATTTAAAATATGAACGACATTACCATTTTGACTGGTGATAACATCATCTTTGATATCCTTTAATTCTTCCATTAGGAGCTTTTGAATATTGATTTCATAGCCTGATGGCGAATGAGTTTTTAATAATTGTTCTAAAAAGTGGTATTTATTCATCTTTATCTTCTTTCTTGAATAGATATTCATCAATCTTTTTTACTAGACTATCTGGCATTTTTCTTTGGACTAAGAAAGTATCAGCATTAATTAATTTAGTAGCTAGATATTCTAAGAAATGGTATGTATGATCTAGTGATGCTTCACTAATAAAACTCATTGTGTCATGACGATCATGAATATGAGCTGCACCTCTACTACCAAAACGCATTAGATTTACAGCAGGAATTCCTTTATCAGCAAATGGAATGGAGTCTGATGAATAGATATCTTGATTTGTAACAATTGGAAAAGCAATTTCTTTTGATAGGTATTCAATATAGTTAACAAAAGCTTCTTCTGCTGTTACTACGGCATATTCTGTACCTAAAACAGTTCCAGCTACATCAACATTAATATTAAATATAATTTTATTTAATTCTGCTTCAGTTAAACTATTGACATAGGCTTTTGATCCCAGCAATCCTAATTCTTCTGATCCACACCATATAAATCTTAGTGTTCGTTTTGGTTGATGTTGCATGAAATGTTCAAATAGTTTTAAAATTAAGACACTTCCTGCTCCGTTATCATACGCTCCTTTAGAAAATTCTACCGAATCATAGTGAGCGGTAATCGTAATGATTTCATCAGGATGGGCTATGCCTTTGATTTCAGCGATGACATTGTGTGATTCTTTGATCACTTCAGTTTGTTCTAATTTGATTGTAAGATTAGTTGGGTTTTCTCGCACTAATTTAATTGCATCATTAGTTCTTAAATGAACACCAGGAATAACGCCTTTTTTTCTTAAAACTTCACGTAATTCTTTGTTTTCTAAATCACTATTGGTTTCATTATCGGTGATATCACCAGAATATGAGATGAATGCAGCTGCATGGTATTTTAATAATTTTTGATAAATCTTTTTATTCATTATTCCATTAATTAAAACAATCTTACCTTCAATTTGATATTTATCAGTTTCAAGTGTTGTTTCCATATAGTAAAATGGTAATGTCATATCAATATTACCACTACCTTTGATTCCTGATACTTTATATTCTTGATTGATTGATTTTAGGCTTGCTTGATTAATCTTAAATGATGTAATAGGGAAACTAAATAGTTCAGCATTTCCTCCAAAATTTTCGATTTGAGCTTTAATTAGATTTGCTGCTTTTAGTTCTTCTTCTGTTCCTCCCATTCTGGTAAATGATAGATTATTTAAAAAGTTATACATATTATAATTGTCCATATTCTTATTCCCCTTTTTTCACTACTACTGCTAGTAGTTCTGTTATTTCTTCTTGATCATTAATGACTGTATGGGTATGATTTCGTAGACATATATTAATATCCCCTGGATTTAGTCGTTGTTCAAGTCCATCATCGATAATTTTAGGATGTCCTTTTAATACATAGATAATTTCTTCATCTTCAATATGGGTGTGTAGTCCTATTGATGATCCTTGTTCTAGAATAATTTTAGCATATACATTTAGATTTTGAGGTAAATCGATTACTTTATGTAAAATTGCCGTATTTGTACCACCTTTCATCTTTTCAATTTTGGTTGATTGTAGTTGTTCAAATCTAGTTATCATATTTTTCCTCCGTAAATTGTTTTAATTATCTTGTTATTATTATATCTAGTTTTGATACTTTTTACTATGAATTAGTTTTTTATTTTTTAACTACAGTTTAATAATGAAGGAAATTAAATTTTTATTAATTAAAAAATATTACCTAAATTTAAAAAAATTATTATTAATTGTTGTATAATAAAGTATAAGACTTTTAGTTAAAGGAGAATTGATAAGAAATGAAAACTAAATTATTTAAGATAACCGCTAGCTTAATCGCTGTTATCTTATTATTAAGTGTTGGTTGTAAAAGTAAATGTGGTAAAAATAGTCCTACTTCGTTAACCATTAACTTAAGTGAAGAAACAATTTATATTGGTGATGTTATTGATTTAAGTGTAACAGTTACCCCTGTTGATGCAGTCGCAGATGTTGATTGGAGTGTTTCTTGTGATGTTGTTCAAATTAAAGATAGTAAACTAACTGCTTTAAAAGAAGGAACTGCAACTATTACTGCTACTTCTACTGTTAATAAAAAAGTAGCTGCTAGTTGTGATATTAAAGTTGAAAAACCTCTTCCTCAAGGAATAGATTTAAATATTGAAGAAGAAGTAAGTATTTATATTGATGATACTTTAGAATTTAACGCAACAATCACTCCTAGTGCTGCATCACAAGATGTTACATATATCTCTAGTGATGAAAGGATCGCTACATTTAATAATAATGTCTTAACTGGTTTAACTGCTGGTATAACTTATGTTACAATTCAAGCAAAAGATTATCCAGCGATTAGTAAATCAATTACTGTTAATGTTTTACATCATTGCTTAGAAGAAGAAGTTTATGAAGCTAAAGCGATTATTGGTGCTCCTGGTGAAGATGCTTCAACAATGTATCATATTCACTATAATATCAAAAACACCAAGTCCTATGCATTAGTTACACTTGCAAGTGATGTTAATTTTGAAAATGCTACTGCCTATTATGGTAATGGCTATTATTATGAAAATTTAACTGATAATCCGGTTGTAAAATGGGAACCAAGAAATGTTTGGAATATCGATGTTACAGGTTTAAGTGAAAACACTGAATATATCTATAAAATTAACAATGGTGACGATACTTATTCAGATATATATCACTTTAGAACTGCTGGTGGTGATTCACATACATCCTTTATATTCTTAGCTGATGTTCATTATTATACTGGCACTACTGGTGGGTCTGATTCAGCAGCAGTTTCTGAAGACACAATTGAACAAGCTCTTAAAGTTAATCCTAATATTAGTTTTGTCCTTCATGCTGGTGATTTAGTTGATACTGGTGGTAATGATGACATTTGGAATATCTTCTTTGAATATGCGAGAAACTTAAAAAACTTACCATATGTTGGGGTTCCTGGTAATCATGAATATTATGAAAAAGAAATCAATATGTCAACTAAAGATTATTTTGCAGTATATAGTTCTTCACCGCTTAATGGTCCTAAAGCATTATTAGGTGCTTCTTGTTGGTTCAAACATAATGATACTTTATTTATTTTAATTGATAATATTCGTTCAGCTGGTTATAATGAACAACTTAAATGGATGCAAGATTTATTAGAAAATGAAGAATATAAATATTCAGTTGTTTGTTTCCATTGTCCAGTTAATTATAATAATGGCGATTATGATCAAAACTTTATTGATACATTTGATAAATATTCAGTTGATTTAGTTCTATCTGGTCACTATCATGGTGAAGGTTACTTTAGTAATTATTATGAAGGTGCTCAAACAACTGATCCATACTTAGGTACAACATATCTTACTGGTGCATTCGGTGGAATTAAGAGTGCTTCAACTCCTAGTAACGCCATTAATGAAGCCCGTGGCTATATTATTGATATTACTGATGCAGGTATTTCTATCACTTCCATTCGTGCTAATGGTACTATTATTAGTGAACGTTTTGTTACTAATCGTACGCATACACCATTTGATGAAAAAGACAAACAAGAATTACTTGATTCGATTACCTTTGAAGAATTAACTGAAACAAACCAAGTTAAATTCTCTTGGTCTGAATATTTCTATGGCAATGTTAAGAAGGTTAATATTACTGAAACATTAAGAAAAGAATTAGTGGATTTCTCAGTATTTCCTAGCTCTTCATATCGTTCGCTTACATTTGATAATGTTGTTGATGGGTATGATTATAACTTTGAAATGGAAATTATCTTTAACGATGGTACTATTGAATATAAGACATTTGAATTAAATAAACATGTTCCAATTAATTTAACTGCTAATGCGACTTCTGCAACTACCGTACATATTAGTTTTGATCAACTACCTATTGAAATTAGGTATTCAATTTATGATTTTAAAGTATATGTAAATGGTGAATATCATAGTTCATTCCTACATAAAAATGGTGCTAATACTAGCTATGATATTACTGGTTTAGATCCTAATACCGAATATGAGATTACAATTATTGCTTGTAAACGTGGTGATCTAAAGTTCTTTACTGAAACTACTAGTGTTAAGACTCCTAACTGATAAATAAAAAATAAACCTTGTAAGATAGTTTCTTACAAGGTTTTTTACTGCTTATTTTTTTATTTTATTGATTATCTGTTATAGAATTCAACGATTAAGTTTTCTTTAATTTCAGGTAAAATTTCTGAACGTTCAGGTAGACGTACATATGTACCTACTTGCGTATTTTCATCATATGAAACAAATGGAACTCTTGCAACAGTGTTTTCTAAAGCTTCTTTAACGATTAATAAGCCTTTTGAACTTTCTTTTAAACTGATTGTTTGACCAGGTTTGCAGATATATGAAGGAATATCTACTTTTTTACCATCTACTAATACATGAGCATGGTTAACTAATTGTCTAGCTTGACGACGAGTTGTTGCAAAACCTAAACGATAAACTAAGTTGTCTAGTCTTGATTCTAACATGAATAAGAAATTTTCACCATGTTTACCTTTTAATTTACCAGCTTTAACGAATGTATTATAGAATTGTTTTTCGTTCATTCCATAAACATTACGAACTTTTTGTTTTTCTTGTAATTGTAGGCCATATTCAGATAATTTAACTCTTCTTTGACCATGTTGACCTGGAGCATATGCTCTCTTTTGTAATTCTTTTCCATTTTCTAAAATCGAAAATTTTAATCTTCTTGAAATCTTCCAAGATGGACCAGTATAACGTGCCATTGTTTTTTCTCCTTTGATATTTTTATTTTTTGTTTGTGAGATAAAAACTTCAAATTAAACAACAGGATAGACAATCTAATTGCTTTCGCCTAAGCAGCGGGACTACTAACATCCAAAATTCTTTTTTGTGATTATCTAAAATCTATTAATCAAATGAATGCTGCTTTTATCTGCACCTTATATATTATACTCTTTTTTTAAGTTTTAGTCAACTAAATGGCTATATTTAGTTATTCTCACCATCGTAAATAACTGATGTAGGATCTGATGATCCAAAGACTGAGTTATTTTTAGTATATACATAAAAAGTATAGGTTTTACCTTTTTCGATGGTGAAGGTATATTCAGTTGTATCAACTGTTCGCTCTGCTGATTTATTATTATCTGTTTCATAATAGACAACATATGAATTTGCGTTTGCAACTTCTCGCCACTTGAGTGTTATTTCTAGTTTGTCATTTTTTTCTACTACTCTAGCAATATGAAATTCTTTTGGTGAGTCATAAGATACTGATTGAGCAAAATATTTTCCTATTGCTATCCATGCAATTGATGCAATAATAATAATACATACCCAAATAATACCTTTGATTCGATCTGGATCTTTATATTTTTTAGATAATAATCTAATGTTTTTTTCAATATATTCCGTTTCACTAGGAATTACTTGGGTAATATGGATTCCTTCTTCATCATATTTTGTGAGTTCTGTCAAGACAAGTTTGATTTTAATCTCTGTATCTTCACTGGGTACAGCGTAACCTCTTGCTTTTTTTACATAGATAGTTGCAAGGTGCTGATAGGAATCACCTAAATATGATAATAATAAATCATTTTCTTTTTTTAATTGTTGATAACGATTACTCATAGTTCTATTCCTTTTTATATTTATGTATATATATTGTACCACAAATGATAAAAAAAGACAAGTTTTATATCAAACTTGTCTCTTCATTATTGGTTTGCTATTTAACTGCAGCTTTAACTAACACTTTGAAGTCGGCAGCATTTAGGCTTGCACCACCAATTAATGCACCATCAATATTTGGTTGTGCCATTAATTCATCAATGTTTGAGGTTTTGACGCTTCCACCATATTGAATACGAATGGCATCAGCTACATCATTGCCATATAAATCTGCAACAATACTTCTGATGTATCCACAAGTTTCATCGGCAATTTGTGGAGTAGCAGTTTTACCAGTTCCAATGGCCCAAATTGGTTCATATGCAATTACTAATTCTTTTACTTGATCACTTGATAAGCCATTTAAGTCTTGTTCAATTTGACCTTTAATTAGGGATTTCCAAGAACCATCTTCTCTTTGTTCTAGGTATTCTCCTACACATAGAATTGGTATTAAATGATGAGCAAATGCTGCATGTAATTTTTTATTACATGATTCATCAGTTTCATTGAACATTGCACGTCTTTCTGAGTGACCGATGATAACATAGCTAACACCTAATGATTCAAGCATGATTGGAGCGATTTCACCAGTGAATGCCCCATTTTCTTCAAAATGCATATTTTGAGCACCAATTCTTAAATTACTACCTTGACGTTTTACTAGGTCACGTAATACTGTAAATGGCGCACAAACAACGCTATCAACTAAATCATTTTCAGGTAAATCATTATTTACTGCGTAGATGAATTCTAATGCTTCATCACGAGTTTTAAACATTTTCCAGTTACCAGCAATAATAGGTTTTCTCATATTTAGTGTTCCTCTTATTTGTCATCTAGGCATGCAACACCTGGAAGAGTTTTACCTTCTAGATATTCTAAACTTGCTCCACCACCAGTTGAGATGTGAGAGAATTTAGATTCATAACCCATTGAAATAGCTGCTGCAGCTGAGTCCCCACCACCAATAATTGTGATAGCACCTTTTAATGAAGCAAGAGTTTCGCAGATTGCTTTAGTACCAACTGCAAATTTTTCAACTTCAAATACACCAGCAGGACCATTCCAAACAACTGTTTTAGCTCCTTCTAATTGATGAGCAAATTCTTTAATTGTTTCTGGACCGCAATCAAGACCTTGCCATGAAGCAGGTATTTCAGATACTTTAACTACTTTAGTTTCACAATTTGCGATTGCACCAAAGAAATCTTCAGCAACTGCTTCATCACTTGGATTTGCAACGACTACATCAACAGGTAATACGATTTTACCATTAGCTTTTTCTAGTAATCCTTTTGCATAGTCAACATAATCAAGTTCGCATTTTGATTTACCAACTTCTAAGCCTTGTGCTTTAAAGAATGTATAAGCCATAGCACCACAAATCATAACTTTGTCTGCTTTGTTTAATAAGTTTTCAATTACTGAAATCTTATCTGATACTTTAGCACCACCTAGGATTGCAACGAATGGATGAGCAGGATTATCTACTGCACCACCAATAAAGTTGATCTCTTTTTCTAGTAAGAAACCTGATACACTTTCACCTTTAACATTTGCAGCAATACCAGTATTTGAAGCAGCATCACGATGAGCAGTACCAAAGGCATCATTTACGAATACATCACCAAGGCTTGCCCAATATGCACCAAGTTCAGGATCGTTTTTAGATTCTTTTTTACCATCTAAATCTTCATAACGAGTATTTTGGAACATTACAACTTCACCTTCAGCCATATTAGCAATAGCATCTTCTAATTCTTTGCCGCGTGTTGCGTTAACGAATTTAACTTCTTTTTTAAGTAATTCAGATAATTTTTTTGCTACAGGTGCAAGATCGTTCTTAGCTAAATCTTTTTCTTCTTTTACACGACCTAAATGTGAGAATAAAATTACTTTAGCACCATGTTCTAATGCATAATTAATTGTAGGTAAAGCTTGAACAATACGATTTGTATCAGTGATTTCACCATTTTTCATTGGTACGTTGAAATCTACACGCATTAAAACTTTTTTGCCTTTTAATTCTATGTCTCTAATATTTTTCTTTGCCATAATAAATTTTTCCTCTTTCGTATTTATTGAATTGATTTTTCTTAATTTTTAAACATTTCTCTAAATATTGTTTAATTCTTGGATATGGTATTTCTACTTCAAGAATTATATTATTATTAAAATTTATTTTCGTTCCTTTATCTGCTACTTCTAATGCTTTGATCTTACAAACATTTATATATATCTGCATCCAACTTTTTTTAGAATAAAGTGGTTGTAAAATAAGTTGATCATTTAAGTAGACAGGAACTAATTTTTTTATGTGATATGCTTGTTTAATAGCATTAATCCGACCATCAAGTGTCGATAATGTTTTTAAGCATTCACGATTCAAGATGTTATCAATAGTTTCTAATATATTTATAGTTTGATTGAAATAAACAATATCTGTAGAGCGATTATTCTTAATTAAATAAAGCACATCTACATTTAACATCTTAGAATTAGTCTCTCTTAATTCTTACTTGTGTTTCAGGATCAAAGAAGTGACATTTGTTCATATTTAAAGCAAGTTTAATTGTGTCACCCATATGAACATCTACACGTGCAGGAACTTTAGCAGTTAAGCTTTGACCAGCACGATCTGTACCAGGAAGTTTAACTGTAATTTGTGACTCAGCACCTAATAATTCTGAAACGTCAACTTTACGTTCAATTGCCCATTGAGGATATTTTGCGATATCTTCTTCACTATCAAATACTGCTTCAGGACGAATACCTAAAATAATATCTTTGTCGATATAATTCTTTTCTTTTAATAACGCAAGTTGCTTTTCAGGAACTGCAAGACGTTCTACACCAAATTTTTGGTTTCCACATTCAAATACACCATCTTCACCAACACGACCATTGATAAAGTTCATTGGTGGAGTCCCAATAAATCCACCTACGAATACGTTAGCAGGATTATCGTAAATATCTTTTGGAGCTCCAATTTGTTGAATCCATCCATCTTTCATAACAACAATTCTTGATGCCATTGTCATCGCTTCAATTTGGTCATGGGTTACATAAATAGTTGTTGTTCCTAAAGATTCATGGATTTTAATTAATTCTGATCTCATTTGTACACGAAGTTTTGCATCTAGGTTAGATAGAGGTTCATCCATTAAGAATACTTTTGCATCACGCACGATGGCACGACCTAACGCAACACGTTGTCTTTGTCCACCTGATAAAGCTGCAGGTTTACGATCTAGATATGGTTTTAAACCTAATTTTTCAGCAGCGTTTTGAACACGACGATCAATTTCATCACGACTAAATTTTCTTAATTTTAAACCGAATGCCATGTTATCATAAACTGTCATATGTGGGTATAAGGCATATGATTGGAATACCATTGCAATATTACGGTCTTTTGGAGCAACATCATTCATTACTTCATCATCAATTAACAATTGACCAGAAGTAATTTCTTCTAATCCTGCTACCATTCTTAATGTTGTTGTCTTACCACAACCTGAAGGTCCTACGAATACGATAAATTCGCGGTCTTTGATTTTTAAATTGAAATCAAATACTGCTTGCACATTGTTGTCATAAATTTTGTTAATGTTTCTTAATTCAACTGTTGCCATTTTGTTTTTACCTTTCTTTTAAAGACATTTTTGCCTATTTTTTTATTTTACATTAGTATTATATCATAATTATTTTTAATTATCTATAAACATTTTGTTTTTTATTTTTCGTGCTTTTTAACAATTTGTTGGCTTTTAGGTATAATTACAATACTTTGTGAATATAATTCAGCAAATCGATTTTCAAATTCAAAGATTTTTCTGACTCTAAGTGATTGATTATTAACCTCTGGATCAGCTAAAAAAATTTCATTGGTTAATCGGTTATAACCTGCGATAACTAAAGAATGATCTCTTCCTGGCCAATACAATGTTTCTCCATTAACATTAAAAATAGTTGAACCATATTTTTTATGATCCATTGTTTGATCATTTCCCATCGTTGCCCAAACAATAATTGGTAAACCAAGCGTTAGATATTTAAGTAATTCATATAATGGTGTATTAGTTAGATTAATTACTTCATATTTTTCAGTTAAATTGTTTGTGTTTAAAAAAGATTGGATTGCCTTTACACTAACACTCGACATACACCCCCAACCATCTTGGTAGATATCACCAATAAATGCTTCCCAAAAGGATTTTTCATTGGGCTTAGCTTGTTCCATATGTGATGCAAGATGATTTTTAGTTACTTTTTGTTTGAGTAAATATGATAGAACAATGGCACAAGCGGTGGCTTCACATCCGACATTTAAAGCAGGATCATTTTCATAACTTACATATTGAGGAATGTTTTGTAGATTTAATTTTTGGTAATCAGGAAGTTTAATTGTTTCTCTAACTTGTTGGTAATCTAACATTTTAAATGTAGTAGGGGCGTTGAATAGATATTTTCGATGATATCCAATGTATTTTGCATATAGTTCGTTATCAAAATAACTGATTTTTTCATTAGCATATGTGTAATTGTCTTTATATAAAATTAATTCTGGGTGATTAGTTTGAATAAACTTGCCATCATAATTAGTATAATAATTATGATAAACGGTAATACATCCTTTAAAATTAGGATTAAAAGTCTCATCTAGATAAATTTTTTGGTGAAGCATATTTTCGTTAAAATAAATTGTAGTATTTGTATCATTACTGCTAAATGCTTTTAAAATAATTTGATTTAACAAATGATTGTTTTCAAGATGCAAACTCATATCAAACACACCAATGTTAGATATATCTAAAGTCTTAATGATATTGTTTTTTAAAAGAATAAATGCTTGAGGACAATTAATAATTACTTGATTGATTTGTGAATTAATAATAATACATGGACTTTCAATCACTAAAGTATCAATATCTAGATGATCTAAAATACAAAAAGCACTGATAGTAATAGTACTAAGCGAAGTTTTAGTGATAGCTATGATTTCTACTGGCTTTGTAAAATGATAACTACCACTAATATTTTTCCCAATAACAATTTTAAATGAATTTAAGGCTTCATCTAAAGTTTTAATTTCTAAATCATGAACATACACATCAGCTTTAATTTCCCCATATTCAATATCAGTAATAATATGTGTACCTTTTCTGGTTTTAATAATTGTCGCCACAATCTTACTTTCCTTGATATTTTAAAATAGTATAGATACTACAAGCATGAGAAAATTTTTGTAAATTTAAACCCGTTTCTTTATAAATTGTCTCAAATTTATTCAATAAACTATTTCGATTGATATATAAATCTTTGGCGGTTTTAGATACGTTTAAGTCATTTTTAAAATAAGTTAGAATCATATCTTTGGTGAAGACATCTTTTAGAATCGGGCTAATGACATACTCATCGATGATTTGATAGTATGATAAGTTTAAATCTTCATTCTTAGTAAAAAGTGGCGTTGTTAAATCACTGTATTCATCTTGACTATTATTTATGTGTTGCTTTATTAAGGTTAAATAACTAAGTAAGATTTCACCTTTAACTGCTTTATTGATATAGATTCCATCATGAAGATGAAAATTAATTCCTAAATCAAAGGTAAGTGCTTCTTGGAAATTGTTTAAATCTAAGTTATAGCTATCAAAACAAAATGCTACACTAAGATTGTCAATCGTAATCATTTCTACTTCTTTGAAAAAGTTTTTCAAAATTTCTTTAAACTCACTATCAATCAAATCGATAACAATAATTTTGGCTTTCTTACTAAACGGATATGATTGATTTTCAAATAAATATTCATAAATTTTTTGATTATATTCATTGGTTGTATAAATCTTTTTTTCAATATAATTGGTTTTAATTAATTCATATTCATTTAGTGAAATACTTTTTTCAATTCCAAATAATTCTTTAGAATTGGGTTTGTAAAAATAATAATAGTTATTATAATCATATTCATTAATATTTTCTTTGATTTGATTACGATAGATTTGTTTTAATTTTTCTAACATTTTTATCACCTAGTATTATTTTAACATAATTTTTTATTTTATGCTTAAATTTTAATATCTGTTTTTTATTTTAGGAGGCTAACTATATGAAAAAAGACATTTCAATTTATGATTTTTTTACGCTTTATCAAACTAATGATGATTTATTAGTACTTGATGTAAGAAATGATACTCAATTTAATGAGTATCATATTCCTGGTTCGATTAATTATCCAGGAGATTTAATTCAATACAATGCTAATCCACTAAGAATGATTGCTAAACCCTATTATGTCATCGACTATAATGATGAAATGGCGGAATCAGTATGTAACTATTTAGATACGTTAGGTTACGATACAATTTGTGTTTATGGTGGAATTAAAAGATGGATGGGAGAATTTAATTGATTGCAGTAACTTTTAGAATAATGATCGACATATCGTCTCTAACCTTAACTTTAGTATGTAACATATATTCTAAAATTTCATAAACAATCTTTTGTGGTGGTTCTTTTTTGATACTGTTGATTAGATCAAGTAGCGGTGTTTCTTCTAAAATATTTTCAAAAATTCCATCACTTGTAAGTAAAATTAAATCGTTATTCTTAAGTGTAATAGCATGTTGAACAATATCTTCTTCAATTCCTAAAGGTAAACATTTATTTTCTATTTTCGTAAAAGTATTATCTTCATGAAAAATATAACTTGATGAAGCTCCTAATTTATAAATATATGCCTCATAATTAGTACGATTAATGTCTACTGCATCAATCGTACTATATCGTTCAGTGTAACCTTGGAGAATATATAGTAAATTGAGAATTTCAATATTGGTTTTAAGTGATGTTGAACAAAACGAAAGTGAATCTAGTGCTTCTAAAACTATTTTACTATCTTCAAAGGCTTTATATCCTTTTCCCATTCCATCCGAGATTGCTGCTAAAAAGTGTCCATTATTGTAACTTTTAATCAAGTAATTATCTCCACATAGTTCATTTTGTTTTGATGAAAGTGATCCATATCCATACTGAATATGAAATTTTTCTTTTAGTAATATGGTATAGATGTATTCTTTTTCTGTTTCTTTTTTACTGATAGTAACTGGCATATTAAAAAGTGATGTAATAAAAGTCATTAAGTCTTGATGATTATTTAATTCGTTTTTCGATACAATGATGTCAATATTCAAATCATCTTTATAGATTTTATGATATTTAATGTCTTTGATTCTAAAAGTTGATTCATACATTGATGTATGGAAATTTTTTAATTCAAGATAGTCTAAAATTTGTTTTGATTCAATGTCTTCTTGATATTTATCTAATACTTGTTTAGTTTCATTTAAAACTGCTAATAAAATTTCATTAGTTGAACTGCTTTTTGTACTCATTTGTTTAGATAGCATTAAAGCGGTTTTGCTTAATTCATTGAACGATGGACAATTATTTTTAAATTCTTTGCTGGTCGGACTATTTTCAATTAAGTTTTTAAATTCGTAAACTAAATGATGTTTATTATTTTTATAACATTCACTTTGAATACTACAATGATCACAGTGTCTATTTGTAAGACATTCAATTGCTTTTTTCATTTGATCACTATATTCTTTGGTATTTTTAAAAGTAGTAATAAAGTAATCTAAAAACATTGTAAATGCTTGATATTCGGTAGTAATCGAATTCATTTTAAGATCATACATCAATTCATCGCTCATTGTTTTTAAGTTATTTTTCTTAATAATTAAGATCCACATTAATTCAAATAAAACCAACAATAACATTAATACAAACAGATAAGCTTCTGCAAATAATTCTGATGTAAGTAAAAAAACAATTAAGATTAAGTTAATTAAAAAGAAGAGATAGTTATAGTCAAAAAAGTAAAATGTACAAAATAGTAAGATTAAGATTGATTCATTAATCCCAAATCCTAAGTATTCAATTAAAAATAGAATTACACCTAAAATTAATGAATAAATATTATGATAACTTCGGGAATAATAGATTACAAAATAAGCTGCAAAAATAATTCCGAGTTGAATGTTTTTTAGGGTAATGGTGGAAGCGCCCAACACAGCAATAATCACAATAATATGTTCAGTATACAACGCTTGCTGTTTAAGTAAGTTATTAATGTACAAATAATCTTCAAAATATAAGAATAACCAAATAAAAGCCGAAATCAAAATTAAGATAATGATTAGTGATAGTTTGAGTGTGGTTTTTGTCATTAAGAAAAAACTAATATTAGTTACGATTAAAGCGAGGGTATTTAGTAAAATTTTAATCGGCTTACTTTTTAGTTGGTTGATACAATAATATAAAATACTAATTAATGCTATCGTAATTAGTAAATAAATTAAGACCGATTTTTTAAAGATCAAAGTCGTAATTAAAAGTGATGGTACTACATAAAATAATGTTTTTAAATCTTTTTGTAAGTAAAAAAGGATTACTGGTAACAACATAATATAACCAAAGTTATAATTGATTGTTAAACCAATCCCAATTGATATTAAAATTAAATTTATTTTTTTAATCATATTCTTCTCCATTTAATCTATTTATTTTATTATTTTTATTATAATGACAGAAGAAATAAAATTTTGCAAAAAAAAGAAAGTAGACTTTAATTAGTCTACTTTTTATCATTCAACGATTTTTTTAATCCTTTTTACTGCATCAACTCTTGCAATCATAATTTGTCTTTTACAAGTCATACATTCTAGTTTAAAGTCTATTCCAATTCTTAGGACTTTCCATGTTTTTCCTCCACATGGATGAGGCTTTTTAAATTCTAGAATACTATCAATTTTAATTAAAGTTACATCAATCATTTTTACCACCTAAGTTCAAGATTTCTAGTGCTAATGCTTTATATTCTTTTGCCCCTCTGGAGTTGATTGAATATTCTAATACGCTTTTACCAGTTGATGGTGCGATTTGAATATGACTAGAATATGTAATAATTGTTTTAAAAATTTTATTAGGAAATAAGAATTTAACTTTATCAATAATATCATAGCCAATTGTTGTTCGGTTATCTAATTTAGTAATAAGGATTCCTTCTACTTCAATGGCTTTTTCTTTTTGAATCTTATCAATTTTATTAACCATTTGCGTTAACGCATCATAAGCATAAAAACTACATTCAACCGGAATTAAAACCGAATCACTGGCGTATAAAGCATTATCAACAATTAAGCCTAACGATGGGGGACAATCAATTAAAATATAATCATAGTCATCTTTGATTTGTTTTAATTTTTGATCTAGTAAATATTCATTATTTGCAATGGTATATAGCGATTCTTCAACATTTGCAAGTTTAATTGTCGCGGGTATAATTGATAAATTATTAATGCTGGTTTTCATAATTGCTTTCTTAAGTAAGCCAATATGTGTGAAAAAATCACTAATATCAAATAAAATATCTTCACGATTAATTCCTATTCCTTTAGTGGCGTTAGCTTGTTGATCAAAGTCAATAATTAAAACTTTTTGGTTTTCATAAGCTAGTGCTGCCCCTAAATTAATGGTTGTGGTAGTCTTTCCCACCCCACCTTTTTGGTTAACTATTGAGATAATTTTACCCATATATGGTTCCTTTCTATAACGGATTTTTTTTAATTTTTGGATAAATTCTTGGATAGATATTTGGTGTTTTTTCTTTTTTGAAGTAAGTTAGTAACGTTCTTTTTCCTAAATCATTTGGCAAATCAAAACTTCTTATTTGATTCAATTTGATCTTTAATTTTTGTTCTGCATTCTGATTATTTACTAGTTCCGTTTCATAACTACTACCCTTTAACGCAATAAATAAGCCATTTACTTTGACAAATGGAACACATAATTCACTTAAAATATTTAGTCCTGCAACGGCTCTAGCAGTAACAATATCAAAAGAATTACGATAATTTTCGGATAAATTTTCTGCTCTTTCATTAAGGACTTGAATCTTTTTTAAGTTTAATGAATCAATTACTTTATTTAAAAAATTACATCTTTTAGTCGTTGGTTCAATTAGGGTGATATCTAAATGCGGATAAACAATCTTTAAAACTAATCCTGGAAAACCGGCTCCCGTACCAATATCAGCCAATGTCAAATCTTGATTTAAGTCAACAACTTTACTTAAAAGCAAACTATCATAAAAGTGTTTGATATATACATCTTCTAACTTTGTAATAGTTGTTAAATTCATAACTTTTGATGATTCTTCTAACATTTGATAGTATTGATAAAGTTGATTTAATGAAATAGTTGTCATATTTTCAAATGTTGTTTTTAATAATTGTTCTAATTGTTCTTTATTCATTTTTATTTCTTCTACTCTCTAAATAAACTAATAGAATGGAGATATCAGCGGGGTTTACACCACTAATTCGATTAGCTTGTGCAATCGTTAATGGTCTGATTTGATTAAGTTTTTCTCTTGCTTCACTAGCTAAATTAGGGATTTGATTATAATCGATATCAGCTGGTATCACAACTGTTTCTAGTTTTAAGACCCGTTTTGCTTCTTTATAAGCTTTATCGATATAGCCTTGATATTTGATCTCAATATCAATTTGTTCAGATTCAGGATAAATTAGTGGATTTTCTAAATGGCACATTTTAACAATATCATCATAATGAACTTCTGGTCGTTTCATTAAGTCAATCGCTTTAATACCATCTTTTAAAATGGCTGAAGGAAGTGCCGCTAGATAATCATTAATTTCAGTTTTTGGTGTAATTCTTAAATCTTCTAAACGAGCTTTTTCTTGCTTAATTCTTTCAATTTTCGCAAGGTATCTTTGATATCTGTCTTCTTTAATTAAGCCTGCTTCATATCCATATTTAATACATCTTTGATCAGCGTTATCATGTCTAAGTAAAAGTCGATATTCAGCTCTCGATGTAAGCATTCGGTATGGATCAATGACACCTTTTGTTACTAAATCATCAATTAATACACCAATATATGCTTCATCTCTTCTTAGAACTAATTCTGGTTTTTGTTTTACACTTAAAGCTGCATTAATTCCTGCTATAATTCCTTGTGCTGCTGCTTCTTCATATCCGCTAGTTCCGTTTACTTGCCCAGCAAAGTATAGTCCTTTTACTAATTTTGATTCTAATGTTGGATATAATTGAATCGGATCAATTGCATCGTATTCAATTGCATATGCATATTTTGCAATCTTGGCATTTTCAAATCCAGGAAGTGATTTAATCATCTCATCTTGAACATCATGAGGCATTGATGTTGAAAAACCTTGAATATATGTCTCATTTAACGTTGAACTTTCTGGTTCTAAGAAAATTTGATGACGTTCCTTTTCTTTAAATCTAACTAATTTAGTTTCAATTGAAGGACAATATCTTGGTCCTGCTCCCGTAACTAATCCTGAATACATACTTGATTCTTCCATATGCTTCCAAATGATTTCATGCGTTTTTGGTGTTGTCCAAATTAAGTAACAAGGTACTTGTTTTTCAAATGGTAACATTTCAGCCGGATCTGTTTCATAACTAAATGTTAAAGGAAGGGGTGTTCCCTCTTCTAGTTGTGCATTTGTAAAATCAATGGTATCAGTATATACTCTTGGTGGTGTACCTGTTTTTAATCTAAGTAGTTTAAAACCATTGTCCTGTAACGATTTTGATAAACCATAGTTGGTTTGTTCACCATCTGGTCCTTGAGGAATGGATGTTGAACCCCACATTACACATGATGATAGATATGTACCAGTTGTTATGATTACTCTTTTGGCTAAAGCTTCAATTCCAGCAATCGTTTTAACACCTTTAACTTTTTGATCTTCAATAATTAATTCATCAACTAAATCAATATATATATCAAGGTTTGCTTCATTAGAACATACTTCTTGCATATATTTAGCGTATGCAATTTTATCAGATTGAACTCGCATTGCCCAGACAGCTGGACCTTTAGATAAGTTTAGCATTTTAGTTTGAAGGCAGGTTTTATCAGCTGTTTTAGCCATTTGCCCACCTAAAGCGTCAATTTCTCTAACTAGAATTCCTTTAGCTGGTCCTCCCACTGATGGATTACATGGCATATTTCCAATTCGATTAAAAGACCCACAAATCATCAAAGTTTTAAGACCAATTCTACTAGGTGCAAGTGCAGCTTCAATTCCAGCGTGACCACCACCTATAACAATTACATCATAGTAAGATTCTTTTGTTAACAATTCTTCTTTTGTTATTCTTCCCATATTCTTGCCTCTATTTCTTTAATAACCAAGCAACTACAACTACTATAATAAAAAATAGAATTCCTAATACGGTTCCAACTAGTTTAATAATTGAATTTCTTAGTTTATTTTGTTTTAATATTTTATTTTTTTCCTTAATTTCTTTTTTTCTTTCATCAGTCATCGGTAATTCATGCATACAAAAGTCACATGTTAAAGCATCATATGTATTTTCCGCATGACAATAAGGACATAACATATTCATCACCTATTTCTTTTTAGATATATCTATTTTATCATATTTTTAAATAATTGTAAACTATAAAACCACTAAGAAAAAATACAACTTAATTTAAAGTTGTATTTTACTATTTAATTATTATTTTACAATTTCACCTAATACGCCTGGAACCATTAATGCAGCATTTGATTCATCTGTATCAATATGCATTGCAAGAGCATATGAATCACTTACTCTAACTACTACATCACCAAAGATTAAACTACGATCTGGAGTATTAACTTTTACTGATACGATTTCTTTATCTTTAACACCTAATTCTTCAGCGTCTTTAACTGTGGCGTGAATATGACGTTTTGCAACTATAACACCTTTTTCCAATGTTACTTCGCCACATGGACCTACAAGTACGCATCCTGGAGTTCCATCTAATACTCCTGATTCACGAACTACGATATCAAGACCAATACTTCTTGCGTCAGTTGCAGATAATTCTACTTGGCTTTCTTTTCTGAATGGCCCTAAAATTGATACACCTGGTAAATCTTTTTTCGTTCCTTTGATAGTTACTCGTTCAACACAAGCATATTGTCCTGGCTGTGATAAATCTTTCTTTTTAGTTAAAGTAGCGTTTTCACCAAATAATACTTTAAAATCAGCTTCTGTTAAGTGAACATGTCTTGCTGAAGTTTCAATAATAAAATTTTTCATATTTAATTCCCTCTTTCATTTCCTTATCTCATATTTATTATATCAAATTTATAGTAAAAGGTCAAAAGTATGAACCTAAAAAGATTGCTTTTATTTTTATTTTAGTGTATAATATATATATAAATTAAAGGAAAAGAGTAGGATTATGAAATTAGGTTTAATATCACTAGGTTGTGCAAAAAATCAAATTGATTCTGAACTATTTCTAGGAGTAGCAAGAAAGTATGATTTAGAAATTACCAATGATGTGAATGAAGCAGATATCATTGTAATTAACACTTGTGGATTTATTGAAAGTGCTAAGCAAGAAGCAATAGACACAATTTTAGATATATGTGAATATCAAAATAAAAAAATTGTCGTGATGGGATGTTTAGTCGAGAGATATCAAGATGAACTACTTAAAAACATTCCAGAGGTTGATTTTTATTTACCAATTAGAGACTATAAAAATATTGATGAATTATTTCAAAAACTGACTAATAGAAATCAATCTTATTGTTTCGACTATAATAATCGAATTTTAACAACACCGGCACATTATGCCTATCTTAGAATTGCTGAAGGTTGTGATAACCTTTGTGCTTATTGTGCAATTCCTTTAATTCGTGGTAAGTTTATTAGTCGTCCTTTTGATAGTTTAATTGCAGAAGCCAAAACACTGGCATCCAAAGGTGTTAAAGAAATCACTTTAATTGCTCAAGATACAACTAGATACGGAACTGATTTTAAAGATCAAGATTCAAGAAGACTTGAACATCTATTAAGAGAGATTAGTCTAATCGATGGTATTGAGTGGATTAGAGTACTATACTTATATCCTGATGAAATTACCAAAGAACTATTAAAAGAAATGAGAGATAATAAAAAAGTAGCAAAATACTTTGATATTCCTATTCAACATGCATCGAATCGCATTTTAAAGAAAATGAATCGACGTGGTAATAAGGAATTAATTCTAGAACACATTAAATATATTCGTGATTATATTCCAGATAGTATCATCAGAACAACCGTTATCACTGGTTTTCCAACTGAAGAAGAAAGTGATTTCAAAGAATTAATTGAATTGATTAAATTAGTTAAATTTGAACGATTAGGCGCTTTTGTCTTTTCTAATGAAGAAGACACTGCTTCTTATAATATGTATCCAAAAGTAAATATTAGAACAGCTAAAAGACGTCACAAAGAATTAATGAAAGTTCAAGAACAAATATCGTTAGAGCATAATCAAAAGCTAATTGGCCAATGCTATAATTGTATTATCGATGATTATGATTTTGATAAATTAGCTTATGTTGGCAGAAATTATATGTATGCCCCTGATGATGTCGATGGCAAAATATATATTTATAGCCCATTGGAACTAGAAATTGGTCAATTTGTAACTGTTGAAATTATTAATGCTAATGCCTATGATTTGGAAGCAAAACTTATAAATATAAAAAAAGACAATACTTTATTTTAAGTATTGTCAATTTTATTTTTAATACCTTGTAAAATTTTTACCATTGACCATGTATCTTGCCTACAATATTTTCTTAATGCTAGATATTTTTCTTGATATTCATGATTAGTATAATTTGGAAGTTTCCCATAGACTAATACCGCTTCAGTACCATTTTTGACTTCTAATGTGCTATAAGATAGGTCAGTAAATATTGGTAAAATCTTCTTGATGGAAAATGAAGCATGAAGCCTTGAATCATAAAAATTAAATTTAGGTTTACCATCAATACTATATGATGGGTCATATCTTTGATATACCTTCTCACTCGCATGAATCACATCTTCTAAGTCGAAAATACTATTCAAAATTACTGTTAATTCTTTTTCTAAATCAGGAAATAACTTTATAAGTTCCTCAATTCTTTGCTTTTCAAAAGTAGCGTGATAAGCAAGCGTAGTACCACCACGAGATAAATCAATATCTTTAATCAACTTAAGCGCTAGTTCTCTTCTTCGATCTAAATGGTCAGGAGCTAAATATTCGTAGTGATCCTTCTCTAAATCACATTTATATGGTTTTTTTTCAATATGTAGCGAATATTGAAAAAGTGATTGTGTATATGGTTTCTCACCTTTAAAGCGAGGTAGTGGACAATTATAGCTTTCAAAGTCTAAATGATATAATGGATATTGGATCTTTGAAATTAAAAATTTTAAATTTTCTAAATCATAATATTGCTTCTTGTTTTTATAGCAATCTAATTCAATATATTGATCTATATCATGCGTATATTCTTTCGCATCTTCCATTGTATATATGCCATTATTGATTAAATCATACATATCAACTATTTGCAATTTACCTTTTTCATTAGGTTCTTTAAAAGCAGAATTACGACTAGTATATTCTAATATACTTCCATCTTTAAGTAATGGTGAAAAACAAATATTTAAGAATTTACATTGATCAGTCTTTTTATACATACAATGTTTTCCTAAACAATGATTACATATAGTTAAATGTTCAAATGCTTTTTCTAACTTATCTTTAGCATTTTCAATATAATCAAAATATGCTTTGGTTAAAAAATTCATATCATAAATCTTAAATAATTCTTCACCATCTTTCGACGTATGATAAATATTCTTTCCATTAATTTGTGTACCATCATAAATATATTCATGATTTAACACCACTAAATAATATTCAATTTCTGGTATGGCTAAACCTTTGGAAGTAAATGAGTTTTCAATGAAATTACGTTCAATAGCTATATCAAAAATATATTTGCCAACGTTTGAGTAACGATTAAGCGGAGTTTTAATTTTATTTTCAATCAACGATTGATCAATCAATACTCCATCTAATGTTTCACCTATATATTTTTCCAATACACAACGTTTAATCTTATGTTCATCCATTTCAAAATAGTTATACTTATTACCATTTCTTTTAACTGAAAAAGCTAATTCATCAAATTTTCGTGATGTTGTTGACTTTACTTCAAAGATTTGCAATTTATTTTTATTTTCAATATATACATCTAGATAACAATAATATTTATTGCCATTATGATTATATTCAAACTTCTTTTGTTCATAAGTGTTTTTAGATGAAATAACTGGCATAGAGAATAGTTTTTCAATATATTCAGCAGCTAACATTTCTACTTCCGTAAAGACATCTCTGAATGCTTCTAACTGAGCCGATGTTACAATCGTTAGATCTTCACCAGTTTCTTCATCGTACATTGATGCAAAAATTTCACGTTCAACTTCTTTCAATTCATCAAACTCATCACTTGCTAATTCATTTAGATTAGCCTCAATTGTATTCAATTCAACTCCATTAATTTCTTTAACATCATGAAATCCTTTATTAATATACATATTATATAAAGCTGGTGCGTTACTACATCTAGTTAATGCCTTAAATAATGTTTTAGATATATTCATAGTTATCTCTTTCTAAAAAAAGCATTTACTTTAAGTGGTGCTTTTAAGTTCTTTTGATATAATTCATTTACCTCTTGATCTTTTAACAAATTGTCATTAATCACATATGAATCATTTTTAAGAACAAATATAAAGTCATATTCTTTATAGTTGATATTCATTAAGTATTCAATATTTCTAGTTAATAAAACTTTAACATTTAAATATTTATTACTTAAGGCTAAATTAATAGTTTTAGATGCATCTATTTGATTTTCTAATGTTGGGGTTAATTCACATAAATTAATATAAGTATTAAGAATGTCAATTGGTGAATAATAATGATTCATCTTATAAGGAATGTCATATATATTGTCAATAATTTTGGTTTCAAAAAAATCTAATTTTGATTCAAAAGGAATGCCATAAAAATCAATTTTCAATTTTTTATTCATCTTTTTCATTCGATATATATAACTAGAAAGATAATATGATGGTTTAACTAGACTTAAATATTGTTCAAGTGGTGTATCTTTCAAAACTAATTGAAGATTTTCTACATCGGTAATAATAATTGGATTTGTAATTTCACCTAAAATTTTATTTGAAGATGATCTTTCCATTTCAAAAGCAGTTTCAATAACTTTGATTTTTTCACCAATTAAATTATTAATAACATTATTGTACCTAAATGGTAAAAAATTAGGATCAGCATCATAAGGAATAACAGCAACAGTATCACTATCGACATTATTACAATCATTAATGTGATAATATAAAGCATGAGTAGGGCACATCTTAATACATTTTTTACACGCAACACAGTTAAGTTTATTAAAAATTATTTTTTCTCCATCAAACTCTAATGCTTTATATTTACATTCATTATAACAAGATAAACACTTACTACATTTATTAAAATCATATTTCATTATATTACTAAAATTATAAAGATTATCCATAATATACACCTCAGTTACTATTATATCATAAATATTTTATTTCATTACTTTGATAGTATATTTTTTTATCAATTAGTAAATACTAGATAAAAAGGAGAAAACTATGAAAGAAAATAAAACAACTAGAAAAAGAAATAAGTGTGGAGATTGTTTCTATAATGGAAAATGTATTATCCCACTTACACAATGTAAATATTTAAAGAGAATTATTATAACTACAGAATAAAAAGAATACTTTTATAGTATTCTTTTCCTGTTTATCAATAGCCATCATATTTAAATTTAACAACATCCAATATTATTAATTCCTAAATCTAAGCTTATAGTGTATTCTTTCATATTACCCTCCAAAAAAAGCTATTTTTAGTCATAAATAATTATATTATAGAAAAAATATTATTTCAATTCAACTATTAATTTTTTATTCATAAAATTAAAAAATCCGTTTTTCAATTAAAACGGATTTAAATTTTTAAAAATGGTGGCTGGAGCCGGAATCGAACCAGCGACACACGGATTTTCAGTCCGTTGCTCTACCAACTGAGCTATCTAGCCAACATTATTATAATGGCGGTCCCAACGGGACTCGAACCCGCGATCTCCAGTGTGACAGACTGACATGTTAACCAACTACACCATAGGACCTTTGGTGGCGGGAGAAGGACTTGAACCAACGACCTCCGGGTTATGAGCCCGGCGAGCTACCAACTGCTCCATCCCGCTAAAAAAAATGGCGGAGAAAGAGGGATTCGAACCCCCGCGGCTGTTACACCCTGCTGGTTTTCAAGACCAGTCCCTTCAACCGGACTTGGGTATTTCTCCGTATTTTTAGATATATGATAAATGGTGGACCTTCTAGGACTCGAACCTAGGACCGACCGGTTATGAGCCGGGAGCTCTCACCAACTGAGCTAAAGGTCCCAAACCAAGTAATAGAATGGTAGCGGCGGAGGGATTTGAACCCCCGACCTTTCGGGTATGAACCGAACGCTATAGCCAACTAAGCTACACCGCCATTTATTTTTAAAAATGGTGGATCTAAAGGGGCTCGAACCCTCGACCCCCTGCGTGCAAGGCAGGTGCTCTCCCAGCTGAGCTACAGACCCAGAATCAATTAAAATGGTGCCTAAGGCCGGGGTCGAACCGGCACGGTATTGCTACCACAGGATTTTAAGTCCTGCGCGTCTACCTATTCCGCCACTCAGGCATATGAGATGGTGACCCCGAAGCGATTCGAACGCTCGACCCACTGATTAAAAGTCAGTTGCTCTACCGACTGAGCTACGGAGTCATATAAATAAAATGGTGCCGACTATAGGAATCGAACCCACAACCTACTGATTACAAGTCAGTTGCTCTACCAGTTGCGCTAAGTCGGCACATGGTGGAGGATGACGGGATCGAACCGCCGACCCTCTGCTTGTAAGGCAGATGCTCTCCCAGCTGAGCTAATCCTCCATTTGTACAATTATTAATCAGAACACCATTCGGTTGTTTTATAATGAATATAGAAAGGAGCTGGCGACGCCCTATTTTTGCTGTTCCCAACTATCGT